>JAIQZU010000006.1 GCA_021776915.1 Candidatus Scalindua sp. | reverse complement strand
TGCAGTGACTTCGGTTTTGCTTGCATAAAATCCTCCAGTTTTTGTGTGTTTTTGCGTATTTCCTTGCAATTTTAACATACTCAAAAACGCTTGTCTCCCTTTATTTATACGGGTCAGAGGTTTATTTCAAGGCCAACTATTTACGCTTCTTCCCTTTATTTCTGTATGATACTTCTTTACTTTTTCTGAAGTTAAATTACAAGATTGCGGCCTTCTTTCTCTTTCTCATTTCTTCTCTTTAAAACTTTTATCATATTGCAATGCTTCATTCGGTTGAAAAGGGATTGGTTTCTTTTCCTTTATTAATCTTTCAGATCTCTCAAAATCTCTTGGAACATATCCATAACCTTTACCATAATTTTCTTTAAAGCCTGTGAAGAATTTCATAATCATTGGAAATAAAATTATTAAGGCTATAATTGCCAGAAAATAAATAAGATAATACGTCTTTGATGTATGGCGTATTCCTAACCATGCAGATAATCTTCTTCCAAAGGATTTTTTGTGATGACTGATATGCTTAGGCATAATATCTTTCCACCTTTAATTTATGTATAGGAATTTCAAAGTTTTGGTAGGAGCCAACTCCCGTTGGCGATCGCCCGCCATGGCGGGCTCCTACAGTGTCAAAAGTCGCCGAAGGCCTGACTTAAAATCTATTGGAACACACTTTCTTAGGTTTAAAAAACTAATTTACTATATTCTCATGTATCTTTAATGATCCTCTCTGTAACTTACCCTGCTTATCCATCTCTATGTTATATAGCACAACAACAAGTCCCATTAAAAACCAGAAAGGCTCCATAATTCTAACGATTATAAAAGTATTTGAACCGATAGAATGAAGCAAGAGAGATATAAATCCTGCAAGTACACCCATGCTCAAACCTTTTACATAATTATCATCTGATAGATGATATGTCTGTAGTAAGAATCTGAAGATCCGGTACATAAGGTATAAGTATATACAGAGACCCAATATGCCCAGTTCAATCAGTGTCCTGAAATATTGAGCATCTATAAACCAATATCCTGTTATACCGTACCCGAGTATGGGGTGAAACCTAATATCTCTTAATATTCCCTGCCAGCTTTGCACTCTCTGTGTTGCAGAAGAGTCTAATGCCAATTGCTTACCCCCCATAGTTGCCCGATAACCCCTTTCTGTCTTAAATGTACCACTAAATCTATCAGTCACATTCTTTGGAAGAATAAATGGGCTTGAGGCAAGTAATACAACCATAACACCTATTAACAGTAACTTCTTCTTACTCAAGACAATGAAACATAGATACATAAATGGCAGACCCATCCATGAAGCCCTGGATTCTGTAGCCATGATCACGATTATGTTTGCTACTATTAAGATTGCCAGTAGCATCCTTACTCTTCTGTCTTCACTTGTCAGAAAAAGACCTATACTGACAGACATCATCATTATTAGATATCCACCGAAAGTGCCAGGTTCACCTGATACACCTTCAAATGGCGCTGTTACCCTTCCTCCTGCAGGTATTTGTAGAAACCCCATAAAAGTAGTTATCGCACATGTTATCAATAAGAGTATTACAAAGGTTTTAACCTGCTCCCTTGTGTTGATAAAATTGATTACCATGAAAAAAACTATAAAGTATTCAAAATATTTTAAAACAAAGAACAGTCCAATTACATTTATCTTACCATAAAGCGCACCCATAATGGTTGAGAAGAAACAGAGTAAAATGTAGGTTGTAATCGCAGTGTTTAAAGGTGTCTTCGGGAATATTCCAAATTCTTTTTTAATTGCGGACCTTATAAGCCAGCTGAACGCTAATATCACAAGGAGTAAATCATCTATTCTAATCGTAAATCCTGCTCCCTCTGTAGTCCTTGTTCCAATTTCGGGTGATAATAACATGGAAAATACCAATAAATATAAAGCAATTGGAGGCCACACAAAACTTACTATAAATATCAATACTCCAATTACTCCCGCAAGGACGAGTACGGGCACAGCCTTGGTAATAGCAAAGCCAACTACGCAACCAACCAGGATAATGCCAATCAGCATTATAACCAGGCTTATGTCTATTTGTCTTACACCATTAGCCATTATTTACAAACTCCCAAAATACATTATACCAATTATGTAGTGTGTAAAGCATCATCCTTGCCTGTGCCTATGGTAGACAGACTTGCCGAGATATGTTTTGTGCAGTTATGCCTTAAACAGGCTAACAGGAAGAAATCTGACATGGCAGACTTACCTTTTAAAGCTGATGAAATTAGTTGTTTTATTTAGCCTCGCCACCTTGCCAGGTAGCGGCTCCTTGCGGCAATGCAGGTGCTCCTTGTTGTATTGTACTGATTGCTGGGGCTACATCACGCTGGAACGGGACACCCTTTATCCTGGGAAAAGTAGTACCTTCGTAAATACTTGTAGGCATGTTAGCTAACTGGATAAAAGGCCCAAATGCTCTTATAAAATTTCGTATGTCTCCAAGGATATTTCTTGCCACATAAACGACATCGCCACTGTTTAATGGAATGTTCTTTCTGAAATCACCTCTCTGGACAACATCCATTAAATTAACTTTAATAACCTCAGGTTTTTCGACTTCACCTCTTATTACGAGTACCTGCCTGGACTTGCTATACACGGTAGGCCCGCCGGCGCTTATTACTGCGTCAAGCAATGTAATATCATTGTCAAATGTAAACAAACCAGGCTTTGCAATTTCACCCATAACATAGACTCTATTCTTGATCTCCGTTTTGCTGGGAATAAAAAACACATCACCATCCTCAATTATTATGTCCTGACGATAATCAGATCTGAAAAGTGCGTCAAATATGTTTAAATAATACTGCTTCCTTCCCCTTGTTAATTGTACACTGGTTAAATCTGCAGTGGGTAAATGTCCTCCTGCTCTTGATAGAAATTCCGTAAATTTCTCTTTCCCGAACATTCTATACACCCCTGGTCCAGTCGGCTGCCGTGTAAGAGATCTTACTGCTCCAAATATTGATAAACTATAAGCATGCTTTAATTCATCAGGTATTTCAACCTTAATAAACGGATCTCTGAACACTTCACTTAATTGTTTAGTGAATTCTTCTTCTAATTCCGTTGGTGTAAAGCCGGTTACATTGAAATTTTTGATATAGGAAAATGACACGGTATTTTGAGGTGAGACTGTGACATCATATTTTTTTTCATCTAAACCTATCCAGAATGTTATTAACAATTTATCTTTTGGACCAATCCTATACTCCGGAATACCTCTTACATCCCTCCAAACCTTATATTCCTTAACTGGAATCAAGTCACCTTTTTCTACAAATGGATAGGCGTATACCCCTTCCTCATCTGCTTCAGGAATGGCATCAATCTTCTCTCCGCTCTCTTGTTTGCTATCCAGTGATTTACCATAATTTACTGCAATGTCTATCCTTCTGTTTTCCTGCCATATCTTTTCTTCTTCACCCTCATTCTCAATCTTCGAGTCTACCAGGGTATCAATCTCAATGCTTTCCTGGGATATACCTCTGGAAAGAAAGAAATCAGTCACGGCCTTAAATCTCGCTTCTGAAAGAGCATGATTACCTGAAGATTGCTTTGCACCGGCCATTCCTGAATCGGCATCTTTCTTTATTTTTACAACAGTTCCCTCAACACTATTAAGAACGTTAAGCAAATTATTTAAAATAGTCATTGCTTCCGGGCTGATATCTGCCGTTTCAGTATCAAAAAAGACAGAAGTATAAAATACAGGTACAGGAGATTTCATCTCCTCCTCCTCTTTTGCAACCATATCCTTTTCAGTCTTTATCTCTGCCAGATCATCTACACCCCTTAACCATATCTTTACTCCTTCTCCATAGGCCGTGGCGGCTATATCCAGCCTGTTATCAGCATTAAAATCTGCAAAGTCGATATCAAAATAAAAACCCTTCCTGGGCAACCCTTCATCTTTGGCAATCAACCAGTTAAACCAATCTTTCTGATACCATACAATAACTCCATTATTATCACTTAATGTAGCAGCTATATCTAATAAACCGTCATTATTAAGGTCGACAGCTTTTGCCCTCCAGAAATTTCCTTTTCCGGCAAGTGTCTTCTTTTTTGAGAAGTTACCCTTACCATCACCATAATGTATCTTTACACCATCAAAATTCGCAGCTGAAATAATATCAGGATTTCCGTCACCATTGACATCTGCCACATCAACACCCCAAAATGAACCCTTCTCAATCTCAGCCTCTACGGCAGACCACCGGCCATCACCTGAACCCAGCCATGCCCTCAATGCCCCCCCATAATGTCCCCATGATGCACCCACTATATCAAGCTTCCCGTCATTATTGAAATCTCCTACTTCAACATCACTATACAAATACCTGCGTGTTGGACCTGTTTCTTCAATGAAACTCCCATTGCCGGAACCCAACCAGACATTAATACCTCCTTTGGTTTCACCGGTTTTATTAGATGCTATAATATCCAGAATACCATCATTATTTATATCTGCAAGCCTGAGGCCATTATAGAAATCCTTTTCAGTGACAGGTTCAAAATCATGGAATTTACCATTATCGCTGATCCATGCCTGTACGCCATTTGTATCTCCCATACTGGATGAAACAATATCAAGCCAACCATCATTATTTAAATCCCCAACAGCTAATGAACGTATATCCCCAGTTATTCTGAAACGATGTATCCTTTCCCAGTTGCCTGCATCATCTCCATGCCAGAGAAATATCGTTCCAGGATCGTAGCTACCACCTATAATGTCAGTCTTTCCGTCGTTATTTAAATCTCCTATTGCCAGAGAGCGAAAATGTCCTGACTGCTCAGGGCCAAAATCCCTTGACCATGCGGCCGCTTTCCACGGCATCTTCCAACGGAGAACCCCATGTCCTCTAGACGTTAAAGGTGGTCTTTCAGTATCCCAAATATTTCCACAACCAACAAGGATAATTGAGGTAATTAATGCGACTAAGGCAACTACTATATTAATTCTCTTTGATACAACTGTCATTTTTGTTTTTCTCCACAAGAAGGTGCTAACAGCTATTCTTCTATTAGTACTTCAGGATGCCAAATTGCCACAGTAAACCATAAAATATGAAAGTAGACGCAATGACAAGAATAATGATTTTCAGCCATCTCTGCCATGATCCTTCCTTAAAGTAACTTTTTCCTTCCCTTTCTGACCAGGATTTTCGGGTAGGCTTGGCCATGGGAGGTTCAATTTCTGCACTATCTTTGCCACCTTTTATTCTTACCAGTAACATATTTATTATATCAGGTATCTTGAACCATTTTGCAATTCCATTCTTATGCTCTTCTTCACTTATACCAGGTTCCTCTTCTTCCTTCCCTTTAATCTTTTCTAAAAATTTGTCCACTATTATGGGCATCTTAAACCATCTTTTGTGCCATGGTTCTTCCTTTTCTTCTGAACCGTAACCATAATAATATCCATAATAACCATAGTCTTTATAATCCTTGCCTGTTTCAGGTTTAAGGCCATTCAAAACCACACCTATTACGGTTGCCTTTGCGTTCTCCAGTTGCGTCTTTGCGCGCTTCAAGGCGCCCCTTGCAACTTGGCCTACCTGGTATATCATTACCACACCATCTACTTTTGCTGCTACTATCACAGCATCTGTTGTCGGGAGAACCGGTGAAGAATCAATCAATACAATGTCGTATGAACCTTTGACCTGGGCAATAATCTCATTCATTCTAGAGGAATTAAGTAATTCTGACGTGTTTGGCGGTATCAAACCAGAGGTTATTATATTTAGATTATTTATTCCTTGTGCTGTTGTCGTTATATCTTCCATGCCCATCTTTCCCATCATAATATCTGTATCGGTCTTTATCACCTCATCCCAATTATAGTTTCCCAGTATAACGTCAGATAACCCTGGCTCTCTTTCTATTCCAAAGATTGTACTTATCATTGGTTTTCTTAAATCAGCATCAATCAAGAGTACCTTTTTGCCGATCTGCGCCGACGTCATGGCAAAATTACTTACTACTGTTGTTTTCCCTTCCCTCATAGATGAACTGGTAACTGCTATAACTTTCATCTGCTTCTCCGTTGCAATAAATTCTACTCCTGTACGCAAAGCCCTGTAGCTCTCTGCGATGGTAGATCTTGGTGCAAAATGAGAAACTAATCTGGCATTCAACTCGAGTACTTCTTCCGGCAACTCTGTATCTTTCTTTTTCAACAATGTATCTTTGATTTGTTCAGTACCCATGAACGGAATTACCCCAACAACCGGAACACCAATAAACTCCTCTACATCCTCAATTGTACCGATGGAAGTATCCATAGTCTCACGTACAAATGCCATGACCACTCCCAATATAAGTCCTATGAGAGTTCCAATCACTGTTGTTGTTTTGGTAGTAGGCGGATTTACCGGGAAAATTGGTAAAATAGCAGGTCTTACTAATGTTATTTCCTGTATCCTTTCCGCTTCTTTAATCAGTACTTCCTGATATTTCTGTTCTAAAGACCTGAGGAGTGTTTGATAACCGGTGATATCGCTTTGAATTCTTTCCATATCAAAACTAATTTCAGGAAGAGTGAGAAACACTTTCAGTTGCTTAGACCTGTCACTATCTGCGTCTTTCTGGACTTCCTTGTGCCTTCCCCTTTCGGCAAGTAAATGGTCCAGCATATTATGAGTTATGGCATCTATTTCCGTATCTACTCTTTTTACCTCGGGATGATTCACAGTAAAGTCGATTAATAATTGGTTCCTTTCTAACTGCAGGGTATCCAATTTAGCGTTGAGGGTTGTAAACACGGGACTTATCTCCTTTGAATAAAAACCTACAATTTTCTCCTTGGGCAAAGATTTCTGGAACTTAAGATGTTCAATTAATTGTTCAATATCCTCCTCCTTCTTTTTGGAGTCAAGAAGTCTTTCTTCCGCATCATTTAATTTTCGAGCGGTATCTTTAGCATGAGTATCCATTGAAACAAAGCGTTTCTCCTGTCTCAGTTTCTTAAGGTCCTGCTGAGATGCCTTCAAAGTCTTGATAATTACACCTAATCTCCTTTCAATGAAATCCCTTGCTTCATATGTACGCAGATTCTTTTCTCTGGAGTTTGTTTCCTGAAATGCTTCGGCAACGGCATTAGACAATTGCATCGCAAATCTCCGATCCTCCGAGGTTACGGATATGTTTATTATGTCAGTTTCACCCTCCACAAGTGTGGTAAGCTTATTCTTCAGGCCAATGATGATATTCATTGTTTCTGCATTATCTCTAATTTCCTGACTGGAGAGTTTTTTATCAATAATTCCCATATTTTTAGCAGCTAATTCGACCACAGGGATGCTGGTTGCTATGGCGGATTGCGTCTCTAAATTATCCGCATCAGACCATGATATAGTCTCAACATATAGCCCTGTAACCGTCGTTGTCTTTTCTACTCTTACGCTTGATGTTGCTTTATACAATGGTATAGGCTGCTTTGAGAGAGAGAAAACCAGACTGAAGAGCCCAAGCATGACGGCGGAAAAGATGATAATAGCTTTTCTCTTCCGCATTATCCTCGTATAATCTCTAAGATTTAATTCGTACTGAGTCGCCATTCGATTCTTGTTCTCCGGTTTTTACCAAATACGATTTAGGGGATTGACAGGATAAATAAACAAATAGAATAGAGGCATTACGTATACATCATCTCTGTGCATACAAAACAAACCAAAAGGCCCTTTCTATTGCAAAATGTAGGGGCGTATGGTTACCTGCCCGAATAGGTACAGGCGGGTACGCCCCCCCCCTACGCAGTGGTAAAAAGCTATTGAAGGCCTGATTTTATATCTGCAATTACCTGTAACTGTATGCAAGCCAGCAAAAATTCAGATTTCAAAATCCAGACAATGTTCTTTCAGGATTGTTTTTACCCCTTAATGCAATACCAGGATATGAACCTTTTTTAGAGAAAGAAAAGGCAAGGCTATATAATGTTTTTGAAGAATTTGGATCAATCTTGAGTGCATTCTTATACTCTTCTATGGCCTCACTAAACCTCTCTTTTTTGTGATACATATTGCCTAATTTATTATGGAAAGTCATATTATATTCTTCGAGTGTTTTAGTCTGTTCAGTTGAACTTGCCTTACTGGCTACCTCATCACCCGCATCATCATTAAGGTAGAATCGTTGTACTGAAAAGTTTTGATTGCCTTCTGGCGCATCTTCCCTTCTTGCTATCGCATAGTCAAGATGCATGGCTTTACTATAATAAGCATGGGCAAGACTAAGAAAAGCATTATTATCATAATGATTTTTCCTTGTAGCGTCTTCATATTGCTTTATGGCTTCATTAAATCCTATTTTGTCTTTATAATTTCTGGTTATATAGTAAGAGAAAACCCTATGGCCTGAGGTACTTTCAACCTCTCCTGGCACAACATGAGCACCTGCAAGAATATTATTTTCCACTTTCCCAATAGAAGAGTTTGCCTGAATGGCAACAATCTTGTCCTCGTCTGGTTGGTTGAATTGGGCTAAACTTTCTTTGGACATTTCCTTTTCCTTATCCATGTTATATGTGTTTGATTTCTCAGCTTCTTCCCCTCTTACTTGCAAAGAAGCATTTCTTTCTTGATCCACGAAATTCAGATCACTAACATCCATTTCTTTGATATCCACAGTCTTTAGATGAGCAACATTCTCCAGGATTTGCTTCTTGCCCTGGCCTTCATTAGATATTTCAGCTTCTAACTGTACTTTTTCATGTTCTGAATCATCCGCTTTCTGTAATTGTTCAGTCTCAAATGATGCCTTATTGGATTGCACTAATTTACTCTTATTGTCTTCTTGCGAAGGAAGGAGGGAGTGTTGGCTTTCTACTTGATTTTGATCATATTCTGGTTCCATTGCATTACCTTTTTCTGCCAGTATCATCTCATCTACAATATCAATCTTATGAGGCATTTGTTTCCGGAGGAACTCTTCCTCTTTTTCTTCTATATGAGAACTGTCTTTTCTTTTATTGCCGTTAATATTATTTTTTGCATTTTCATCCGGACGATTTCTGTCTTGATGAATGTGGTTACCTGAAACAGCTTTCTGGTCTTTACCGATAATATTAAGTTTATTTTTGTCCAGCATGGCATAGTTAAGATTAATCTCCATGGTCTTATTAAACTCTATAATTGCTTTATTGAGTTCTCCGTTCTTAGCATAGTTTATGCCAAGATTATAATGTGCTTTTCCAAGAACATCTTTAATTTGAGGGGAACCGGGGTTTAACTCCAATGCCTTGTTAAACGCATTGATAGCATTATCATATTTCTTATTCTCCATGTAGGAAGTACCTAAGCTATAATATATTTCGCTTAATGATTTTCTGGCAATTGGATGTTCCGGTTTAAGCTCTAAAGCCTTTTCATATTCTGACTGTGACCTTTTTAATTTCCCGTCCTCCTTATATGCATTTCCCAGGTTTATGTGCGCCTTAACTACATCTGTTCTTGCTTCCTGGTTTGCAGTTGTTGGCAATGCATTAAAAACGATCTTCGCAACCGCTTCATTAAGATTAATATCTATTGCCTTCTTAAATTCAGATAGCGCTTCATTCGTCATACCTTTTAATCCATATGTAGTTCCTAATCGTACATGTGATTCTAAATGATGTGGATTTGCTTCTATCGCACTCTGAAATTCCAGGATCGCTTGATCAAACAAATCTCTTTCCGCGTAAGCAATTCCAAGATTAAGATGGGCAAGGCCTACTGGACTCAGATCTTTTTTGTTCTGCTGCCCTTCAGGCAGGTTGTAAATATGCCTTTTTTCACTCTCTTCTTCTGCTTCAGTTAACGTTTCTGTTTCCTCAACAAGATTAACAGTGGTAAATTCCTCATAAGTGGGATCGTTTTCTACTGTGTTTGCATAATCAACGATGACCGGCTTGGACCTCCTAATGAGGTTTATCGCCTTTCGTGCATTTGCATCATTATCGTTACCGGTAGCTTTATTAACCGCATATTTACTTTTTGTATTTATTGTTGGAGCCTTATTTTTCGTGAAGATTTCTGTATATCCTGTTTGGTCTGCCACGTCTTTCATCTCATGTTGTAGCAGGGCTTGTTGGTGGACATCACTTTTTCTCACAAGACTCTGGCTTGTGCAGGAGACAACTCCGGTTGATATTATAATAAGTGGTATTAATAAGTTTGTAAGTTTTGACATAATCAGGACTCAAATTTTGTTTGCAACTTTTTCAGATGGCAACAATCTGCCAGCAGTATAATTCTATGAAACATGCCCAAGGTTGTAAGTTTTCTAAATTTGAAAACAATTTCTGAGACTCATTTAAGTATCTCATGAATAACACAAGAGAATCTAAAAAAGAATTTGGTAAATAAACGATCTACCGATGGCTTATTGCCTGGATTAGGAAGTAGCGTTTCTTCACCAAATTTGTTTCTCTCCCAATCTTGTGTTAGTAGAACAAACGGCTTGGAAATTTTTTGTTGGTGGTAGCAAGTGAGGCACTTTTAAATTGCAAAAGATGCCTTTGCCATTGATGATTTGTTAAAGTCTAAAAATGAGGAAGGTTATTTATTCAGGTAAATCAAATTTACAAAAGCTTCCGATGCTGCACATAAGCGGAATTTTAATATAAACTTTTAGTGGGTAATGTCTTATGTAATAAATAAGCATAAAACAACTTTTTGGCAATGTCAACAAAAAAATACCATATTTAGTATATTATGTACAAACTGATTGCATAAGTTGTGTGATAGAAACATAATTTACGTTTTGCCAGTAATTTTTATGAATTTGTACAGCCTTAAGTATAAATAACACCTATTCACTTTTAATCAGGAGATAAGAGGTACTGGAAAAGGTAAAATTGTACGTAATGGACAATTCAATAGAAGTTAATACTTGTTTTATAACGACTTAAGGCAAAATAACAACCTTTCAAAAACTTATTCGTTTATTTGAGGGTTTTTCAGTACGTAGAGCGTATCCCTCTAAACAAATGATAAATAACGGCTTCCCCCTTCAGAGCCAGTAAGATAGATGATATTTTCGTCATACATACATTCATTCATTCATTCTTCCTCCTCTCTCGCAAAAGAGGAGATTCCCATTAACCTCACTTACGATCAGTTATTTCTACATCTGTTATCATAAACGTAAATTCGTAATCTTTCATATACCCGCTATACTCTATAGGCAAGATGAGAGAAAATGTAGTATCTTTGAGCCCAGTCCCATTTCCCTGATGCGGATACTCTGGTAGCATACCATGGTCTAGATATTCAATTGATGTATCTGTAATAGTGACCCGGCTATCACCAATGTCTGCCCCCGGCCCCGGCCATATGTTAATCCAGATATTCCCTTCACTTGCCGATTCTGGATCAATCCGTATGGAGTTTAAATAAAGACCGTTGCTTACAAAATCCTTCATTACAGAAGCAAACATCCATCCAAAGAGAATATTGTGAGTTGCTCCCCATGGATCAATGTATTCTGCTTTATCACTGATAAAATCGACGCTGTTTTCTGACTTGTTATATATCGACACCCAAATGTGCTCAGCAGTAGGGATAAATTGAAATGAAATATCTCCATCTTCGTATTTGAGATTCTTGACATAAGGATCTATAAGTAAAAAACTATAGTGATATGGAGATTGTGCACAACCTGCAAGAGGTAATAACACGGATATGAAAAGAATCCAGTTTAATTTTAGAAACACTTGTTTTACTAACTAGCTTTAGATTTTACGGCATTTGCTACTGCCAGCAGTACATAATCTGCATGAAATGGTTTGTTTATTAAGAAATCTACTCCTCTTTCCTTCGCTTCATCAACTAATATATTCCACCCTGTTATCATACCAATCAACACATCTGGTTTTATCTGCCTGGCAACGCTGATTATTTCCCATCCTGATATGTCTTGCATTCCTAAATCTGTTATTAACATCTCATAATCACCGGTTTTAAATTCTTCTAGCCCGTCTCTACCTCTGCTGAAAACACAGGTCTGATGTCCATGGCTTGATAGCACTTCTGATAAAATTATACCTATTTCAGGTTCATCATCTATAATCAGTATGTTAGCTTTTTCCATCTCAATAACTGGACTTGATTTTTTGTCTTCTTCTATTATTCCATTGCCCATTGGTAGTACTATAGTAAAAGATGTGCCTTTTCCCGGTATTGTCTTTATTCTTATTATGCCATTATGTTTTTTGATTATCCCGTATACCATACTCATTCCCAACCCACTATGACCTACACCTTTTGTTGTAAAAAATGGATCAAATATCCTGCTTTTTGCTTCATCTGTCATTCCAATTCCATTATCAGATATTTCTAAATATATCTTTTGATCCTTCAAAGATGTTACTATATTTATTCTTCCACCCTGTGGTATTGCATCTATAGAGTTGAATATCAGATTAATTATGGATTCTCTTAAATCAGAGTCATTTGCATGTATAATCAATTCTTCTTCTGAAAAATTCTCTACAATTTCAATACTAATTCCTTTTTCCTGTTGAGCATCTTTCCACATCGGTGTTGTTAGTTCTACAGACTCCCTTACTAAGTCATTAAGCTCGACTGGTTGAAACGGTGTATCTTCACTATTTGTCTTTGTAAATTTTTGCAATCTTTTTATTACGTTAGCACTATCTACTGCAGCTTTCTTAATTTTGGCCAACCTTTTCAAAATCATATCTTTATTATCTTCAACCTCGATAAGATCTATATTTCCAAATATTATAGCCAACATATTATTGAAATCATGTGCTACGCCGGATGCCATCAGGCCCATTGCCCGAAGCTTCTCTGATTCTACAAATTTTTCCTGTAACTGTTTTTCCTCTTCATATCTATCTTTTAATTCACCGTAGAATCTGGCATTCTCAATTGCTACAGCAGCCTGGTTTGCAAAGATATTCAGTAACATAGCATCCTCTTCAGTAAAAGAAGTATCATCGACCTTATTTATAACCTCCAATACACCTATCATCTTCGTTTTTGCCTTAAGTGGAACGCAAAGTATTGATTTTGTTTCAAACCCGCTTTTTTCATCAGTTTTCCCATAAAATCTCTTATCTTTCTTAACATCAGGGATTAAAAGATGTTGTTCATTCTCAGCAACCCAACCCGCAATTCCTTTCCCTGGCGGGAGGCGAAAATCAATCAGTTCGTCCGACTTTGGTCCTGTTGGAACACTGAATACCAACTCTCCAGTCTCTTCATCCAGCAGCATCAGCGTACTTGCGACTGAGCTTGTCACTCGATTTGCATACTTCATGATACTTTCTAATACTTCAGCAATATTCAGGGTAGAATTAATTATCGAACATTCCTCCACAGTGGCTCCCAGTTTTTCATTCTGCAACAACTTATACACTTCTATCATTTTATCCTGTTTTTTTATTGCCTGTTCAAGTTGATCCTTTGTAGCAACTCCCATGTCTATTAATATCTGACCCAGCATTGGAGTTGTGCCCGTAGCTAATCGCGCTTCGGAAACAAGCTTGAACCTTTGTATTCGTTCCGGCAACGCCTTGTCTTCATACAGCTTCTTCTGTTTTGTCAACGCCTTCTCAAGGTGTTGTTCTGTAACAAACCCCATATCAGCCAAGATCTCGCCTAATAATTTTCTTAATAACATTTTTTTTCAAACTTCTTATACATAAAGGTAAATCTCATGTAATACGTTGAATTGACAAAACTTACTATGTGCATTCTAAATAAAGCGTCAAGGATATCAATAAAATAATGTAAGATGCTATAATTTAGAATTTCAAAAATGGTTTTTCCCTGTTCACGTTTCGATGAGTAATTCTATATTGACACACCATGATAAAATTAATAGAATACTGTCAAAATTGGCTTATAAGCAATTAATATAAAATAATTCGTAGTATTTTATTTCAATATTATTCGGGAGTTACCGGGCTATTCAGAAAGATGGGTATAAAAGGTTTGTTATACACTGAAAAGAAAATTCATTTCAAAGAGGGAGATGTTATCTTTAAAGAACTGGACGAAGGTGCACAGGAAATGTATTTCATTGATTCAGGAAGGGTCAAAATAGTAAAAAAAGTTGGAGATACGGAAGCAACACTGGCAACACTTGACGAAGGTGATTTCTTTGGAGAGATGTCTTTAATATCCGGAAATAAACGAAGCGCCACAGCAATAGCCTTTACGGATTGCAAGGTTCATACTATGGATAAAAAGACATTTGAATACAATCTCTCAAATAACATAAAATTTATGAGAACAATACTTGAAACACTCACCCGCCGACTGGAAGAAACCGACACAAACCTCAAACGTCACATCCAGAGAATCTCCAGATTAACCAAAGTTTTCAATGTAACCGGTTAGAGAACATACTCTACATAATATCAGAAATGCAATATTTCAAATCCCGGAATCATTCAAGATTTTGTCTGATTTTGCAATTTTGAAAGAATATTTCTTGCCGCACCGAGTATTCCGCTATTATCACCCAGTCTTGACAATTCTATCCTTAGAGCGTCAGTTGCCTTTTTAAATGCCCTCCTTTTAACTTCTTCCTTCAAGGGCTCAATAAGATTTGCACCCAGATTAGTTACCCCACCAAACAGAACAACCATTTCCGGATTCAAAAGGTTTGCAAGATTAGCTATTGCAATGCCCAGAATAACTCCGGTTTCCTTAATAATCTTCAGGACAACTTCATTGCCCTGCATTACCATTTGATCTATCTGTTTAAGGTTAGTAAGTAGCTGGAATTTACCATTATCTCGTTCTTTCAATAATGCGTCATTTACTCTTTTTAAAATACCTCCGGAACAGGTGTATATTTCAAGGCATCCTGTGTTTCCGCATGTACATTTTATTCCATCTCTTATAACGGTAGTATGCCCTATTTCACCCGCTATTGATGATGCACCGTGCCAGACTTTTCCATCCAGAACCATACCTCCCCCCACACCAGTACCCAGAGTGATGCAAAATAAGCTGCTTGTCCCTGACCCTGCACCCTTCCACCATTCACCAAGTGCTGCTGCATTTGCGTCATTCTCAATTGCAACAGGCACTTTCATCTCTTTTTCGAGAATATCCTTTAAAGGAACGTTATCCCAGCCATTTAAATTAGGAGGGTTGAATATTGTACCGGTCTCAGCGTTTAAAGGACCTGGAAAACCAATCCCCATCCCACATATCTTCTCTTCCGGAAGGTTTGATTTTCCAATTACTTCTCTTGCAAAATGAACAATAAACCTGATCATCTCGTCCCGGCCATTTTTACAATGTGTAGGTTTTTTTAAGAGCGTATGGATATCTCCATTCCCGGTTACGATGGCCATTCGAGTATTTGTGCCACCTACATCTGCCGCCAGGACATGATTATTTAATATCTTTGTCATAAATGTCGTTTAACCACCGGGTACACAGAGAGAAAAAAAGTTTGCCACGGATTTATACTGATGCCTGCCCGACATGCCTTTTGGCGGGAATACAGAAAAAGATAAAACTAATAGCAAATGATTCATGGCTTCTTGCTTCCATCTTACCGTCCACTGCCAACTGCCTCTCCTTCCTCCTTATCATTCCCTTCTTTTTCTTGCAAATCATCGAGCGATTCGAGAGTCTTCGTGCTTTCCTCCATATTAGAATTCAACTCAACCGCCTTTTCAAGGAATCCTCTTGCCTTTTCGTAATCCTTCTTTCGAAGCGAGGAAATTCCAAGATTATGAAAAGCCCATGCCATATCCTCGTTGGACAACTTAAGCTTAATAGCCTGATTTAACAGTTCTTCCCCCTTATCATAGTGCTCCCTGAGCATCTCAATCGTACCAAGAATATAATACGCCAAACCTAGTCCGGGGTTCTTTTCCCTAAGACTATCCGCAATTCTATAGGCATCATCATACTTACCTTCATTGTAGAGGTTCCTGACCTGAGTAACGCTGTAATTTGTCTGCAAATAGTTGTTGAGTAACTTGAGCGCACTCTTGCTTTTCTCCATATTGGAATTCAACTCAACCGCCTTCTCAAGAAATTCTTTTGCCTTTTCATAATCCTTTTTTCGTAACGACACCATTCCCAGATTATGAAAGGCCCATGCCGTATCCTCGTTGGGCAGCTTAAGGACAATGGCCCGATTTAACAGTTCTGCCCCTTTACTATAGCGTTCTTTGCACATTTCGATCGTCCCAAGAACGAAATATGCCTGCCCAAAATCAGGATTCTTTCGCCTTAATTCATCTGCAATTTTATATGCTTCATCATATTTTCCTTCATTGCAAAGACTTCTGGCCTGTGCTATTAAATCACTTAAATCCCTTTCAGGAATAACCTGAGTACCGGTTTCTATTTGTTCCTCAGCAAGCGACTCCGGGGTAGGTATATTTATATTGTCAACCTGAGCTTCTAGCTGTTGTATAATTTCGTCTTTTTCGGATAGTCTTTTTTGGTATTCGTCAACCCTGACGAGCAGTTCATTCTTGCCGTTTACCAGTTCATCAATCCGGGAGGTTTTCTCACTTATGCTCTGATAAAGGTGTTTGTCGACAAATCTGCTCATGATATTCTGACCAAAGCAGGTCAGAATAGTTCCTGCAGCAATTAAGACAATACCCAATATCGTAATCCAATGCATAATTATCTCACGAACTTATTTTCAACATAGAG
This sequence comes from Candidatus Scalindua sp., assembly GCA_021776915.1. GTDB lineage: Bacteria > Planctomycetota > Brocadiia > Brocadiales > Scalinduaceae > Scalindua. The sequence continues at coordinate 137,563 of JAIQZU010000006.1, read as the reverse complement.
AAACATCATTTTATAATAAAATACGCTGCTCGTTATGCTGATTCACAGGAAGAAAGTTGAGGGGCTGCTTCTTCAGATTTTGTTCTCCAATGACATGGAATTAGTCTCAAGCTTTATTGAAGGATTATCTTAACGGTGCTTAAACGCTAATTCAAGTCTATTTTTGTGCAAGCAATCATCGTTATTTCTCTTACAAGGAGATTATGACTCGATTTTATTATTCCAAAATGCCATAGTTTTTGTTTATACTCAGTAGGTTCTCATTCTTTTCCGAATGTAATTAATTTAACAGAATTGAAGGTAAACGTGAAATTTTCTTTAAAGAGGCGATTATTTAATACCACTTTGTAATTTACAGTCTTTTTACTATAATAATTTCTTCTTATTGTTACAAAAATTGTTGAAAAATGATCAATGGCAAAGCGCACTTCTCAACATAATGTCTCATAGTTTATTTACGATGATACACCAGAATCAGCTCTCCGTATGTTTAATGATAAAATCAGACTTATCCATTTAAAGATACGCCGGTTTATCCCGTGGCTTATTATGCTGCGTGGATCTCCCGAAGCAATTGGTCTGGGAATCGCAATAGGAATATTTGTTGGATTTTCTCCATTAATGGGTTTTCAAATGTTAATTGCAATTTTCTTTGCAACATTAATGTTTGCTAGCAGGCCGGCAGCAATGGCTGCAGTATGGATTACCAATCCATTAACGTTTCTACCAATTTATATTTTTACTTACAAGGTGGGAAAATACCTTTTACCCGGGCCTGAAGAGAGAGACGCTCACCAAATAATAAATAAAATTACACACAAATTAATTGCCCTGGATTTCTGGGAAATATATCATCAGTTTCAAATCATGAATACTTTAGGCAGGAAAATTTTTGTCCATTTACTGCTTGGAGGAGTAATTGTTGGTTTTATTGCAGGCGGCGCTTCATACTTTTTAACAGTGAAAATTGTAAAAACATATCGTAAGGCAAGATTAAGAAAGTGAAAATACTACAGGATATAACCAGATGGCTTCCTACTACAAAAAAGGAAGTGGAAATGCGAGGATGGAATGAGCTTGATGTTATTCTCATTTCCGGTGATGCCTACGTTGACCATCCGGCATTCGGGCCTGCCGTAATCGGCAGAATTATCGAAAATGAAGGTTACAGGGTAGCCATCGTTCCGCAACCTAACTGGCAGGACGATCTGCGTGATTTCAGAAAACTTGGTAAGCCAAAACATTTCTTTGGAGTAACCTCAGGCTGTATGGACTCCATGGTAAATCACTACACAGTCAACAAAAGACTTCGCTCTACTGATGCTTATACTCCCGGAGGGGAAGCCGGTTTCCGGCCGGATTATGCAGTTGCCACATACTCAAAAATCCTGAAATCCATCTATCCCGACACACCGGTCATAATTGGAGGCATAGAGGCTTCTTTAAGAAGGGTCACTCACTATGATTACTGGTCTGACAAGCTGATGCCTTCTATTCTCGAAACAAGCGGCGCAGATTTATTAGTTTACGGAATGGGAGAACAGGCCCTGAAAGAAATCCTCAAGCTTCTGAAAAAAGGAGTACCCTTTCATCAACTGACTATGGTCAGGCAGACAGCCTATATCCGGGATCAAAGCGAAGGTATTCCAAAGAATAAGAACTGGAAAGATATTACAATCAATTCTCATCAGGATTGTCTGGAAGACAAAAAAGCCTTTGCGGCAAATTTCAAACAGGTAGAGCAGGAATCAAATAAGGTTTCTGCAAACAGGATTGTTCAGGGCATTTCAGAGAAAACAGTGATTATAAATCCTCCTTTTCAGACGATGACCGAAAAGGAAATTGACGCCGCCTTTGACCTGCCCTATACAAGACTTCCTCATCCGAAATACAAAAAACGCGGCGCTATTCCTGCTTACGAGATGATTAAGTTCTCTATAAACATGCATCGTGGGTGCTTTGGAGGATGCAGTTTTTGTACTATTTCTGCACATCAGGGAAAATTCATTGCAAGCCGCTCACCAAAATCTATCTTGAACGAGGTAGAGCAGGTGGTCAAGATGCCAGGTTTCAAAGGCTACATTTCCGACCTCGGCGGCCCGTCTGCAAACATGTACAAAATGAAGGGCGTTGTGCAGGAGGTATGTGACAAATGCATCGCTCCTTCCTGTATCCATCCGGTAGTTTGCAGCAATCTGGACACAAACCATTCTCAAATAACCGAAATCTACCGAAAAGTAGATGCGCACCCAAAGGTAAAGAAGGCATTTGTCGGAAGCGGAATCCGGCACGATCTTTTAACAAGAAGTTTTAACAAAAAAGCAGATGCGTCCATTTACGATTATATAGTACAACTTCTGACCCGGCATGTTTCCGGAAGACTGAAAGTGGCGCCGGAACATACGTCTGCCGGTATTCTCAAAATAATGAGAAAACCATCATTCGATCATTTTAAAGAATTCAAAAAACAGTTTGATAATATCGACAAGAAATACGAGCTCAATCAGCAGCTTGTTCCTTACTTCATTTCCGGCCACCCCGGCTGTAATGAAGAAGACATGGCAACCCTTGCAGTAGAAACGAAAGAACTCGGTTTCAGACTAGAACACGTACAGGACTTTACGCCCACGCCTATGACAGTAGCCACCGTCATGTACTATTCCGGCCTTCATCCATATACTTTAAAGAAATACTATACACCGAAATCAAAACAGGAAAAGATGGATCAGTACCGTTTCTTCTTCTGGTACAAGAAAGAGAATCGGGACTGGATAAGGAAGAGACTCACTGAAACTAAAAGGCCGGATCTACTGAAAAGGCTTCTCGGCCCTGACAAGAAAGAATCACATCAACAGACAAAACACGGCAATAAAATAGTCCCGAAATCACATGAAAAATACCGGAGAGGAAAAAACAAGTCTTAACCCGAACGAGTCTGAATCATAATATTGAGGAATTGACAAAGCTGAGCTTAGCTCTGTGAGGTTGCGTAACTTACGTGATCACACCAAATGCTGAGAAACGCAGGCTAACGCCTTCGGCTACAATGGCATATAATATTAAATCGCTCAATTTAGGTTCTATATAAATAGATACTATACAGCCAGGTGACTATTAAGAATACACTTGAAACAATTCAGATATACTATAAAATCCGTTACTATAAGGAAACTGTAGAAGAACTTGTTAGCTGCTCAGATTTTTGCGCACTTTATTCAGGATAATAATTGTCTAAAAATATAATCCTAAAAAATCACGTCCAATTAGAACAAAACATTGAAGAGAGTATAAAATATGGTTTGAAACTAATTGAACTAAAGACAGAATTATTGAATTCAACAGAGAAAACAATAGTTATTGAAGGATTATTACTAAGAGCTTGTGCTTATTGGGAAAAATTTCTTGAAGCAGAGGTAATTTACTTGATTGAAATGGACAAAAGTAAGCTAATAGAAGAATTAGAATTGCCTTGTAACTCAGTATTGAATCGAAAAATTATAAAATCAATATTATTTTCAAATGTTTATAGAGATTTTCATGATATTGATAAATCGAAAACCTTCTTTAGGACTTTTATTACAGATAATTATAATTTATTTAAAAAACTGACTAATGAACAAATTAAGAAAACTCAAACAGTATATAAGTTGAGAAATTATCTTGTACATTATTCTGAATTTTCAAAGAGAAAACTTCAACAAGAATATATAAATAATTATAAATACTCTGTGTTTATGGCTCCTGGAAAATTCCTAATAAAAAGCTCTGGAAAGTATTTTGAAAAATTGATCCATAACTTCAGTATCATGTCAGCAACCATGAAGAAAGATTTATAATGAGTGAGATAATAAACGAAATTATAGAAACAACTAAAAATGAAGTAATAACTTTTCCTGAAGAATTCTATAAGTCTTCTGACAATAAAACAATAATGGGAGAGGTATCCTTTAAAGAAATATTGTTTTTAGAATATAGAGATACAGAGGCTGGAAGTAACCCTAGAGAGTATGCAGGACTAAAAAAAACTAATCTTCACATATTACATAGTATTTTAACTGACAGCCATAATATGTTTAGATTTCTCCATTCAGGTGTAATTATTTCCCTAACGACAAGCTCTATTACAGGAATTAAAGGCAATACTGTAAAATATGAGGAATGCTGTCTCACAAATGGTAATCAAACTCGATTTATAATTTTAATAATCACTCTTCTAAAGTTGTTTTTTAATAAGGAACAAATTAGACCTATAACATCTCAAGAATACAAACGTTTTGTTAAAGAAACATTTAATGATTCAAATAATATTATAGATTTTCTGAATTATGTAAAACATAACAAAATATCAGAGATAATTAATTGCATTTTAACAAATAATAAATATAAAAAAGAATTCAATGAATTAAATATTCGCTACTTTTTGGATTCCCGTATAAGAATTCAAATCAATTTAATTAATTCTCTGATAGAAGACCTAAGCAATGAGTTTGATTCTTATTCTGCGGGAACTTTAATTGCTGAAGCTAATAACGATACTCAGAATGTAAAACCAGATGACATCTTTGGTAATAAATATAAAAAAGAGCTACAAGATTATATATTTAAGGATTTCGCAGATAAATTCAAGGGACAAATGCAAATTGAATATAGATATGGAGAGGTTGTTGATAGATCTATAGAGAAGGTACACATATTAACTTTATTAAGACTAATCATTCCAACAGGTCTTTTTACAAAAAACAAAGACATCTATAAACTTACTAACCAACGCTCACCAATTTATACAATTTTCTCTAAATTAATTGCAAGAATTGAAAAAGATAAAGAGAAAGCTATAAGTACTGCTAAGACAGTTTCAAAATTAATACCATTACTGTACAATATAAGAAAAGAGAAAATCATTCCCAGCTTGGAAACTCATAAAAGAAAGCTAGTAAGAGATTACAAAAAACAAGCATTTGCAGGAGAACTAGAAAATTCTGTTATAGGAAAAGAGATTAATGAAGCAAGAGGAGATGATGCATTAATCGAGCGAATCGTTAGACGTGTTGTCAACTATAATGTCGAACATATAATGCCTGTAGTAGTTTTCAGAACACGTAGCCTTTTTAAAGAAGAAACTGAAAATGAAATAAAAATAACTATACCCAAGGATATAATAGATCAGTATTTTTCAGCTTTGACTGAAGCAATTTATGATAACTATGTAAAAATAAAAATCAAAGGCTTGCCTTCATCGCTTACAACGGTGGTGCGAAATAGTAGCTTTTATGAATTTGGCACAGAAACTTATTCTCTTTTCAAGAAAATGAATAATATTGAGGAAACAAATCTCATAGAAAAATATCAATATATTTTAACTTAGTAAAAGAAACCGGGGTCGCCACTTGACACATTCGAACACTAAAATAAGCGAAGTTTTTTAAGAACTAGGCGAAAATAGGAAAAGCGACCGTTATTTATAGTTTTAAAAACTATAATTCTCCAATTTTTATTTCATCACGTTCATTTTTTTTAATGGATTTAACAACCTTCACTTTTTTTAATCATTCAAGAGTCTGAACAATACAATGACCATCAATAAAGTTGAGAAGAAGTGACTAATGTCAGGAAACAGACGCGGCTTGAACCGTTTAAACAGTTTTAGCCGTTTGAACCGTTAATGGCACTAACTTTAGGTACTTTTAACTTTTCCTAAGACTCAAGAAACTTTCTGAAAAAAGATTTTACAGAGCTAAGCTCAGCTTTGTGGTGTAATAGTATATACTCCTTCCCTAATTTTTCAGGTTTCCATTCTGCGGCCTTTTTTGCTATCATAACCACCAAGCTTCAGCAAATTAGTTTTACGTTTGGCAGCAAATAAAATATTCCAAGGCTTTCAAGGAGGAGTAAAAAATGAAAGTAAAATATTTTTCTGATACTGACACTGCCCATGTTGAGTTTAACGGCAAAGAAGTAAAAGAGACAAAAGAGATAAGCGAAAATGTTTATGTAGACCTGGATAAAAAAGGTAATTTAGTAAATATGACAATAGAGCATGCGAAAGAAAATGCAGGATTATCTGAGTTCTCATATCAGGAAGTTGCTGTTGACAGATGATCGATACTACCTCCCTTTCGAGAATTCATACCTGAGGCACGACAGTCGCTAAGGAGAATGCTTACGTCCACCTTTTCGCTTTTTGGAGGAAAACTAGTAGACGATAGGATTAAAAGATGTGTAATGTGGCGGGACGTGAAACTATTTCTTCCTTATTTTGCCTTTGTTGAGGGAACACAGAACAAAGTACCCGACAAACCACATTTGCTTTCTCCACGGAAATTTATAATACGCCTGCCCTAATACTATTCCATCTTTGATTTTCCTTACATTATCTACCAAACCAAAGGTCAATGACCGATATGCCCTGTAGTCTAAAACAAGACATGGCTTATCATCAAGGTATGCATTCTTGATATAGGTGTCAAACTTGAAAAGGCATGGTATTAATTTACTTTTAAACAGATTAATACCGGAACCATTCTTCCGCATATCAAATGAACCAAGAAACTTTTTGCCGGTCCACCACCTCAATGGACTTTTAAGTACAATTTTAATCATACACTTTAACCACCGGGGATTTCCCGGATTCAAGGCAAGAATAGCTCCTGCGGTTTCTCCTTCAAGTTCTTCAAACACCGGCAGGGTCCCTGCATTATATAATGTATCAAGATCACTGATTGAACACTTTCTTAATTGTTCAATCACTACTCTTGCTTCAGTCATAGAAAGCCGCATATATTCTAATCCCTTTCCTTCTTTATAAAAATAAGCGGATCTTTCAAAATATCAATCATCCAGAATTAGTAGTTTGCAATATGGGAAATATTTCCAACTATTCAGGTCTGAAAAACGAGTTTCTCAGTGAACTTAGAATAACTTGTTTTTATCCTGAAAACAATACTCTAATGACAAACAACAAGTATAAAATCAGCTTAACACAATATCTTTTCAAACTCTCGGCCTGTCCAGGTTTTAATTTTCCTTTTAGAAATAGATTGAAAAGGCTCCGCTCTAAACGTATAGTTTCTGTATGAAGAAAAAAAGAAGACCTGACAAGTCTGATTTAGAGGCGATCAGAGATCAAATTCTGGACTTTGCATGTACCAAACACGATTTTAAACTGGAAACCGATGATTTCCTTCCGGATGGAGGTTGGAATGGGGTATTTATTGTAAAGTTTAAAGATAATTCAAAGGAAGACCGGTTATATTGTGAGGCGCCATTAGGTGAGCATTTTTTCAGGTTTGGGCTGGACCTGGTATTTGACGAAAATGTCTGGGAAATAGAACATGAAAATATCTTCCGAGAGGTATCAGGATATGATGTAGCCATTTATCCAAATCCGGGTTCGGACAAGGGAAAAGATGGCAAACGGCATTGTCGTCTATATTCAAGGGCATGGGTTCCAAATTTCAGTCAACGCATCTTTGGCCTGACACTATCCAATCTTATGGATTGCAAAGATGACGTTATGTCAATGCTTTTAAAGAAATAAATCATAAATCAAGGCGTGTTAATATGAGAGATGGTTCCTCTAAAAGAGTGGGTTTGTTTTGTAATATAAAAGACTTTTCACCAGACGCTAAGAACGCAAAGAAAAAAACAGAGAAATTTGACCACAGATTTTCACAGATAAACACTGCAAATGGAGAGTGAAAAAAGAAATTAGAGGTTAAAAACGAGTTGGTATTACACAATTAGATTCACGATCAGCGCCCGGAATGACAAAGAGAAAATTGTTATATCTTCCCTATTTCTGCTTCAGGTATCCAGCCTGTTTTAAACTCGGTCTCTTTCTTGTCTTCATCGTCACGAATGCCTTCAACGTCCACGTAGACGTATACCTTATACCATTTATCTTTTTTCTCTTCTATCCTTACCTCTGCGCCCTCATGTATCTCAAACCTGGGTTCGTACTCTTCGCCAGGCCCGTATCTTATCCTGCTTTCATCTGCAATCACAACACCCCTCTCTATGGAATGCTGACTATACGCCTTTATGCCCAGAGATATAACCATTACAAGAAGACACGATGCAAAAACAATAATAATATTTTTAAGCCATTGTACCTTTACAAAAATAAAAAAGAGTATAGATGACATGAGTGCAAGATACATATATACGGTAATGGCCGTAATCTCACTCAGATTAAGGAAAAAGTACCAGAAACATACTATCTTAAGAATTTCCGGCAACTGACTAATTGACTCTTTATCCACAAAATCGCTTTTCAGCAGGTTTATGTTTGCCTTTATATCCGGGTTTCTTGGCAGTAATTTTTCAGCCCTGCGGTAGTATACTATCGCCTTGCCGGACGTACCCAGCCTGTAATAGGCATTGCCCAGGTTGTAATATATCTGCCCGTTTACAAAACCGGAACCGAGCAGTTTTTCGTATAACTGAACGGCATGCTCAAACTTTTCAACAGCTTCCTGTTCTCTTTTTTCAGCTATCGCCTTCTGCCCGGCGCTGTATTCTTTATTTGCTCTGAAGAAAGTATCTGCCCCGCTGTCACGCGTCAACGCTTCTGCCAAAACACTGCCCCCACAAAGAAACGCAAGGCATAAAACAAGAAATATCAGTATCTTTTTTCGTCTCATAATTGTTTTTCTAAATACATTATAAATTCTTCAGCAGTATCAAGTGTGCGCACCATTTGATCCTTTGAATGTTGACTGGCAGAAAATCTGCCATAATCACATGATTCAAGGCACTGTTTAAGCTCCTTTATTACATCATGCGAGGCCCCGCGACCTTTCAGAATACCGGAAATATTGTCCGATGTGATGGAAGCCGGCGCTAAATTCAACTTATCTGCGATATGTTCCATGACAGTCTTGGCAAGTGTAGAATAAAACTCAGAAGGATTGCCAAGTTGTACCAGATGTCTTGCATTTGAAAGCTGCTTCTTTGCCCTGGACAATGCGCGTTTCTTCCTGGCATAGCCCACATCTGTCTGCAGCAGTTCTCTGTGCCTCTGTACATAAATACATACTATCACTACAAGTATTGGTGTAAGAAAGATAAAGGCCAGGAATAAAGGCTTGTTATATACAGCAAAGCCCTGATTCCTGAATGAGTATAAATCAGACATTATGGGCAGTATATCCTTGGTCAGAATCTTAACCTGACCCTTTACATTTTCGGCATCATCAAGAGTAAGGCGTATGGGAATTTCTACTTCAGAGTGTTCTACCACAATAGGCATCGGATCGTGAGTAATAGTTTTATATTTCTCCAGTTCAGGATCAAAGTAACTGAATGATATCGCCGGTATCATGTCAATATCCTCATGCTGTGGTTCAACTACCTTACGGAAAAGCTTTTCACCTCTTACACCCTCTCCTCTATCAGTGATTGTAGTATTAGTTTCCGCAGGATAAATCTTGAAATCTTTTTTGTCCCCCAGTACAAGTACCGGCTCACCTATTGTCTGTATGTTCCCTTCTCCACGAATATTTATCGACAGCGTTATCGGATCGCCAACCTTTACTTTTGTAGGTTTTGCAAGGACGTCCATGGTAAACTTCCCTACTGTACCGGCAAAGTCCTCCGGTTTATCCGATTCCGGAAGGGGTTTTATCTTTAACTTTATTGAGTCGGTGCTTCTTTCCACCGGATATCTCTGTCCGCCTCTGCCCGTAAACTCATCAAAAATAGAATTACTGTAACCTTGTTGCCTGATTATAATATTACAATTAAATTTTGCGGGAGGTATTTCTATATTACCGGAAACCAGGGGGAATAGCGCCGTGCGAAGCTCTATTACATTATATAGTATTCCATCACGCACTTCTTCATAACGACGCTCTTCACCGAGCTTTTCTGCAAGAAAGCTCTTTGTAGAAGCGGCAACATAATCAAGGTCATCTATCGGCAGTCCCTTCTGAAAAATTAGTTTAAAAGACTCAATAATCTGTTCATAGATATATGCCTCCTTCTTGTCAGTTGTGAGTTCGACAAATATCCTCTTATTTATGTCAATCCTTTTACTTCTCTCTCTACCAGGATCTACATCACCTTCAAATGGTGTTCTTTTTACAACCTCAATCTTGACAGAATTTGATGTATATACTTTTCCCTTATATTCTAAAGTCGCCGGCCCTAATTCAAATTTACCTTCTTCTGTAGGACTGAAACTATACGTAAACCCGCGAAAAACCGATACAACGTTGTTTACTATAGATGTTTGAGTTGACACGCTCGGCCCATACATCAATATAAAATTTTCAGGTGGTGTTATCAGTGGTATATCCGTATCAAATGCTCCATGCACACCAATAGTCAAACGAAAATGGTTGCCCACCTCTACCACTGTTTTGTCAACGCTAATGACAATCTTTATTTCCTTTGCATACGCAACAGAAACCAGATTAAGCATAAATATAAATATTATAATTGAGGAGATTCTCTTTATCATCTTTTACCAGTTTTTCTCTATCATAAACGGTGTGGACTTTTCTTCTTTTTCCTGCATATCCCGTGCGGATCGCTCTGACTGCTTCAACGCATCAAGGATCCTTTCCGCTTCTTCCTTTGTCATCTCTTTTTTCTCATAAGGCTGCGAGGGCTCCTCTCCGCTTTCCTGTTCAGATGGCTGTTCCTTTTCCTGTCCTCCCTTATCACCTTTGTCCTGCTCTTCCTCTTCCTTATTTTGCTGCTGTTGCTTTCGCTGCTCCTGCTGATCAGGTTTTTCTTCCTCCTCCTGTTGATCGCCCTGCCTCTGTTCGTCCTGTTCGTCCTGTTCCTTCTTATCCTGATCTTCCTGTTCCTCTCTTTCCTGTTGCTCTTTCTTCATCTCTTCCATTTTCTTCTGGACAAACTCGTAATTATACTTTGCATCTTCTCTGATCCCTTTTATTTCATCACTGTTTACGCCAGGTTCCTTCTCAGTCGACTTGATAGCCTTCTTGTAAAAGTCCAGGGCTTCGTTGAACTTACCCTGCTTGTACATGGTATTACCCATATTATAATTAGCCTTTGTCTTTAAAGCGGCATCCTTTGAATCCAAAATACCTTTATAAGATTTTTCAGCCTCTGGAAGCTTGCCAACCTTATAATGGGTACCTGCAATGTTGAAATTCAGTGAATCCGACTCAGGCAAATCTAACTGTGCATCTGTAAACTTACTTATTGCTTCTCCATACTCCCCTTCGTTATAAAGCTGACGCCCTTCTTCGTTTTTATCTGTAGCAGGATCTATCCAGCCAATCAGGAATAGACAAGCTAGCGGTATTATAAAGATTCTTAATTTTGTAATGAATTCTATCATGATAAGTTTGAAGTTTAAAGTGCCTACCCGCCTGCCAAGCAGTTCGGGCAGGAAGTGAGCTAAAGTTGTGGTAACCACGCTAAGCGTGGTAAGCAATTTATTAAACTTTAGGCACTTTAGTTCACTTCAAACTTTAGACACTTTGCTGAGTTTTGAGTTTCCTAAACCCCTCTATCAATTTGAGTTTTATTCTTCCTGGTACGTTCTCCAATCAATGATTCCAACGTTATAAGAACAAGCGCTATAAATAGTGGTATCTGGTAGCGGTTTTCATATAATTTTATCTTTCTGCCGCCTAATTGTTTTTCCTCCATTTTCGCTATGATGTTTGTATAAATATTAGCCAGACCCCATTGGATTCCATATGCAGGAGAATATGCACCTCCTGTCTCCAGGGCTATCTTATTTAATAATACTTCGTCAAGACGCGATTTGACAACCCTTCCTTCTTTGTCTTTTAACAACTCTTCTTTTCCTTTATTATCTCTTATTTTAATATAGGCTCCCTCTTTCTTGCCAACACCAACCGTATATATAATTATACCCTTTTCCTTCGCTGCCTTTGCCATTTCCATAGCGCTACCCTGATGATCCTCTCCATCAGTAATAAGTACGATTGCCTTGTGTTTTTTCAGTTTATCACTAAATGCAGACATACTCTTTTTTATCGCCTCACCAAAAGAGGTGCCTCCTACAGGAATCAGACGCGTATCTAAGTCGTCCAGAAAGAGGCTGAATGCGCCGTAGTCAAGGGTCAGGGGGCATTGAAGAAAGGCTGTACCAGCAAATGCAACCAGGCCAACCCTGTCGCCGTCTATAATATCAATCAAGTCTTTGATCTCTCTCTTGGCTGCCTCCAATCTATTTGGCTTGATATCGTCTGCAAGCATACTCCGGGATGTATCTACGGCAACAACAATATCAATTCCCCTCCTCTCTACATCTTCCCAATGGTATCCCCATTTCGGCTGTACTAAAGCAAATATCAGAAAGAGTATGGCAGAAATAACAAAGACTGCCTTTATTATCTGCTTCTTTTTGCTTACAGCCGTTACTATGCTATCCAGCAATTCTGCCTGCACGAATTTCTTTAAAGCCTTTTGTCTGCTCTTAAAGAATACAATGTACGCCAGCGCCATGATGAAAACCAACGGCAATAGGTATAGGTAATTAATATTTTCGTATTTCATATATTTAAACTATAAAAACTGGATTCCTTGCGAAAAGTCCTCGGCGCCTTACGTCCGGGGAAGCAAGGCTACCTCCCTTTCGGGAGGATTCCAGAGTTAACAGAAAATTCGTTATTGGTTAATCCTTCAATTCCTAAATCCCTCCCTGCCCGTCCGGCAGGCGGGAATCCCTAAATTATCACGGAATTCTCCTGAATCTTGTATTAGCAAGTACAACCTCAAAGAGAAGTATTCCTAAAACAGGAATAACCAGGTAATGAAAAAGCTCATCATACTCGGTATATATAGCCTCCTCCATTTTAGTCTTTTCCAGACTATCAATTTGCCGGTAAATTTCTTTCAGGGATTCTGTATCCGTTGCCCTGAAATATTTACCTCCTGTAATCTTTGCAATTTCTGTCAAACCCTCATCATCAATATCAATCTGTATAGACCTGTACGTCTTCAACCCGAACAGGTTTTTGGCAGGATAAGGGGCAAGTCCCTTTGTACCGGCACCTACTGTGTATATTTTCATGCCATATGTTTTTGACAATTCAGCCGCCGTTAACGGATCAATCTCACCTGCATTGTTACGGCCATCAGTTAGAAGTATTACAACCTTGCTTTCAGCTTTAGAAGTTCTCAGTCTGTTTACGCACACGCCTATGGCGGAACCAATAGCAGTGCCATCCTCAACCATTCCGATCTCTACTTTTTCAAGGAATTGCAGCAGGACATCATAATCAAGCGTCAGAGGGCATTGAGTATATGCCTGTCCGGCAAAAACTACCATCCCTATACGATCATTCTCACGCCATTTTATAAAGTCCTTTACCACCTCTTTGGCTACGTAAAGACGGTTTCTTCTTTTTTTGTTTAGATTAAAATCCTCTGCAAGCATGCTGCTTGAGACGTCTAATGCCAGGATTATGTCGATCCCTTCTGTCGTCACCTTCGAATGAGCTTTACCGGATTGAGGCCTCGCAAGGGCAATTACCAGCAGTACAATTATCAGCGCCCTTAATGCAATCAGGACATGTCTATATTTAACAAAACTTCCCTGCTCTATCTTTTTAAAATAATTGAGAGTAGAAAATCTCAAATTTCCACTATCTTTTCTTAAGATATAATTTGCAAGTATAAGTGGAATCAGGATTATTATCAAGCTCAGCACTAATGGATCTTTTAACGTTATCATAATCTATCTATATATTAAGTGTATATGTGGATTCGGCCAATAGCCTTAATCCACCCTACAGCATACCATACATTCGTTATATGTAGGGTGGATTAAAGTCCTCGGCGCTTTTTGTCCGGGGAAGTGAAGCGAATCCACCTTTATTATCTACAACAAAATAAAAATGCTCCCGTCTAACATTTTCTTTAATGAACTGCTTCTTTCTGCAAAACCTCTCTGGTTTCGTCAACCAGTTTTATTGCCGAGTTAAATGCGTTTTCTATTTCCCGGCTATCAGGGCCATACGCCGCAAACTTAACCATATCGCAGTGTTCAAGGAAATTGCTGATAAGCTCCTTATGCACTCCTGCCAACCTGTCGGTAACCGTCATCTCTGCCAGAAACTCTTCCGTAGTTCTTTCTGGGGCCATGAGTTTAAATCTACTCTCAATATAGCGCCTGACTATATTTGACAGACGATAATAATATTCCTTTATCCGGCCTTCTGATATCAGGTTTAAGTCCCTTAACTTTTCAAGCTCATTATATGCAATCTGATGGGCAGGGAGAGGCTCAGGTACAAATCCAATCTCTCTCTGTTTTCTACGCTTTAGATATAATAATACAGCGCCCACAATTACCAAAATCCCAAAAACTATTGCAATAATACAGTATAGCCTGAAATAATTTCTTTTGATTGCCACAGGAGGCTTTATATCTCTTACATCACCGGCATTCTCATCCAGTGTGGTTACAACCTCAATAAACACTTCCGGTGTTTTTACTACCGCCTCCTCTGTTTCAGGCTTCGTTGTGTATTTTATATCAAAAGCCGGTATTATGTATGAACCGGTATTAAATGTCTCAAGGGTATACCATATTTCCTGCGTAATCACCCCTTCCTCATTCATGGATTCTTCGATGCCAAAATCCTCTACGGCAAGCCCCCCTACCTCATCCTTTATCTCGGGCGGCAAAACCTCAATTCCTTCAGAAAAATCTACCGTTATCTTATAATTTATTTTGTCTCCAATTGTTATTTTAGCTTTATCAACATTAGCGTCTACATGAAGCCTGGAACCTCCTTCCTCTAAAGTTTTCCTGGCCGCATATGTATATTCTGCATATACAAGAACTATGAGAATAAATATTCCGTATTTTATGATTTTATTCATACTGAGAACCATTTATACATAACCTGAAATTTGCACCAACTTTAAAATCTCTCAATAGACTTCTTTTATCAGGCAGCAGGTTAGTAGTCTTTTGAAGATAGCCTGTTCCTGGCTGATTAAACTGACAGGTAAAGGCGCTGGCCATATTCAATCGTTAAGGCGAGAGAAATCGGTTTGATAAGTTGTACTATAGGTATAGTAAATAGCAATAAACTACTTAACCTGCCTTTTCCTAATATACCCAAAAAGTACATTTAATGTTCCCGTAAATGACGTAGTCGAATGAATTTGTATAAAAATGCCAGGAGGTTAGTATTTAAGTCTCTTTTCTCTTGTCCTGAAGAATTTCATAATCGGTTCTACATACGATTTATCCGTCCTTACATCAATCAAATCGACACCCATGCCTCTAAATAATTTCTCCCTATCCTGCATGCTATTTGTATTAAATCTGTTAAATCTTTCCATCATCTCCCTGTCTGATGTATCAATAAGTGTAATCTCGCCTGTTTCCGCATCTTCCAACTCAACAAATCCAACATTTGGTATCTCTAATTCACGGGGATCTGTTATAGAAGCTGCAATTATATCATGACGCTTGTTTGCAGTGCGCAATGCATGTTCAAAACCTTCAGTTATAAAGTCTGATATCAGGAAACAGACTGTCTTCCGCTTGGTAACCTTTAAAAGATACTCAAGGGCTATTGATATGTCGGTCCCCTTATTTTCCGGTTTGTAGTAAAGCACCTCTCTAATCACTCGAAGTACATGCGTCTTTCCTTTCTTTGGCGGCACAAATTTTTCAATCTTATCAGTAAAAAGAATAAGGCCAACCTTGTCATTGTTTCTTACGGCAGAAAGGGCAAGCAGGGCGCATATCTCAGTCGCAATCTCGTTCTTTAACTGCTTCACACTCCCAAATTCACCTGAATAACTGAGGTCAACCAGAAACATAATGGTTAATTCTCTCTCCTCTTTAAATCTTTTTATGTAAGGATGCCCCAGGCGCGCGGTAACATTCCAGTCAATCGTGCGTATATCATCTCCGGCCTGATATTCCCGCACCTCTTCAAATTCCATACCCCGACCCTTGAAGACGCTTACGTACTCACCGGCCAATACATCATTAACCAGACGGCTTGAGCGTATCTGTATCTGCTTTACCTTCTTTAATATTTCCTTTGGAATCATGATAAGTAATTAAAAATTTAAGAATTTGGGGATTCAGGGATTAAGGAATTATCCCCAACCTGTCCCTGTCCGCCTTTGGCAGACAGGAATTCCTCAATCCCTTAATCCTTCAATTCCTCAATTAAATCAATTCATTTTACAATATAATGCATAAATACAAAATTTTAAAATAAAAAATATCAAAGAGCGAATAATTAACATAGAATCTTCAGTATTGAGTAGTTCCTCAATAAAATAAAAAGCTGAGTTTAATCTTTTGACATTTATTTGTTTTTTATAGTATAATCAGCCTTGGTTTTTCTAAATTTCAAGTTAGGTCGCTATCGCGACAAAAGACTATCCTTCGACTCCGCTCAGGATGACGTCACACTGAGCGGAGTCGAAGTGTTATAAACATAGAAATTTTTATGCACTAAATTAGGCCTTCGGCAACTTTATACCACTGTGTAGGGGCGTACCCGCCTGGATCTATTCGGGCCGGCAATCATACGCCCCTACATTTTATTAAACGTATTAGAAAGAAACCTTTTTGTTCTATAAATTGTTTTAAAGATATATGAAGATAAAAATTACAACAAAAGAATTAAAGTCTGATTTTGCTAAAGAAGTTGAAGAGAGAAGTGGGATAGATGTAAAGAAATGCTACCAATGCGGCAAATGTACGGCAGGATGCCCTGTCGCATATGAGATGGATTACATGCCGAATCAGATTATCAGATTTGTGCAAATTGGCGCCAGACGGGAAGCATTAACATCAAGAACCATATGGTTATGCGCTTCCTGTATAACATGTACAACAAGATGTCCAAAAGAGGTTAAGATAGCGGAATTAATGGACGTCTTAAGAGAAATGTCACTTGAAGAAGGCCTGGCCAACCCGCTGGAAAAAAATATCACAACATTTCACGAAGCATTTCTTAACTCCGTTAAGAAGCACGGCCGTATCTCTGAATTATGGATGCTGAATGAATACAAGATGAAGAGGCCTAAAACCGCATTGCAGGATTTAATAGTCGGTCCTCAAATGTTAAGCAAAGGAAAGTTGTCATTCTTGCCCCATGACATTAAAGGCAAGGATGCAGTTAAACGAATATTTGAAAAATGCAAATAGAAGAAAGAACGAAGATCGGTTATTATCCTGGCTGTGCAATCACGATGGGTTCAAGTTCAGAGGAATATGGCACCTCTGTATTAAGGGTATCCGAAGAAATAGGACCTGAACTGGAAGAAATCCATGACTGGAACTGCTGTGGCGCATCTTCGGCTCACGCAACAAACCATAAACTCTCAACCGCCTTGTCTATCAGAAATATCAGCCTGGCAGAACAATCTGGTTTTAAAGAAATACTTGCACCCTGCCCTATGTGTTCTCAAAGGTTGATTATTTCTCAAAAAGATGTTGCGGACGATGAAAAACTGAAAAAGGATGTCGAGGATGCCATAGAAATGCCCTGCAATGGCGATGTGAAGATCATAAATTATCTTGAACTAATCAAGAATTATTGCATGGATGAGATCGCCGAGAAGAAAAAGAAGACTCCAAAAGATTTAAAGGTTGCCTGCTATTACGGATGCCTTCTGTTAAGGCCTCCAAAGGTACTTAAATTTGATGATCCTGAAAACCCCACGTCCATGGAGGAGATAGTGGAGGCAACAGGAGCCATACCCGTAGACTGGGAACTTAAAACAAATTGCTGCGGCGGAGGCTTTACACTCAGCCGGACAGACGTAGTATTAAAACTGACTAATGATATTTTAGAGTGCGCTGTAGACGCAGGCGCAGATGCAATAGCCGTAGCTTGTCCGATGTGTCACGCAAACCTGGATATGAGGCAGAAGAAAATAGAAAAGGAATATAATCGCAAATTCGATATTCCTGTCGTGTACATCTCAGAACTTATTGGTCTTGCTTTAGATTTAGGCCCGATAAGTCTTGGTCTGAATAAACACTTTATAGATACTGAATCAGTCGTTAATGCATTTGCATAATTAATCCTGTAGGAGCGTAAAGTCCTCGTCTTGTCCTCGGCGCTTTCCAGTCCGGGGAGCGCAGTTTGTCCGGGGATTGCAATACGCCGCTACATATGTGTAAAAGATAATTTTTCACTGAGGAGTTTGTAAGTGGGTAACAAGAAGATTGGTGTATTTGTCTGTCATTGTGGTACGAAT
The DNA here is from genome assembly GCA_021776915.1 of Candidatus Scalindua sp. Lineage (GTDB taxonomy): Bacteria > Planctomycetota > Brocadiia > Brocadiales > Scalinduaceae > Scalindua. The sequence goes on along the minus strand of JAIQZU010000006.1, from coordinate 119,365 downwards.
ATCTCTGCTACAGTTGATGTTGAGAAAGTAGCGGAAGAGACCAAAAAGAATAACCCCGGGGTTTCATATACAACTACCTACAAGTATATGTGTTCGGACCCCGGCCAGAAACTCTTAAGAGACAAAATCAAGGAAGAAGGATTAGATGGTGTAGTAGTCGCCGCCTGCTCTCCAAAGATGCACGAACATACATTCCGTAACGCCGCTATAAAAACAGGCCTGAACCCATATCATGTTGAAATCTCAAACATCAGGGAACAGTGTTCCTGGGTTCATCCGGAAATTCCTGTAGGGACAGAAAAATCCACCGATCTCGTAAGGATGATGACCGAAAAGGTCAGAAAGGATAAATCACTAAATGCAATAAAGGTTCCCGTTACAAAACGCGCCCTCGTTATCGGAGGCGGTATCGCAGGAATTCAAGCGGCATTGGATATAGCTGATGGTGGACATGAAGTTATAATGGTTGAGAGAGAAGCGTCAATCGGCGGCCACATGGCTCAACTGTCCGAAACTTTCCCTACCCTCGACTGTTCACAGTGTATCATGACGCCGAAGATGGTTGAAGCTGCGCAAAATGACAACATAACAATGCACACATGGTCCGAGATAGAATCCGTTGACGGTTATATTGGCAATTTCACTGTAAAGATTCGTAAGAAGGCAAGGTCTGTTGACCTGGACTTGTGTACCGGATGCAGTTCATGCTGGCAGGTGTGCCCATGCTCAAAAATAAAGAGCGAATTTGATATGGGTCTTGGAAACAGGACTGCCATCTATATCCCATTTCCACAGGCGATTCCCAGCAAGCCTGTAATCGACAGGGAAAACTGCATATTATTTAAAGACGCACGCAAGAAAAACATTAAACCAAATGATTCCAAGGTTTGCAGAAAGTGTATAGACGCATGTCCGATAGCTCCGGTTAAGGCAATTGACTACAACCAGGAAGATGAAATTATAGAGGTAAAAGTCGGCGCAATAATCGTTGCCACAGGCTATAAGGAACTTGAGGATGGTCTCTATGGTGAATATGGCGGCGGTAAATATGAAGACGTAATAACGGGACTGCAATTTGAGCGTCTTGCCAGCGCTTCCGGCCCAACGGAAGGCGTAATTAAAAGACCTTCTGACGGCAAAGAGCCGGAAATAGTAGTATTTATTCAATGTGTTGGTTCCAGAGACCCTGCAAAAGGGTGTTCATACTGTTCCAAGACATGTTGTATGTATACGGCCAAGCACACCATGCTGTACAAGCACAAGGTGCATCATGGACACGCATTTGTCTTCTATATAGATATCAGATGTGCCGGAAAAGGCTACGAAGAATTTTCACAAAGGGCAATAGAAGAAGAAGGAGCCACGTATCTCAGAGGCCGCGTCTCAAGGGTTTACAAGAAAGGCGAGAAGCTGGTTGTACTCGGAGCAGACACATTAACAGGCTCAGTAGTCGAGATTGAGGCCGACATGGTAGTACTTGCATCGGCAATGAAGGCACAGGACGATGCGATGGAGATTGCACAGAAACTGAGCATACAGTATGATAAAGATAAATTTTTATCAGAGATACATCCAAAGCTAAAACCGGTAGAAAGCAGCAGCGCCGGAATCTTTCTTGCCGGAACATGTCAGGGACCTAAAGACATACCGGAGACTGTTGCACAGGCGGGTGCTGCGGCAAGTAAGGTACTTGCCTTGCTTTCATCAGATGAGCTGGAACGTGAACCTGTAGTCGCCAGGGTAGATAGACAACTCCCACCTGTCTTCTCAACATGCATTGGATGCTTCTACTGTCAGAAAGTATGTCCATACAGTGCAATTGAGTCAGAAGATATTAAGGCACGTGACGGCAGTGTGATAAAGACCGTTGCAAGAGTAAATGAAGGACTCTGCCAGGGCTGCGGTTTGTGTGCGGCAACATGCAGATCTAAGAGTATAGAGTTAGATGGCTTCAATGATGAACAAATATATGCAGAGATTAACGCCGTAGAATTTAATTAAATATCTAGATATTTATGAATTTCAAAGTTACCACAAAGTAGGGGCGTATAATAATACGCCCTTACATTTATTTATTCATTATATAATTACAATGTCAGATGAAACTAAATTTGAACCCAGAATAGTCGCATTTCTCTGTAACTGGTGTACCTATGCAGGCGCAGACCTTGCGGGTACAGGGAGAAAGCAATATCAGGCAAATGTGCGCGTAATCAAACTCCCATGCACCGGAGGGATAGATCCTTTATTCCTGATAAAAGCATTTGAACGGGGAGCCGATGGTATCCTGGTTTCAGGATGTCATCCAGGAGACTGCCATTACAATTCTGGCAATTATCACGCCAGGCGCAGGTGGAATGTCTTCCGTCCCCTGCTTGAATTCTGTGGAATCAATCCGGAAAGAATTCAATTCTCGTGGATATCTGCCGCAGAAGGCGGGAAATGGGTTGAAACGATAAACGGCGTAGTCGATTCTGTCAGAGCGTTGGGACCATTTGAAGGGTATCATAAGATTAATGCAATCGGTCCGGACGCTTCCAGTGAGAAAAGTTGATTATAAACTAATCATGTATGGTAATGGCAGGTTCCCAAACCTGCTTTTATATTTTATATGGAGATTATTAAATGATTGAGGCTCTAAGAAAAAAGGCTGAGGAATTACTCAGGAGTAAAACCGTTGACGTTGTTTACGGATATGGTGAAGGCAGCGTACCGGAAAGAACAAGGCCGGTATTCATTACTAAGCCTGAGGACGTAAACAAATTAACATGGAACAAGTATTGTGTCTATAACCTTACAACGTACCTCAAGAAGCAGGAAGCAAGAAAACTTGGAAAACCTGCAATTGTAGTAAAGGGATGCGATGCAAAGACTATCACTGTACTCATTAAGGAGAGCCAGATTAAACGTGAAGACATTTATATCATCGGTGTCACATGTACTGGAATAGGAGAACCTCCGGCAACAAAATGTAAGGCATGTGATGTCAACACCCCGCTTATATATGATGAGTTAATTGGTGAGAAGATTGAGAACAAGGAATTCTCCTTTGATGAAAGATATGCTGAACTGGACGAATATGAGAAACTATCAGAAAAAGAAAAATGGGATTTCTGGCAGAAACAGTTTGCAAAATGCATCAAGTGTTACGCCTGCAGCAGTATCTGTCCTCTCTGCTTTTGTGATAGATGTATCGTAGACAAAAACCAGCCTCAATGGATCGACCCAAGCGCACATCCACGCGGCAATCTCTCATGGAACGTTACAAGGGCTTATCATTTAGCCGGCAGATGCATAAACTGTGAAGAGTGTCAAAGGGTATGTCCAGCAGACATACCACTTAATCTCCTTAATAAGAAACTGGCCAAGGAGACGGAGAAGAATTTTAAGTACCGGTCCGGTTACAATGTAGACGATGAACTTGCAATGGCCACGTACAAAGAAGATGACAGTGAGGATATTTTCAAATAGGATTTCAGGGATTTTGCTGTGGAAAAAACTTTAAAGAAAGAAAATTTTAATTCTCTAATTACTGGTCTGAAAGATAAGGGTTATAAGACCATTGCTCCAAAGAAGGACAATAACCTTGTCATGCTTGACGAGGTACAGAGTGCGGATGAGATCCACCTTGATCACGTCCAGACCAACAATTCTGTTAAAGAATTTTTCCTTCCAAAGACGGAGAAGATACTATCTTATAAAATTGAAAAAAATAAGGTTAGTATGGAAGAGCCTGAAGGTTTTGCAGTTAAAACGGTTATCTTTGGATCAAGGCCATGTGATGCCGCCAGCCTGCCTGTCATGGACAAGGTCTTTAATTGGGATTGCAGCGACAAGTTCTGGGTTGAAAGAAGAGAGGCCATTACCGTAGTGACCATTGCATGTGACAAATGTGATAGTTATTGCTTTTGCACATCAGTGAATCTGGCTCCGGATTCAAAGGAAGGCAGTGACGTGCTGCTTACAAAGATTTCTGATGATGAGTATTTAGTAGAGACAGTAACCGAAAAGGGTGAAGGCCTGATAAAGGAACTGGAAACCGTTTTTTCCGATCCTGCCGGTGGAACGCCGGAACGACAGATCGCATCAGTTGAAAAGAAGTTTGAGATTGATAAGGTTAAACCGTGGCTCGATGAAAATTTTGTAAACAAAGTATGGGCGGAATTTTCTACTAAATGTATAGGCTGTGGCGCATGTACATTTGTGTGTCCTACATGCCATTGCTTTGATATTGTTGACGAGTGTACGATGTCAAAAGGTGACAGGGTTAAGAACTGGGATGGTTGCCAGTTCAAGATGTTTACACTGCATACGTCCGGACACAATCCAAGGTCTACACAAGACCAGCGATGGCGCCAGAGGATCATGCATAAATTTAAATATTACGTAGAAAAATTTGACAACATACTCTGTGTCGGCTGCGGAAGGTGTTCGAGAGTTTGTCCTGCAGACATGAATATTTCTGAAATGCTCGAAATAATTGCCACAGAAGACAACCAGAAAGAATGATGATAAAATCCGAAGCACGAATTTCGAAGCTCGAAACAATGCCTAAATCACAAATACAAATGTTCCAAAACATAGTCTTGAATTTCTGTCATTAGATATTTGAATTTGTTTCGTATTTCTAGTTTAGGATTTCGAATTTATAAAACTATAATTATCACCTGAAGAGTAGGAATTTCTCATATTATCGAGAGAAAGTGTAAATATTATGGAAAACATATATAAACCGTATCTTATGAATATCAGTGATACGATAGATGAAGCTCCTGGTGTGAGAACATTCAGGCTTAATTTCTTAAACGAAGAAGAAGGTAAAAATTTCCAATTCCAGGCAGGACAGTTTGCGCTATATTCTGTGTTTGGTTATGGCGAGTCTACCTTTTGTATCGCTTCATCACCCACAAGGAAAGACTACATCGAATGTACTTTCAGACAGGCTGGCAGGGTAACCAATGCACTGAGAGAACTCAACGTAGGCGATACTATCGGATTCAGGGGGCCATATGGAAATGTATTTCCCATAGAAGAGTGGGAAGGAAAGAACCTCGTGTTCATTGCAGGCGGTATCGCATTGCCTCCATTAAGGTGTGTTATCTGGAACTGTTTAGACCTGCGAGACAAGTACAAAAATGTAACCATCGTTTACGGGGCAAAGACCGTTGCAGACCTGGTGTATAAGAACGAACTTAAGGAATGGAATGCAAGAGATGACGTTAACCTGGTAACTACCGTTGACCCGGGTGGAGAAACGCCGGATTGGACAGGCAAGGTGGGCTTTGTACCAACTGTTGTAGAAGAAACAGCGCCCGATAGCAAGGACACAATCGCTATAGTATGCGGGCCTCCCATAATGATTAAGTTCACTCTGCCTGTACTTGAAAAACTCGGCTTCAAGCAGGAGAAAGTATACACTACCCTTGAGAACAGAATGAAATGCGGACTGGGAAAATGCGGTAGATGTAATATTGGATGTACTTATGTTTGTAAAGAAGGCCCTGTCTTTACGGCTGAAGAAATAGGCAAGATGCCAGATGAATTCTGAAGAAGTAACAATAATAGCCATCGCAGGAAGGCAGAATGCAGGAAAGACAACACTCATCAGAACACTCATTCCAAAATTAAAAGAACGTGGACACAGAGTAGGAACCCTCAAATACAACATCAAAGAGTTTAAGGTCGATCACGAAGGCAAGGATACGTACAAGTACTACCAATCAGGAGCAGATTCAATCGCCCTTACATCACAAAACAAGATCGCCGTCATCAAGAGAGTGGCGGACCCACCCGGAGCAAGTGAAATTATTACAAAATATCTTAATGATGTGAATATTGTGCTTGTAGAAGGGTACAGAGGAAATGACTTTCCCAGAATCAAGATAATAGATTCAAATGAAACAAAAACAGATGAAAAGGCTGGAGAAAACGAGTTAATACTTATAAATGAAAATCTGAAAACGAAATGCTTCTCAACAGAAGACACAAATAAGGCCCTGGATTTTATAGAAAACATTATTCATCTTAAAAAGAGTAAATAGATGGTGGGAATCCTTCAATTCTTAAATAAACAATTCATTTATATGTTTTGTCAATTCTGAGAAATCAAAAGGTTTTTTATAATGAAGTCTACTTCAAACCCTTCCCTTTCATCTTGGCATCTTTTACTTCAACTGAATGACCGCAGTTATCGCATTTTACTGTAGGTATGATAAAGATTTACCTTCCATATTTTTTGCTGTAGTATTTATCTTTAGCATCCATAAGACCAATAATATTTTTCCCAAGTTCTTGGATGAACCTTCTCTCAAGAGGATTTTCTGTTGAGTACTCAAGGGCTTCAGTTATGGTGTCCATGGTGTAAGCGCCGAAAAGGGGTTCTTCCTGATCTCTCATCTGCATCCAAGCTTCTATTGTCGTGTGATCTTCTAAGTGATATTGCATTTCCTCTGACCCTCCTATGACTATTCTGATAGCAAAGCTTTCCACTTCACCTCTAGGGTAGTAGTTTATATATTCTATCTTTTCGCCACGTGGAACGCCATATTCATCACAAGGATCCAGCAAATCAGCAATGTTGATGACATATCCTCTTTTAACACCTTTTTTTTCAGAAAGCATGCCATCAGTATCTCCTTCTGACGACCCCCCATGTGTAGCACCGACGCTTGTTGATTTGATTAGCTCTTCGAGTATTGCAACAACTTTTTCAGTGCTCACGTTCCTTCGAAACAACCACATTCTGAAGTTCCCTCCTCTCTCTTAGCACGATACCTTTCTGCAACCTTTTCCCATCCAGTAACTTTCTGGTCCACTGGTGAACCAGTTATTATATAGTTTCTTAATAACATTCCAACACCATTATTTCCTTACAACATAAACCCCTTATTTTCTGATTTCGTTAACATTAATTTTTATGTTTATTCTACAAATTAGTGAAACTTTTAATTGACAAGAAAGTTCAGCAATATAATTTAACAACATAGCGCTAGGACAAAAATAGTTTTAAAATGGCTTAGCTCAGTCACCCCTGGCAGGCAGATGGAATGACTTGCAAGAGAACGTCAATGGTTCCTTCATTAAAGCACACATTTCTTCCCAGCTGTAAGTTTGCCAGGTATTATAAGCTTCCAAACAATCGCTGATGCACTTTCTATACGCTTCATTACACGCATCATGACAAGATTGGTTTTCTTCGATTGGCCCTTCAAGACACTTCTTCCAGCATGCGCTATGTACCTCCTCGCATTTTGTCTCACACTCAAAGGCCACCAGATTTTGGTACTGTAGAGCATCAGCAGCTGTCACAGCTTGAACTAAGGCAATGAACACAGCAACAACAATCATTAGACTAATATTTTTTTTCATTCTTTCCACCCCCTTCCCAAAATCAGAAACAAAAATAAGAATTATTGTAAGCATAAAGAATAATTTATTATTATTTACAACTGGAAGACTAGTGAATGGATGGCAAATAGTTTTGAAAGCCATATTCTTGGCATTAGCAACGACACACAGCGCTACTGAATGCATCAGACTCTTTTGTGAACGTCCCCTACTACTTTTATTTAATCCTACTTCCACTCCATGGGGTCTCAAATATTTCTTGTTCCAGCGTATTTTTCACCGCTTCTTTAATTTTTATAAGGTCTCTGCCCTCAGCCATACGATCGAAGTCGCCCGATGAGATCAAATCATCTACTACATAATTGCGCAGTTCAGAAAGTGACTCCGTGCTATCTATGAACCTGATAGCGAGGGGGGACGTAATGTCACTGTCGAACGTCCCACTTACACTTCTCGCATTAGGAAACGAATCGTTTGCCTCTCCCTCAGCGTCTATGTTGGTAGCATGCTTTTCTGAACACCCTGACCCCTCCATTTTGAAATTTACCGAATGACCGCTAAATCTTCCATTTATTAATCTCAGGTCATAATAATTGGGTTTGCAACCTGGAACGGAGACTTTCCATCGGCGAGATCCCTCCACATAGAACGTACCATCAGAACGTACTTGAACTCTCATTGACTGGCTTCCGTTTCCGCTGATAAATTCCCATGTTTGGCCTTCAGTTATAGTCTTTAGCGCTTCCCTAACAGCCTCATTGAATGCAGCTTCAAAGCGTGCGAAGTGCAGAGCCTCACCATTATGTTTTTCAAGCATTATGTCGAGTCTCTCTTTGCTTGCTTCAATTCTGTTGCCCCAGTCATTTATTCGGGTCTCCCACTCCTTACACTGTTCCCATGCGGACTGGGATGCGGGCGCAGAACATGAGGCGTTAAAACTTGCGACCTCTTCTGCATGAGCTTGCGCGTCTTTGTTATGACTCTTTACCTTTTCGACCAACCTGTCTGCTCTGACGCAGGAATCTTCATGATTGCGTCTAATCCGTTCGAATTCTCTGTCGAGCTTCTCTTTTTCTGACCTCGAAACCATGTCTGCCTTTTTATCGAGTTCCTTTTTTAGTTCGACCGCTTCCAACCACTCAGGTGTATCTTCGACGTCGGCGGCCAATGTTCCCTGAGCTGTAAGTGGGACGATGGGGATAAGAACTAATCCCCATAAGAGTAACGTCATAGTTATTCTGTACACAAGTTTCATAACACCCTCCCATTATACTAAGGTAGAATTATAACAGATATCATCACAAATCGATTGTGTTGATATCTGCGAATTTCCGTAGCTAACAAGTAATTATAAAGTTTCAGGATAACACCACTATTGTAATATTATCTAGAAAGGCCAGATTACTACTTTATGGAGGAGCATTTGGTAAGTTTATATATTTACCTCCTTGCAAAACATAAACTTAATTAAAGGCAACTTATCCACGTCAAAATCTGTGGTATAGTCTTTATGCTGTTTGAATTGGATAAAACCAAATATAAACCTATTATGTTATGTAAGTCAAGTGGTAAAAAGAGAGCCCTACTACACCTCAGATTTACCACTTGATTACGCTTGATATGTGAAAGCTCTATATGTAGTTGTAATGGAGGGGGTCTGGGTGTGAAGTAAATGTGAAGTAAAAAATCAAAATAGGTCAAAACAGAAGGCTAGTTACTCCCCCTGTAATGACCTGTAACCCATACAGTACAAAACACTTCAAAACAATCCAAAAAACTTTACCTCTTCTTTTTCTTGCTCGACAAGCAAGGGGTCACTGGTTCGAGTCCAATATCGCCCATATTACCATACAAGGACTTACGGAAATGTATAGGTTTTTTTCATCTTCAAACCTTTACATAATGCTCTGATCTTGCACAGGCACCGCAGTCAGGGCAACCATCTCTGAAGCAATCAGGAGTAAATTCCTGCTCAAAAGACTTCTTTCTCTCGCTTACCAGGAATTCCTTTATAATGCCACTGCTGACATGATCCCATGGAAGGACTTCACCTTCACCTCTTTCTCTGTACAAGTAAGACTTTTCATCAAGTCCTGTTTTCTCAAATGCACTTACCCATTTATCATAATCAAAGAAGTCATCCCATGCATCAAACCTGCAGCCATCCTGCCAGGCCTGAAGGATCACTTTTCCCAGCCTTCTGTCACCACGAGCAAATACTCCTTCCAGTATACTCCTCTCCGGCTTGCTGAATTTGATGCGAATTCTCCTGTGCCTGATCTTGCTCATTATCATGCGCCTTATATCTTTTAGTCTTTCCAGTGAAACCATTGGTTCCCATTGAAAAGGGGTATGTGCCTTGGGAACGAAAGGAGATACTGTTATATTCACGTTTCCAACCGAACCCTTAACCTCTCTCCCGAGACCTGAAACCCTGTAAGCCAGCTTTACTATCTCTTCAACGTCCTCATCTGTCTCTGTAGGAAGCCCAACCATAAAGTACAATTTGACCAGGTTCCATCCCTCTTTATAAGCCTCTCTGACTCCCGCAAAAAGATCTTCGTTTGTTATGTTCTTGTTGATTACCTTTCTGAGCCTTGTTGTTGCCGCCTCAGGCGCAAACGTCAAACCGGATTTTCGTACGGTATTTAGATGAGAAGGCAACTCAGTTAACTCTTCTGAAACTCTCAGGGAAGGAAATGATATGTTTACATCTTTCGGGTTAAAGACCTCACCCATGCGTGTCATCAGGTCTTTGAGATGTGGATAATCACTTATTGACAATGCCCCAAGTGATATTTCGTCATGCCCTGTATTACGATAACAATCTCCTGACATATTCAGGATTTTATCTACAGAACGTATCCTGTTTGGCCTTTTTGTCATCCCTGCCTGGCAAAACCTGCACCCTTGTGTGCAGCCCCTCATAACTTCAATGGATATGCGTTCAAAGACCGTTTTCACATATGGCACGATAGGGCTTTCCGGAAAATACGCCTTCCCGAGATTGCTTATTGATGCACCACGCACGACAGGCGGAATACCGGGCAGTTTTGGTTCCATCTTGTTTATAACGCCCTCAGAATCGTAAGACACTTCATAAAGAGAAGGAGCATAAAGATTCTTCATCTCTTTAACAAGTGAAAGAATCTTCTCTTCTCTTGAGAGGTTTTCAGAATGTTTAAGAGCTTTAAAACATTCGATAAATTGAGGCAGTTTCTCTTCCCCATCACCCAAAAAGAAAATATCAATAAAATCAGAGATTGGTTCAGGGGTAAAGGCCAGAGGCCCGCCTGCAATGATTAAAGGGTCTTTCTCTGTCCTTTCCTCTCTTCTGAGCGGTATCTTTGCAAGGTCCAGCATATTAATCACATTTGTATATGACATCTCATATTGAAGCGAAAAACCGATAATATCAAACTCCCCTAAAGGCCTGAATGACTCCAGGGAATATAATGGTATATCCTGCTTCCTCAAAGCAGCTTCCATATCATACCATGGCGCAAATACTCTTTCACAAGCCGTGTCTTTGCGCTCGTTTAAGAGACCGTATAGGATCTGCATACCCTGGTGAGACATCCCGATTGCATAAGTATCCGGGAAGGCCAGTGCAACTGTAACATCTACACTGTTGTCATCCTTTTTGATGGAATTCCATTCACCGCCTATATATTGTCCGGGTGTTTCCACAAAAGGCAAAATTTTGTCTTCGACATAACGACGGAAATTATTCATAAAATTCCTTATTTGATAACGCTATTCTACTTCTGCTTCTCATTCTCACATTAAACATAAACGATAATGCTATAAAGGAGGATATCAGAGATGATCCTCCATAACTGATAAAGGGTAATGTTAAACCGGTAATAGGGGCAAGCCCTATTGTCATGGCAACATTTATAAGAACTTGAGATGCAAACATTGCCGTAAAACCTGCCACAATCAACCTGCCATAAGCATCCCTGGTACTTACGGCAATACCTATGCTGCATGCAAGAAAAACCACATAAAGGCACAGGATTGCACAGCTTCTATAGAATCCCCACTCTTCGGCTACAACAGAAAAAATAAAGTCTGTATGCCCCTGTGGGAGGAAGTTAAGCTGACTTTGTACGCCGCTACCCCACCCGCTTCCAAAGCTGCCACCGGAACCAACCGCTATTAATGACTGCATCCTGTGGTAACCCTCTCCCCAACTGCTTACAGTATCAGGCCAGAGGAAACTTATAACTCTCGACTTTTGATAGCTCTTAAGCACAAAAAACCAGAAAAGAGGTATTGAGGCCAGGCCGAAAGTTATGAGTATAAAGATATATTTAATCCTGACGCCGGACACAAACATAATAGCAAAAAAGATGGGCAACAAGATTAAACTGGTGCCCAGATCCGGCTGCTTAATAATTAATGCCATTGGCAGGAGTGTCAAGGCTAATGGAAAGATAATACCGGTGAATCCGGAAATACTCCTTTTATCCATAAAACACCTTGAAAGTGTCAGGACAAGGACTATCTTCATAATCTCGGAAGGCTGTATGGAGACAGGCCCTGCCATTAACCACCTCTGCGCCCCATATACCGTTTTACCACATAACAAAACTAAAAACAAACAAAAGAGGGTTATTAAATAAAATATATACGAAATTTTGCCAACAGAAAAATAATCAAATATCAGCAAGCCGGAAAAAACACCCACGCCAACGCCTATCCAGACCAATTGTTTAAAGGCATAAGCCTCTGATGCAGCGCTCCACACAAAGAAAAAACTTATAACCAGGAACAAACAAACTACCAGAAACATCAGCCAATCAAAATTTCTCAAACTAACTATCATATACTATTACCCTGTAAAAATTTAAAAGTGCCTAAAACCCAAGCTGCGTTAAAAGGTTCTTAACTACCGGGCCCGCTACTTCAGCGCCATGACCTTCCGTATGCTCTATTACAACGGTAAAACAATACTTTGGGGTTTCAAAAGGCGCATACCCTACAAACCATGCATGGTTTATATTGTCATGTGATGTCTGTGTTGTCCCTGTCTTCCCGGCTACATGCAGTTCACTCAGACCGACCCTCTTTGCTGTACCGCCGGTTACTACTCTTCGTAACGATCGTTTAATAATATCCAGATTTTTCTCTGATATATCTACTCTCTCCGCAGGTTTATGTTTATTGTCCAGGAGTATATTACCGCTATGATCTGTTATCTTCTGAAGAACGTGAGGGCTGATATACCAGCCGCCGTTTGCAATCATGGCTATCATCTTCGTAATCTGTATCGGCGTGACCAGCATCGCCCCCTGGCCAATTGATAAATTCACAGTCTGGGACATAGACTTGGATTCCGGCATATTTCCCTTCTTTTCGTAGGCAAGATCAATGTCTGTGGTATTTCCCAGGCCAAATTTATCCGCCCACTCTTTCAGTAAAGAACCGCCCAACACTTTTACAGCTTCAAAGAAGAAGACATTACATGAATACTGTATGGCCTCTTCAACATTCAACAAACCATGTCCATACTTTGAAAGGCAGCGAAACCTGATTCCTCCAACCTTCAATGACCCGTAACATGCAAACTGAGTATTTTCATCTATTTTATTCTCCTCCAGAGCTGCAATTGCCGTAACGATCTTAAAGACTGACCCCGGAGGCAAAACGCTTTGAATAGGTCTATTGAGGAATGGTTTCTGTGGGTTTCTGCTAAGGGTAGAATAATCCTTATTCATGGTATTTGGGTTATATCTGGGAAATGACGCCATTGCTATCACTTCACCGTTCCACGGGTCCATTACTACAACCGAACCCATTCTCTCTCCCAGAGCCTTTTCTGCAATACCCTGTATCCTGCCATCTATTGTTAAAATAATATTATTTCCAGGTATTGCCGGCCTTTCAAGAATAAGCCTGTCGGCTCTCATTGTATCAAGGGTTATTTCCTCAAATTTCTCTCCAGGCACACCCATCAACCTTGAATTATATGTCTTCTCAATTCCGTTTTTTCCAAACAGGGAATTCATAGAAATTGCCTTTTGAATAAAATATTCTGATTCCGGTTTTTCACTCTCCTTCAGGCTTTCAAACCATCTTTCCTTAAAATTATAGCCTTGTATTTCTTTCTCATCCAACTTGCCAACATAGCCTACCAGATGCGATGATGAATCACCATTTGGGTACCATCTTACAGGATTTGTATCTATCTGTATACCGGGCAAATTCAGCATTTCTACCTGAAACTTTGCAGCCTTTTCCCATGGCAGGTTTGATAATAATGAATGCGGCACAGTTTCCTCTTTGATACGTATCTTTCTTCCATTTTTCATCTCTACGAAATGCTTAATCTTTTCCACCCTTTCTACAATTTCCGTAGTTTTCTCCAGGATATCCGCATATGGGATTTCAAGGAATTCAGCTACTTTTTCTATCCACGACACATTATCAGAATGGCATTTTCCGCACAGATTACGAATTGTTTTCTGATCCTTACCTCCGGATACTTCAGGTAAAATATTTTGTTTAATACACAGGTAAGCATCAAATAATCTTGCATAAGATACCATAAGTTCAAAGGCATGTTTATCTATAGCCAAGACCGAACCGTTTCTGTCATATATAGTTCCTCTCAACGTGTCTATATCAACAGTCCTTATCCTTCTGCCTTCAGACATGCCACTGAACTTTCCGCCTTCTATTATCTGGATGTAAAACAGTTTGCAGAAGATCACAAAGAAAAGAACTAATATTATTCCAAAAAATATCTTAAAACGGCTCTTATACATTATCTAAAATTTTCTTTTTAAAGATGGAAATCCAAACGAGGAGTAGAATTTGTTGAACAACCAGAATACCGGAGGAACAATTATGGAATTATAGATTGCGATCATGGGGCATTTCCACACCATGGGTAATAAGCCTGTCGAGGTTATTAACATTGATAATAAACAAAGGTAGAGCAGATTATAAATTATTGAAATTATAAACGTAGCTGAAATTTGTGTTACCAAATGCCTGCCAAAAATATTGCCTCTAATTATTGAAATAAGATATCCTGCAATAATGAACAAAACGGTATTCAGACCAAGAGGCCCCTCAGAAAAAATATCTTTAGCAAGGCCGACTACCCAACTGGCATGAAACGATCGTTCGCTGCTAGCGTTCAATGAGTGAAAAACCAGGAAGATTATAAAGAGGTCAGGTTGAATACCCAGAAAACTTATGTGTTGCAATAAGGTTGTCTGGATTAATGATATGCATAAAGTAACGCTTATTATTGTAATCCACGGCATGAGAATGCCTTTTATATTTCCTAAAATAATGTCTTAAACCTGGTATGCTTACTCAGGAATATTCTCTTCTCTTTTCCTCTTAATTACCAATACATGTTCAATCTTTGAGATGTCAATCCTTGGCATAATCTTAATATCTTTAAAGAGATTTGCACTTTTCTGTTTAACCTCAATAACATTACCTATATATAGAGATTTCGGGAATACCCCTCCAATACCGGAGGATATAACCTTCTCAGGCTTATCCACTTTGATCTGCCTGGGCACATACTTCATCATACATTTACCATCAGAGGTTCCCTGGACCATTCCCCGTGTTCGCAACTTGAGAAATCGTGCCGGAACGTTCGACGCGGGATCAGTAATCAACATAACCCTGCCGGACGAATTCCCTATTGCTGAGATTCGACCTACAAGAGCATTACCAAAAACTACAACATCTCCAACTGAAACACCCTGTTTCGTTCCAACATCAATAATAATACTTTTTCTAAAGTTCGAAACGTCGTAGCCGATGATATCTGCAACTATTGGCTTTTCGTTATCATCGATGTTCTCTTTATATTCCGATACAATTTCCAGCTTTTTCTTAAATACATTTATAATATCCTGTTGTTTGATTATCTTATTCTTAAGGAGGAAGACCTCTTTTCCCAGATCATCTTTTTCATCAGCTGCCTTCGCTGATGCAGCCAGTCTCTTAAACCCATTCTTGAAGAAATTTGATGTTTGAGAAATTATCTTTTGTACTGGTGCAAGAGGTGAAGTAACGGTTACTTTGATTTTATCTGTAACGTTTTCCGGTATGATTAGAAGAGAAATGGATATTATAACAAAAATAAATATTATAAATCTTTTTGTAAGCCTGCCACGATTACGCCTCAAGTTCCTTATCCCATAAAACATCCTTATATAAATCAAGATCTTCCAGAAGTATGCCTGTTCCTCTTGCTACCGCCGTAATTGGATCATCTGCCATCCTTACAGGAAGCCCGGTCTCCTCTGCAGCTAATTTATCTAAACCCCTCAGCATCACACCGCCACCAATCAGAACCATACCCGTAGTCAACAAGTCAGAAGATAATTCCGGTGACGACTTTTCCAGCGTCTTCCTTATAGCATCTAAAATAGCTTCTGTTGTCGGAAGAAGCGCTTCTCTTATCTCTTCCGAAGTAATTGTTATTGCCCTTGGTAATCCGGCTATGGCATCGCGGCCTCTAACTTCCGCTGTAATTTCTTCCTCTAATTTGTAAGCCGATCCAATCTCGACCTTAATGCTTTCGGCGGTTCTATAACCAATATCCAGGCTATAAGTGCGTCGAACAAACTGAACTATCGCTTCATCCATCGCATCACCGGCAATTCTTAAGCTCTCATGTGCAAAAATATCTCCTAATGAAATAACAGCTACTTCTGTGGTACCGCCTCCGATGTCAACTATCATACTTGCCACCGGTTCTCCAACGGGAAGTCCTGCTCCAATAGCAGCAGCTTTGGGCTCGGATATTAAATAAACCTCTCTGGCTCCTGCCCTTTCTGCAGAATTCACAACAGCGCGTTTTTCCACAGCAGTGATTCCTGATGGAATGGCAACTACGACCCTTGGCCGTATCCCCCATTTTCTTTTATGCACCTTTAATATAAAATACTTAAGCATCGCCTCTGTAATATCAAAGTCGGCAATAACTCCATTCTTCATCGGCCTGATAACGGAAATACTGTTTGGCGCCTTTTCAAGCATGGCCTTTGCAGATTGCCCTACGGCATTTCCATTTAACAAAACCTTATTTGTCCCCGGTTTCACCGCTACCACAGATGGTTCAAACAACACGATGCCCTGGCCTGGAATACATACCAGAGTATTCGCCGTTCCCAGGTCGATGCCCATATCTGTAGAAGCTAACCCTAAAATATAATCTAAAGGATGCATGTTTTTGTCGTACTCTTTCTGAGTTCTGGATATAAGCTAAAATTTTACATAGGCTTACGTGAGTGATTATACGTTCACCCATATGAATGTCAAGCTAAAATTCTCCTTGTTAACGCAATCAAACTTAGTATAGCGGTTACCAATAGACATGAAATTGCAAACACATCACCATGATTTGTATACCACGAATTCACTGAATCCTCAAACCTGATTTTGTTACACAATATACCTTCCACCTCTTTATATCTTCCATCTTCAGACAGGTAATCATATATCTCACCGTCCGGCGCAACAAAGGAAGAGATGCCGCTATTAGCAGCACGTGTAATACAGATCCGGTTTTCAACAGCCCTGAAAACCATCACTGCCAGATGCTGGTCCAGCTCAGAACTATCATGAAACCAGGCATCATTGGTAATATTTACCAGAAAATCAGCTCCATCTTTCCTGAACTCTCTTACTAAAGGCGCAATAGTATCTTCGTAACAGATTATTACACCAAACTTGTAGATTTTACCGTTCTTCTTTGAATCAAGTTCAAATATGGTTCTCTTCACCCCTTCACTCAAACTTATATTATAAGGTACTAAACGAGAAAGAAACGAGAGCCAGTCTTCGAATGGAATGAATTCTCCAAATGGGACAAGACATATCTTATCGTATCGGTCTACAAATCTTCCCTTCCTGTCAAAATAAAAAGCCGTATTAAAATACAAGGCGGATGCATCCTTTACATCAATAGCCGTACCTCCCAACAGCAAATTAGCAGAAGTCGCATCTGTTAATCTACAAACCGACTCTTTAGACAGTCTGTCAATCTTCCTGTTAAGAATCTCAGGATCAATATTAAGGATACCTGGCATCATAGTCTCCGGCCAGACGATCATGTCAACTTCATCCCCAACAGCCTCTAATGATAAGCTTGTGTATTTCATCAATATCTTTTCCTTCTGTTCATCGTCAGCCTCAATCTTGACGCCTTGTGGAATATTTCCCTGTACAACACAAACGTTGGGACCGTCCTGCAAAACTCTATGGCCTCTTAAATCAAGATAACCATAGACTAAGACTGAAAACAGCAAAAGAAATGGAACAATTATGGTGAACCAAAACCTTTTTCTCTTTTTATCAGAAGGAATAACTGAATATATCCCTGATATGTAATTACGGTTGAGCAATGGTTGTTCTATCAAATCTGCAATAGCCGCATTAAAGACAACAATCAGAAATGATATACCATAAACGCCTGTGATATCAGTAATCTGTATTAAAGGCAGATTTAAATATTGACTGTGACCTGCAAAAAACCATGGGAAACCAAAATATGGAAATGATCTCAAATACTCGAGAGTCACCCAGACAAATGGAGCGACAAAGACATATGGCAGCCTTAGCCTCCTGCGCAAATAATGTAAAACAATACCAAAAACAAAGAAGTAAAGAGCCAGGAAAAGACTTAACAATAACCAGCCAATACCTGTAACAAACCAGAGCCATGACAAGTTGAAAACAAAGAACAGTAAACCAACTAAATACGAAAACAGCCCCACCCTGTATCCGGTTGAAATTATTATGAACCAGGGTACCAAAGCAATCCAGGCCAGGTAACTTATACCCGGTGTTGGAAATGAAAATGAAAGAAGGGTGATTGTAAGAAAAGAGAGAAAGAGATTTAAATAAAAACGGTTTTTATGCAATATAATTTTCCCGGTAAATAGCCGGTGACTAACACCGACCTGGTTTTCGAGTTTCGTGTTACAGGTTGCGAGTTAAATAAATTTGATCAACAAGTTGAGGCGAAGCTAAATTTTAACGTCTTCATTATGCTTGTTAATAGTTGTCGGGCAAGAAATTCGTAACACGCAACTCGTAACATTTAACTGACAGTAAACATTTGTTCAAAACAAACCATCTATCAACATTACTTCTACCATATCACCGGCGTTCAGCTTCTCAACCGACTCTCTGACAATAAGCAGACAATTAGCCTTTGTGGTTGAAAACAGATCTCCCGAACCATGCCAGTTTACGAGAGAAACCTTCCATCCGGAACCTGCCTGACTTAATAATGCAGGCCGATATTCGCGGCGCTTTTTCTTGATCTTAATATCCCTTTCCAGTTCTGCATGCATTATTGGATGTTCATAAGAGGTGAACCCCATCATCTTTTTAATACACGGCTTTACAAACAGTTCAAAGGTAACAAAGGTTGACACGGGATTACCGGGAAGCGCAAAAACCAATTTATCGTCCTTTTTGCCAAACACCGTGGGTTTGCCAGGCCTGAGCGCTACTTTCTCAAAAAATATCTTAACACCGAGATCCTGCAATACACCACCGACAAGATCAAACTCCCCCATTGATACCCCTCCGGACAATATCAATATATCCTTCCTCAAGCCCTTCTTAATCAATTTCATTATCTCTTTCTCATTATCATTAACCCTGCCAAGAATCTCAACGTCTGTAACAATCTGTCGAGCCTGTGCCGCCAGAGAATAGCTGTTACTGTTACGTATCTGCCATGGTTTGGGTTTGCGCGTAATCTCTACCAACTCATCACCGGTAGAGATAATGCCTATACCTGGAGTTGCATACGTCTTAACGTAATTTGCGCCAACTGAGGCAAGGATGCCGGCCTCCTGAGCCCTTATCTTCGTTCCCTTGCGAAGCACCACATTACCAACACGGACGTCCTCTCCCTTCCTGGCAATATTAGCGCCCTTTTTTGTTTTCTTAAGGAAACGCACCTTTCTGTCATTGTCTAACGGTTTTGTTTCCTCTACCTTTATAACCGCATCAGCGCCTTTGGGGACTACGGAACCCGTCATGATCTTAGCCGCCTGTCCCCTGCCAACCCTTTTCTTCGGGTTGTATCCGGCGCGTATATTTTCTATGACTTCAAGATCCACCGGTGGATTTATGTCCTTTGCAATCACAGCATAGCCATCCATTGCCGACCTGTTAAATGGAGGCATATTTAAATCTGACTTGATGTCCTCCGCCAGACAAAGCCCTGCTGCATTCTCCAGCTTCACCTTTTCTGGCAATAGTCTTTTCCCTTTCTTCAGAACGATCTGCAACGCTTCATCAACGCTTATCATAATTTCTCCTTTTGTTATATAAGTATGAATTCTCAAACAGTTTGTTTAACCTACTTATTTTCGCATTACTCAGCACAATTTTCAAGGATCAAGATTGTAATTACCAATAAAAACATTAAATCTTTTTAATTGACACGAAAATATCAAGTTGTAATACTTAAATTAGCTCATGTTAGTTGCTAATTTATGTGTGTTTTGCTGCGCAAAACGAAATCCGAAGAGTAAAGGAGTAAAGTGAAAGGCAAAAAGTGGATAATAATGTTGTTCCTTCTTTTGGTAATCAACAACTGCCAATCTACACAAATAATTGACAATACATTCCTAAACCCTCAAAGCCTTTATAAGATAACACTGCCTGGCAAATCCTGGGAGAGGATCAATATTGATAAGGAAGATATTGCCATGCGAAACAGAGAGAACAACGCCATGTTCGCAATTATCTCACATCCCATGGACGCCAATAAGGCTACATTAGATACGTTATACCGACAACTCTTCATTGGCATACAAAGAAAGAATATCATTAATAAACAATTCGTTTACATAAATAACCGAAAAGTTTTAAATATAGTAATGGAAGGTGAACTGGACAGCTTCAAGGTAAAAATCAGCGCTTATATAATTAATGCAGATAATCTGGTCCACGATGTTGTATATTGGTCAGTACCTGAAAAGTTCGGCGACTCCCTGGGAGATTTCAAAAGGGTTATTGATAGCTTCGAATTTATTAACAATAAAACAGATCACCTGTAATCTATTATGAAGAAATTTCTGTTAAATCTGGATGACAGCGCCAGGAGATTTATTATGGCGGTAGGGAATGCATCAATACTTGCCTGTAAAGGGTTCATCGGAATATTCAGGCCGCCATTTAATTTTAATCTTATAATAAAAGAAGCGGACAACATAGGGGTGAAGTCGTTAGGTGTAGTATGCATAATAGCGCTCTTTGCAGGTATGGTACTGGCGCTCCAGACTATTTACGGCTTGAGATATTACGGCGCTGAATTATACGTAGGCTCCGTGGTATCCTTATCAATGGTGCGTGAAATGGCTCCCGTTCTCTCAGCAATAATGATAGGAGGGCGCGTGGGTTCCGGAATTGCCGCCGAAATCGGGTCTATGCAGGTTACTGAACAGATAGACGCTATAAGAGCGCTTGGGGCGGACCCGATTAAGAAGCTGGTATCACCAAAAATTTGTGCGGCAATATTTATGGTGCCGTTACTAACCGTTGCGGCTGATATCGTTGGAGTCTTCGGAGGAATGGTAGTCGCTATGGCAGAGTTAAATATAGGATATCAATATTACCTTAATACGGTATGGTGGACTATTGGCATTTCGGACTTCTGCAGCGGTGTAGGGAAAACAGTCTTTTTTGGATTCATAATTGTTTTGATAGGGTGCTATTTTGGCCTTAATACGCGCGGTGGCACTACAGGCGTAGGAAAATCAACAACTGTTGCTGTCGTAACTACTGCACTGCTCATAATCGTCTCTGATTTCTTTATAACAAAACTGTTCTTTCTGGTTTTCTAATGAATAGTAACATCATAGAACTAAGAGATGTGCACACTGCCTTCAATGGCCAGATGGTACATTCGGGCATAAACCTGCGTGTTAAAGAAGGCGAAGTAATGTCCCTTATAGGAAGCAGCGGCGTGGGGAAAAGTGTGCTTCTAAAAGAATTAATTGGTATACTCAAACCTGATAAAGGTGAAATATTAGTAATGGGCAGGAATATTGTCCCATTGAAAGAGGAAGAATTAATAAAGATCCGCAGAAATATAGGGATACTATTCCAGGGAGCAGCGCTCTTTGATTCACTTACCGTATACGAGAACATAGCATATCCGCTTCGCGAACACACGAAATTAAAAGAAAAAGAAATTGAGGAAAAAGTGAGAGAAAAACTGGGTCTGGTAGGACTCGATGGAGCAGAACAGAAATTTCCTGACGAACTCAGCGGCGGGATGAAAAAGAGGGTCGGCCTTGCAAGGGCTATAGCAGTGGAACCAAAGATCATATTGTATGATGAACCTACCACCGGAATCGACCCTATAAATGCCGACAAGATAAACGAATTAATACTCGATCTCCAGAATAAACTGGGAACAACTACCATAGTAGTCACACACGATCTTCATTGTGTCAAGAAAGTAACTAACAGGCTGGCAATGATTTCTAATGGGAAAATCATTACAGAAGGCACCTGGGACGACCTTGAAAACTCTGAAATCAAAGTGATAAGAGACTTTATTGCCGGGAGCCGTTATTAATGAATAAAACGCTTATTCCTTGTTCCCAGGCTCCGGCTTGGGAACGAGGAATGAACACACTTAAACGAGTAATGAATTTATGGAGTAATTAAACATGAAAAAGGAACAGGCTATTGCCCTTCGAACCGGGTTATTCGTCATCATAATGCTGACGGCAACTGCCATCACAATATTCGTACTTGGAACGGAAAGAGGATATTTTAAAAAGGTTTTTACTGTTTACGCGTCATTCTCTAACGTATTGGGGCTTCAGCCTGGTGCGCCGGTCAGGTTGTCCGGTGTTGCCGTTGGAAAGGTTAACAGCGTAAATGTTCCCCGGGATATGGCAGAAAAGAAACTTGAAGTAGTAATGCAGATCGAGAGAAAATTTCAGAGTCGTGTCAGGGCAAACTCCATCGCATCAATAAAATCGCTGAGTTACGTTACAGGAGACTACTACGTGGAGATATCAATGGGAGACAGTAACAGCGCTATGCTCAAGGAAGGGGATTTGATTCAAAGTATTGACCCTGCAGATTTTTCCGGCGCCTTTGAAAACGGCATAAATGCCGTAGATTCTATTTACAAAAATCTGAAGGAAATCGAAGAGACAAAACTCTTTGAAAGACTAAGCAGCTCCGCCAAATCTTTAAATGATGTAATAGAAGAGATCAAAACCGGCAGAGGAATGCTTCACACCCTGATATACGAACCCGAAGGGGAAACCCTCATAAATAACATCTCAAAGACCAGCGAACATCTGAGAAAGGTTACGCAGGACGTTGACAGTATAACAAATCAGATAAAGAGCGGTAACGGCCTTTTACACGACATTCTATATGACGAGGAAAAGAGAAAGATACTTGACAACCTGGCACTGGCTACAGAGGACTTAAAAACCGTAACCGAAAAGATTGCCGAAGGCGAAGGCTCCATCGGGGCTATTATAAATGACCCTGCCCTTTACGACAGTCTGATCCAGCTCCTGGGCGGTGCAAACAGGAGCTTCATCCTCCGCACAATGATCCGCCACAGTATGAAGAAAGAGAATGCGGAAGAAGTGCAATAAATTATCTCTCACCTAAATTGAGCGATTTTGTAGCCGCAACCTTAAGGTTGCGTAACTTACGCAACCCCATCAAGTGAGGAAAAACGCAGGCTAAAGCCAGCGGCTACAACGGCATGTAAAATAAAATCGCTCAATTTAGGTTTCATTATTTTGTGTTTTAACTGTGATCTGCCGTACATAAAAGATAATATCACGATAATATTGTCAACTACTACCCAACCGAAATAACCGGTATACACAATATCTCCCATATCCGGATGAGCCCGGAATGTTGTTGTAATTTCCCATCCGAAATTCAGGAATATTGCAAAGAGAGGTATCTGGACAAATTTATATTTTATTGTGTCTTTAACAACAAAAACATAGAGGTGTATAGCCAGAATAATAAGCAGATGAAGAAAAACACCAATTGCGTTATTGTGTAATCTTGTAAATTAAACAGTTGTCCCGACAAAACAATACTCCTCTTTCCTCACCACCCGAATGTACCGTTAGGTACGGGCGGGTTGCTTCTTTCATTTTCTTTTGCCTATTGTTTACCCGATGGTCTTTTTGGCGGGTCAACTGCGTTCTGCCTTCATGAAAAGATTTGATTTTTAATGAATACACGGATTTTTTTATGCTGATGATCAAGTTCAGCAAGCACAGTTTTTACGCATTCGCTGGAACGTCTTGTTGGGCCTTCTAGTGAAGAATGCCAAACTTAATAATAAATGCTAAATAACGTGAGTCGGTAGTAAACATAATCTTCTAACTTTTTTATCCTTTTTTATCTTTTAATAGGTAGCAGACCGCTCAATCCAAATGTAAAGACTTCCATTTCTGGGTATAGCACATAGACCGCATTATCTTTAGAAACGGCTATTCCTAGAGGGCTTGCTTCACGGGGAGTGAAAGTCTTCACTTCTGAATCCGTCTTTGTATCAAAAACTGTAATATTATTCCCATTGCCTACAAGCACATACTGTTCATCTGGAGTAACCACCACAAGATTAACACTCGTCTGTAATGTGTGCGTGCGCAAGACCTTGCGTGTTAGTGTATCAACTATCGAGAACGGTGAGCCAACACGCCTCTTGACATTATCTCGCCATGGATAGTTTCCTCTGGCTACGTAAAGTTTTTGGTGTTGTGGCGACAAGGCTACATTTACCCCAACCTGCATCTTTCCTATCGTCTCGTGCTTAAGTACCTTGTCCGTCACCGTGTCAATCACAAAAACGGGATCTTCATTGATTCCACATTGTGAAGCCACATAAAGTTTTCTGCCGTCATATGGGATTGCAATACCCTCTGGACAATTGACCCCAGTAATCGTCTTGTTACGGATGACTTGATGCACATAGTTTTTCTTTTCATCGATAACCCGAATTACGCTGATGCTCCCCTGTGGGATCGGCCCTTCGTTGCTTACATATGCTTTTGTCCCATCCGGGGTAAATGCGATTGAGCGCGGAAGTCTTCCTACTGACCGAGGTTCCAATACCGTATTATTGTGGCCTCGGTCAATAATTATTATTTCGTCTGCAATTGGGTTAGTAATGTAAACGAATTTTCCATCTGGGCTAATGGCAAGCCTTTGAGGTCTTACCTGGACACCTGATCGGTTCAGGTCAACCTTCATTTTCGTCTTTAAACCGCCCCCATCTTTGGGCTTCCTTTCAATGATCACAATCTTCCCAGCTACCTCATCTACTGCATAAATCTCCTTCTCGTCTTCAGTAACGAGAATTGCTGACGCAGGAGGAACGTAAGGAAAGTGGGATGGCAAGAACTTAATCAGCACAAAGACCACAATTAAAAGAACTATGAAGGTGGGAACTGAAAATACTAGGCGCGGCGGTAGGAAGCTTCGGAGAACGCTGACAAACACTTCGATGATTCGATCAGTTGATGGAAGACGTGATGGCTTGCCTTTAAGAATGCCTCGCGCTATGACAAGAATTACCACAATGGTCCAAAATATTCTACCAGTCCATAGGGTTATAGTGTCCATCATCCCTAGGAGATAGCTCGACCAGGGTTCGGTGAAAAACAATCTGTTTTTAACGAGCACGAAAGTAAGTGCGAGGTCGGCTATTAGAACGAAAAGGCAAAGAAATCCAAGAACTGCCTGTACATTAAGAAATCGATAGGGCATTTGATTGCCTCCTTAGATTATTAAGATGATACGCGTAGATCCAACATTTGCTTTGATATTTACTCTATAAATGCTAAGATGATTTCTTAGTAAATATTATATTTCAAGGTAAAGTAGACAGAGATACGTAAAAATCCCATCTTCTGAAAGTAATAATAAGTTTTCTTTGGCCTTCATGTTTGATTCTCTGTTCATCAATCTGCTTATAGCTAGTGCATTCCAATATTGGGCAATATCAAGATTAAAGACCCCTGTCTTGCTTAAAGATTATTAAAAGGGGGAATTTGAATTATGTCCAGTGGCGAAATGTGACACTCTCTACTCTCTCTATTCGGAAGAATAGGGTCTTGTTTCTTGATATTTTGGAATAAATATGGGCCAACGACTATTTATTATTGTTATGATTGATATTATATTTATTTAATTGAATTTGCTTAATTTTTGCTACTATTTTTATGTAAACTTATCACCTATTCTTTTCAAAAGTTTTTTAACATTCTCTTTAGATTGTCCTGACAAGTTTACTTCTCCAGCTTCAAATGATTGCAAAAAAAGCCGTGATAAAAGGACCTTATCCTCTTTGCTTTTTTTTATATATTCACTATTTTTGCAAGCATATTTTCTATCATCTTTTAACACGTATTTTTTAAAATCTTCTAAAGAAAAAACATCTTCTATAGTGCCGTCTATGTCTAGTACAGATAGAATTAAGTCTTTTGAAACAAACCAATTTTTTGTCAAATTCTTTTCACCATCTTTTTTCCCTTTGTCGTTATCATATAAATATATTACCTTACACCCCCACCCATGCAATATTGTTCCTACAAAAGGCATATTGCCAGAACCACCTCCAAATACAAAATTTAGATCATTAACTTCGCTAATTCTTTTAAATGATTCTAAATAAAATAAATCTGATTGCCCTTCAACAATTACATTATTAATTTTATCTAAATGTGTTATTCCTAAATTTAATTCTAATCCAATGGCTGTTAGTATTGGAGTAAGCGTTTCCTTATCGGCTAATGCATGAATTTTATTTTCGATTACAGTGCCGCTTTGCGTAGTTCTATGCACTAAACGAATTCTATTAAGTTTGTCCCATTCTAGAAGATAAGGTGAATGCGTAGAAAAGATCACCTGCGCTTCTTTTGCCGAGTCTTCAAGTTTTTCTAAAATATCTCTTTGTGCTTTCGCATGTAAGAAAAGTCCAGGCTCATCTATGAGAATTATATTTGGTATATCTTCTTTTGCTCGTGCTGACACTTTTATATAAAATGCTAGGTGCCATTGTCGACCTTTGCTTCTTAAACTTGGCTCATAAGGATAACCATCTTCCTCAATCCAAAAGTATAGATGCTCAGAATCCCAATCTATGCTTAGATTTGATATGTCTTGAGTCCAAAATTTTTCATAATCATTATTTATGCTAATATTTAAATCTTTTTTGTGTTTATGCTTACTCCTATCTTCAGTGCCTTTGATTTTACTAATATCCAAGTCACTAATAATTGATAAATCATTAATCCATTCATTTGTTTCTAAATCTGAAAAGAGTATTTTGTTTGGAAATATATCATCAAAAGAATTAAAAAGTATAAAATAAGGAATCCATTTTTCTTTTAAAACATTTAAAAAATCAGTTTCAATATTCTGTAATTTTATAAGCTGTGCTAGATTTTTAGATAAATCTGTAATGTATGTTGAAAAATCAGATTTTTCTGTTTCGGACTCTATTTGATTTAAGTTTGGGGTAGTTGCTTTTTTGAATTGTAAAACTGACGTTTGTAAGCTTTGAACATCGTCAATATTTATATCTGTCAAGTTGCCACCTATTGAGGGATGTTTGTCATGAATTTTACGTATTCTATTTAAGTTTTTTTCAATTTCATTTTTAATTGAAATATCATCTTCAAGGTTTAGCTTTTTCAGTGATGTTTCTGATATAGAATATTTGTCTGGAAATAATTTTGTAATTTCAAGTTCGATATTATCATGGTTCTCTTTATCAACTCCTATCTCATTAAAAATATCTTTTAGATTTTCTCCCTCAATTTCAAAAATTATAGATATTTCTGGCAGAGAATCTGGACTTTTTATTGGTATTGCTTCCTTTCGGATATTTTTATCAGTATCAAAATCTACTAGTGCTTCTAATATCGAGGTTTTGCCTGATTCATTCTTACCAGCCAAAACAGTAACGTTATCAGTAAGATAGCAATCACCGCTATCAATTATTGATCTAAAATTTTTTATTCGAAATTTTAATATTTTCATAATTAAGATAACTTATCCACATCACATATTGTGGTATAGTTTCTATGCTGTTTGAATTGAATAAAAGTGAAATGTGATAATAAAGCTATATATTATTTAAGTCAATATGAAAGATTCGACTCTGTTCTATATCGTGCCTGGCTTGAGTGGTTTACTCTTAGAAAGGGAAATATTTATAAATATCTCTACGATGAAGACACCTTACGAGAACTACGGTCTCATTCTCAAGTTTGATACCTATACGGTAATCGCCTATTCTAATTCGATAGTATTTTCCACCGCTCGTAAGTTGTTTAATATTTCTTAATTTCAGCAGGTTTGGAGTATTTTCAATTGTATCAATTACATCTTTAACCTTCTTCAAAATATCTTTATCGTTTAACTTTTTAATGTCTCTGGAAAAACTCTTTCTAAAATCGATTTTCACGATTTTCCCTCGATAATATCAAATACTTCTTCTCTGCTTATAGATTCGGTAGATTCTCCTTCTTTAATTGCATTTGTTATAGCAATGTCTTCTATTGCTTCTGCAACGATATCGTGGAACAAATCTTTTTTCTGCTCGATTACTTCTATAAGTGTCTCCTTTAATAAATCTTTTAATTTTTCTTCATCAACCGATAATTGTGTCATTTTTACCTCCGTTTTAATTTAAAATATAGCACAGACTATATATCAATTTTAATTAATCCTATGGTCTATTTAGATATATTATCAACATTTTCACCAATATACTCAAGTTTTTTTTGACTTTCTACGTTTTAAGGTCACAAATTGTGATCTTATAAAGAATATATCCGGTAAGAAAGTTCATGAATTTATCCACCTACGCACAGAGCCAAGAACTCACTTGTGGGTAAAAACGTTGCTGGTCTCCGCCGTAGTCCCATGCAATAGAATGAACGCTGAATATGCTTCGGCGCCGCGCCTGCCAAAGTCTTGTACGGCGGGCAGGGATTTCGCCAGCTCAACATCCTTGTAAAAGATAAACCTGTATTTAAGACAACTTATACTCATCTCAAAATGGTTTTCGGAAAAACCCAAAAACAATTTTGCCCCTGCCTACCGGCAGGCAGGCGAGTAAAGTCCTCGGCGCTTTTTGTCCGGGGAAAGTCCTCGGCGTTTTTTGCCCGGGGATAACTGCCCGCCTGAACGACATGTCGGGCAGGCAACCAAGATTTGGTTTTTTGAAAAGCCAAAAACCAAACCGGTTTTAGTATATCCACATCACAAGTTGTGGTATCGTTTCTATGCTGTTTGAATTGAATGAAAATGAAATGTGATAATAAATCTATATATTATTGAAGTCAAGGGGAAATGGAGTCAATCATAATGACACCAAGCTCTTTCTCGTCTTAGTTCTCTCGCAAACCAGGCGCAAAACACGCAAAGCATTTAGTTATTTCATCCTTCGATATTCGCCTTGCTCTTACTTGTTACTCTTAAAACCTATTTTGCCTTTTGGTTTTTCTGGTGGTGCTATTAACTCCCTCAAGGCATCAAAGACAACTTTGAATTGCTTATCGTACTTTCTCTCCATAGCCTCAATCTTCTTCTGTAAATCCTTATGAGTTACAAGCATTTCTCTGAGCTTGGTGAATGTTCTCATGATCTGGATGTTAACCTGAATTGCCCGTTCACTGTTCAGGACACTTGAAAGCATGGCAACTCCTTGTTCCGTAAAAACGTGCGGGTTTTTCCTTATCCCCATTTTCTCTTTATTGGATATCACAAATTGTGATTTCCAATTTGCCATTTCTTGTTTTGTCAGTTGAAACATAAAGTCCTCTGGAAAGCGTTTAATATTCCTTTTAACTGCTTGATTTAAGACTCTTGTCTCTACCTCATACATCACGGCTAAGTCCCTGTCAAGCATCACTTTCTTACCCCTGATAAGTAATATTTTGCTTTCTATTGTCTCTTGTGGTATCAAGCTTGTTTCATTGTATTTCTTGTTCTTCATATGATAATTTCGAGGTCCTACTCAAACTCCTCATTGATGGTATCGCAAAATGCGATACATTTAATGAGAAAGATATTATGGTATAAGAACGGCTTTATGTGGCAAGAAAGTTCATGTGTTTACGTCCCTGTAAAAAACAAACTTTATTTAACCTAAATTGAGCGATTTTATATTACATGCCGTTGTAGCCGCTGGCTTTAGCCTGCGTTTTTCACCACTTGATGGGTTTACGTAAGTTACGCAACCTCAAGGTTGCGGCTACGAAATCGCTCAATATAGGTTTAAGACAACTTATACTCATCATATATTGCGGTATAGTTTTTATGCTGTTTGAAATGAATGAAAATGAAATGTGATAATAAATCTATATATCCTCTTAATTATTCTGTTCAAGGAATTATTTAAACAAGTCACTATGGCTACCTGTACGTTCCAAACGAAGAATTTTTGAATCAGTGTAATAAATGAGAAGCCAATCCGGTTCAATGTGACAATCTCGACAGGTTTTCCACTCGCCCATCAAAGGATGGTCCCGGTGACGGGAAGGAAGGGTCTCATTATTGGCAAGTTTATTTACCACGGGTTGCAGCTTTTTGATGTCCTTGCCACGCTTTCTCATCCTTTTAATATCTTTTAAGAACTGGTTAGTCTGGGATAGTCTTTTCATTTTTCCCAACTATCAAACATTTCTTCAAGAGAATCAAAAGATTGAACATCTTCGCCACGACTGCTTTTTTTCAAGGTTTCTTTTGTTGTCTCATTAGGAATAAGAATCGGGAATGGAATGCCGCCACGAAGGCATATTTGATTATAAAAAAGACGGATGGCTTCGGTAGGACTCATTCCCAATTTTTTCAGAACCCCTTCGGCTTTCTTTTTAGTCCTGGGCTCAATTCTGGCATGAACGGTTGCTGATTTTTCCATATTGGCATTGTCTCACAAATGCAACACACTTGCAACTGATTTTTTTCCTCATGTGGAGTCAATCATAATGACAACAAGGAGGTGTCTCCTATTATAACCTCACCCTCTCCACCAATATTGCCATTAATATCTATCTTTGTATTGGAAAACAATCTTATGATCTCTGCGTTTGTCAAAAGGTGCTGCGTAATCTCTGGCGTTATAAACCGGGATGTGTCATTTGCCAGTGAGAGCGGGAGGATGATCTGGTCTGCCAGATGTTCATCTACCACACCTTTCGTTTCAAGAAAGTGTTCTAACCCTTCACATGCCTCATCGGCTACTTTTTCCGCCCTCTTACCAATCGCTCCAAGGCTGAAGTAACAGGATTGAGAATTTTCGAATTCACACACAAACAGTAACATGGTACCTCTGGCAAAGGCTGGCATGGTGACAACGTCTATTTCAGGTATGATGTTTATTTCGGATAAACGCTTGATGGCCTGTTTTCTCTGTCTCTCAGCGATACTTAAATCAAGGTTGCCTACGGCAGAGACTCCTCTTAACCCTAACAATCTTCCTCTTTCCATTAATGTCAATGGTTTTACATTTCCAACGTGTTTTATAGAAACATTTATCTCTCCACCGCCCTTTGGGTAAAAACCCGCGCGAACCATTTCAATCTCTGCATCAAAACCAATCTTTTTGAGATAGTAAAGCCACTGTTCTTTGAGGTAATGGAAACACGGACTGAACGGGACGTGTGTGCCGCCCCTGATTGTTATGGAAGAAGGCCCACTCGCGAGAGAAAGAGGCAAAAAGATTGTCTGCAGTACCAGAGAAGTAGAACCGGCAGTGCCGATTTCGAAACAGTACTCTCCATGCTCAATCTCTCCGGGGAGAAACCTGAGGAATAAAGAACCGACTCCGGCGCCGCTCACCTCCGCATTGCATATCTGAGCCATTGCCTCAACACATTGCAAATGCTGTGCGGCGAGGCCAGGTTTCTTTCTACCCGCCCTGATGTTAAACATTTCGAAGGGTTTATTCTCTATTGCAGACAGCGTCAGGGCCGTCCTTAATATCTGGCCGCCACCCTCGCCATATGAACCGTCTATTTCAATCATATTATAAAGCAGCGACTCCTTACGCCCGCCATGTCTGGCAGTGCCGGGGTATACAGATATTTTATATTTTTTTAAGGAATCTACTTTTACAGAGAGGACACCGCTTCTGGTAAAGAGGTATGACGATTAACCAGAGAAGGCCTGTCAGCAAAATCATTATAAATGTCCCGGCTCTTATACGCCTCTTAGCATCAACATCTACCTTACATAGATTACAATAATGTGAAGCCATATTTCGTCCCCCTCCTTTTATGCTGATTCTACAGAGTAAAGTTACTAAGCTATTTTGCCCGGACACTTCAAAGAATTGCTTAAGACAATCTTTGATTGCCTGTCATCCCCGATCTTATCGGAGATCCGGCCTTTTGCAATCCATGCTCGCCAAAGGCTGGCTGCTTTTTGTTGCTATGGAGTGCATTGACAATGTCAATGCCATCTGCCACAGGTCGCGCCTGAGGCAGATCCGCCTATGGCGTGACAGATTTATTAAGGCAAACATCGACACGGTCGATGTACTCCAAAACTTATTATTCTGACAACTTTGAAATTCCTCATACATCAAATTAAATCAGGCTTTTTTACCTGTCTGTGGCATTAACTATAATATCAAGATTTGACTTGATCAATTCCTTACTCTGTCCATTATCACAATGTAAATACAGGGACTCCCCATCCTGTTCAACCGGCTTTGACCGGTGGTCAGGCACATTTCTTAATTTCAAGGACAGTTTACGGGCATTAAATATTGTGTCTCTGGAATCGACCTTATGGCCAATTTTCTGATTTTGATTCAAAAGGGTACTATAGATTTAAAAACGATATATGTGGTAAGAAAGTTCATGCACCTACCAGCCTACGCACCGAGCCACTAACTCACCTGTGAGTGAAAACGTTGCGGGTCTCCGCCGTAGTTCCATGCAATAGAACGAAAACGGAATATGCTTCGGCGCCGCGCCTGCCAAAGTCTTGTACGGCGAGCAGGGATTTCGCCCGCAGGGCTCAACATCCCTGTAGGCAGAAACATTTATTTAAGGCAACTTATCCACTTCACATATCGTGGTATAGCTTTTATGCTGTTTGAAATGAATGAAAATGAAATGTGATATTAAAACTATATATTCTTGAAGTCAAGAATTCTTTTTGCCACCTAACCCGTACCGAACGGTATGTTCGGACGGGTTGGTTCTTATCAGCTTTTATCTGCCTCCACCCTCTTACCTATAGTGTCCGCATGAAGGCCACCAGGTCTTTTTTCTGCTGAGCCGTCAGTTCAAGTCCCTGGATCAGATTGAAAAATTCCACTGTGTCTTCCAGCGTCAGACACCGCCCATCGTGCATGTACTGAGGGGAGTCCTTGATCCCACGCAAGGCAAAGGTCTTTATCAGGCCCTCGGCACGCCCATCGTAGAAGCGCTCTGCCTGCAGGTCATGCGCAAGATTGTCAGTGTAGTATGGGGCCGGATGACATTGTGAACATGACGCTGTAAATATCTGTTCACCACGCAGTTCGGATTCTGTGGCCTTGTCCGGATTAAGGTGACCGCTAATATCCAGCTTTGGTGCCGGAGGAAAGGCGATCATATTCTGTATGGCAGCCATTGCCGCAATCTCCTCACGCATGAAACGACTTGCACCTTTTTTCAAAGCGATTACAGGGTCACCGTCAAAATAAGCGGTCTTTGCCTCAACCTCGCTGAAATCCTCGAGCGATCTCAAGGTACGCTTGGAACCGAAGAAGTGCTGGATATTTACACCTCGCAGACTGACTGTATCTATACGGAAACGCGTATCCTGGGGCCTGTTGTCAGGATTAAGGTGAAAGACTCCGCTGGTATGGCCGCTGGTGTGACACGTAAAGCATGAGACTGCATCCTGCGCCATGTCTGCCTTGCGGTCTTCCGTTACGTTAAACTGCTGTTGGGCAACCGGCGTGACCAGCAGGCGCATAGCTGGACTCCTGCTTGTCAATTTTCTTCTTGTCCATCTCCCCAGCATTTACCACGCTCATAACCGTCAGCATCATTGCAAACAATGACACCAACAGAGTACACTTCAATGTTATGTTCTTCATGGCGCGCTCCTTTCTTATTAAAATGTAAAGTCGTATCTCACGACTATATTGTGGCAAGAAATTTCATAAACATCACAAAATGTGATACTGCTTTTATGGTTAGCAGTACATACCTTGATGGTAAATCTGTATATTATTGAAGTCCAGAGAAAAGAGAGGATTTGAAACATCATGGTTTTGTAATAAACCTGGATAACATTTATTTCGTATCTTATTTGCTGATCAGCTTAATACCATTATTTTCAATTGCAATAAGCTTTTTCCTGTAAATGGCGCCTATCGCTTTTTTGTACGTCTTCTTACTTACGCCGAACAGTTTATAAATAGTTTCCGGAGAACTTTTATCTGTTACTGAAATGAACCCACCCTGCTCTTTCAAGACAGCAAGAATTGTTTCCGTTATATCATCGACTTTTTCATAGCCTGGTTTCTGCAGGCAAAGATCTATTTTATTATCGTCCCTTACTTTTTTGATGTATCCTTTTGTTTTCTGTCCTCTCTTTAATGACTGAAACACTTCGTTAGAATAGAGCACCCCCCAATGCGTGCCATTTATAATTGCTTTGTAGCCTATATCGGTCTGATTGCATATCAGCAATTTTACTTCCTGGCCTGCATGAAAGTTGCCCGGGTCGTTGTCGAGGTACCTGTCCAGCCTCGTAGTGGCTGTAATGCGATTACTTTGTTTGTCGACATAAATTCTGACTATATACGATTTACTTTTTTCCATAAGAGGACGTTGTTCACTGAAAGGAACCAGCAGATCTTTGGGTAGACCCCAGTCGAGGAATGCTCCGACAGAATTAACCGCAACAACCTTCAGCAACGCAAAGTCACCTACCATGGCATAGGGTTTTTCAGTAGTGGCAATAAGACGATCTTCGGAATCGAGATAGATAAAAACCCTGATGTTATCATCAATTTTGCAATTTGCGGGGACATACCTGCGCGGCAGCAGGATTTCGCCATGCTCTCCTCCGTCAAGATAAACGCCGAAATCAACTTCTTTTACGACCCTTAAATTATTTAATACACCAATCTCTGACATAAATAGATTAACGTCCACCGGGCACATTAACCCGCTTACACTTCTCTTTAAAGGTATCACATTTTGCGATACCAACATATCGGCCTCTTATCTGCTTTTATCTGCGTAAATCCCTGCCCGACGGAAAGTTTGGCGGGTGTGTCCTGTTTTCTTTATCTCTCTACTTTCCGTAGTTTTTCAGTTCCTCAATTGTATCAAACGTAATCTGCTTTTCCCCGTGTGACCGGGCAAGAGACTTGAGTTCTTCAAACGTGGAAAAGAGGTCGTAACTCATTGCAGAAATCTGTTCGAAGTCAAGTAGTCCCATTCCCCAGAGAAAGGTAAAGCACCTTTTCCTGAGATCTGCGCTCAATTCCGGGTAGCATTCTTCTATCTCCTTTTCCCTGGCTTCCTGAGTGTCATAGGATGGCTTTCCACTCTTTACAAGACGGCTGTCAATATACACGTTCCAGAGGTATTTGTACCTCCTGAATGCGCCGGTACCGTCAGGAGGGACAAGACTGACTTTGTACTTAAACTTCCCGTCTAGCTGGTCTGCTACATGCATGAGTTCATGCCTGACACGCCCCTCAAGATTATCTAATGAATCCACTATCTCCAACTCCAGTGATTTGTTATCTGAGCTGAGATAGTTCATATCTATGGGAGTGTCAGGGGGATGTTTAATTGATATTTCTTCCAGTTTTTGATTTATACCCAGCTCTCCGGCAACGTCCTCAATCATCTTACATATCTGTTCGCTATTTTCAAAACCATCAACAATCTTAATCATAGATATATGCCTTTCTATAAGTGTTGTCCAAACTTCAGGTGGAATAAACATCGCTTCTTAAGTCACGGCAATACTATTAAAACAATCATTTAAATTCAACTTTTTTCTCTGAATGAAGATTTAGACAGAGAGTAATAGTATAAATGATTGACTAATCAGTGGGCAGTATGTAGATTTACACGTTAGGGTAAACCGCAAAACTCTTATCTTCTAGAAAGTGACAGATTAGTTTTGTAGGGGCGTATTGCAATACGCCCCTACTCTTGTATCTTTTTTTTCTAAGTTTTTTCTTTGCGTTCTCTGCGTCCTTGCGGTGAAAATAATTTTAAAGGGTAACTGAAAATGGCTGATTTATTTGATGCAAGAGCAAAGGCTGCAAAGAAATCCCCTCTGGCCGAACGGATGAGGCCGCAAAGTATGGCTGAATTTATCGGGCAGGAACACCTCGTTGGGCCAGATAAAATCCTCAGGGGGTTTATGGAGAGGAAAGAATTAGTATCAATGATTTTCTGGGGGCCTCCCGGCGTAGGAAAGACTACATTAGCCTTAATTGTCGCAAAGTCAATTGGCGCTCACTTTGTCTCTTTCTCTGCTGTGTTATCAGGCGTCAAGGATATCCGTGCCGTCATCGAGGAGGCCAGGCATCAGCTTAAATATTATGGCAAAAGAACTATCCTTTTCGTCGACGAGATTCACAGATTCAATAAGGCCCAACAGGACGCCTTTCTCCATCATGTAGAAGACGGCACTATTACACTGATTGGCGCTACTACGGAGAACCCTTCATTTGAGATCAACGCACCCCTTCTCTCACGCTGTAAGGTGTTGGTTCTGGAACAACTCTCTGCAGACAACATCAAAACCATAGTAACCAATACCTTATCAAATAATGAACGTGGGCTTGGCAATTTACAAATAGAGATAGACGATGACGCCTTCAATTTTATCGTAGAACTTTCTCACGGAGAGGCAAGGGTAGCTTTAAATACTCTTGAATCGGCCTTAATGCTGACAAAGCCAGACAAGGGAGAGAAAAGGACAATTACTTTGAAAATTGCCCAGGAAGCCATGCAGCGAAAGGCTCTTCTTTACGATAAAGGAGGGGAAGAACATTACAACGTAATATCCGCTTTTATCAAATCCATGCGCGGCAGTGATCCGGATGCCGCCCTGTATTGGCTGGCACGTATGCTGGAAGCGGGAGAAGACCCTCTCTTTATTGCGCGGCGTATGGTTATTTTTGCCTCTGAGGATATTGGCAATGCTGATCCGTCGGCTGTCCAGGTAGCAGTGGCCGTGAAAGATGCATTTCATTTTGTCGGCATGCCGGAGGGATGGATACCTCTGTCACAGGGCGTAGCCTATCTTGCCTCTGCACCCAAAAGTAACGCCTCTTATAAAGCATATCTAAGCGCATTAAATGATGTTAAAGAAAAAGGCGCATTAGGAGTGCCGCTTCACGTAAGAAATGCACCAACATCTTTGATGAAGGATCTTGGTTATGGCAAAGGATACAAATATCCTCACAATCATGGCGGTTATATAGAACAATCCTATTTACCAGAGGAGCTTCAGGGTAAAGAATACTATAAGCCGACAGAAAATGGTTTTGACAAAGAGATTAAAAAACGGCTGGCGTTTTACAAGGCAAAACGAAAGCAGGCTAAGTAATACGACCTAAATCTTTCAATCTTGTTTTATGAGTAGAATTAAACAAGGGAACACCAGAAATGATTTGGCGTGTGAAGGGCAGTGCCTGTTCATGAAAAAATAATTACCGGGTTCAGTATTACAAAGCCTTTCTAAGTTTAGAAATAAGGATGTCACAAAATGATAAAGAATATGAAAAATACTAATATCTTTGGTATCGTCATTCTAATAGTTTTCTCATCCGGATTATTATTAAGTGCAGGACAATCAGATATTCCGGAACCAGACGTATTACACGAAGATTACCTGCAGGGTAATAGAGAGGAAAAGAGCCAACAGTGCAGCAAAGAGGTGGCATCGGCTTTAGGAGAAGAATGTTCTTTCTGCCATAACGACGATGTAACTGATTTTACGGAAAAAGGAAATAAGGCAGAATTTATGATGAGAGCCGCTATGGCAATTGGTGTAAAGTGTAACTATTGCCATGCGGGGAAAGGACAATTTACAGACAAATTAGAAGTAGCTGCAAAAATGTTTAAACTGTCAGAAATGATGGATATAGAATGTAATTATTGCCATGCAGGAAAAGGTATTCTTACTCATGAGGGGAAAACGGCAAAGACAGCCATGATGCTGCAGAAATGGTCAGAAACCGGCAACAAGAAATGCCTGGATTGTCATGTTGAAAAGAAGCAGTTTGAATTGAACTTTCGTGGCTGGGAAATTTTAAATGCCCAAAAAGGACTTATAGGTATGTAAAGTAGTAAGACATCCAGACTGCTTTTACTCCATGATGAGGTCGGAATAACATGGTAAAAGTAATAACATTCTACATCTGTTTTTTTTCTTCCACCTGATCTTCTTTCCTTCTGTTGCTTGATTTTACCCTTATCATCAATATGACAATTATGAGATATATGAATGCTGCTTGAATAAGAAGCAGCAGGGTATCAATTAAATTCCCATTTCTCAATACCAGGGCACTCAAACCTAACGATGCAGTAAGAAAATAAATAAAGAAAACCGTCTGTTTAGCACTCAAACCCAGGGATGTTAATCTATGATGAAGATGATCCTTCCCTACGTACTCCAACCACCCACTGAAATTAACAACCTTTTTAGAGGCAATCCTGGAAACTGTTGTATAAGTCATATCAAAAATAAATATGCCCATTATGAGTATGGGCATAGCATAGGCCTTTATAGGGTCATTAGATCCCCAATCACCCATAATGACCATACCGGCTAGCATAAATCCCATAAAAGTACTTCCCGCATCACCGAGGAAAATAACGGCAGGTTTTCTGTATCTCAAATTAAAAGGTAAAAACCCCAAACAGCTACCGGCCAGTGCAATTGAGGGAATAATTAAATAAGGTTGATGTGATTGAATAGCAAGAATACACAAGAACAAAGAACATATAACCGTAAGGCCGGCAGCAAGACCATCCATTCCATCAAAAAAGTTCAGCGAATTAGTTATCCCAAGCATCCATATGAACGTAATAGCAATTTCCAATATAGAACCCCACCAGACATTTGGTAAGAAGTCTGCAACGACGCCGGAATATATTATGATAGATACGGCTACTACCTGAGCAAGCAGCTTAAACCTTGCACGAAGGCAAACAATGTCGTCAATAAGCCCTACAATAAATACTATGGTAGCGCCAACAGCAATACCTTTTAATTCTACAGAATAAGCATTATTATAAATAATTGCGCTTGCAAATGCCACATACACGGCAACCCCGCCTAGAAGAGCAGTAGAGCCATCGTGTGTCTTTCTTTTATCAGGAATATCAACAATATTTAATCTTGAGGCAATCCTCCTGACCACCGGAACAAATAAATAGCCAACCAGGAATGAAAAGAATAATACATATAACCAGGCAAGATTATGATAGAAAAACCAACGTCTCGCCCCCGGCAACATGAAAAAGATAAATATGAATAAAACTACAATATTATGTTTACATGGAACAATATCTTTGATTTTGAAATCGGCAAGAGTATTTTTCAACTTAAGCCTCCCTTTTCAGGTATTGCTTTAAAACATCCAGAATTTTACAGATTTCTTTATCTGTTAAAGATGGATATATCGGGATAGAAATAGTTTTGCTCCAGACTGCATCAGAACCTGGAAATCCATGGATGTGGAGATACTTGTGAAGCGGCTTATAAACAGGCCGCATGCAGGTTACACCTCTGTCGGAAAAAAACTCAAGGGCCTTTGAAACACTTCCATGTATTTGAATAAGGAAACGAAAAAAGATATGTTTCCTGTCCTTATAACTAATTGCAGGGAGAATGCAAAGTCCCTGTAGTTCCGAAAAATATCTTTTTGCAATCTTAACTCTTTTAAGTAAAAAAGAGTTCAACTTCTTAAGCTGTGATATCCCCATTGCCGCCTGGATGTCCGTCATCTTATAATTATAACGAACCGAATAGCTTCTTTTATTATCATATTCCCTGAGGTCTCTTATTTTTTTTAACAGACTCTTAGAATCAGAGACTACCATTCCGCCTTCCCCTGTAGATAGAACTTTCGTTGCATAAAACGAGAAACAGGAGAGACTGCCAAAGCTCCCTGCTTTCTTCCCTTTATAAACGGCGCCAATCGCCTGTGCACAGTCCTCAATAACAGGTACTCCAAGAGACTTGACCTCGTCGATATCTGCAGGCAGGCCAACTTGATGCGGCAGGATTATTGCCCTTGTAGCCTTCTTTATCTTTTTTTTAAGATCATGAATATCTATATTATATGTTACCGGATCTACGTCTACTAAAACAGGATGAGCGCCAACATACTTTACTACATTTAGTAAGGCTGAACACACAAAACTTGGTATAGCTATGTGGTCTCCCATTTTTACACCCATAGCAAGAAGAGAAAGATGCAGCGCAGATGTTCCCGTACTCGTAGCCACTGCACCGTGTACTCCAATGTATTTTGCCACCTTCTTCTCAAATTCCTCCACCACTTCACCCTGGACAATTTGTCCTGAATGTATTACCTCAGATACCGAAAACGCATCACCTCCATCTAATGTAGGTCTTGAATGGGGAATCACAATTTTTTGTACCATCAAATATTTATGAATAGTCGTAATGAATGAAATGCTTCGGCGAAACTTACCCTTCCCTGAATACCTCTAAAGTGTGCTGCTGACTTAGCAGCTTCAATAATTGACAGGCCTTCAATGTTTGTCTTTGAAACCTGGGAGACATGTGCATTCAGGCATTCAAGTTTTTTTTCAAAAACCTTCGTAATATCTACAAACACATTAGGTGTGAAATTCTGTGTAGTTGGCCCTTCGTAAAAGAGCACATTCTGGATATATCTTGTCGCAGATATAGTGGATTCGGACAAATTCCTGTGGTCTTGATGAGTGTCATTAAAATATTGTACAAAAATAAACCCGGGTTTTACCTCTTGTAAAAAACCTTCTATCTCGGTTATAAGCTTCTGACTCTGTACAATCTCTGTATCTACATAATCACTAAGGAACAACTTTTCTGCCTTTAGTATCCTTGCCGAATCTTCCTGTTCTTTTTGCCTGACATCAGGGTCTCCCCCCTTGCCACCTTTTGACAACACCAACATGTATACTTTATGGCCCTTCTCACTATATTTTAATAAAGTACCCCCACACCCAAACTCAATATCATCCGGATGAGCACCAATGGCCAGTACGTTCATGGTTTCTCCAAGATCAGGATCTTCTTATCTTTATAATCTTAGTAAAATTTACACAACTTGATTTACATTAGCCACAAAAAAATATATAATACCGAGGAAATATTCAGGATCAATCACGATAAGAACAATTTCTTCAGTTTGCTCAGTATAAGTTCCGGCAATCTATAATTGTCTATAACATGTTTATTATTAATTAGTTATGTGAATTACTGTATTTCAATTAACTTTCAAAACAGGAGATCTTTTTAAATTATGGAAGCTGATTTCACATTGGATTGTTATGGATTGCTTTGCCCTATGCCCATATTTAAGGCATCTCAAAAAATAAAGGAGTTGGAGACCGGGCAGGTACTGGAGATTATTTCAACCGATGACGGAATAAAGAGTGACATAAAGGCCTGGTGTGAAAAAACAGGAAATGAATTGCTGAAAATAGATGAAGTTGATGATGGTGAATATCATACCTATGTTCGTAAGCTGGCGACTGAGTAGCAGTATATGTTCTTAGATTTTTTCCTCAGAATCTATGTATAATTTCTGCCTTGTGCTCCTTTCTGGTTACGGGTTAATCTTTACCACAGAGGTTCTCCTGAATTTGGCAAGAAACAGAGTTATAGCGAATATATTCGATCCAAAACCTGCAAGCCAGAGAAAATAATCAAGTCTGCCAAGAATGGCAAAGAGAAGGATAACATAAATAAAATTACGGCTGGCTAAGAGTAGTATCACATCATACATCCGTGTTCCCTTAAAAGAATATCCTTTACCTGAACCTTTTGGAAAGTAAATAAGGATAAATATCAATGCCCCTCCTATCAATAGAAGAACAAAAGGAATCAGAGAAGTAAGCAAGCCATTTTGCTTCGCCACTCCTATTGCAATCCCGATAAAAGTAAGGATATTAATAATGTTATCACACATCGTATCTAGATATTCCCCATAATCTGATTCCACAAACTTGAGGCGCGCCACATCGCCGTCGCAACAATCCCAGATGCCGGAGAATATCAATACCAGTCCACCAAAAACACCGTTGATATAATCACCCTGAGCAAAAAACCAACCTGTTAATACACCGAGGACTAAACCTGACAATGTTAGCTGGTTGGGTGTGAATGGAGTCTTTACAAGCCAGGAGGAAATTCTTATAGAAAACAGAGAATTGAACCATATGTCCATCAACTGGGTATAATTCAATTTTTGTTGTTTCAATAAACCTTTTTCCGCTGCCCGAACATCACTGACATTATGGACGGATACGCAGAAATTATGATTCTCTTCAGGTTGGATTATTTCTACAGGCTCTTCCATAACCTGCATTTGAATATATTGGTTGATTAAGTTCAGGCGGTCGGTAGAAATAAAGAAAAGCCCACCATTTCTATTTTGATCGCAAGGTATACCGGCAACAACTCTTTTTTCGAGAACCTCCGAATCTATCACATTATGAATAAAATTCTTTACATGGTGGGATGTGGTCACGATGTTATTTCTGATGAATAGAAAACCATGTGGCCCAACTACCGATCGGATCTTTTCCAGGCCATTTGCTTCTTTAAGAAAATTCTCCTGATCATACCACGTTAGTTTTCCATTGAACCTGTTATCTTCTACAATCCTGGATTCTATCTTTACTTTTTCTTCAAATGTTAACCCACGCGAAATAACAATGATTTTGTCCAATCCTGATCGATTTAAGGTAAGTATCAAACGATCGAACAATTTCACTCCGGCCACAGGCCTCCGCAGTAAAAGCTCAGAACCATCCTCGGATAGGTTAAGGTATATTACAGCAAGTTTGATTCGATGCATATATCAGATAAATGTAGATTCGCCTTTTTGTCCTTAATCC
Source organism: Candidatus Scalindua sp. (assembly GCA_021776915.1). Taxonomy (GTDB): domain Bacteria; phylum Planctomycetota; class Brocadiia; order Brocadiales; family Scalinduaceae; genus Scalindua. The sequence goes on along the minus strand of JAIQZU010000006.1, from coordinate 76,871 downwards.
ACTTATAAATAGTTTAATTTGAACGTCCACATTTAAACTGACGCTGCTTCTATTTGGGAACCTTTTCCCAGTCTGCAAGGAACTGCTTCAGTCCTTCATCGGTCAATGGATGTTTTACTATATTGTTGAATACCGCAAATGGTATTGTTGCTATATCAGCGCCCATAAGAGCGGCATCTCTTACATGTAATGGATTTCGAATACTGGCAACGATTATCTCTGTCTCAAAACCATAATTATCATAGATAGTACGAATCTCATCAATTACCTCCATTCCCGTATGCCCTTTATCATCCAGTCTGCCGACAAACGGGCTGATATAAGTACCCCCGGCCTTTGCTGCAAGCAAGGCCTGATTTGATGAGAAACACAAGGTGACATTTACCTTTATTCCTTCTGAGGTAAGAGCCTTTACCGCCTTAAGGCCATCCTTTATAAGAGGGACCTTGACGACTATGTTATCAGCTATTTTTGCCAACTCTCTTCCCTCTTTAATTATACCGTCAGTATCTACACTAACTACTTCAGCGCTTACCGGGCCCTTAACAATTGAACATATCTCCTCTATGGTTTCCTTAAAAGGCCGTCCTGTTTTTGATACCAGTGTAGGGTTTGTTGTAACCCCATCAAGGATACCCAGACTCTCTGCCTCTCTTATTTCATTTACGTCCGCTGTATCTATAAAAAATTTCATTATATCTCCTTTCGAAAAAATGATTATTTAATCTTGGTTTCAATCCCTGCAGTAACAAGATATACATTATCTGCTTCATTTGCAATTATTTGATTAGCATAGCCTGCAATATCACGAAATCTCCTCGAAAGCACATTATCCGGCACGATTCCGTAACCAACTTCATTAGACACCATTATAACATGAGAAGGTAGCTTCTTACAAACAATACATAATTTGTTTATTGCATCAATTATGTACTCATCCCCTGCCTCTTTACTACCGCCAAGAAGCATATTTGTTACATAAAGGGTAATACAATCAATTAATACAACATCGAAGGTTCCATTAAGATTTGTAACCGCACTATCCAACTCAAGTGGAGCTTCTACCGTTTCCCAGTCTGCGGGCCTATTCTTACGGTGGTTTTGTATCCTCTCCAGCATCTCACCGTCATCAATCTGTGAAGCCTGCCAGGAATCTGCAGTCGCAATATAACAAACATGCTTGTGTTTTTCAGCAAGTTTCATTGCAAATGCAGACTTGCCGCTTCTTGCACCGCCGATTATGAATGTTAATTCTGACATAAAAGTTCAATTTACCACGGAATTTTCACGGAGTTACACTGAATTACAATCCGACAGAGTATTTCTGATAGATCAGAATATTCTTCTAACTTTTTCAAATTTATCTGCTCCATAGTTAAACAATAGGCCCACCCTCAAACGAGTTGTTTTAAGATAATTTATCAATTGGGCTTCATCCTGATTTGTTATAGTTTTTATTGCCTTATTTTCCACAATAACCTTTTCTTCTATCAAAAGATCAGCTCGAAATCTACGTTCAAAGACAGTATTTTTATAATGCACATCTAGTTCTACTTGTCTTTCATAAATTATATTTATTAAATCCAGTTCGTAACACAATGCATCTTCATAAACCGATTCTAAATAACCTGGACCAAGTTCTTTATATACTTCTTGTGCTGCACCTATGATTTTATAAGTCAAGTCTTCATATAACAGTTTACCCATAGCCTCTCCTTTCTTTTTTAATCAGTGCCATTCCGTGCTTTTCCGTGGTAGACTAGATTATCAAATAACTAAAAAGGTAAGTAAAACGGTCAATTCACTTATCTCGTTTACTGCGCCAAGGGTATCACCTGTCATACCGCCAATTTTCTCTTTGGTATAAGAAACGAACAAGGCAACCACAATGAATACTGTAAAGAATATAAGAATGCCAGTAATTCCACAAAACAAAAATATGAGTATTCCCGGTAAGATCGAGGAAAATAAAGCATGTCTTGTTTTTACGTTTTCAACAATTATCTTTCCCGTACCCCCTTCATCTCTGGCATAACTTGACAGCGCTGCACCCAGTACTTGAGACCATCTACCAATAGCACACATAAAGAAAAGTACTTTACCCTTTTCACAAGCTTGCAGATATAAAGGGTTCAAATCCTTTATTATCTCGTAGTCAGAAATAACGGACAGCGCAGCTACAGCTCCCGGATCAATTGAAACAAGGCAAATATATTTCAGGCCTACAGTACATATAAGACATAATGCGCCATAGCTCCCCGTCCGGCTGTCCCGCATTATGTCGAGCCTTTTCTCCCTGGTGCTCCCTCCAAATAAGCCATCACAGGTATCTGCAAAACCATCGAGGTGAAAACCGCCCGTCATAACAATATAAATTATCAGGATTACGGCATCGGCGACCAGATGTGGAAAGAACCAGGTTGCGTAGAAATAAATAAATGTCAGTACAACTCCCATCAACATACCGATTATAGGAAACCAGAACACTACATTCCCTACCTTTGGCTCTCTTTCACACCATCTCCTGCCTGTTGGAACAATTGTTAAAAAATTCAGCGCCCAGAGAAAATCCTTCATTTAGATAATTCCTTTTCGCCCCCTACAGGGGGCTTGCTTTTAATTCCCCCTTAAAAAAGGGGGATTAAGGGGGTTGTTACTTCCGTTGCAATGGGATTTCGCTTACGCAGCCGAAAACTCAAGCAGTTATTAATTCTAAACATTTCTTTAATATCTGTTTCATGTCGGATGGGTGGGATGACACATTCCAATGCCATTTTCCAAAACCGCCATGATTGTTTACCGCGTTGACCCATTCATTCAAAAATTCACGTTTAGTCTTGTTTTGTTGATTGTCAACTCCTTTTGTTTCAAGGATTAAATATTCACCATTTGCCAATCGAATCATAAAGTCCGGGTAATATTTTCTTATTACTCCTTTGTGATTGTAAAGAATGTAAAAACCTAAATGGTCGTTTTTTACAAATGATTCAACCAAATCTGATTTATCCAGAAAGTAGGCTTCACTTGCTTCCCAGCCGCTATCATAGACACAATGACTAATATGTGATTTATCAGTCCATTCGCATGGTTTGCTGGTGTACCAGGTCCTTACATCAGAAGTTGAACGAATTGGTTTTTCCCTGTCAAATATTGGTGTGAGTTTTTGAGTGTTTTCAGCGCGTATTTCTGTCCAGATATGCTGTATAATCTTGTTCATGTTTATAAGGATAAGAATTTTTCGTTTTGAATTATCCTGATGGAACAGATCATGCTTAATTCGGATTTTGTCGGATTCGATGAATTGCTCCACCAATCTTACAACCTGAGCCAAAAAGACCTCTTTGCTTCCTTTCCAGTCCGTTCTTTTTTCCGAATTGTAAATAATAGAGGCTATTCTAAAAACAATTGTCTGAACTCTTGTGTCTTCCGCTATTTGTTCTAAACCGATTGCAGCTTTAACTTTTGGGTTTGCTTTCCCTGCAATAATTGCCGCCAGTTCAGCTTCCGTGATAGATTCGTAAGGGTCTATTTCCAAAACCCGAACGTTATCCCAATTCAAAGCCAGTTTTGGTTTGTAAACATGGTCAATTCGGATAATATTCGGCCAGGATATTTCATGCCCTGATTTTTCCTGAACAGGCTCTATTTTTGTTTTTGGAGGCGGAGGAGGAGGCGGTGGGCCATCTCCACCTTCATGAGGCAGGAATGTAAACGGCACACCAAAAATATTTACATATTCAGCTTCAAATAATCCGTCTTCTCCTGTATCGTATGAAACACGTCTCAATCCTCTGCCAATAACCTGTTCACATAGCAACTGACTGGAAAATGCGCGTAAACCCATTATATGAGTAACCGTTTTTGCATCCCAGCCTTCAGAAAGCATTCCGACTGAAATAACGTTTTGTATCTGCTCGCCCGGCTGTCCAATCCTTCCAACCGAATCAACTGTCTGGCGCAGTAATTCTGCCTGCTGTTTTTTTGTCAATTTAGGTGTGGACTCTTCTTCCTCAACTTCAGTTTCAAGGTCAATCGCTTCTGATTCTGATTCGGCTATTTCTAAAACCTTGCTGTCAATCTGTAGAGTTTTGTCACTATTGCACAACTCAGGGATTAATATCTGGTTGTGATCAAAAGCATATTTTATTCGTGAAGATGTTTCTGTTCGATTAGCGACAGTTATCATTACCGGTGGCGCCTTATGACCGGCAGTCTCCCACTTCTTTTTCGCCTCCAACCAATCTTTTCCCAGTAAATAATAGGCATTTATAACTAAATCCGGCAATGGTTCCGTTTCATCTGCTTTGTGAGTTATATTATCTTTTACTTCATCATCCATGTAAATATGATAAAGCCTTGACTTCAATTCTCTGGTTCTTTTACTATCGTCGCGAACGACTACTCTTGGGGTTTTTACTAAACCGGATTCAATGGCATCATTCAATCCAAAGTCTGAAACAATCCATGAGAACAGTGATTCTTCCGCAGCTTTTTTACCCGAAGGTGAAAAAGGTGTTGCTGACATATCGAAACATCTCAAAATACCCCTCTGATTATGAATTCTGTCTAACCCGCCCACCCAGATAGTTGCTTCTTCCGCGCTGTCTTTTTCTGAACCTGTTCGTTTGTATTTTCCCACAGCCTCCGGGTTTACCCGCCAGGCGTGATGAGCTTCATCATTCAAGACAATGATGTTTCTGGCATTGGACATCTCACCCAAAACTTGCTTTACGTAGGCTTCACCGCTTATTTCTATATGCTTGCGCTTGTCCACGGAACGAAGTTGTCCCTTTTCTATTTTTGCATCAATCTTGTCCTGGGTGTCCCAGGCTAAGGAGTGCCAGTTGTGGATAATAATCTTTCCTTGCCGTAATTTATCCATCAAAGAAGCAGGCACAATATTAAATTCTTCATAATAATTTTCTTCGTTAGTAGGATATAAAACGTGTAAGCGGCTTTTTACGGTCAGTCCCGGAGCGACAACTAAAGCATATTTGCTGTAACGGGCATCAGTGGGATTAGTAACTTTATTCAAAAAATTCCATGCTATAATCATTGCCATGATGATGGTTTTGCCTGAACCGGTTGCCATTTTGCTACACAAGCGTTCAAACGCTCCACCGTCTCCCTGGAAGTTGATGCCTACTTTGTCAGCAGCAGGCGCTTCAGTCAGCCAGATCAGCGTTTCAATCGCCTCTAACTGGCAGAAGAAAAACCTGCGATTTTTGCGTTCTTCCGGGTCTTGCCAATGTTCCAATAATCTTTTGGTAATTCCGGTAACTCCGGGATAGCCCGCTTCCCGCCATGCCTTTACTCTGGGTCTTATTTTATTGACCAGATCAATTTCTATGAAAATCCCCGGGTCATCAAAGGCTTTGGAATTGGGAGTTGCCATGACATAACCGGCAGGCCGCCTGCCATCTCTTATCTGAAAATCTCTGTTTTCCCTGTCATAGAACCAATAATGTTTGGGTTCTTCATGCGGGCTGTTAATGATGAGTTTGTCAATATTCCTTGCCATATTCTTTTTATTTAATATCTAACTTATCCAACTGTTCTCTTAGTTCTTTTGGTGAAGGGAGATATTTTTTAATATTTTCCGGTAATTTCTTTGCAATCGTATATGTGGAAACGCCAATAGGTTTTTTAGAATCCTTCAGTGCATATTCAACAACAGTACTCTTTTTCCCCTTGCAAATAATAATACCGATAGAAGCCTTTTCATCATGAAGCCTGATAGTATCATCCAGAGCAGAAAGGTAAAACTGCATTTTACCTGCGTATTCCGGCTTAAAATCACCAATTTTAAGTTCGATTGCCACAAGACTTTTCAAAACACGATGATAAAGAAGCAGATCAATAAAAAACTCATCTCCTTCAACTTCTATCCGGAATTGATTCCCAATAAAAGCAAAATGCCCTCCCATCTCAGATAGAAATTTCCTGATGTTGTTTATGAGACCAATTTCTAATTCTCTTTCCGAATGTTTTTCTCCTAATTCAAGGAAATCAAATGTGTATTCATCTTTTACGGCCAATTTTGCTTGATTTCTATATCTAACCGGTACCGCTTTATCAAAATTTGTCTGATTCAACAAGTATTTCTCAAATGATCTATTGTCAACCTGGTGGATAAGGACGTCTTTTGTCCAGCCAAACTTCTTAGTCATCTTTATATAAAATTCTCTTTCAGAATCAGCTTTGCATCGACTGATTATTACAAGGTGTTTTGCCCAACTGATTTCTCCAACCAATGGTTGGAGTCTTTTTTTACCCTTATACGTAAGATAAAACTGGCGCATATACCAGAGATTTTGAGACGAAAACCCACTCATCCCCGGGTATTCGTTTTGTAAGTCTTTTGCCAGATTCTGAACAATGGATTTCCCCCAATTGTGCTTTTTCTGCCGGGAAACAATCATTTTTCCCAAATCCCAGTACAGGTCGATTAATTGGAGATTGACCTGCCTTAACGCTTCATATTGTGCATCTGAAATACGTTTTTTAACTTGGGTAAAGAATGCTTTGTAATCTTTATCAGTGGTAAGTTTGCGCATTTAGACCCCGTTCTTCACTAATTCCTCTTCTGATTTACTCATAATAAGCTCTATACATTAATAACCCGTAAACTTTCAATTCCCCGGTCATCAATGATTTTTACCGCGACAGCGCTGCCCGGTCTAAAAGGAAGCGAGATAGTGCCTTTGAATGATTCAATTTTTTCTTCGTCAATTTCTGCTTTCAAATTCCTGGCGAGTTTGTCCCAGCCGTCACCACTGCCGGCCATGGGGAAAAATACCTGTGAAGGGAAAAGCGATCGATTGTCGTAATCGGCATCCAGCATCCACATGGCAATGTTCTTTTTGCCTCCGCTTTCAACGTTGCCCGTTTTTGGATTGTAGTAGTCAAAACCCATAACTTCCACCTGCACTTTGCTGTCTTTGAGTTTGCGAATTGTGATGTCAGGCTGACCCACCAGCCAGAAACTTTCATTACTGCTGCGTTTTTTACGCAGATCGTCAGTGAGCAGATCGGCATTCATCTGGGCCTTAAGCAGTTGCATACCGGCAACGGCTGGAGTGAGTTCGTCAATATCTTTAGCGGCTTCTTCGTCAAACTGAAAGGCGCAGAACAGGAGCATGTCCGGCTTTAAGGCCCGAGCTTCCTGCCAGGCATTTTCAACCATGCGTTGTTCCAGTGGCGCATGTTCCGGCCCAAAAACCACCAATACCCTTTTTGGCGCATCTTCTCTGGTTTCTGCTTCTGCCTGTATATATTTAGTGCCGGCTAAAGGTTCGACACGTGTGAATTGAATTATATTGCCGCCTTTGGCTCTCACTCCTGTACGTAATAATTCGTCCCGCCATTCGCTTTGGCGCAGGGTTTCACCGGTGCGGGCGATGGAAGTGTCGAAGCCGCTGTCTTCTTGCTCCAATTCATCAAAACCTTTGGTATAAGGAGCGGGCACGGCTTCTACGGTGAAGGGGCCAGTGACTCTTGCTTTCGAAGTATCAATTCTAGGAGAGTCATATAATATTACTTTCGAAACACTCTCATTATTCGCAATAGCCTTCATAGAGATTGTTTCTATACTATGATATGATAAACCAGAAGCAATACCTTCTTCAGGTCTCGCTAATGTATAGTAGTCAAACAATGAAGTCATTAGACGTTGTTTGCTTAATTGAATAGCAACTCTTGATGTATCGCAAGTGATCCAACGTCTACCCAATTTTTCTGATGCATAAGCTGTAGTCCCGCTTCCGCATGTAGTATCTAACACCAAATCTCCGGGGTCAGTAAACAAATTTATACACCTTTCAAGTACTTGTGGTGATGTTTGAACCGCATATGTTTTCGAATAGGAAGAGGCAATGTCATCCCATAAGCCTGTAATCTTTTTTAGTGGGAAATCATCAAAATACATTTTAAATACTAACGACTTACCTTGAATTGTTATCCTATTTTGCTGAACTAACTCCGCCATTTTATCCTTTGATACAATCCAGCATCCATTATTTGGCGGATAGAAAGTCTTTCCTTCGAATTCAACAGGAAAGACGCTATTCTCAGAGAATGATGGAGCTAAAAGTGAAACAACACGAAACAATCTTGGATTTTTATCCTTTGTAAGGCTTGGAAAATCCAAAGGATCTATTTTCCCAATTCGGCCATCATCATATTCTACATTTCCCCAATGTGACGTTGATTCTTCAGGTTTCTTTTTTAGATAAAGTTGATGGTATTTCAATGACTCCTTATCTTTTGCATAGATCAATAAGTGATCGTGCATCATTTCGACATGTTTGCCTCCTAATGGCAAATTCTTCTTGCGAAAAGGAATGTTAGCGACAAGATTTTCAGACCCAAATATTTCATCAAGAACCAGACAGAGCCTGTGTTGATTTTCGGCATTAATTTGAAAAATAACACAACCACTTTCATGAAGCAATTCGTAAAAAAGTTTTGTTCTATCTCTGATGTAAGTTAGGTAAGAATGTATACCTAACTCCCATGTATCCCGAAATGCTTTGATCATTTCTGGTTCAGAAGATAAATCTTGATCTCGTTCCTTGACTTCTCTTTGTTGAACATATGGTTGAAAATTGCTGCCATATTTAATGCCGTAAGGCGGGTCAAAATAAACCATCTGCACCTTACCTGCCATGCCCTCTTTTTCCAATAGAGAGTTCATTACCAGCAGGCTATCCCCGGCTATCAGTCTATTTGTCCAGCCTTCTTTGTGTTTGTAGAAATCAATGGCTTCCCGCAGGGGTTTCTTTTCTGCAAACAGACTCATCTGCCGATCTTCAGTTTTTTCTTTTTTTACCGTATCTATGATGGTTTTCGGGTCGATGCGTTCGTGTACATGCAGGCTTACCGTGGGCACGTCAAAACTGGTGTGTTCAGTTTTCCCTGCCCATTGCAATTGCGGATCAAGGTGCGGATCATACTTGTAGGTTTTTTTCTCTCCTGTATCAGGATCAGAACTGGGAGTCACCAAGCCTACGTGAGGGTTATTGGCTCGTTCTTTATCGGAGTGCTCGTATTGTTCTATCTTTCTTTTAGAAGTTCTTTTAGCCATATCTTCTTTTATTTCTCCTTTGCCTGTCTGCGTGCCTGCCTGTGCGTCGCACGCAGACAGGCGGACACGCACAGGCAGGCCATCTGACGAACCTACTCCAAATTAATATTTGCTGTGTTAGCGGCGAAACTCTTCGACATTTAATTCTTCACCTTTTCTTACCATATCTCTTAACTGTGCTGGTATAAATTGAGTTGTCTGCATAAAGTGTACAACGAAATCTACCCACGCATCTTGATACACATAGTCATTGTGAGTTTCATCATAAAGACAAAATTCTGAATTTGTATCAAAAGGATCCTCAGCACCGTTTGGCGGTCTTATCGAGAAAACTTTATAAAGGACTACGTGAAGATTCTGAGTAATTTTTTGATCGTTTAACACTTTATTAACATTGTCTTTTACTTCACTGGGTTTAAGGCGGCGTATGTTAGCTCCTTCAATTTTAACTTTTTTGTCTTTAATAATTACCGCTACTTGCTCATAGGCCGCTTTATCTTCATCATTTAATTCGTCCCACCTAACGAACTCAACAGCCGCATCGGCTCTATTAGTATTTGATATTTTTGGGATTTGAATTAGCTTAATGCTGTATTCTTGTGAATTATAAGTATCCTCATCTAATGAATTTCGGTATTTTTCAACAAATCCAACTATATCAGCTAAGTCTTTTGATAGAACTGATCTGCTGGCCTTTTCTTGTTGCTTGGTTCTGATTTGCGAAAACTGAAGGCTATAGACTAGTGCCTCATTGATAGAATAATCATTTCCAAATAGCTCAATGAGTTTATTTTCGTAGTTTAATAATAATGATTGACACTCGCCAAATATTACAGTGTCTATTTCACGTTTATCAATATGACGGTGTTCTATCTTATTTCGTAGTTTTATAAAAAACAGTAAATTGCTTTCAACTGGTCTAGAAAGTTTTCCATATTTTTTAATGCATGTAGTTAAGTCCCACGCCTTCCTTTCACCATCTGCTGTATCGTACCGGCCATTTTTCTTTTTGTAATAATATTTATCACCAATTTCTGTATTAAAGTATGCATGAAATAAACGAGTCCATGCCATGACCATCAACGTAATGAATCCTTCACTTCTAAAGCTAGTTCTTGGCTTATTATATATTTCAACACCGAGAAGGGCAGAATCAATGGATGCTTCCAAGATTGCTTTTGTTTTCCCCTTTCGTAATTTCAATGTGCATCCTTCCCGTGTTCTCGTAGCAACTAGCAAATAAGTATAAAGACCTGTATATCTTCACTATTGTAATATTATTCAATTTAGCAACTAAGGCATGATATCATAGATATTAAAATTGTACTTTATAAATAGAAGAGTTGTATGTCAAGCATGTTACTCTGTGCAGGTTCACACTTGCCAGCCCGACATGTCTTTCTGGCGGGCAGCCTGAACCGAAGTAAGACCCCACTCTCGTGGGGATTCCAGGTACAAACACTGGAATCCTTCCGAAAGGAAGGATACATGATATCTAAATTGAGCGATTATATATCACATACCGTTGTAGCCGCTGGCTTTAGCCTGCGTTGTTCATCACTTGATGGGTTCACGTAAGTTTCGCAACCTCAAGGTTGCGGCTACAAAATCGCTCAATTTACATGATACTAACTTATTTAATTACATCCCCCTCCATATACCACGGGATATCAATTCCCATACGGTCTAAGACAGTAGGTGTTACGTCCATTATTTTTAAACCGTCTCTCCTTTCAGAATGATACCCGTTATCACCGCTCATAACAAATATCCCGTGCCGGGAGTGATTTGCATCATCAGCGCCTGTATCATTCTCATTTGCCCAGACAGTATTGTGCCCTACGCTGCCAACAGACCTCCAGGCCAGATCTCCGTAATAAACAATCAAGTCCGGCGGTATGTTTCTGCATTCTGTATAGATTTCCTCCGGCTTAAATACCTTTGTATTTATCTTTTGCCCGGCCTGATCTCTCTGGTCTTCAAGCGCTGCTATTAATTCATTTCTTACAAGCTCATAATTCTGTTTCGGGATTATTCCATCAGGTTCACGATCTTTCACGTTAAAAAACAGACGCCCGTAGTAGCCCCCCTCACCCCAGACCATGGTCTTGCCCCAGTCAATCATATGTTTGCTGATTTGAGTAACCTCATCAGGATAATGTGTCAGCTTGAGGTATCCGTTATTTATCAACCATTCATTTATGCAGATTCCCCCTTCCATCATCATGGCACCGTGATCCGAAACTATCAAGACAAGGGTATCCTCGTCCAGTAATGCAAGAGTTTTACCTATTTCATCATCGATATATCTGTAATAGTCGAATATAACATTCTCATATTTATTGCCCGGCAGGTACCTTGGATGCCTGTTATCAAAGAATCCCCAGAAGGCATGTTGTATCCTGTCCGTCCCCATCTCCACCATCATCAGGAAATCCCAATCTTCATTTTGTATAAAGTGCCTTGTAAGTTTAAATCTCTTTCCAGTCATTTCATAAATCGTATTTAAAACCTGCTCCTTGTCGTTACCTCTGAAATCTTTTACGTCCAGGATATAGCCGTCTGCAACCCGTTCCACCTCATGCCTTAACATGTCAGGATACGTAAACTGATGATTTTTGTCCGGTGTGAGGAAACAGCTTATCATTAGTCCATTATTAACAGGTTTGAGAGGGTATGTCAGCGGCACGCCTATAACGATAGGCCTTTTACCATGCCTTGAAAGTATATCCCATATGGTTTCTTCCTTAACCGTGCTCGAGTCTGCGAAACTCAGACCTTCATAATCATAATGGCGTCTATTTCTGAAGCCATATATTCCCAGTTTGCCTGGGTTAGTGCTTGTAACCATTGATGCCCAGGCCGGACATGTGATCGCAGGTATAGTGCTTTCCAGTTTGCCGGAGATCCCGTTTGATACAAGACGCTTTATATTAGGCAGGTAATCAAGCCACTTATCAAAAACCAGTTCCGGCGGAGCAGAATCCAGACCAAATATTATTACTTTACGATTAGATGAAATCATAACGTTTTAAAATTCTACAATTTATTGAGATTAAAGGTTTTTAATAGCTGTTGTCTATAGCCTCACACATTGATACTGGACCCTCGGCTTTTGAAATCCGAAGTACGAAATTCGAAATACGAAACTATATCAAATGACCAAAATCCGAAAACATCCAAAGCTGAGCTTAGCTCGTATTGTTTTGAACATTTGAAAATTTCAAGTTAGGTAGCTATCGCGACAAAAGACTATCCTTCGACTCCGCCCAGGATGACGTCACACTGAGCACATTCGCACGCTCAGTATAAACTCCGTCGAAGTGTTATCAACATTGAATTTCCTATACATGAATTTAGAATTTGTTTCGGATTTCGATATTCTGATTTCGAGTTTAAACGTGAATCAAACATCAAGCAGTCATTCAAATTGTTAGCAAAGCAAACTAAGTTACAGAAACTTGTTCAGCAACTGTAACATTCTCCAGATCATAATCAAGATTGCCTAAACCAATTTTGTGGGCATGTTCAAGCTGTACAGTATAATCGATCTTTGGCCAGATATTCTTGAAATAATCTTTTCCGGTGTGTTTGTTTATTAAGTCTATAGTCGCTTTCTCAACTGCAACCGGATCTCTGGAAACCACTATGCCAATATCAGAAATATCAGGTTCAAAAGGCTTGTCCATACAATCGCAATGTTTGGTTATGTGTGTAAGGAAGTTAAAGAATACCGCTTTGTGCTTCTTTTCTTCCAAAATAGCCAGACAATATTCGGCTACCTTCTTTTGTAAATTTGCAGTGTCTTCGTCCCATGCAATCTTGACAGCATCGAATTGACAGACGGCAAGACATTCTCCACAGCCGATACATATTTCAGGATCAATCACTGCCGTATCATCTGCCATTGTAATTGCATCGGCAGGACACCATATCTGACAGACCTTGCATGTTGTACATTTTTTTCTGATAATCTGAGGTATCACGCCGGAGTGCTGGGCTAATTTGCCACCCCTTGCAGACAACCCCATACCGATATTCTTGAATGTTGCCCCCATGCCGGTAGCAAGATGCCCTGTAACATGTGCAATAGAGATGATGGCGTTTGACGCCTTTGCCACACCTGAAATATAAGCGCTCTTACACAATTCCTGGTTAATTTCAACAATGTAATCGTGCTCACCAAGAAGCCCATCGCCGATAATAACAGGAGCCCCCGTGTTTTCTATCGTGAATCCATGCTCATGAGCAAGCATTAAATGGTCTATTGCATTGGAACGTTTTCCCACATATAGCGTATTCGTCTCAACCAGAAAAGGCTTGCCGCCGCTTGACTTTACCTTATCCACAGCCGCCTTTATTAACGGAGGTTTAAGGTGGCCGATATTCCCCTTCTCCCCGAAACTGGTCTTTACCGCAACCATATCACCTCTATTAATAATACTCTTGATTCCAACAGCATCACAAAGAAGCTTTACCTTTTTAGCTTGCGAGGAAAGAGATTCGCCGTTTCTGGTTTCAACAAAAAATACCTTACTCTTCATAGACATTTTAAATTTTGTAGACTCTTTTCTTCATCGAGTTGGAAGATAACCCTGAATTTTGAATTAATATAGGTCAGGCATCTTGCCTGACCATTGGCAATTCCAAGGCAACCCGCCTGCCATTAGTCGGGCAGGGATGCCTTGGCTATTTTCAGAACAATAAATATTTAAACAGACTCAAAATTATAACACTGCATTATTTATTTGTTAAGCACCAATTCAGAAAGAATCAAAAGAGAGGCTAGCCACGAAAACACACGAAATAGCACGAAGAATATAGAGGAAAACATCGAGGACTCAAAAAGTGGAGAGGACAGGAAGTAATAGCGTTTGTCTGTGAAAGTCAGTGGCCAAAGAAATATCCTGGTGGCTTTGTGTCCTGGTGGCAAAATGTAACCGCAAATCCAAATCTGCAAATCAACTGTTTTTAAAACACAAATTTTATATCGTCATGCCCCTTGAGTGCTTGATAGATATTGTTACGGTATGTTTCATCACTTACGACAACCTTCACATTAAAGCTCTGGTATTTCCCCGTCCTGCTGGTATTGGAATCGTTGATATGATACTCCCTGTCCTGTATTATGCCGGCAACTGCGTTATGCACTGACTCTTTATCACTCCCGATAACCTTGTATAACCATTCGCAAGGATAATCTATGTTGACTTCCTGATTATGGATATGATCTCCATGATCACAGCAATCTCTCTTATCAATCATTTACTAACCTTTCTTAATTAATAAGTTATTCCTGTGGCAGTTCACCGCAGTCGCTGATTGTGACCTGTGTCGATGGTTCGCCCATTCGTGATCCCAGAGCCTCTATTTTCCTGACTACATCCATGCCCTCGGTCACCTTTCCAAAGACAACGTGCTTGTCGTCAAGCCATGAGGTAATGGCTGTGGTGATAAAAAATTGGGAACCGTTTGTGTTGGGGCCTGCGTTTGCCATTGACAAAAGTCCCGGCTCGGTGTGTTTGAGTTCAAAGTTCTCATCTTCAAATTTTGATCCGTAGATCGACTTGCCTCCCGTCCCGTTATGATTCGTAAAATCACCGCCCTGTGCCATAAAATTGGGGATGATTCTGTGAAACGTACTGTCCTTGTATCCAAACCCTTTTTCTCCCGTACACAAGGCACGAAAATTCTCCGCTGTAATGGGCACAATATCCGTGCGTAATTCAATCACTATCCGCCCCAGGGCTTCATCGTCAGTTTCTACGTCAAGAAAGACGTTTACCGGTTCCATAATCCCTCTCCTTTTTCTTTAAAGTTGTAATCAGTTTTCATTTTGTGATTCCTTTTTCTGGTCTCAAGGTTTAACCTTGGTTATTTCAATACAATAAGACGTAAATTCTTTTACTAGTTCTCGCCATTGGTCTTTTGTCTTCTTAACATCATCTAAGGAATCATCTTTGAAAAGCATAGCAAATAATTTACTTTGAACATTTACTATATTCCCATATCTTTTCCATATTTCTTGATTTCTTAGTCGATTAAGTTGAAATGAATGGAAGTTTAATTCAGTATAAAACCCTTTTCTCAAGTCTTCATCACAGTCGTTCATAAGCCTAGAATGGAATTCAGCTGCTGCCGGACGATTTGTCTCTTTTAAATTTAGATATTGTTGTTTCTTTGTAATAATATTGTCTATTGTGTCACGTGTTTTAAAGATAAATTTCAAGCTGTCCGCAACAATGTTGTCTGTTAAGGTTTTCTGCTTTTCTATTTGTTCTTCTTTTCTGCGTCGACGTGCAGATATTTCCGTAAAAAAGAATCCTATAACAGCACCTAATATCACTGCCCCGAAGAGATACCATTTTTCCATAGGTTTTGACCTTAAGGCAAGTTCATCCTTTAATGCTTTTAACTGTATATTAATTTGCTTTTCCAGAACTTTTACTTCAGAGTTTTTGACTATCTCAGTAATAGCTCCATTCTTTTCCTCAGCACTAATTGAATACGAAAATAATAAAAATGATAATATTAGAATAATTAATGTTTTCATTTTTCCCTCCTTTTCTAAAGAAAAGATGGATAATATTACTCCGGCAATTAAATACGTGAACTATTTTTCGTTTATTTATAAATATTTAGTTCTTTTAAGCTCTGATAGGTTGAGCCTATTTAATTGCCATGTTAATATTTTTAATGAATTATATAATATTCTTATCAAAAGTAAACAGTTCCCCCAGCACTGATTCTGGATAGAGACAAAAAGGATATTCCCTGTTGTTTACAATAGAGTTATACTTTATTTTCTTCTCTAAACCTTCCAGTTCCTTTTCCCTCTCACTGACCAATGGACTGATCTTCTCTTTCATCAGGGCATTAAGCTCTTTCAGCCTCTCAAAAGCCCGATGCTTTTCTTCACTTTCGTGTGCCTCTTTAGCTATCAGGTCTTTTTTTTCATCTACCATAGACTTCATCCCGGTATCTTCCATGACCTCCCCGGAAGCGTATTTGTCCGGATTATATCCCATGTCTTTGATGACGTGTTTCAGTTCTATAACATCGTTATCAGAGACATTAAATGGTTTATACGGCAGATGCAGGGTTGCCGAAACGGCTGCATACGCAGGAGGCTCTACACCAAAGAAATCCCTTATGATTTCATTAGTAATCAAATCATACTTTGCCCCGCCAATCCCGTGAATAAAGAGGTCAGAGAGGAACATCCTTGAGTACATAGTATTGACTATAGCCTTCGGGCGGATCTTTATGCCCTTACTTATCAAGTCTCTCAACCTTCTTAAATTTTCTGACGAATTACCGTCTTCACTAAAATCAAAATGATCAACTATCCTGTTCTCGCATATTATGCTTATGCGCCTGTTGTCTGCTACAGATGCATAAAGGCTTTTACGTGATTCACCCTTACCCCACATCCAGAACGGCAGCTCCACCACATACCCTTTTTCCATCAAATCAGGCAGGGGATTGGCCTTAGAGGTTATCTTCTTTAATCTGCGATATTCCTTCAGCTTTGCATTATAGATATCTACAAAACTCCTCGCATTCGCCGTAATGTGCAGAAAGAAATTCAGGAAAGGCTCTGTCTGACTTATAAGGGAAACAGGAATCTCTAAATTACCGATCCCAAATCTCAATAAGAACGCATGTCTTGCACAGGTAAACAGATCAGTGAATTGCAGCGTCTCTCCTGATAATTTTATTACTATGTTTATAAAATCTTCAAATGGCTTCTTCATATCAGGATTATGCAGGACCTTTAAAACACTTTCTTTAAAGGCCGTCAGTTGTGTTGAATCTGAATATCTGATCTCTTCAAAGGCAAGATTGTATAGACTTGGGAGGAATTCTATCCTTTCCACAGAGGAATCCAGGCCGTTTATGTCCGGAATGTGTAAACAATTATCATGACAGGCGTCATTATCAACGACCATATTTATCCCGATACCACTTACCTTTTTCGCAATACTGTTTACGAGGCCATGTTTTATCAGCACGCCCGGGTGTGCAAGTATAGGGGAGTGCCCGGTTGCTATTATGTTCCTCCCGGATTTATAAGCGTCATCAATACAAGGCAAATTCTCTGTGCCTGCTATATTCAGTTTTGAACAGAGTGATTTTATTCCTTCAGTATATTCCCAAGCCTTCTTTAACGTCTCGTATCTAACCCGTTCACGAAATTCAGAAAAAGGCATGCCGTTTATGTCAAAACCGTAAGATTGAAATCTTTTCTTATTTAAACCGATTAATCCCGGAATGTCATCATAGGCGGGCTTTATGAATATCTCTTTGTTCTGCCGTGGAATTGTGAATGATTTCAAAATCATATTTTGTTAAGTATTGCGGGTTACGAGTTACGTGTTGAGCGTTGAGCGTTTCGGGTTACAAGTTACAGAAAATAGTCCTGATTTAACCCGAAACCCGTAACTTGTAACTCGCAAACTCAGTCAGTTTTTTTGCCTACTCTTCCAATTTCTCTTTCATCTTATGAAGTTTATTGAGCGCTTCGATTGGTGTGATCTTTGATGTGTCAAGGTTCTTTATCTCTTCAATCACCACGTTCTGAGGTGGATTAAAAAGAGGCAGTTGTTTTGGCTTATCTTCTTCTTTGTTCTTGATAGTTGCAAATTTTGGCTTGCCGTCCACGTCCAGTGTTTCAGCCTCAAGATTGGCAAGTATCACCTTTGCCCTTTGAATCACCTCCCCGGGCATTCCGGCCAGCCTTGCGACATGGATGCCATAGCTTTTATCGGCGCCACCCTCAACAATCTTTCTCAGGAAGATTATTTCATCTTCCCACTCCCTTACTGCAATGTTGTAGTTCCTGATGCCCGGAAAGAGTAAGGCCAGCTCGGCAAGTTCGTGATAATGAGTAGCAAACAGTGTCCTGGACTTGAGGTGTTCATATATATATTCGGTCAATGCCCACGCAATACTTACACCATCAAATGTACTGGTGCCACGACCAACCTCATCGAGTATTATCAGGCTGCGCTCTGTCGCATTATTTAATATATTCGCAGCCTCATTCATCTCCACCATAAATGTACTCTGGCCTCTCGCCAGCTCATCCATTGCCCCCACTCTGGTAAATATACGGTCAACAACCCCAATCGTTGCCTCTTTCGCCGGAATAAAACTGCCCATCTGTGCCATGAGCACGAGCAGAGCCACCTGGCGAATGTACGTGCTCTTCCCTGCCATGTTAGGTCCGGTAATGACCATGATCTGTTTATCTGTCCCGTTAATATCAATATCATTAGGGACAAACTTCTCTGCCATTAATGTCTTATCAAGGACGGGGTGCCGTCCGTCAATAATCCTGAGACTAAGTCCTTCTGATATTTCAGGCCTTGTATATCCGTTTTCGGCTGCAATATTCGCAAGTGTTGAAAGGCCGTCTAAATGTGCAATAACATCAGCCGTCTTCTGTAAACGTTCGGTATAGGTACTAACCTCCTCCCTGATCTTCTGAAAGGTTTCGTACTCCAACTCCTTCGCACGTTCATCTGCGGTAAGTACCTTTGTCTCATACTCCTTGAGTTCCGGAGTAATATACCTTTCGGCATGTTTAAGGGTCTGCTTGCGAATATATGTTTCGGGAACCCTGTCTTTGTGTACATTTGTAATCTCAATATAATATCCGAAGACTTTAGTGTATCCTACCTTTAAAGAACTTATACCCGTCCTGTCTGTTTCCTGTGACTGAAAACCGGCAATCCAGCTCTTTCCGTTCTTACTGATATTTCTCAACTCATCCAGGTCATGATCATAACCTTCCTGTATAATCCCACCATCACGGACAGAATGCGGCGGATCAGGCACTATGGCTGTGCTTATAAGCACCCTTACCTCTTCTAAAACATCCAATGCCTCATGGCACAGTTTCAGGATAGACGAATTGCAGACAGAAACCTCCGACTTTAATTTTGGCAGGAGAGACAGCGATTGTTTCAAAGAGATAAGGTCTCTTGCATTGGCACGGCCGAAATTAATCTTTGCAGAAATCCTCTCAATATCATACACGTCCCCTAAAAGCTCACGAACCTCTCTGCACTGGTTTTTATTATTATATAACTCCTCAACACCATCCTGCCTGACCGTTATATCCCCGGATACACAAAGCGGGCTTACCAGCCAGCCCTTTATCAACCTTCCCCCCATAGGGGTCTTCGTTCGGTCTATCACGCTCAACAATGAACCTTCCTTCTGGTGTGTCCTCGCAGTCTTGACCAGTTCCAGGCTTTGCTGTGTGGAATGGTCCAGGATCAGGCGATTCCGGCTTGAATACTTCTCAATCTTGTTAATGTGTGTAAGGGATGTCTTCTGTGTTTCGTTGAGGTAGTTAATCAAAGCGCCCGCAGCGCTCAGAGACGGCCCGATATCCTCACATCCAAACCCCTCCAGCGAAGCGGTACAAAAATGGTTAATAAGTTTCTGATATGCCGTCTCGCGTGAAAATTCCCAGTCTGCACGACGCGTAACCATTGCATCAAAGTCCGCAGATATTCTCTCCGAAAGATCAAACTCATTAAAAGTAATATTCTCCGGGATAATACACTCAGACGGATTTATCCTGGTCAATTCATCCAGTAAACAACTCTTGTTAATATCCTGTACCATGAATTTCCCGGTTGAAATATCTACCCATGACAAACCGATCTTATCATCATTTAAGAATATAGATAAAAGATAGTTGTTGTCTTTATCCTCCAGCATTTCATCTTCAGTAAGCGTGCCGGGAGTGATAACCCTCACTACATCCCGCTCAACTATTCCCTTTACGCCCGCTTTAGAATCATTTTTTTCGACGCCATTCTGCAATTGTTCACAAACGGCAACTTTATACCCTGCCTTTATCAACCTTGGAATATAAGACCCGGCGGCATGATGAGGTATACCGGCCATAGGTACGGCCTTTTCCCCCTTGGACCTTGAAGTCAATGTGATGCCCAGGACCTTTGCCGCAATCCTGGCGTCATCATAGAACATCTCATAAAAATCCCCCATACGGAAAAACAATAATGCATCCTCATTTTTCCTTTTTATACTCATATACTGTTTCATCATAGGGCTTGAAAAAGGCATCTTATTTCCTTATCTCTTACGTCTGGTCAAATTATTTAAATGCATAGAATTCAATGTCGATAACACTTCGACTCCGCTCAGTGTGACGTCATCCCCTGCCCGTCCGGCAGGCGGCTGAGCGGAGTCGAAGGATAGTCCTTTGTCACGTTAGCAAACTAACTTGACAAGAAGTATCTGTTTGTATGGATATTAAAGCACATGAACATAATCTTTCAAATAAAATAAACAGAAAGCATTGACATTGCCAGTGATGTTGGATATTATAGCTAGAAACATCCACATAATCAGGAGGTGCATTTATGCGAACTATACAAATGACTTTAGATGATGATCTGGTTGATGCCGTTGATAAAGTAGTAAAGAAGCTAAGAATGACTCGTTCTGCATTTACGCGTCAAGCGTTGCGCAATGCTATTGCTCAGGCGAATATTAAACAGATGGAAAATAAACATAAGAGAGGATATGAGAAGATGCCTGTCAGCAAAACAGAGTTCAGCATCTGGGAATCCGAACAAGAATGGGTTGATTGATGAAAAGAGGCGAAATTAGATGGTACAAGTTCAAAAGCCCTGACAAAAAGCGTCCTGTTTTAATTATAACAAGAGATTCTGTGTTAGAGTATCTGAATGAAGTTACAATTGCCCCAATAACTTCAACAATAAGAGATATCCCCAGTGAAGTGTTGCTGCCCCGTGAAGATGGTATGCACAAAGATTGTGCAATAAACTGCGACCACATACAAACCGTCTCAAAAGACAAAATAGGTTCATTAATAACAACACTTTCAAATGACAAACTCACTCAAGTTAGTAAAGCAATCTGGTTTGCTTTGAATTTATAGATGACTTTTGACGTTACAGTAGTCAGAGAGGTAACGTTTCGCTATAGTTGTTTTGAAATCTTAATCTGAAAAGTAAAACATATTAAGAATTTTGAAGGAATGTGGGTAAAAAAATGGATGAACAACTGGAATTTATGAAATTGATAGCATCGCGACTGGATTCCGCCGGTATTCCTTATATGATGACCGGATCGATGGCAATGGCAATCTATTCTACACCAAGAATGACCCGTGATATCGATCTGGTTGTTGATATTACACCCACCGATGTTGACAAAATCGTCGATATTTTTTCAGAAGATTGTTATATAGATCAGGATAGTGTCAAACAAGCAGTACATACTCACGGGATGTTCAACATCATCCATAATGAGTGGGTAGTCAAGGCTGACTTTATCATAAGAAAAAACGAAGACTACCGTAGAGAAGAATTCGCACGAAGACAGAGAATAAATATCGAGGGTATTACTATCTCTGTTGTTGCTGCAGAGGACCTTATTTTATCGAAGTTGGTCTGGGGAAAGCGATCACAATCGGATCTTCAGCTTCACGATGTTTATCAAATGATATCGACTGTTTCAGAACTTGATTGGGAATATATGCAGAAATGGGCTACCGTCCTTGGTATTGAAAAACCTCTACAAAAGGCGAAGGAAAATGAGTGATACCCCAACGCAAATACAACAACGGTACAAAGAGATGCTTATGTCTCGAACACCTACAGAACGATTAAGGATGGTGAGTAGAATGTATGATTCAGGCAGAAAGCTTGTAATCTCTGGAATACAAAATGGAAGGCAAGAACTCAATGCCTCGCAATTACGTGGACAGCTTTTTCTGCGCATGTACGGGAGTGATTTTACGGCTGCAGACAGAAAAAGGATTATCAATAAAATCCCTGACATGCAACTGGATGTGGTCACATAATCTGGAATTTTATTGCGAAAGGCTGATTATTGGTGAAAACCAGGTTTCCCTGCCTACCGGCAGGCAGGCGTTATAGAGAATTTTCAATCCTTTCCAACATTTTGGAAAAGCCTAACTACCCGACATAATTACGTCTGATTCTATTTCTTCCGGGGATCCTTCGATATTTCTTCTGAAAAGCGCCTCCATTCCACTGGAGGCCTTGGTGGATAATCTGGAATCAGCATCCTCATAGATAATAATACCTTCAACATCCGGCAGTTTTTCAATAAGTTCCATGCCCTTCTCCAACCCAAGGACAAAGACTCCTGTTGAGAGTGCGTCTGCCCTGGTAGCATTGTCCGTAACTATTGTTACACTCACGATGCCCTTAACAGGATAGCCGGTCCTTGGATCGATTATGTGTGAATACCGCTCGTCATCAATAGTAAAGAATTTCTCGTAGTCACCTGAAGTAGATACGGCTTTATCTCTAATCTCAAATGAACCAAGGAGTCCCTCGCTCTTGCGTGGGTGCTGCAGGCCTATAACCCATGAATCTTTCCCCGGCGGCGCTCCATAAGCATAAATATTACCGGCGAAGTTTATGAGTGCAGAATTTATTCCGTTTCCTTTAAGTACCCTGGTTGCCATATCAACCGCATAACCCTTTCCAATCCCGCCCAGGTCAATCTGCGTACCGGAATTACTGAAGGATATAGTCTTCACAATACTCGGGTCACGGAAGAGTGACTTCTTAACTGTTTCTTCAATAATAATGTTTTTATAAGAAACTGATTCGAGCGCTGAGTTCAGTTCTTCTTTAGTTGGAATTCTTCCCTGCTCCTTGAAAAATCCCCACTTTTTCATAAGAGGGCCTATCGTAATATCAAAGGCGCCATCAGTTATATCACTATACCGTAAGGATTGTTCTATTACGTAAGCAAGCTCGTTGTCACAGGTGGTAGGCTCTGATACAGCATTTTTATTAACTCCTGACAGCTCGCTCTCCTCTTTATAGTTGCTCATCAGGTAATCAAGTCTGTTAACCTCTTTGAATACGTCATTGAATGCTTCTTCAGCTTTATATTTATTTGCAACATAAGCAGAAACTTCAAAGAGTGTTCCCATACTCAATGCCGCCTTTTTGAATAGTGCTAATTCCTGCTCCAGGCCTTCATCACCAAACTTCACCCTTTCCATGGAAGCGATCTTATCTGTTCTTTTGTCGCCCAGGTAAAATTCATCAATGACGGCAAGCACCTTCTTCACTCCCGTACACATAGTAACAACAGACATGGTAGCCCCGGTAATATTAATGATGTCCTTATTGATTCTTAGAGGGCTCTTAAGAGACTTGCCCTTAAACTGGTGAAGGAATCTCTTGTGCGCAATCTCCGCCCCCCTGCTTTCACGGTAAACGAGTATGGCTATCTCCATGATCTTACCCTTCGGGCTCACAGACACTATGAATGTATAAGGATGGAACTTGCCTACCTCCTCGGTAATTATTGCATATCCTGCAACCTTGCCTGATTTAATGCCTATGTATGTGATAAAACTATTTTCATATATCTTCCGCTTTAGTCTGTCCTGAAGCACGGTCTTGCTCTCATCAGTAAGAATTATCTCGTCATACACTATCTCATCACAGTCAGGAAGCACCTTCAGCAATGCCTGTTCTTCCGTCAGGAAAACCTGGGGTTGATAATTCTCCGCCGATTCTTCCTCAAAACCCGCCTGTGCATGGCACGTAGAACTAATTGCAAACACTAACGCCAGTATTAATATTAAATAAACGTTTACTCTTCTCATTCTCAATAAATCCTTTTAACGTATTTGTTTGATATCAAGTTAAATTTCATAATACCTGGAGAGCGTACCAACCCCGCTCTCGCAGGGATTCCAGGAGTTAGCGCTGGAATCCTTCCGAAAGGAAGGGTACATAACTCCACTTGATATTGAGTAATTACCCCTTAACCTTCAGTCAAAATTTCTTCGATCCTCAATAAAGCCTCTTCTTCTCTCTCTCCTGTAGACTTTTTCCTCTCCCATCTGTATGCAGCGCTTCCACCCCTTGCTTTTTCCTGAACCTGACAGCTTACCTTTACGGAACTCATCAGATTATTACCGGAAATTCTGAATGTAATTCGATATCGCTCTTTCCAGTAATCATCAAGGAATTGATCCGTAACGATGCTTCTTGCCTTCCTTTGCGAAAAGCCTTCAACCCAGCCGGTTTTGATTATACCTTTTTCCTTGTTTATTTTGTCCAGGGGCAAATCTCCCAGTGACATAAGAACCGCCGACCACATATCCTCAAAGTCCTCATTGAAAGTCTTCGTATATTTTGAAGATTGCGAATCTGTAGGGCGGTCATCCTGAACCTGATTTCTTGAAGAACGATCAAGCAAAGAACATCCTGTATAGAAAAACAACGATATTATCAAAAATATTTTTAATGTAGACATAATATTGCGAAAGGGTTCCTGGTTTTGGGTGGTGGATGCTAACAGAGTCTACATATTTTTGTCAAGCAATTATCAATATCCTGAGTGTGGGAGGTTGGCTTTACAAGGGCGACTTTAATGGCTGGCTTGCCTAAGTAAAATATGGGTGCACTGCGAAAGGAGAAGGAGAAAATGACAGTGCACCCATTTGTGAAAGTTTTTAAGACTCTCTTTACTTTGTTAACATAAAAACCGCCTGATTAGTTCCACTTAATTTTATTTTTATCTGAATCGGGTTAATTATTTGTTAGACAATCGGGTAACTTTTTGTATATCGATGACCATGAGCGCCTGGCAAAGACAACTGGAATATTAGATTCCTTTGCCCGTTTCTTTGTTACATGCGCCAGATTATGATTAACATAGTCATGCAATACTATAATCAGATCCATAGTCATCGGCATTCCTCTCTTGATAACGTTTCTATTCCTGCCGTCCATGTGCCTGATATCGTCTACGCCAATCTTCTTAAGCTCCTTTGGTATACTGCCAAGGTGGTCTCCACCAACTATTAATACGGACATATTTTTCCTCCTATATAAGGTTGGTATTTGTTCAATAACTTGTGGAAGGAAAGCGTTCATGCACATTATAAACCTTGCTTTCGCAAGGAATCCAACGCTGGAATCCTCCCGAAAGGGAGGGAATATTGATTACCATTTCTCAAATCTTCCACATTTTATTGTGTAAATACAAAGGTTGCTTACTTACATATTGTAACTCTTCGGTATATCGGTAATGATTTTTTTCTTTTATTCCGCAATCTGAAATCCTCAATTCATCATTTGATAAGGCTTACCCTTGTCCTCCATCCTGTTTTAGTTATAGATATCTTGCCATCTCTTGCGAGCCAACCGAGACCCTGGTAAAAGAGAGATTTATCCATCCTCAGCAAAGACCTTAACCTGCGAAGCATCATCTCGCCATTCGCATGGAGGCGAATCCAGATAATGTCTGCGGCTACTTCTATTTGTGTTGCAAATTCCATATAAAACCTCCTTCTTCAAAATTAATATAGTCCAATGCTTGTTCTCAATAAGATATCAAAAGACTTTACTTGCATATACCTTGTCTTCCATGCAGTACTTGACTAATTCACAAAGATCATAATCATCAATTGTCTTTGAAATTACAGCATTTACACCCATAAACCTTGCTTCGTCCGGCTCAACCGGTAAATAGTCAGAACTCATTAGAATAATGGGAACCTTAATAATATTATTTATCCTTCTTATTACATCGAGGCCGTCCATTCCCTGCATGTTGAGGTCTGTTATCACAAGATCAAAGCTTTGTCTCAAGAATAGTACTACGCCTGATGTGCCATTATTTGCTGTAGATACACGATAGCCTTCATCCAAAAGTAGTCGTTTGAAAGTATCAAGAACTTCTTCGTTGTCGTCAATAATCAGTATATTTTTCATTATGCGGTTACCTTTCATTTTTAAAAAGTGAAATTTCCGGAGTAAAGTTTTTCTGTCTTATTTCCAGAAACACTTGAAACAAAAGAGTGGTTTCTTTAGCCAATCTTATCCTTAACCTCCTTTATCAATCTTTCTCTTGTAAAAGTCTTGTCAAGAAATACCAGATTTGGATCAACCTTCCTTAAATTGTTATAAGGGAGATGGGATATGTCTGTCGCCATTATGAAAGGAATATCCTCATATTCTGGTATACTCTTTAAGTGCAGAAAGAGTGTATCGCCGGTCATCATGTTTAACGTTAGATCAGTAATAATTAAATCAGGTCTCTTCTCTTCTAATTTTGACAACGCTTCATACCCATCGTATACATTGATCATTCTATAGTTTGAACCCTCCAGCATCTTTGTATAGAGGTCATGAAAAGGCTGTTCATCGTCCACAATCATTACGGTTTTACGCATTTTCGTTTTTCTCTTCCTTTCTAATAAGAACGCAGTTTCCAAGTTTGATAAATGAAACATTAACCTGAACTAAATAAGGCGACTGAGACTCAGTCTCAGTATAGTAATAAAAAATTTTATACTTCTACTTCAAAATAATATTTTTTAAAATTAGGCCTCCGACGACTTTTGACACGGTAGGAGCCGTCTCCTGACGGCGATCGCCAACGGGAGTTGGCTCCTGCCAAAACATTGAAATTCCTCATACATTTAATTATGGCTGGAACGGCTGCAGCATAAATTATACAATCGAGGACGATGCGTTGAACGGGGAAAGTCCTCGGCGCCTTTTGTCCGGGGAAGCGTACAACGCACCTTATCTATACCTCTGTCCGACCGCCTGCAATTCCGAGGTTCAGATACCTCAGCCATAATCATGTATTCATAAAGTTTTCATGAATTATTGCACCATGAATGATGCAAATTCTGAATTCCCTGCGAAAGCAGGGATATTTCCTCCCTTTCGGGAGGATTCCAGGACTTGTTCTTGGATTAAAAATATGTTGTAACTGAAAATAGAAGGCTGTCATTATTTTGGTCAGTCCCTCTGGGATCTCCGGCGTTTATACGCCTGCCATGTTCTGTATTAATCTGGTATTCTGCCTTGAACACAGTGTCTTCAGTGTATCTCCAGTTAATTCCGGGTGTCAGTCGTGTCCTTCTTACATCACCTTCTATTGCAACATTGGTAGGCGAATTTACATCAATCTGCCCCCAGCGTAACACTGCCGTAAATGTAGAGTCTTCCTTAAAAACAGTTGGAGCAAGATCTTTAAGAAACTGTGGCATGAAGTGGTATCTTGGTTCTATATAATATCCCCACATGTCGCCTGACATTACATCACTTTTTTGACCACCATTCGCCAGAAGGCCATCTCTTTCTATGGAGGCGTGGGCATATTCACCAACCAGTTCAAACGGGCCTTTCTGATAAGTCCAGTCAAACGCCTTAATTGTCATTCTATTGCTGTCATCATCATCTACATAACCTGTATGTGTGGACAGCCCAAGTTCAAGGCCAAGAAACGGGCTATATGCCACGCGCCCGACTATTGCAAAGTTAGTATTGTTTTCGGTATCTTTACTGCCCCTTGAATTGCGTATAAAGTTTTCAATGTCACCAACAGAAGTATCATTGATAACGCTTGTATTAACACTTACCGACTGAAAGCCATTTACTGCATAGATTTCATAGTCAATCTTTGACATTTCCGTTGGGTAAAACGTACCAAAGAATCCCATACCTGATTCGCTAAGAGTTGTAGGTATAATATTTGTGGACACCATTGGCCTGTCTGTCAGATCCTGGAGAGGCGAATCATGGACAAGATTAAACTTGCCGAGTGGGCTGAGGATTATACCTGCACGGTAATTCAGCCAATCTGTCATGAGGAAATCTATTGTGGCAAATTCTATTTTTATCTCACCTCGGTCACCATTAACTCCTCCTTGTGTATTTGTGCCACCATGTTCAATCTCTATTTCGGTAGCAAACTTGACTCTATCGGATACATCAGAATAAATGAATGGAATGAGTCTATGCTGATCAAATGTCTTATTTGTCTGACTGCCTGCATCGAATTCAAGTTCATGGTCCATATATCCACCTATATAAGTATTTCTACCAAACCTGCGCAGGAAGGGTTTGGTATCCTGCTTACCAAAATAGGGTGCAAGACCTTTGTCTTGAAGCTCCTGGGCTTTTTTAGCCCAATAGAATTCATTGCCGGGCATAATGCCTTTTACATCGTCCCTCAGGGACTCAAGTTCTTTGGTGGTTTCTGCCTGTTGTTTGAGTTGTCCTTTCAACTCCATAAGCATCTTTTCCATGGCCGCAACCTTTGCCTTCAAATCTTCGTCAGCCTCTGCTCCATATACCACCGGGCATACAGTGCTAAACAAAAGGGCAGACAAGCACATAAACATGATAAAATATTTTTTCATGAGACACTCCTTTCAAAGTGGTTAAAAAAAATCGCAACTATATACTGAGACTCAGTCTCAATCATTGATTAAAAAAATATACTTTTATATCTTTAAGCTGTTAACTATTATGCATCTCGAAAGCATTTTAAGTCTATGCCTTATTGATTGAGACTCAACCTCAATTAATAGACAAAAAAAATAGTGATTTTTCTTTAAGCCTTTACGTAATCTCTCAAAGTAACATATAAGAAATGCTCAGGTAAACGCTATACTTCTTATTGAGACTGAGTCTCAATTTATGCAATTTTACATACTTCGCTTTAAATGTCAACAGTTTTTTTAAATTTTTTTTGAAAAGTTTTTTCTAACCTATAATTAAGCGATTTTACATTGTATATTATTGTAGTCGTCCGCCTTAGAGGGCGTTTCCCATCATTTGATGAATATGTCAGAATTTCTCGTAAGTTACGCAACCTGAAGCTTGCGGCTACAAAAACCGCTCAATATCAGTTCGACAAACTCACCGCACTGAGCAATCGAAAGGCTGAACTGGGTACATGGTCAGCCAAGGCACCGAGGAGTTGCAACGTTTTTTATGTTTGACGGAAGAATTCAAGTCATTATACTTCTGCCATACTATCCGCCTCTTCCCCGGACAAACGACGCCGAGGACTTTTCCCCCTTTTTCAAAGGAGGACTAAAGGAGATTTGTTTTGTAAAAAACGTTGCTTACGATGGCGTGCGTTTTCGTAAGTCCTGAATTCAACTATTAAACAAAGCCAGGGAGAGTTATATTTTGTTAATTCAATCTATCCTGTTTATTGCGGGAATTACGGGCGTTTACTTTGGCGCTGAGTGGCTGGTCAAGGGTTCATCAAAGCTATCACGCGATCTGGGGATAAAGCCCATAGTAATAGGTTTAACCGTTGTTGCCTTTGGAACCTCCAGCCCAGAATTAGCCGTCAGTCTAACCGCGTCTATAAAAGGGTCTAATGACATAGCGATCGGGAATATAATCGGAAGCAATATAGCTAATATCGGCCTTATTCTTGGTATTGCCGCAATAGTGCTTCCCTTACAGGTCGAAAGAATCATTGTAAAAAGGGATCTGCCATTGATGATTGCAATCTCAGCCGTTCTTTATCTTATGGCAATGGACAGAAAGATTGGCCTTGTTGATGGGATTTTTCTTTTTACCGGTATTATATTCTATATAAGTTATCAGGTTTATAGTACTTTGAATTCTAAAAGAAAGTTGCTCAATTCTACGGACATCACGTATGAAACCTCTTTTCCAGCATCACCCGCACTCTCTTCCCATCAGCATTCAGATTCAGGTATTCCTGATGACAATGCAGGCACAACAGAGCGGACAGATAAACAAAGCCAGGCAGGAAGAAGGCATTTATTATTTAATATAATGTATATTATGGTTGGATTAACATGTCTCTTAGTCGGTGCGCATATATTAGTTAATTCTGCAATTATTATAGCCGGCTGGCTGGGAATAAGTGAAATGGTTATCGGCCTGACGGTTGTTGCCTTTGGCACATCAGTACCGGAAATGGCAACCTCGGTTGTAAGTGCCCTCAGAAAAGAGGCGGATATTTGCGTGGGGAATATTATCGGGAGCAATATCTTCAATATACTCATGGTCATAGGATCAGTAGCATTGGTAAGTCCATTAAATGTGGCAAGAGAGACCCTCCTTTTTGAATTCCCGGCAATGCTCCTTTTCTCTATAGCCTTAATACCAGTGATCAGAGGCAATCTGAGGGTTAACAGGCTTGAAGGTATTCTGCTTGTTTTGGGATACTTTGTATTTATTTTTCTACTGTTTTATAGATAAAAGGATGTTTTCACCACAAAGACACAAATGCACCAAGAAGACTATTTTCAAATATTTTTTCTTTGTGTCTTGGTGACTTAGTGGCTGAACTTTTACAAAATGACACTATTAATAATTTTATCCATACTTTCATTACCGTTAACGGCGGCATGTTATTTTTATTCGAAGATTAAGCTGTGTATTATATTTGCCTTAATATTTTTCGTTTCGAATATAATGTTTGCACATGGCCTTCTATATGAGGATTATACGCTTTTCTTCTACCTGCTCCTGGCGCCGTGTGTTGTGTTGCCGGTTTCATGCCTGACAGCGTTTGCCCTTGACGTAAAATACGGAATATTCTGCATCGACACCTCTTTTTCATCAATAATAGCATGGATATTTTCGCCAATATTACTTCCTGTAAATTTAATAATATGGGTATCCGGTTGACTGACCTTGCTACAATTTGTTGAATATTGTAACCATGTATTTCTATCCCAAGATGATACTAGAGCTTGAAAAGTGTATTTGTCAGGACATTCACGGCGGCAGAAATTAATATACCGCTTGATATAGGATAAAGGTCAGTCAACCGGATACCCATATTTAATAATTCTATACCTTGGAAACTAAAAAAATATTTATAAGCGCCGGTGAGACATCCGGTGACATTCATGGTTCAAACCTCATACTTGAGATACATAAGAAAAATCCGTCAATCAAGATTCACGGTTTAGGCAGAAATAGAATGGTTGAGGCGGGTCTGCAATGTATTCACGACATGAGTTCCCGTTCTGTCATGTGGCTGCAGGCTTTGAAAAAGATTCCGGAATTATGGAATATATATAAAGACTGCACCCGTTTTTTTGATGAAGGAAAACCCGATCTGGTCATACTGCTTGATTACGCAGGTTTTAATTTCTACCTTGCAAAAGCTGCAAAGAGAAGAGGTATTCCGGTCATGTATTACATAAGCCCCCAGCTCTGGGCGCATGGCCCATGGAGGGTAAAGAAGATAAGGAAACTGGTTGACAGGATGGTGGTGATATATCCTTTTGAGGAGACATTCTATGCCAATGAGGGTGTATCCGTAAAATATGCCGGGCATCCGCTCTTTGATGAACTTAATACGAGGGATATAGATGAAGTCCTCGCTGGGAAATTGAAAGATGGAGAAGGCAAGGCGATTGTTTCATTATTACCCGGAAGCCGCAAACAGGAGATAAGGAGGCTGTTGCCTGTTCTCCTGAAGACAGCAGCCGCTATTCATGAAAAGATCCCATCAGTCAAATTTCTTGTATCCTGTAGTAATGTAAGAAATTTAGAATTGATAGACGGTATTACAAAGAGTTTTACATCTACAAATAGTAAGAAAAATCTGCCGATTGAAATAGTTACAGAGAAGATTTCTGAAGTGATAAAAGCCTCTTCACTTTGTATCACCAGTTCGGGAACGGTTGTTCTGGAGATAGCAAATTATCACGTCCCCATGGTAATCTGCTACCGTGTCTCACCATTTTCCTATTTTATTGCCAGACCATTCATGACCACGCCATATATAAGTCTGGTCAATGCGATTGCACAAAAAACAGTTGTCCCTGAAAAACTTATGTACAGGGATGATTATAAATGGATGGCCTCACGCTCAACAGAGCTTCTGTTAAATGAAGAAGAGAGAGAGAGATGCATTGCCGGACTCAATGATGTAATATCCTTAATAGGGGCACCAGGTGCATCGGCAAAGGCTGCGGATGAAGCCTTGAGTATGATATAATTCTCAATATCCCCCCCTTCCTGCCCGACAGGTGGCAGGCGGGTTTCCCTCTTTTCCAAAGGGGGATTTTGTCCTTTAAACAAAGGCGTATTAAAAGAGGTTTTAATTCTGAAATTATATTTACATTGCTGTTTGTTCATTTATCTGTATAATGAAATAAAATGATCTTTGCTATAAGATCTACAATAACAACAGGAAGGGGAACAACCTATGGTTAAAAGAATGACCAGCAAAGAAAGAATTATGCAGATGGCTGAGGAAGCCGCTGCAGGTGAAGAAAAGAAAGCGGAAAAAAAGAAGAAGCCAACAACCCGTAAGAAAAAAGTCGAAACCATAAAACGGTACAAAGCTGTTTGGAAGGTTTTCGATGCCGGCTATAAGGAGGTGGCTTGCTATCCTTATTCTGAGAAGGACGAAGCTCAGACAAGGGCAAAAGACCTTGCCAAAAAAAAGAATAATAATTATTTTGTCAATGAGATAAAAGTACCCATGAAGGATGAGTAAATATGGGCAGAATCCTTAAAATCACCCTTTTTTTCTAAAGTATCCCCGTTGTATGAATTTTTTGTAACCAGGAATACATCGAGCATCACTTATACTCTAGTGCACTTTCATAAATACTTTCAATTCTGTTTTTCTGCCATTATAAAACTTCTGAGCGTCTTATCCTATTCACAATTTCTTAATACCGTTACTTTTTTGGAAAGGAAATTCCATGAAAATAGCAGTTGCCTATAATCGAGAAAGTCAGAAAGTAATCAACCTTTTTGGTATTCCTAACCGGGAAAAATATGGATTAAAGGCCATAAAACGTATCACAGACTCTCTAAAAAAAGGCAAGCACCAGGTTATCGCTTTAGAAGGTGATAAGGATTTAATTGATCATCTGGAAGAATTCATGCCTAGAGTACTGAAAGGTGAACAGCCCGGCATGGTGTTTAACCTCTCCTATGGTATTCAAGGCCAGGCAAGATACACACACGTACCCAGTATATTAGAAATGATAGGAATTCCCTATGTTGGCTCCGGCCCACTGGCACATTCACTCGCTCTGGATAAAGTCGTGGCCAAGATGATGTTTGTGCAAAATAACCTGCCAACACCCCCATTTGCAGTAGTCACCAATCCTGGCTTCGAGAAGCCTGATCTGGCTTTTCCTCTCATTGTAAAGCCAAAAAATGAGGCTGTCTCCTTTGGTATTAAAATCGTCAATAATGAACAGGAACTCAGGGACGCCGCTCAGGTCATTTTTGATAAATTCAGCCAGCCTGTCCTTGTAGAAAGCTATATTGAAGGCAGGGAGATAAACGTAGGTATTCTGGGTAATAATCCTCCTATGGCTTTTGAACCCGCAGAAATCGGCTTTGGTGAAAGCGGACCAAGGATTTATACCTATGAAGATAAAACCAGAAAGTCCGGACGTGAGATAGAGGTCATATGTCCGGCGCCGATCGAAGCAGACATAGCAGCCAGGGCGCAACAAATAGCGATAGGAGCATTCACCACTTTAGGTTGCTATGACTGTGCGCGAGTGGATATGCGGCTTGATTGTCAAGGTAATTTATACATTTTAGAAGTAAACAGTCTGCCAAGTTTAGGTGAACATGGATCTTATATGGCGGCGGCAGAACATATGGGGATGAATTTTTCGGCTCTGGTAAACCGGCTGGTGGATGTCGCAAGCGCTCGTTATTTCGGCACTCCGAACCCTCCTGAGGTTGCCGGTAGAAATCAACCTCCTGATAAAGTTGCGTTTAGTTTCCTGACCAATCGAAGAGATCAAATGGAAAAACAGGTGCAACAGTGGTGTCAAATATCCAGCCGTACCAACGACCCTATTGGAATCCAGATTGCACATAATGAACTCGATAAAAAGCTGAATGAACTGGGCCTGAAACAAGCGCCGGAATACAGCGATGACCCCCATGTCTGGGTCTGGCAAACACCTGCCGGGCTGGAAAAAGGTACTTTGCTGATTGGACAACTTGATGTTCCATTAGACACAGGTATTTCTACAGAACCTTTTCGCAGGGATCCGGAATGTTTACATGGTGAAGGAGTCGGCTCGTCCCGCGCACCATTAGTTATGCTTGAGTATACACTTAAAGCCTTAAAATCCTGTCGTCAGCTTAAGCATATCCATTTGGGGGTCATGTATTACACAGACGAAGGTAACGATACCCGCTATAGCGCTGCTACAATTTCAAAGATTGCCGGTCTTGCTAAACAGGTACTCGTATTGAATGCGGGCAACATAGATGATAAAATGGTTACCAAGCGTCGTGGACAGCGAAAATATCGTCTGACCGTTGAAGGAAAATCATTAAAACTGGGACAATCTTCAAAAACTCCTGATATAATGTTATGGCTATTTAGAAAACTTGAAAAAATATCCGGGCTGTCTTCCGGTAAAGACAGGATCGCTATTGCTGCGGTAGACTTCCATACTAAATCTTTTCCAATGTTACTGCCCCATCGTATCACCGCAACATTACAGATGTCTTTTCCTGACACCAAGACGGCAAATAAAACAGAAGAGGCTATTCACGAAATACTCAAGGACAAAAGTGTTCGCTGGAATTTAGCCATGTTGTCGAATAGACCATCAATGAAAGATAGAAGAGTGAATGCCAGACTGATTAATTCTTTACAATCTGTCGCCGATCAATGGGAAATCCCCCTTGATAGAGAATCTTCCCTTATACCCTCGGTTGCCGGTTTAGTGCCCACCAACATTCCGGTAGTTTGTGGTATCGGTCCCGTAGCTACCAATATACATACTTCGCAGTCAGCAGTGCAACGTATCAGCCTCGTACAAAGAACATTACTGCTGACAGGGTTTCTTTTAAAAACTATCGAAAAATAAACTCATGACGCTTTTACATAAAAAGAAAGTCGATACCGAGTTATTAGAACCCGGTAATCGCCGTTTGGCTAAACCACAAAAAGTGTCCGTATCTAAATATGGCATGGTGTCGACCGCTCACTATCGTGCCACTGAGCTGGCATTTGATGTATTAAACGCCGGTGGCAACGCTATGGATGCGGCTGTGACTGCGGCCTTCGCATTGGGTGTCTGCGAACCGGCAGCTTCGGGCCTGGGCGGTCAAACCATGATATTGTTTTATGACGCTCAAAGTCGCAAAAAAATCGCCCTGGATGGCTCTTCGAGAGCGCCTCATAGAATCATTCCCGGTGAATCAATGAAATCAGAACTTCTCAGGGGGCACAAAGCCAGCACCGTTCCCAGTACTCCCGCTGTACTGGCCTATGCTCAAAAAAATTACGGAAGTCTAAACCTGAAAGATGTATTAGGCCCTGTTGTTGATCTGGCAAAAAATGGTTACGAAATATCCCAACTGCAATATGATTTAACCAGGCGTGAACGGAAACATTTACGCAGCAACAGTGCAGCGCCACTA
Organism: Candidatus Scalindua sp.; assembly: GCA_021776915.1. GTDB lineage: Bacteria > Planctomycetota > Brocadiia > Brocadiales > Scalinduaceae > Scalindua. The sequence goes on along the minus strand of JAIQZU010000006.1, from coordinate 41,546 downwards.
TTCCTCAAGGAAGGTAAACGTCCTTACCCTGTTGGTTCCTTATTTAAACAGGCAAAACTTGCCGGGACGTTGGAAAGAATCGCTACGGCAGGCGTTGAGGATTTCTATCTTGGTGATATTGCGAAGATGATTGAAGCTGATATGATAGCAAATGACGGACTTATTCGTGCAGACGATCTTGCACAAATTCCCTGGCCGGTCGAACGCAGGCCACTAACCACGAGCTTTGAAAATACCCGTGTGTTTACCATGTGCCCTCCAGGCGCGGGAAGGGCTTTAATAGCAATGTTGAACATATTGTCACAGTTTTCACCGAAAAAGAGGGATCCGGACACACCGCGAGGGGCATTATTGCTGGCAAATGTCATTCGGCAGGCAAACCTTGATCGTCAGGGCCGCCCCATCGAACCGAATCTGTACCATCAAATTGACAACGAGCGTATGAGAAGACCCGAGTACGCGCAACGTATCGCAAAAAAAATAAGAAGGAAACTGAAAGGCAAGGGAGAAACGACTCATCTGTCTGTTGTTGATCGTTACGGCAACGCAGTCTCCCTTACACAATCCATAGAACGTGTATACGGATCATTCTGCGCGTCAGCAGAACTTGGTTTTCTCTACAATAATTACATGAGCGCTTTTGAGTACGATGATATTACCCATCCTCATTACTTACGACCTAATGCGGTACCGTGGGCGAGTGTTTCTCCCACAATTATCTTTCGTGGTAGAAAACCCTGGTTGGTTATCGGTTCTCCGGGAAGCGAACGTATTGCATCAACAATTATTCAAGTGTTATTACGCCTTGGCAAAAATTCTCCATATGAAGCGGTGGCTGCACCAAGGCTTTTTTGTTCTCTAAATGGCAAAGTATCACTGGAAGCAAGCCGCATGCGAGATGATATAACCGATGCGTTAGCTTCTAAAGGCTTTGAGATAGATGTTCGTAACCCGTATTCCTTTTACTTAGGCTGTGTGCAACTGATCATGCGTAACAGGAAAGGCGAATTTGTTGGAGTCGCCGATCCACGGCGTGATGGTTCCGCTAAAGGGCCAAAACAGTGAACAAGCTGCCCCTCCTGATTTCCGTGCCACATGCAGGTTTGACCATTCCACCGGAAGTAGAACCATTCAACCTGCTGACATCTGACCAGATTATTGCTGACGGAGATGAAGGGGCAAGGGAAATCTATGCCATTGAAGAACTGGTCAATGAATTTGTTACCACTGATATTGCCAGGGCTTTTGTTGACATGAACCGGAAAGCGAATGATTTGTCTGCAGATGGTGTTGTGAAAACACATACCTGCTGGAACATACCTGTTTATAAATTTCCATTATCCCCGGCAGTGATTAAACAATTATTGGATCGCTACTATTTTCCGTACCATAAACAACTTACAAATTCTGCAGGCAAGGATATCATGCTTGCCATTGACTGCCACACCATGGCATCGTCTGGTCCACCTGTAGGCCCCGACCCAGGATCGTTGCGCCCGATGGTTTGTTTGAGCAATGCCGATGGTACTTGCCCTGAAGAGTGGTTCTATTTATTAGCAGATTATCTGAACGAGGCTTTTGGTTGCGAGGTATCGCTAAACAAACCTTTCAGGGGAGGATATATAATCAGGCGACACTCCAGAGAAATTTCCTGGCTGCAATTGGAATTGTCCCGCGATCCCTCTTTATCTGTTGAATACAAAAGAAACTCAGTCATATCTGCTCTTAAAAAATGGTGCAATACAGTTACTAAATCATAGAAATTGTGTTAAAATAGACGTATCTTAAAGAAAAAAGAAAAGCGAATTAATATCTTACGGTTTACGAGAAAGGATTCTTATGAAGAAACTTTATATTATTTGTGTTTTAACAATCTTTCTTATTGGTGCTAATAGCGTATCTGGCGAATTAAAGAGTTCAGAAGATTATGAAAAGTCATTGGAAACCTTTACTGCATTACTTAATGATGTTAATAAACGGCTTTCAACCCTTGAAAATAATTTTCAGACAAAAGAAAAACAATTGAAAGATACTAATAGCGATGATACATTGATGAAAGATACTATGGTAAAAATGAATAAAAGGCTTGTTAAGATTGAAGAAACAACGTCGTTTTTAGATTTAAAAGATACATTAGCATCATTCGAAGGGATATTAGATGTTATTAAAAAGAGATTATCAGATATCGCAAAGAAAACGGAAGATATGGAAGTTAATATTGCTGTCAGGGAAAAGTTATACCAAGAGTCTTACAAATCTTTAGAAACGCCAATTAAAGTAACAAAAGAACAAACGGCTGAACCAGTCTCTTCCGGAGCCAAAAAAGTAATAAAAGAACAGACGGCTGAATCAGTCTCTTCCGGAGCCAAAGAAGTAATAAAAGAACAGACGGCTGAATCAGTCTCTTCTGGAGCCAAAGAAGCAATAAAAGAACAGACGGCAGAATCAGTCTCTTCTGGAGCCAAAGAAGCAATAGCAACAACAATTAAAAATGATCAGGGGTCTGCAATAACAGAGGCTAAAAAAGAGCAAGCTCAAATTGCAGCAAAAGAATCTGTGGAAAAAATAAAGGCGGAAACGCCAAAAGGATTGAATGACTTTAAAGAAATCGGTAATGATTTCTATGCGAGGAATGTTGTTTTTGCCGATTACAGTTCCGCATCTATTGTAAAAGGAGAGATCAGTAACAATTCAAGGAACGACTTTGCAACTGTATCATTTAATATGAAAATTTTTAGTGAAAACAATAAGATAGTTTATGAATTTGATTTCTCCATCGTCAGCTTTCAAAGCGGCGCCACAAGACCTTTTGATGGAGTAATTAGCGGTGTAAAACTATCTGAAATATCAAAATACGAGATAGTATTAAAAAGATCATTATAAGTGATAAGTTATGTTTCAGTGTAATTCTGTTGTAGCTATTTGTTCCGTTGTTCTTTGTAACTGGAGTATAATATCTGTGCAGCAATATTCATGAATATCTTCTTTGCTTCTAAGCAGTATTATGAAGTTAATTAATCACCTACCGGCAAGGTGAGTGATGGACCTATGTATCTTCTCTGGCCGGACTGCAGACTGAATAATTGCTTAAGAAGTAAAAAAGTTGATTTTGAATCCAGATCATTGTCAGCGATGTAAAACCAGGTTCCACGATAAGGCACAGTAACAAAGGCATTACCTGGTTTATTTTTACCGGACATTACCTTGAACAGCATACCACCAGGAGTTTCATCCCAGTTAAATTCTTCTCCATTTTGTGTTTTCGTAACGGTAACCAATCCGGCTTCTTTATGTTCTTCCGGAATGTCTATATTCTGGGCAAGATAAAAGAGGACACTTATAATTGAACGGGCTCGCATATTCCACCGGTTTTCTTTGATATCCAGGAAATTTGTACTGATAGTGAACTGATGAGATTGTTGTGTAATGCCAAGTAGTGATCTGATCTCAGTAATTGTGTTTTCATAATCTGGATTCTTCTTAAAAAGAAGTGTCAGATTCTTTGAATTTACATCTGAATCAGGGCCCATTTCTACTAATCCTTCAAGTTGCAACTGGCGTAATAATTTCAGCAGAATCCTGAATTCTTTATACTTCGGTTCGTTTTCAGGTGTTGGCCCTGATGCCCTGGAAGCATTGTCTAGATTGTTGATACGCTCAATGCAGACGCCAAAGACACGTTCAATACTCCAGCCGGACTGTGTTATGAGCAGGATGGCATCAAGCGATATCGGGGAGAGAACACTTTTCAGGAAATCTTCACCACGAAGCGGTGTATAAGTGATTGTAGGTTTCGTGGATTCTTTATAGCCAAGATTGGGCGACAATGTGTTATGTGCAGAACTAAAGGGAATTAGCGCACTAAGCCCTACGTTCGTCTCAATAGACAAAGACGTAGTTACACTTGCAACTTCAAGGAAATATGGAGTGTCGCGATATTTCAATCGCACCAGATTCAATAACATCTGCTCATCTACCGTGTTAATAATAGCCTGGTTGTAAGCAGGGTGTGTGCTCTCTATGGAGCGAGGTCCAAATGCAGACTGACAGCCACCAAATAGAAAGCAAAACGAGAATAATAATAAGATTTTCCTGTGCATGTTTTTCTTTTAAATTTCACTCAGGTAGTTGTAAAAGCATATGTACTTTTCTTGAACTGCATTTACCTGCCCTCTTGAAGTGTAGAAGGGCCTACAATTCCTCCCGATATAATCATTTTCATGCCATCTTCTACAGAAAGATCAGTATGCTGCATTTCATCCGGCGTGACAATTAAGAAAAATCCTGTTGTCGGATTAGGGCAGGTCGGCACAAATACCTTATAGCAGTTTTGTCCCTGGGTATCCTCTATTTTACCGGTAACAAAACCGACTACTCGAACCCCAGGTTGAGGAAATTCTACCAGCACTACGGATTTGAATGTCATGCGATTAGGGTCAATAAATGCGCTTACGACTTGTTTGGATACACCGTAGATTGTTTTTAAGAAAGGGACCCGCATAATTATATATTCTCCAAATGCAATCAGGCGGCGTCCAATTATATGAGTGGCAAAGATTCCTAATCCGTAAATAAATAGTATAAATATCACAAGTGATATTCCCCATGCCAGAATTGGATGAGTACTATCCCAATATTTCGTTGTGATTCCTACTATGTTGCCTGCGGAAATTCTCATTAAAAACCGCAGAAAGAACAGGGTAATTCCTACAGGCAATATGAACAGAAGTCCGGCAAGTAAATATTTACGAATATGGTTTTTCATGTAATTTAATGTATGAGGAATTTCAATGTTTTGGTAGGAGCCATCTCCCGTTGGCGATCGCCCGCCATGACGGCCCCCTACCGTGTCAGAAGTCGCCGAAGGCTAGAGTCAGGCAGTATTATAAAACCGTAATGGAACTGATAATCTTTCATAGTCTAGAAATGGGGCCTGTCACAACCACTTCTTTCTTCTAAAATAAAACAGCATGAATATACCGATAACCGCTATTACAATCAAGACTATTGGGTAACTCCAGCGCCACTTAAGCTCCGGCATATATTCAAAATTCATCCCATATAAACCTGCTATAAATGTCAAGGGAATGAATATTGTGGCAATAATTGTTAAGACCTTCATGACATCGTTCATTTTATTGCTTATACTTGATAAGTATAAATCCAGCATACCTGAAAGCATGTCCCGAAATGTCTCCATCGTGTCAATCACCTGAATCGTATGGTCATAAACATCCCTTAAGTATATCCTGGTAGATTCCTTAATCAATTCTGATTCTCCTCTTTCCAGGGTACTTACCACCTCCCTTAAAGGCCACACTGATTTGCGAAAAAATATCATCTCCCTTTTCAGGTCATGGATACTTTGTAAGGTTTCTGTTCCGGGTTCGGTCACCAGATCTTCTTCTATATTTTCTATCCTTTCTCCTATTTTCTCAAGTATTGTGAAGTAGCTATCGACTATCGCATCTATTAAAGCATATACAAGATAATCAGTTCTGGATTTTCTAATGCGGACCCTTCCGTTTTTAATCCTTTCCCTGACTGGATTAAGCACGTCGCCCTCCATTTCCTGAAATGATATAATAAAGTTTGAACCAAGTACCAGACTGACCTGCTCTATCTTTATTTTATTATTTTCTTCGTCAAAATAAGGCATTTTCAGGACAAGAAAAATGTAATCTTCAAAATCATCCATTTTCGGACGTTGCTCAGTATTCAGGATGTCTTCCAATATTAGCGGATGCAGATTAAAATGCATTCCTATTTTCTCTATAATTTCAGTCTGATGAATGCCATCAATATTTATCCAGGTGACAGTAGATGTATCTTTAAATGGAAAACATTCTTCAACCGACTTTACCTCTTTTTCCTGGAAATTCGTTTGATCATAATCAATAATGGTAATCCCTGCCTTTTCTGTTTTCCTCTTACCTATATGAACGAGTGTACCGGGTGGAAGGCCGGCTTTCTTTGATCGTTTTCTATTTATTCTGGACATTATATTCATCCCTGTTATTCGGATTGTAATCAAGTTTTCTAAAAATCCACTGAAAATGCGACATTAGTTTGTTACAATACATCTCCCCCGGTAATAAATACTTTCACCTTTTCAGTAAGGAGAATATTATGAAGAAAAACGGATGGAAAAGCAAGCTTTAGATTGGGTATATCGGGCGACACGCGAACCTTTAGCGGGGAGGCATCATTGCTTATGAAGTAATTAAACAGGGTAGAGATTTGTTCATTGATTAAAAAGTTTCCTCATTTCAGGTTACGGCAACGTCTGCGGCGCTGATTTTTACGAGTTGAAACGGTATTGTTTCGGGATTAGAAATTTGGATACCGATATTTTGTTTTGTGTTTAAACATGTTATTTTTAGTATAATAGCACTAAAGAAAAAACATAGGAGGGATATATGGATTCAGTGAAAAGATATCCAAGCGCTGTTCGTGATAATGTGTATGAATGGACAAAAGATGTTAAGGACGTAAACATCCTCGTTGGCATACCCTGTTATAATAACGAAGACACAATAGCCCATGTAGTATCGACTGCGGCAGAAGGTTTAAGGAAATATTTTCCTGATAAGAAGAGCGCTCTTTTCGTCTCTGATGGAGGGTCTACAGATGATACGCGGGAAAGGGCTTATGCGGCGCCTGTTCCTGAAGGATTTCAAAGAAGAGTTACAATATACCGGGGCATGCCGGGAAAGGGCACATCATTCAGGGCAGTATTTGAAGTTGCAGTGCATTTAAAAGCTGATTGTTGCATAGTTGTTGATTCTGATTTAAGAAGCATTACTCCCGAATGGATTAAACTGCTCGCTGAACCTGTTCTTGATAAACATGCAGGGTTTGTAGCGCCATGCTATGTAAGACACAAAAATGACGGCACGATTACCAACAATATCATTTATCCATTGACAAGGGCTCTATACGGGTTAAGAATAAGACAGCCTATAGGCGGCGACTTTGGTTTTAGCGGTGAAATGACAGCGTTATACACAAAAGAAGATGTCTGGGCTACAGACGTTGCCAGATTCGGTATCGATATATGGATGAGCACCACCGCCATAAATACAGGACTTAAGATAGTGCAAGCTCAACTGGGCACAAAGGTGCACGATGCAAAAGATCCGGCCGAGCATTTGGGACCTATGTTCAGACAGGTTGTCAGCACTTTAATGTATCTTATGGGAAAATATGAAACAAAATGGAGAAACGTAAAAGGCAGTAGTCCGATTGATACGATAGGAGAGCCAAAGGAGATATCAAAGATAGAACCTGTGTCTGTAAATTTTAATAAGCTTGAAATTGAATTTCTGGAAGGTTTCTCTCACTTTGAACCACTTTATAAACAGATAATCGAACATGAAAGTTACGAGCAGCTTGCTAAAAATGTCCGTAAATTAAAAAAGACAGGGAAAGTTGCCTTTCCTCCTGACCTGTGGGCAAAGATATTATACGACTTTGCCTTTACATACCAGACTTGGAGCCGAAACAGAAAAAGGCTTATAGATATTATGGTTCCGCTTTATTTTGGCAGAACGGCGGCTTATTGTCATGAAGTGGCGGAATTGGACACTGAACAGGCTGAAGAGGTTGTAGAGTATCAGGCAAATATATTTGAAGACACGAAGTCTTATTTGATAAAAAAATATGAAGTATGGGAATAAATTAACAACTTTGTTAGTTATTTAATGTTATCCGACAAAATGGATTATCTAAAATCTGCAAAAGAACATATACCCTTCTTTTTTCACAATTGGATCAAGATGAATATAAATATAAGAAAAGCAGCCTCTGTCATTACCATTCTGGTTTCCATATCTTTCAGTATGTCCGATGCCGAGCTTTATGGTCAACCTCCTGAGATTAAGGATATAGCGTTAAAACGAACAGATCTTCTGGAAGATATAAGGAAGGCCATTGAAGGCCACGGGCAAGATGTAACGGACCTCGAATCAAACTTAAACAACCTTAAAGAAGAATTAAACGGAACGACAGAAAAACTAATTGAAAATAATGCAGAGGGATCAATCTTAGAATTAGCCAGGAAACGTAAGAATATTATCGAAGAGAGGATTAATACATTAAATGAAACCGTAATAGTAAGAAAGGAGATAACAGAAGTTGTGGGCTCTTTAGGAAAGGAGGTCGAGGTTACGTCAACTCTGTCTGACAAGAAGAACAGGATAAGCCATGAAGCTGCCCTGCTGCCCACAACTCAATTTGAAAGCATTCAAAAAGAAACAGAACTGCTTAAGGCGCGTCTGGAAGCAATCCTGGCAACCGTTAAAGAAAAGGAAACATATCTTGTAACATCAAAGACATCCCTTGACGCCTCAAGATTAAAGCTTGACGAGGAAAAAAAGAAACTCAAAGACAAACTGAAAACGCTTAAAAGCCAGAAACCTTCAACACAGGAAGAATCCTACCAGATTGAAAACAGGAAACGCAGTATAGAGAGCGAGATTAAATTACAGGATGAAAAGGTTAATTTGTTATTGGCACAAACCGAACTGGCAAGGCTTAATCTGCTATATGTCCAGATTCAAAAATTAAATAAACAGATGGAAATTGATATTAAGTCCGGGGTTGCCGGTATTTTATCAACGAAATTTAAAGAAGCGGAGGAGCAGAGAAAGGCAAAAGAGGCGGAAGAGGCCAAAAAGGCCGAAGAAGAGAGAAGAAGGATAGCTGAAGAGGAAAAGGCAAAGGCAGAATTGGAGAAGAAGGTAGCGTTAAAGAAGGAAGAGATTGCCGTGCAGAAGCAGTTAGAGGAGACATCTCCCGAGAAGAAGAGGGTTTTAGAGGTTGAGGCCGACGTCCATAAGCAGCAGGGGCTTATAGCGGCAATAAAGGATGAATTAATTACTACAGGCAATGAGAGGCATAAAGACCTCACAGAATTTAAAAAGATACAAAAGGAAATTGAAGAGATACTTGGCGGTGAAAATACGCCTGATGAAATTACGCTGGGGTTAGACATAATCAGCAAAGATTTTCAGAGGATACAGGACAAGGCGAAAACTATTCAAAGTCTGTTGACTGCTGCGGAAAAACAGAAATCCATTGTAACTGAAAGTTTAAAGAGTGCGCGTGACGACCTGTTGCCTGCTATGTCTGGAGAAAGATTGGGCATAGAGAAGGAGTCGGAAGGGTTCTCAGATAAGGCGCTGGGTGAAAAGTTAATAAGACTTGCGAATCTACGTGTTAAACACATCGAAGAACAAAGCCGGCTCATAGAGGCAAAGATAGACAGGTCGAACGAGAGGTTGGAGCTGAACAAGGTCTTACTGGACAAATTAACAGAAGCCCGGGAAACCCTTTCTCAAATACGGGCGGCAAATGTCTGGGCAAGGCGCGAAAGCGGGATTTCAACAAATACAATGATAGTGGTTTTATCAGACATTAAGGCTCTTAAAAGCTGGCCGCTAGATTTACATAAGGCGTCAATCCAGAATTTAAAGATGCTTGGTATCTACCTGTCAAACACTAAGAATATACCGCTATTCGTCGTAAAGCTTTCTATCATTATAGCTGTTATTTCGCTGGTTTATTTTGTCAGGCGTTACCTTAATAGATGGGCGAATCAAGAGATAGAAAGATTCACGGCGGTATCTCCGCAGACATCTTTTACATTCAAGTTCGTACCGGGCCTGTTTAGCATTATGCGGGGTATATTGACTCCCCTCTTTTTATTTATTATATCTCTTACAATATCCCTTACTGTCCCATCTAATGCACCCATCGTCCTGTCATTCATTTATGGATTTGCAATAGTTACTGTTTATAAGCTTCTAAACAGAATTGCTGTAGAGTCATTAAGTCCACGTAGAGGAAAGAAGCGGTGGGTTAAGATTACTTACTCTTCTGCGAAATATATCTTCAAGGGTATAAATGTGATATTACTCTTTTCAGCAATAACGATAACGACAATTGCTGTCTTGAATGCCTATGGTTATAAAAGAGAAGTTGTAGAGTTATTGTGGTTTATCTACAGGATAGTTATGCTTTTACTTGTTATCTGGATAGCTGCCAGTCAGAGGTCATATCTGCTAAAGATATTACCATATCCGGAAAGCGCTCTTGGTAAGTTTATTAATAAAGTTATTAATGTTCTTTATCCGTTATTTATTGCATTCATTATTTCACTTTTTGCCATACGCAGTCTCGGATATGCCCTGTTGACATATACCCTTATGGCGACGCTTATAAAGAGCATGTTTGTTGCCGTCATCGCTTACCTTGTATATCGATATCTATTAAGGCAACAATTTCTCTTACAAGAAAAGAGGATGCAGCAATTAAAGACGCTTGAAACAAAAGAATCAGAATTAGAAGAAAGTGCAATAAAAACAAGATTCAGGTCTTCTAAGTATTTACTAGACTATGGAATTGTAATAATCTCTGTAATTATCATTTTCGTGATATGGACCGATACGTTTAAAGATGTTGTGAATTCAGCAGCCGCGCCAAAGTTGTTTCGAGAAATATATGAAAAAATCCTCTACGTGTTTATCTCTATAAAGAACAGTTTGGCTTATAGATTTGTACTTGCTGAAGGCAGATACACAACCCCTTTTAAGATACTATTTGGCATATTAATCCTTGTGGCGGCCTTTATATCCGCCAGATATTTAAAGAATGTTCTGCAAACACGATTTGAAGAAAAAACAGCATTAGAAGCAGGGGCACGGCATGCAATTTCATCCGGCTTAAGATATTTTATAATCGGCATTGCAGCAATAATAGGTTTAAACGTGACAGGGATACCCTTAAGAAGCCTTTCTATCTTTGCAGGCGCATTCGGTATTGGAATTGGTTTCGGGATGCAGAATATCATCAACAATTTTGTCAGCGGCTTAATCCTGATGGCTGAACGCCCGATAAAGATCGGAGATTTAGTTGAAGTTGACACGTTGTATGGCACGGTAGAATACATCGGAGCAAGGAGTACACGAGTCCGTTCCTCCCAGAATACCCATATCATTGTGCCTAACAGCTCTTTCCTGCAGAATAATGTATTGAACTGGACTCTCTCTGATAATCTGATAAGGACAAGTATTAAGGTTGGCGTCGTTTATGGCTCTCCAACAAGAGAGGTGGAGCGCCTGCTAAGTAAAGCCGTAGAAGAACATGAAAAGATATTAAAAATCCCTGAACCCCGTCTGCTTTTTACTGATTTTGGAGATAACTCTCTTCAGTTTGAGGTGCACTTCTGGATAGTAGTGAAACGTATGTTCGATCGACGGCAAATAGAAAGCGACCTCCGCTATCAAGTAGACAGCCTGTTTCGCGAGGCTGGTATTGTGATTGCATTCCCTCAGCGTGATGTCCATCTGGATAGCCATAAGCCTATAGAAGTTCGTGTGGTAGGAGACGGAAAAGCGAAAGATAAACCGTTTACTGATAGTGATTCCACTACCGTTTGATTTTCAAAAGATACTTTGTGACCAGTAATGGTTTTATAAATAGCGTGACAACCACTACTAAAAAGAAAGAAGTTTTTCCCCTGTTCCGGGTTGACTATTGTAAATATTAGATTCTTCACTTCGTTTAGAATGACATTGAGTGCGTTTTTACAATTGTAACATAGCCTCCTTTGTGGGGGAGGCAGAGGGAGGAACGACATAAACTTTGAAATCCCTCGACATCAAGCTACCTTCTTTACGTCAAAAACTCTAACCCATTTTCTACAAAAACATTTAAAATGGGAATATCTATATTATCAAATTAGGCCTTCTGCAAAAATTTTATTTCTTCATTCTGTCTGATAAGAAATGTCGGGTAACCTGCCCGACTTCGCTATTCAGGCGGGGAAACCCGACCTACGCGTAACAATTTAATATTTAGGCTTATCCGGTTGACTGCCGTTAGTACTGAAAATTTTGTCTTGTTATGCAGGCAGTCAACCGGATAAGTATATTAATATTTCTGTAGGGCGGGTTTCTTACCCGCCGACTTTGAATTTCTTATACATATATTATTCATTAGTTCATTTTAAGGTTACTTTACAATAATCCAGTAAGAGGAGCTTCTTTAATGCAAACGTTAACATGGTTAGGCGTAGTTTTCTGCATCTCTCAGTCAGCGATGTTTTCAGGACTGAATCTTGCTTTTTTCAGCATTAGCAGGCTGAGTCTTGAGGTTGAAGCTTCAACCGGCAACAACAGCGCTAAAGAAGTTCTAGCGCTGAGAAAAGATTCAAACTACCTGTTAACAACTGTCTTGTGGGGAAATGTGGGAGTGAACGTCCTGCTCACACTCTTATCAGGTTCCATCCTGTCTGGACTTTGGGCATTCTGTTTTTCTACTTTTGTTATTACAATTTTCGGAGAAATCATGCCACAGGCATATTTTTCGCGAAACGCCCTCAAGATGGCCACATTGTTGATGCCCATCTTCAAAGTATATCAAATAATTCTTTACCCTATTTTAAAACCTTCTGCTATGCTTCTTGACCTGTGGCTCGGGCAGGAGGGTATAGAATATTTTCACGAAAAAGGCCTGCGCGAAGTAATAAAAAAACATGTAAAAGCCAGTGATGTGGATATCGACCGGCTTGAAGGATTGGGGGCGCTGAATTTTCTCGATATTGACGATCTTCTTGTTGGACATGAAGGGGAACCGGTTGATCCCAAAAGTATAATTAAATTACCTTTTTCCGGAGGGCTGCCTGTTTTCCCGAATTTTGCAAGACGCCCTTCAAACCCTTTTCTTAAGCAGATTCAGGCATCAGGCAAAAAATGGGTCATTATCACTGATGAGTCGGACGAGCCTCATCTTATCCTTGATTCAGACGGATTTCTCAGGTCGGCCTTATTCAACGAGAAGACCGGCCATCCATATGCTTATTGTCACCGTCCTATTATTGTAAAAGATCCTCATATTGAATTAGGCAATGTAATATTGAAATTGCGGGTAAAGCCTGAGGCTGCTGAAGACGATGTTATTGACCATGATGTTATCCTGGTCTGGAGTGATGAAAAGCGCGTCATTACCGGGGCGGACATACTGGGACGTTTATTAAGAGGAATAGTAATTCGATTAAAAAAATAAGGTGGTAGTTAAAGATAACCAGATTTTTTGTAAGCATGGCATAAGACAAGGAGTGTCTCTTAAAAAAAAGTTGATTCTATAGTTTATTTAATGAAATCTTTCTATATACAAAGAAAAGCCGTTTGTGGTAAAATGTGATCTGAATTCAAGTAATAATAGTTGAAGAATAATGTGGATTTTATTTTGATCTTTATGTTTGGCCAGAAAGCAATTTATTATCACATCGTATATTAAAAACTGACAAAAGGTTATTAAAAATGACTACCAGAAAAGCCATGCTGACAATTGGAAAAGGCAAGAAGATCCGCGATCTGCCTGTATATAAGGGCACTGAAGGTCCTGAAGTAATTGATATAACTGCACTATATAAGGAATCGGGGCTATTTACATATGATCCTGGCTACATGTCCACTGCATCCTGTGAATCGAGCATAACATATGTTGATGGTGAAAAAGGTATTCTCAGATACAGAGGCTATGATGTTACAGAACTTGCCGGAAAAAGTAACTTTATGGAGGTTTGTTACTTATTATTAAATGGAGAATTGCCAGATAAAAAAGAATCTGAACTTTTTATTGCAGAAATAAAGAATCGTTCAATGGTGCATGAACAGCTGCTATTTTTATATAGAGGTTTCCCTCGATTTTCACACCCTATGGCTATAATGTGTGGGGCATTTGCCTCTCTTTCAGCATTTTATCATGATTCCCTGGATATTCATGATGAAAAACAAAGAAATAATGCTGCATTAAGGATGATCGCAAAAACTCCGACACTTGCAGCAATGGCCTATAAGTACTCGATTGGCAAGCCTTTTAATTACCCAAGAAACGAGCTTGATTATACAACCAACTTTTTACATATGTTATTTGCGGTGCCTTCTGAAGATTATAAGGTTAATAAGGTTCTTGCAAAGGCAATGGATACGATTTTTATTTTACATGCTGATCATGAACAAAACGCTTCTACCTCTACCGTAAGGCTTGCGGGATCTTCCGGAGCTAACCCGTTTGCATGTATCAGCGCAGGTATTGCTTCACTTTGGGGACCTGCTCATGGCGGCGCCAATGAAGCCGTTATCAATATGCTGGAGGAAATTGGTGATGTAAAAAATATTCCTAAATTTATTAAAAAGGCTAAAGGCAAGGATGACCCTTTCAGGCTTATGGGGTTTGGTCACAGGGTATATAAGAATTATGATCCAAGAGTTTTTTTGCTGAAGGATACATGTCATAAGGTTCTTGCCGAGCTTGGTATGCTGAATAATTCACTACTTAAAATTGCTGTAAAATTAGAGGAAATAGCATTGACAGATAAATATTTTATAGAACGCAACCTTTATCCTAATGTAGATTTTTATTCAGGCATAATATATAAGGCAATGGGTATACCTTCAAATATGTTTACTGTCATTTTTACAATTGCAAGAACAATTGGATGGATTGCCCAATGGAAAGAAATGATTGAAGATCCGAAACTGAAAATCGGCCGTCCACGCCAACTTTATACCGGCCATAAATTAAGGAAATATGTTTCTATAGGAAAAAGGAAATAATTAACGTCTTTCGGTCAGACTACTATTGCTGAATGCCGAGAAATACGAAATTAACATGGAAAATATACTAATACCTGAATTGAGTGATTTTGTAGCCGCAACCTTAAGGTTGCGTAACTTACGTGAACCCATCAAATGGTGAAAAACGCAGGCTACCCGCCTGTACCTATTCGGGCAGGAAGCCTGCGGCTACAATGGCATGTAATATAAAATCGCTCAATTTAGGTAATAATAAATCAGAATGGCCATATCATAGGTATTAAAAGTACAGACAGTCCCCAGAATATCAGGTTAAGCGGCACGCCAATGCGTGTATAGTCAAAGAATCTATACCCTCCGGGAGCATAGATCATTGTATTTGTCTGATAACCTATCGGAGTCGCAAAGCTGGTAGATGCGGCAAAGGTTATCGCCACCAGAAACGGCCTTGGATCCACATTCATAGTTGCTGCAACTGACAGACATATAGGCGCAAGTATTATTGCCGCAGCGTTATTTGACATAGTCTCTGTAAGTATTGCCGTAATTATGTACAGGGTAGCCAACACCACAAGAGGTCCAAGATCCAGAAAAGGGCTCAATACCGTACTCACCAGCCAGAGGGCGGCTCCGCTCTGTTCCATAGCAAGCCCCAATGGTATAATACCTCCAAGCAGGAAGATGATCTTCCAGTCTATAGCCTGATATGCTTCCTCAATAGTAAGACATCTGCCCAAGACCATACCAACTGCCCCAATTAAAGCTGCAACTAAGATCGGGATTATATTTAACACTGTTAAGGTTACCACGGCAAAAAACATGATCAAAGCAATAATGGCCTTATCTTTACGGACATAAAGCTCTGTCAATTCGTTTGTCACTATCAGATCACGAGATTTCAGTAATCTTGATACTACCTCTTTATCTGCCTCAAGGAGTAACGTATCTCCTTCATCGAGAGTCACCTCTGCTACGCGCTCTCGTATTATCTTCCCCAGACGCTGTACAGCAAGGACAATACAGCCGTATCGACGGAAAAATTCAAAAGTCTGCAGAGTTCGGCCAACCAGTCTTGACCTGGGTGGGATAAGAACCTCAATCAACTTTACCTCGTCAGAACTGATCTTCTGGTCATCTATTTTTGTTTTTGCATGTAATTTTAGACCATACTTGTCCTGCATGGCAATAAGTTTGTCCATTTTGCCATGAAGCAGCAGGACATCTCCCTCTCTAATCTTGGTCTTTGTGGGTTTTGAAGTTGCCTTATCATTCCGTATTAATTTAATGATATCTACCTTCTCATTCAGTTTCACCTTGCTCTTTTCCCAATTCTTACCGATTAGTGAGGATTTGTCAGTAATCTCCAGTTCGGCCAGGTAGCCAGCAAGATGATATCTGTCTACCTGCTGCTCCTCTCCCTTGCGTTTTGGCAGAAGCCAGCGAGCCGATATCAGATAGATTATACCGGCAATGGTCATTACCAATCCCAGGGGTGCAAACTCGAAGAACGTGAAGGGCTTCATACCTTTGTCAACCGCAATCGAGTTAACCAGAATATTGGTAGATGTGCCGATCAAGGTACATACACCGCCGAATTGACTTGCGAAGGACAGTGGTATCAAAACCCGTGATGCCGAAAGCTTCCGTGTTTTTGCAAGAACGATTGCAACAGGAATGAATACTGCAACAGTAGCAGTATTCAGGATGAATGCCGATAGAAAGGCAATAGTGATACAGAGAACGATAATTAGTCGCGGCTCGGTTTTTCCGGCCAGTTTATCTAAATGAAGAGCAAGCCATTCCACCAGACCGGTGCGAACCAGTCCTGCACTCAGGATAAACATGGCTGCTATAGTTGCTGTCGCCTGATTTGCAAAACCGTATAGCGCCTGATTAGAATCTAATAAACCCAGCAGGATTAAAGCAAGCAGCACACAGAGGGCTATCAAGTCTACCCGGAATTTTTCAGTTATAAAGAGCGCCATTGCAGCAACAACTACTGCAAGGACCATCATAGATTGCAGATCAGGCAATTAAATCAACTCCCTTTCCCTTAAAAATAGCTAAATTATAAAGCTGTTTACTTCCGGTACAACAGACATTATAACAAAATGTTTAAGGCTGGCAATTCAAAATCAGATGGGAGATTTCTTCCATGATTTTTCTTGACTAAGCTTTTTAATGGAGTTAGCCTTGCACCTCAATTCTTCTACTATAATTCACGATTGGACAGATTTAATATACGCATATGATAAAGTTAATTGTTGCGGTTAAAGATTTTCTGGGTTGGCATTCAACAAAAAAGTTATTTGAAGCACGGTACAGGATTTTCTCGGCTTCTTACTTTGCCCAGGGACTTGTATTTGGAGTAATAGGCATTGCTTTCCCGATTTATCTGCAGAGACGATTTAATTTAACCATGGGTGAACTTGTATCAATGACAATATTGATGCAGTTTCCATGGTTTATAAAGCCATTCTGGGGTTTTATTTCCGATCATATTCCGATTTTTGGACGGCGCAGGATGCCGTATATTATCATCTGCAGCTTTATAGTTTTTTCAAGCTCTATTGCTATAGGAAGTGTCGTAGATTCTTATTGGATATTTGTATTTGCCGCGTTTTGCCTGAATTTTGGATTTGGTTTTACCGATGTAGCATGCGATGCACATGGTGTTGATATGTGCAAAAAAGATACCCGTGAAGAGGGAATGATACAAGCCATAATGTGGGAAACAAGAAGTCTTGGAGCTTGTTTGAGCGGCATAGGAGGAGGTATGCTGATAAATTACTGTGGAGAGAAATTTACTTTTGTGCTGATGTCACTCGCCCCTCTAGCTCTCTGTTTTGTCGCTTTCGGGTCTTTAGAAGAAGAGGATAAAAATGTTCATATTACTAAAGACTGGGGTAAACTATTCAAGAGATCGTCTTATGAAGGTTCAGTAAAGTTTTTGATTGCTGCGGCCATATTCTTGTTCATCTTGAATATGGCTCCTGTATTCAGCCCCAGCGCCTTGCAGTATTTTATGGGAAAGATACTTGGTTATTCCCCATTTATGCGCGGAATAATAGGTGCGGTTGGCGCTTTTGGCGGATTTCTGGGATTACGCTATTACCGGGAATATGTACGAGAAGTGGATGTAAGAATTATACTTAAGATAACACTTCTTATTGGAGCAGGAATTAGTCTGACCTATGTATGGACAGTTTATTACTACACCTTACTACTTTTTATTTTTATTATAGGTGCTTTTGTATCTATGATCGGGTTTGTCTGTTCGATGAGGGTTGCTGTGCGAGCGTGCCCTGAAGGGATTGAAGGTACTGTGTTTGCGGTTATGATGAGTTTATGCAATATCGGTTCAATGGCCGGCGCTTGGGTAGGAGGAAAAATTTTCGATTTCTTCGGTGTTGTAAAATATATTGATGGGACAGTTGTTTATCAAGAGCCGGGGCATGGTTTTACATGGATGGTAATTATTTCCTCTGCCATGAGCCTTATCCCTTTGGTATTTCTGCGACTCCTGAAAGAGTTTAAAACAAATGATGCAAAAAGTGCTTAACTTTGGCTGTATTACCGGTAAATGAATTTTTTCATGAAAAGCGTTGGTGTAGAAAAAAAGCAGACATAGGAATTTAAAGAAATGATAAATAGTAATATAAAGCCCATTAGCAAAGTCCAAAAGCCAAATATACTCAGTTTAAAGGAGGCAATAGAGGCCTTTTTTGAACCAAAACGGGATCCACATGTGCGCGGGCTTAAAGTTAAGTCTGTCAATCGTCTTATGAGTGGTAATCGACAGGAAAAAATTGCTTCTCATGAAATATTGGTGGATTTGAACGGTCCATTGGGAGAGCTTGTGGTGGGGGCAGGCATAATGGCGGGGAGAATATCTGCCCATGCAGACAAATATATTATTACGAATGGGAATCCTATAAATTTATTACGATATCGTGGTATGCAGGTCTGGTGGTTGCGAGAATTGATAAATACCCGTGGTGTATTTGTCGTTGTCAAATGTACTGAATGCGAACGAAAGGGTATTCATTTAGTCGAAAAACCCTCCCTGATCCATGGAGAAACTCTGGGATATTGTTTTGAAGAAAGGCAAGTTGATCTGGTCTTAAATATCTTAGAATCCGAACAGGGTATTATCCAACCTCAGAAGGTACGAACACTTATCTCTCTGCTCTTTGGAGCTGTTAAGGAAGGGCATCCATATGCCTTTCCGGGCCTTCCGGATGATTATATGTTTAAGATCGTTGTCAGTGAAGAATATAAAACTGTTGATTTAAACGAAATCTTTGAACGTTCTCTTGAATCAATGAGCAATACCCTGGATATTAATCTCATGGTGAAATTACTTGGTGAAAGAATCGATACTATAGGAAGAGAAACCGCGAAAACCCGGTGGAACATGAAGATTGCTCTTCTCTGGAGGGAGCGTCATGAGGATCTTTATAATGCATTCAAGATTAATGGTTTCCATGTAGGAAAAAAGGATTTTTTTAAAATAGGCAGAGAACTTAGAGAAGGTTCAGGCAGGCTTACTGAAGGACATATTGAGTGGGTATTACATGATGACTGGTCGCAGGGTCTGGAGATAGCTCTCGGGGGTATTGATCTGCTGATTGGCTCAGGCAGGATGCCGGGGACCCTTAACAGCGCCTGGCTTGTAGCAAAATATGGCGGTAATTTTGCCAGCATCCCTATTGCGACACAATATCTTTATCAGGGTGAGGCCAGAACTCATTTTGATAATGTCAATAATTTTTCACCACGCGAGCAAAGTAATGCGAAGCGATTCAACCTTGATCTGATCGATCCGGTTACCGGTCGAAATAAAGTCTATACTCACCTGGACATGATCAAAGGTGATCTCAATGAAAGTATCATGGCCATCGGGATAATCAGGGAGAATCCCTGCCTGGGGGGTGGAATTCAAGGCGTCCGGAGCGATGAGGAAACAGGCAAGGCCCTGGTGAATGTGTTGTGGCTCGGTCCTGCAGAGAAAGGGATCATTAACCTTGAGTTGGAGTTTGAGACAAGTATCTCTTATTATCTGTCAAAGATTGGGATGTCCGGGTCAGAAGACAGAAACGCAGATGATCTCTATCACTTGAGCCTTGCCTATGCGGAATTTGGAAAATGGAAGAAGGCCGCGAATACCATTCAGAAGGCATTAAAGCATTCAGCAGAAAACAGTTCAAAAGAATTCCAGAAAAAAATAACCACCGTGCAGTTATATATCAAAGGATTAGAGGCATTTGGTCTGGGAAACCCTGACGTTGCTAATAAAAGAGCAGCAGAGTTTTTTGAAAAAGCATTGGACTGTATTGATCATGATGATTCTCTGCACATACGCCGTTTTCTCAGAAGAATAGCTATTGATAAAATGGACATGGTCATTCAAAAAGCCGAAGACTATTGGATGAAGGGGCTGGAAGGAAAAGAGAAAGCCCTCAATTATATCCCGGAAGCCTTTGAATGCTGGAAGGAAGCGTATAAATATACCGGCAATGAGGTCGGGTTGATGGAAAGATACAACGAACTTAATCTCTGGGTGACGACCCATAATTATCATGATGAGATTGTCGACACGTGGCAGAGAAAAGAGTTTCCAAAGAAAAGAAAATTCAGGCTACAGTTCAGATTAAAAAAAGCCTATGAGGTATTTGTAAAACTGCGGAAAACTAAGATAGTCAGTGAATACGAAAAGGAATTACATAAAAGACAGGGTGATATCTGGATGAGTTATCTCCTGGTTACGGTCTTTAGAGAATCTCCTCCATCCATACGGAACGGAATGATTAAAGCCTGTCTTGATCTTCTTGATAATATCAACGAGGAGAAAAATAACCAGATAATCAACGAACAGATTACTACCCCAACACTTTCTTTTCACTATGAAGACAGGTATGATTTATCCGGAGAAATGGTTCAGGCTATTATCGAGTATCGGGACAAGCAGGATGCTGGAAAGATCACTAATATTTCACAACTTTTTGAAATCCCGATTCTCCTGGAAAATGATTTTATTATGCGGTTTTTGTCTGCTATAGTCCCAACGAAGAAACAGCTTCAAGAAGCAGATGATATTTTAGTAGAAGTAGAAGCAAAATTTGTGCGGCCAACCAGCTTAACCATCGAAGAACAGATAATTCACCAGGAAAAACAGAGAGAAAAAATACAACAGGAACAGAATAATGTATTGGATTATAATCTGGAGCAGGGTATCTTCCTTTTTGAGGCAGAAATAAATGCTTATCACGCCCGAGAATTAATTGTGCTGGGTCGTCCCGGAGGAGCGGAAGAATATCTGGCAAAAGCTATTGCAGCTTTAGATCGAATGATCGATAAATCCATCGGATACCTGCCTTACGTCTATCAACAGAAAAATAAAGTCGATCTTTATAAAGAGTTTGGAAAGCGATTTAAAAGTGTTGAATTATTGAAGAAAGGAATCAATGCCCTTGATGAAGTTCTGGATCCCGATAAAAGAAGAAAACGTTTTGGAAAGAATGCCGGAGCCGTGGGCGGGCAGGACATCATCGCGTTAAGAAAAATGGGAGAATTAGGCCAGATGATTAAGAACTTAGAGGAAAAATAATCATACAGTAAACTGTTAAAACAGGGACAGCGACCGTTTTTTCACAAATAGATTAAGACAGTTTTTTGATAATTCTCTTAGCTAATCCTTCTCCTATTTCTTTATGCCTTGGGACCGGTTGGCATTTTCCATTTTCAGGATTTTAATACCAATCATGATTGCCTCCATGACGAATAAATACGCAACCGATTGAGTTGATTTTCTTTATTAGTGCTTTTCTCTTCAAACAACCAATTCCAACACTTTTGATGGTTTTGCATTAGGAACTAATCCTTCTTTAATATCCTTATATATCTCCAATAAATTTCCCTTTAATTCTTCTAAAGTTTTGCCCTGACTCTCGTAATCGGGATACTCCTGTATATGCCCTACATACCATCCATCTTCTTCTTTGTAAATAACACGTGTTTTCATAATATTACCTTTAATAAATTGTAAAATTATTATTTTGTTAATTTTATATTTTCCTATTGGAGAAGGGGGGTTTTAGACAATAGAGTGTATCTATTCAGCCTTTCCAGTAGTTCCCATAAGAAGCACAACAGTCATAGCAAATAGAGGAAATAATTTTTTAGCCATCGTTAAAACGTTTTTTAAATATAGAACAAATTGTAAACAGGATATGATCCCGTAAAATGAAGAAAAATACTCAAACAATATGATGCTTGTGCTCTCATGCTATTATGTGATAGACTCCTGTTTTTTACAGTAAATCGTAGGCTGCCCGCATGAAAGACGAATTTGTAGCTTATCGTTTGAGATTTGTTATTTATTAATCCTGTTTGGTTCCCGCCTGGGCGGACCTTGAGTCGCTCACAGGTGGCGACTTTAGCGGCTGGCACGAACTGGTCAGGTAATATCAAAATGAGTACAGAGATAAAAGAACAGGCAACACAAACCATTGAACATAAAGAATCCAGTAACTGGCAGGAATCCATGTACAACGTTATTTTTAAGGCAGATACTATCTCAGGTAAAAGCTTTGATGTAGCATTGATAATAATTATAGCCTTGAGCGTTATAACTGTAATTATTAACACCGTTAGTACTATAGAACAAAAGTATGGGGATATACTGAATCTGGCAGAGTGGGCATTTACAATAATATTCACTATTGAGTATATCTTAAGATTGATTTGTTGCAAAAAACGTATTGCCTACGCTCGCAGTTTTTTTGGCATTGTAGATCTTTTTGCTGTTTTACCAACATATTTAAGTCTTTTTCTGCCTGGGAGCCAGGTATTAATTGTAATACGAATCCTCAGAGTGCTACGTGTTTTTCGCGTGCTTAAGCTTGTTAAGTATGTTGGCGAATCTGATCTGCTTATAGATGCTTTACGATCAAGTCGACGAAAAATTACAGTATTTCTCTTTTCCGTTTTAACAATTGTTATAATATTTGGTTCAATAATGTATTTAATTGAAACACCAGAAAATGGTTTCACCAGTATACCACGCAGTATTTATTGGGCCGTTGTAACCCTTACGACAGTAGGATATGGAGATATGGTTCCAAAAACACCTATTGGACAGGCAATATCCATGGTAATTATGGTTATGGGTTATGGAATAATAGCTGTCCCTACAGGAATCGTTACAGCTGAAATTACAAGAGCCATGGGGCATAAAAAAGTTGCATCAAACATCTGTGAGGGGTGTGGGTATCGGTGGCATGATGATGATGCGGTTTATTGTAAACATTGTGGTAATACACTATAAAAGCTTCAGAAAACCATGTCATACGAAAAGGAACTGGAATTCAGCCGATTAGGGTGTACGTGGGAAAAGGATTACATCGCGATTATTGTCCATACCGTTAACAAACTGCACAAACCGTTGAGACAAACTAGAAAATCGGGGGACACCATACATATTTAATTGGCTTATGGAAAACGAGGTCAGAATAACTACAATTCTTTGATTTTTATTTCATCACGTATATTTTTATTATTTGATTTAATGATCTTTACTTTTTTTAATCCTTTAGAAGTCTGAACAATGTAATGAGTTGAAAAGAAGTGACTACCTGCCTGCCAATCAGTTCGGGCAGGAAGTGTGAAGTGAACTAAAGTGTCTAAAGTTGAGAAAAAACAGTTTTTATCTTAGGCACTATTAACTTTTCCTGTTCAAGTTGGAGCTACAGAGCGGTAACGCATTAAGTCTATAAAAAGTTCATGATGATCTGCCCCCTGCCCATAGATTGGCAAAGGCCGGGAGCTTACCATCTTTACGAACGACTGCCGCCGTGAAGCGGCTTAATGGTCTGGCAACTGAAGGAAAATATACTGACGATATGGAATAAGATTATTTTAAAATGGTCTTTTCTGTTATGAAACTATCTGTTTATATATTTGCATTCGCAAAATCCCAGTTGATTAGATTCTCCATAAAACTTTTAACATAATCAGGCCTCCGGTTTTGATAATCCAGATAGTATGCATGTTCCCACACATCCACTGTAAGAACAGGTTTCAATCCTTGCGCCAGAGGCGTATCAGCATTCGCTGTCTTGATAACCTCAAGTTTCCCGTCTTTATTCTCAACCAGCCAGGCCCAGCCGCTTCCAAATCGACCCACTGCCGCTGTTTGAAAAGTCTCAATAAATTTATCATATCCACCAAGGTCACTGTTTATCCTGTCAGCTATTTTGCCTGTTGGTTTCCCGCCACCTTTTGGCTTTATACTGCTCCAGTAAAAAGTATGGTTCCAGACCTGTGCGGCATTGTTGAACAGTCCCACCTGTGAAGAATCACCTGCAGTACCCTTTATGATTTCTTCCAGAGTTTTGTCTTTTAACGCGTGACTCTCCAGCAATTTGTTAGTGTTGACAACATATGCGTTATGATGTTTGTCATAATGGAAATCCAGCGTCTTTGAACTGATATAAGGTTCCAATGCATCTTTTGTAAATGGCAATTCGGGTAATGTAATCATGTAAATATCCTCCATTTCCTACGACAAAATTATAATGGTGAATTATACTTAACAGATAATTATTTTAAAACAAAATTCTACTCTGTTTTAGTGTGAGGAATTTTCAATGTTTTGGTAGGAGCCAACTCCCGTTGGCGATCGCCGTCAGGAGACGGCTCCTACCGTGTCAAAAGTCGCCAAAGGCCTAACTTGCTGTTTCCGCTTATATTTACCTTTGAAAAAGAATCTTTACATTGGTCAGCCAGATGGTTATCGCAACTAGCAGTAACATCGTCTGGCCTCTCACCATCCCATTCACACATATTTTTAATCTTGAAAGAGAAATCTGTAGAATTTTATATACAAGTCTGCTATATAAAGGTAAAAATAAAGCGACTGTTATATTAATCATTTAAGAAAGAAAAATGTCAAGCGCGTATTTCCAGAAATACTCAACTCTCTCCGCTCAAAAGATTATCATCTTTTTTCTATTCCTCTGCAATGTAATCCCTTCAACTTCAGCCGGTGATATCAAGAACCCTCTTCTTTTTAACATTGCAACAAAAGAACAAAATTCGTCTGAAACAATTACCGAAGAAAAAGCCGGTGAGAAAAAGGAAGAAACCTCAGAGGCAAAACCAATCAGTCATTTTTCAAGCATTGCTGAATTACTGGATTTAGAAAGTATAACGAAAGACAGGATTGCTGTATTTCTTGATGATACGGCAAAAAGGCTGGAGCAAATACCTCCAGATCTAAAAGAAGATACAACAGAGGGAAAGATCGGAACCGCACTGAAAAAACGCATAGAAATCCTGAAAGAGTTTTCAACAACAGTGGAAGATCGTGAAGGCATTTCTCTCAAACTTAAAACAATTTCTGAAAAGATTGCTGATCTTAAGAAAGAAATCTTTGAGTTTAATCGATCAGGTCCTGTAAAGCAGCCTGAAACACCGACTCAGAAAGAATTAGAATCTCTTGAATTAAAACTTAATACTCAACGGGATTTACTCAATCGATTTAAAGAGGAACTGAATCTCCGTGCCGGGAGACTTGAAAAGATACCGGAACTTCAAAACAATTATACTGCACAAATCTCCACTATCGAGAAAACCATAGCAGAGATATCCAATAAACTTTCTGAAGCAAAAGAATTAAGCGGGAAGGATCTATTAACTATACAACTTGAAAATGCAAAACTGGAAAATCGTACTATCAAGGAATCGTTACAGCTCTTTAATGAAGAAATCAGTTTCGAAAAGGAATTTGCACCATATAGAAGTCAATATCTGGAATATTTACAGGCCCTGGTCAAGAGGAGTGAAGAGGAATACAATCTGTACCAGGCGGTAATGGTAAACAATCTTGAAAAGGAAAAAACATCCCTGCAGGAAGAACACGATGAGAAAAAGCTGGCGACTGAAACCGCAAAAACGCAAGGTGAGCAGTTTCTCGCTTCATGGGAAGAGAAGACCGCACAGATAAATATTAATAATGCTGATCTCAGTTCAAGGAAAGTGGCGCTTTCAAACATGATCATTCAACTGGAAAGGCGAATTCAGACTGAAAAAGACAATTTTGAATCACTCAAACAACTTGTATCAAAGCTTGGAACAAGCGGCAAAGGCGGAGAAAGAATTAAAAAAATCTATCTTCGCATTAAGGAAATACGTAAAGACCCCGGAAAAATTTTCAGGTATTCTGTTTCAGAAAGTTTAGCAACAGACAGAACAAACCTCTTTGAGGTAGATGAATTAATCTTTACGGTAAATGATACATGGAATCAGGAGTTTGAGTCAACAATCATTAATATTAATCAGAATGAAAAGATCACGTTCAAAACCCGGGCGTTAAAATCGTTAGATACGTATAAAAACGAACTCATTGAAGAACAGGGTCTTTTAACCGATGTTATCAGCCAGGAAACCAAGCTTCAAAATCTTGGTTTTGTATTGAATGAAACTTTTGATGAAATAGAAGAATTCATTCTGCCCAAACTTCTATGGATCAGGGATATAAAACCTTATGGGATACAAACTCCAGGATACGTACTGAAAGAGGTACTTCATCTCTCCGGATGGGCAAGAGAAACGATTTCTCTCCATACTCTTTATAGTCTCTATTCAAGGCTAAAAAACCCTGTCATAATATTTCTGGCGATTGTTATATTTATTGTTACCCCTTTTTTCCTTATTAATACCCGTTCAAGGTTAAAATCCTTTATATCAAAAAGCGGATTTCCTGAAAGAAAAATAGTTCCTATCTCTCTCGTCTTTCTAAGCACTATCCGTTATCCTGCCTGCCTGTTTCTTGTTGCCATGTTAATCCGTCTGCTAGAACTTCCAGCTTCTCTGGGAGAGATCCTGTACCGGTTTATTCTCCATACGGTTCTCTTTACATTTGTATGGCTACTCAACCGTTCACTCTTTTCAAAGAATGCCATTACTTACCCATATGTAAACCTAAGCCCGGAATCGATAAGATCGGTTTTTAAATTCATAAATACTCTACTCATCGCTTATATTTTCCTGCTTGCACCTTCAATTATCCTGAAAGGTTCACCACTGTATCTGGATACTGTTCCACGTATTGGTTATACCATCTTTAACATTATTGCGCTGATCGGTATATTTATTCTCATAAGAAAATCATCTCCGTTAACACAGGATATTGCAGGCAGTAAAAAAACGCATTATTTCTTTAAGTATTGGACAATTATAAGCAGATTCACCATGCTTATTTTGCTCAGTACAATAATTATGGATGCCCTGGGGTTTCATTTTGGGGCTTGCTGGATAGCCAGTGGGACTCTTTTGTCTTTTACTACCGTCATCATCCTTGTATATGTTCATAAAACAGTAACTAATTTTGTACATAGAGTAATGAAAAAACGGTTAAAACAGATTACATCGGCCCCCGGAACTGAGGCCCAGATAACCAAGACGCAAATGGAAAAACAGATTCACCGTTTTGTCAAAACGTTTTTTGTATTACTCGGAGTACTTCTATTTGTTATGTATTGGGGAATAAATGAACAGGTTTTCAGCGCCTTTGATAAGATCTCCCTCTACAATATAAACCTGGACCCACCTGAATTTATCTCTTTAACAGACATATTCAGGTTCATTGCAATTATTGCGGTAACGATATGGGTTCTGAAGAATATCCCCAGTATTCTTGAAATCAGCATTTTCCCCCGTTTAAAATTTGATGCGGGATTAAGATACGCATTACTGACGATATTCCGATACTGCATATTCCTTATTGGTTTTATAATTGCGCTTTCAGCAATACACATTGATCTCACGCGGATCGGTTGGCTTATGGCCGCGATTGGATTTGGTCTTGGTTTTGGTATGCAGGAAATCTTTTCCAATTTTGTCAGTGGGCTCATACTCCTGATAGAACGGCCGGTGCGGGTAGGAGATATCGTTAAGGCAGGAGAGTCTCTGGGAGTTGTATCACGCATCAATATAAGAGCCACAACCATTACCAGTTTTGATCGACTCGAAAATATTATACCCAATAAAGACTTGATCACAAAGGCGGTAACCAACTGGACACTGTCAGATAATATTACCCGTTTAGTCATAAGGATTGGTGTGGCGTACGGAAGCGACATTGACCTGGTCCGCAAGATTCTTATTGATCTTGCAGGTCAGCAACCTGAAATATTGAAGGATCCTGCGCCCTCAGTATTTTTTATGGAACATGGTGACAGCACGCTCAACTTTGACCTTCGGTTCTTTGTCTCAGACCTCTCTTCAAGATTGCCATTGACTGATCGAATGAACACCCTGATCAATAAGGAACTGAATGCAAGAGGTATAATAATTGCTTTCCCACAAAGAGACATAAATATCAGGGTGGAAGATATACAGGAGGCTGTAAAGAAGATATCACCGTTCTTTTCCCAGCAACAGGACAAAAAAAAATAGTGAGAAGCTCTTTAGCCGTTTCTTGAAAAAGAGATGCAACACATTGCATAATAACCGTATTATTATGATAATTAAATGTATAGGGATTTCAATGTTGATAACACTTCGACTCCGCTCAGTGTGACATCGTTCAGAACTCCCCGTCTGATGCCATCCTGAGCGGAGTCGAAGGATGGTTTTTGTCGCAACAGCGACTTAACTTGACCGGACATTACTGAACAGAACTGAAAGTTACGTTATTTCTTATTACCTATTTATTAATCGTTATTACGGGGGCGCCTACACCACCGACGTCAGTTACCGTCATCTGAAAGAGCTGGTAAAGCAGGTTAAATGATTGACGGTCCCAGGAGGTATTTCCAATTGCATAATCATGTCCATTATATGACACCTCGAGTACTCCCGGCTTTGCAGGGGCATCAATAAGAATCTTCAGGGTATTTCCCGGATTTGGATCTACCTTACCGCTACGGGGATCCGGGTTCACATCAAATTCCGGATATTTATCTATTCCCGAAGCCACAAATTTAGAGATTTCTCCCATACTACGGAGTTTAATTCTTCCGAATAGCGGAAATTCACCTCCGGGATGATCAGGCTGAATATCAACAAAAATGAAGTTGTCAGGGCCGGCGGCAAGGTCATTAAGTGCCTCCCTTTCACTGTTCGTCAGTGTTTCAGGATCGTAGTTGGTAATAACTACACGTCCAACGGCTGGCCTGGTAAGTTCATAGATGCCATCTTCACCTGCCTGTTGCCAATGGTGCCCTTTTTCCATGGAACTGACAATGTCATTAGCGGAGAGCGGCCCCGGCAGCTTTGTTCTTATAGACTTATTAAAATAAAGCCTGCTTACAAAAAGGTTTCTATTAGTATTTAACCAGGAAAGGTGGAGAGCAATACGACGGAATTCTTCGTATTCATCGGGCCGTATCGGCCAGTTCAGGATAAACCGCTTAAATGTACCATCGGGATTCTGTATTTCTATTCCGCGTGCCATCATACGCATTGCCATGTCAATCGGCACACCTTGAAAAATAAGGAAGAGAAACTTGTTTTCGTCCAGGGGAGATAAAATTCGTTTGGTGAATTCCTCGCCCTGTATCGGGATAATGCTGAGTGTGGGCTTTTCCGTTGCGCTTACCCCAAGGCCCGCGATATATTTAGTTACTCCGCCTGACACTCTTTCGAAGAATGTGCTCTCCAGCCCCATATTTGCCTGATAATCAAAAGAGGCTGCAATGCTCGATGTCACGGTGTAGTGGTTGGGAATTTCGCAATGAGTCCGTGCGATATTGATTAACAGCATCTCTCTTTCGAGTTGACTGATAGTCTCATCATAACCCAGCACGGCTTTGTGGAGAGAATGAGGTCCCATGCATCCGGCCAAACCAAAGAACATAATCAAAATAAGCAGGGAAAATAGTCGCATAAAAATCTCCTTCTTCATTGTTTTAAAAAAAGTATATATATAACACTACCATGCAAACCCTGATCTTTGCAAGACTGAAGCTAAAAAATATAATCTGTAAAACATA
This sequence comes from Candidatus Scalindua sp., assembly GCA_021776915.1. GTDB lineage: Bacteria > Planctomycetota > Brocadiia > Brocadiales > Scalinduaceae > Scalindua. Next base: position 11,944 of record JAIQZU010000006.1, on the reverse strand, counting down.
ATTAAAGGTATTGAAATTACATGTACTTACAAAAGTATTTGATTCCAAAGTCGAAACCAGAATAAAAATTCTCGTACAGAAATGAGAATTTATGTTTTAAATCTAAAGATTTTAAACCGCTATTAACTATTAAAACAGTTCAATAGAGTTCATTAATTAATGACTCTACGCCCTTAATACTTGACATTCTTTTAATCAACGGCGGGTCTTTGGGTTTTACAACATTATCCAGATAAGTTTTCCGGGAATTTTTGTAAATTACACCTATCGGTATTTTATCTCCCCATTCACTTGATTTTTGATATGCCTTCGATTTGTCTGCGGGGTCATAAGAATTGTCAAGTTGATACACCCTCTCACTGTACCATTTATATGTATTAACATGGTTAAAAGAAACGCACGGCTGAAGCACATCGATGAGTGAAAAACCGGGAGTGCGTATTCCTTCCTCTATCAGCTTTGTAGTAAATGCTATTTCCTTTGAAAAGCTTCTCGCTACGAACACCGCATCTAAGGTAATCGCCATCTGTAATGGATTAAAAGGGATGGTAAATACACCATCGGGCTGAGTTTTCGTTACCATTCCCAAATCAGAGGTAGGTGACGCCTGTCCTTTAGTAAGGCCATAAATCTGATTATTATGAACTATCAAGGTAATATCGATGTTTCTACGTATGGCATGTATGAAATGATTACCACCTTCCCCATATATGTCCCCATCTCCACTTGTAACAAGCACCATGAGTTTGTGGTTTGCTACTTTCGCGCCAAAGGCTGCCGGCAATGCCCTGCCATGTAAGCCGTCAAAACCATTTGCTTTTATATAATGCGGCAGTTTTGCCGCTTGCCCGATTCCTGAAACCATTAGCACCTCGTACGGTTTCTTCTTCAAATTAGTAAGTGCATTTTCTACCGATGAAAGTATACCGTGATCCCCGCATCCCGGACACCACGCCCTCTCACCAGAATAATGGAAATAGTTTTCTTTGGTCATTTCTGCCTCTTTTTAAGCTTTTCGATTATAAACTGCGCGTCGAACGGACGTCCGTCGTATCTGAGAACAGGTTCTCCTGTATCTATCTTGGTTTCTCTCCTAAGCAATCGATTGAATTGTGCCTGATAGTTGTTTTCAACCACACGAATATCTTTCCTTGATTTCAGGAGTTTGATTGATTCTTCCACAGGGAATGGCCATATCTTATTATAATGAACCATTGCCACGCTCTTTTTCTTCTCAAGCAAAGAATCTATTGTTTCCCTGACAGCCCCATACGTAGACCCCCACGACACAAGCACTGTTTCAGCATTTTGCAGACCATAATATTGTGGTCCATACAATTCCTTTTTCATGCCATCAAGCTTTCTAAAGCGTTTTTCTGCCAGTTTATTTGCCACATCGCTGTCTTCGGAAATATGGCCATCTTCTGTGTGAACATGGCTGTCAACTATAAAAGTTATCTTGTCCTGACCATAGTATGCCAGAGGTGATACGCCACTCTTCGTATTTTTATATCGAAGGTAAGGTTTTTTCAGATTGCCGCTTTTTACCATATAGCTTTTGCACTTAACCTTGTTGGGGTTGAGCTTGTCCAGGGTAATAGAACTGTCAACCAGATGCTGATCTCCGAGTATAAACACGGGTACCTGATATTTTTCAGCAAGGTTCATTGCGTGAATAGAGGTATAGAAGGCTTCTTCCGCTGTACCCGGAGCGAAAATAAAGCGTGGAAATTCGCCATGACCTATATTCAAAACCAGGTCGAGATCTTCCTGTGCAGTACGTGTTGGAAAACCTGTTGCGGGCCCCGGCCTCTGCATATTTGCTATCACTATAGGAATTTCAGCAGCCCCCGCCAGACTGATACCTTCACACATCAGGGAAAGGCCTCCTCCGGAAGTTGTGACAGCGGCGCGCGCACCTGCAGCGCCTGCCCCCAGCGCCATATTGCAGGCTGCTATTTCGTCCTCTGCCTGTTCTGATACTATTCCAAATTTTCTGGCCTTGCCGGTTATATAAGTGAAGATTCCGGTAGAGGGTGACATTGGATACGCGCTGATAAACCGTATTCCACCGGCAATCATCCCGATTGATATCGCCTCCGCCCCATTTATCAACATCCGGTTTTTCTTGCTTACCTTGCCAAAAGTAGTTTTAATATTTTGATAATTTTCTGAAGTGTATGTGAATCCTTTTGTAGCAGCATTTATGTTTCCTTTGATTTATTCAGGAGATTTTTTTGCAAAGCGAGTTTCAAGAAAACCGACGAGATATTTAAGGTCGAGTCTCAAAAGCGAAAACAGAGCTCCTGCCGCTACAGAGTTTATATAAGCAGGACTGCCGCTTTCCGTCGATAATTTTTCCAGAGGAATCGCAACGTCCTGTATCTCCTTTGTTTTTTTAGTTTTATGGTATCTGAATCGTGGATAATAATCGCCGGATCGGCTAAGCGTTTGTAGTGAACATTCACACTTTGTTGATCGAGTGCAACCAGTAATTGGGAGGAAACTACTGTAGAATATACCCGCTTGTCACTCACCCGAATATTGGTAAAGTTATGACCGCCACGAATTCTGGACATATAGTCCTGTGACGAGAATACATGGTAGCCACTTCTGGCAAGTGCTTTGACGAGAATGCCGGCAATTATCTGCATTCCCTGGCCCGCACTCCCGGCGATGGTGACATTAAAATCAATAGGCATCACAATTCCTTATCAATACTGATAAAATATATTACAAGGTTTTATAGACATTATAATAAAAAACAGAGTGTTTTTTGATCAAATTACATAAGCTTCAATATTATAGAGCGTTAAAGTAAATTTCAAAGAATTTATGAATTAAGTGGGTTAGAAACAACGATAATCCTTTACCACAATTTTTTTATTATGAAGAAAAGTGAATACAAAAGCAATAAAAGATTAATGAATCAGAATGAATGTGGTAATGTAAAATGATGACTGTATGTTGAACTTCTATTTTTTATCTGTTCTCAATGCCTCGAAACCAGACACAATGTCCAGAAGTTCGCTGGTAATGGAACTCTGGCGTTCGCTGCGGTAGATGGCATTGAGCTGTTCAAGCCTCTCTTCAATATTTTTTTCGGCTGACTGCATGGACAGCAGGCGGGCAGCGTTTTCGCATGCCATGGACTCAGCAAATGCCCGATAAATTGAGATAAGCATATATTGACGGAACAACGCTGAAAACAGAGCGTCTCTGTCCATGGTAAATGATGGTAGTGAATGGCCAGGCCACTTTTTCCCTCTGATTGATTCTATCCATGCCCGGTCAAGCGGAAGGAGAGTTACGTAGTGAGGCTGATACGAAAGCTGGGATAACAGTTTATGGTGAAAGAGAATCACTCTGTTGATTTTTCCGGTTGCCTGCAAATCGGTAATTGCTATTACTATCTGCTGAACTATCTGAGTTACACCTGCAAGCGATCCTGGCAGAGTAAACATGTTTGCAACTTTCTGCTTTCTCTCCTCAATCGACGCAAGGACACGCGCACCTACGCATACGATGGTACTGTTTTCATCCATATTCTCACCTTCAAGCTCCTTTAGCGCATAGGCCGCAATCTGTTCATTAAAACCTCCGCAAAGCCCCTGATCCGAACCGAATACAACAGCGTAGCATCCACATTTAGTGTTTTCCTTCTGCTCCAGCGCAGCGACCGTTTCACCGTTGAGTACCACCTGAAATCCCATTTCAACTGTCCGGTAGTAATCACCCGTAGACTCAACGGCTTTTTCAAAATGGTGAATGTTTACCGCCGACAGGGTGCGCATAGTTTTTACAATATCCCGAAGATCTTCCGCGCTTGTAATGTTTCTTCTGATGGTTTTAATGGTTTGCATGTGAGGTTAATCTATACTCCCTTTAGCAAAGGAAGGAACGAGGGATTTGAATTGCTTGCTAAAATGTAATCTGTTTCATGCTCTGATTGATAACTGTCCGGTCAATTATAAAACGAAAAAATGGTTCAACTCTTCTCTTCTGCAATCACTGCTCTTGCGGCTTCAACAATTGCCTTTCTGTCTTCATCGGACAATTTATTGCCGGTATGAATTTTTTCACTTATGTCGGGTAATTGTTTTGTCACCGCTGACCTGATAGACTGCTCAGCTTCTTCAATCTTTTCCACCGGCAAATCATCAAAAACTCCTTCCGTTACGGACAGAAGCACCGCAATTTGCTCTGACACCGTAAAGGGTTTGTACTGATCCTGCTTGAGCACCTCACGCACACGGCGGCCTCTTTCAAGTGTCTTTCGAGTCTGTTCGTCAAGCCTTGTGCTGAAACGGGCAAATTTCTCAAGCTCTTCAAACTGAGAATAAGAGAGCCTCAAATTCCCGGCAACTGCACGGTATACGGGAAGCTGTGTCTTCCCGCCCACACGTGACACAGACTTGCCAACGTCCACCGCAGGTAAAATGCCTTTCTGAAATAGATCCGGTGAAAGATAAATCTGCCCATCAGTAATAGAGATAATATTTGTGGGAATGTATGCCGCAACATTTTGAGCTTCCGTAGCGACAATGGGCAGGGCGGTCAACGAGCCTCCTCCAAGTTCTTTTCTCAGATGTGTTGAACGTTCAAGGAGACGGGAATGGATATAAAAAACATCTCCGGGAAAAGCTTCTCTTCCGGGAGGGCGTCTAAGGAGCAGAGACAGTTCCCTGTACGCAATAGCGTGGTTGGTCAAATCGTCATATACAATCAGCACATCCCTGCCTTTTTCCATGAAATATTCGGCCATGGTAGTTGCCGCATAGGGCGCAATGAACTTCATCCCCGGGGGGTCTTCGCCGGATGTCGACACAACTATGGTATATTTCATTGCATCATGGCTGTGCAGGTCTTCAATAAGCTTCGCGACAGAAGAACTCCTCTGACCGATCGCACAATAAACGCATATTACGTTCATATCTCTCTGGTTTATGATCGTATCCAGCGCGATAGCTGTCTTTCCGGTCTGACGGTCTCCGAGGATAAGTTCCCTCTGCCCCCTTCCGATCGGGATGAGAGCGTCCACTACTTTGAGGCCTGTCTGAAGCGGTACGGTTACCGGTTCGCGGTCCATAATCGCGGGGGCTTCCCGCTCTATCGGTTTTCTTTCGAGAGTACGAACCTGACCTCCATTATCAAGCGGCCTGGCTGTCGGATCAACAACACGGCCCAGAAGCGCTTCGCCCACAGGCACATCCATTATCTTTCCAATGCGGGTCACTGTGCTGCCTGCCTTTAAATCATCGCTTTTTGAAAGCATGACAACGCCAACCTCTTCCGGGTCAAGATTGAAGACCATGCCGTATATATTTCCGGGAAATATGATCAACTCTTCAGACTTTACTCCGGGCAATCCGTCAATAAGCGCAATGCCTCGTCCTACGAATTTTACGATACCGGTTTCGTGAGCCGCCGGTTCATAATGATGTTCCTTGATAACACGGTCAAAAGTGGTAAAGGTGTCATCGAGAAAAGCGCTCAACTCATTCCTGTCACTCAATTTTGTACTCCATTTTTCGGTGATCTCGTCATAGATATTGCTTTCTGAAAAACTTTTATTTCCGTTTCATGCAGAAAGGTTTTCAACTTTTCAATTTCCCGGCACCGACATCAATCGCCTTATTAAAATCCTTCTCCAGTGAATTCAGATAATCCTCGAGATTCCAGCCGATTACGTAACCATTTCCCCTGAGTTCAATCCCGCATAGAATATCATTCGATACATTAAATTTAACATCCTTGTTTTCAACATGAAGACCATGAACTGCCTTTAGTATTAAATCCCGTTGATCCCCCGGCAATTCAAAGGACGTGACAATCGTAATTCCTGTTACTACAGGGTCCTGCAGGGCGTGTGTACTCTTTCCACCCTTTGCCTCATTGAATTCCTTGATCTTCTTTAGAAAGACGTTAACTATGTGTTGCTCGATATCAGTTGCGGCGAGATCGGCAAGGGCCTGTCTTGTTATTGCGTAAACCTGATCAATTACACGCCTCCTGAGATCCTTCATGAAGACGTCCCTCTCCTGCATAATCGATTCATTCCAGCGTGTTTTAATATCTTCAATCTCCTGACGGGACTTTTCGAGAAGCTGTATTTTCTCAGACTCGCTTTCTTCCTTCATCTGAGCATGCATCTCCGCCCGCTGCAACTCGAAATCTTCATTCTTTTTCCGAAACGTATTTATCTCTTCTTCAGCAGCAAGGCGTTTCTGTTCTACTTCCTTAATTCTTGCGGAAATTTTCTCTTCCCTTTTATCTATTGCAGCGATTATGGGGCCGTAGAGAAACCTCTTGAGCAGAAAAACAAGTATCAGAAAATTAACAATCTGGGCACATACCGTAAACCAGTCAATCACGAATCATCCTCCGACATTTTTAACAAAATGGTTCCAGAATGGATTGGCAAAGAGCAGAATCATTGACACGACAAAGCAGTATATTGCCGTAGACTCAACCATTGCCAGTCCGACAAAGAGTGTCCTCGTTATTGTGTTTGCCTCATCAGGCTGCTGCGCTATGGAGTGCAGAGCCTGAGAGACGGCGCGGCCTTCACCAAGGGCTGGCCCGATTGAGCCAACCGATATAGTAATACCCGCAGTAATTATTGAAGCAATGCCTATTAAACCTGCCGTATCCATGATCAATTTCCTCCTTTTACTATTATTATCAAATGTTCTAAGAGTATATGTATCTTCTCATTCAATGTTCAGCATCCTTTGTATCTTTTCTCTTGTGTGTCTGTATTGCCGAGGCAATGTACACCATTGCCAGCACGGCAAAAATATATGCCTGTACCAGACCCGTAAGCAGACCGAAAGCCTGCATAATAACAGGGAAAAACAGCGGGGTGACTGAAAGCAGGATTCCCGCTATCATAGAGCCGCTCATAATGTTACCGAAAAGCCTTACTGCAAGAGCGAGCGTGCGTGAAATTTCCCCGATAATATTGAATGGCAGCATGAAGAATGTAGGCTTGAGATATGACCGGAAATACCCTTTCAGCCCGCCTTCCATGATGCCGAACAGAGGGGTCGCAAAAAACACACAAACGGCAAGCGCTACGGTGGTGGACAGTGAGCCTGTAGGCGACTGGTACCATGGAACAATAGTTAACAGATTTGAAACGGCAATAAATATAAACAGAGTTCCTACAAATGGCAGGTATCTGTATGTTTCACTGTGACTGATAGCCTTTATCTGGCCCTGTATCCACGTGACCAGAATTTCAAGGATATTCTGCCAACGTGAGATCACTGTCTTAGATGAAAGCTTTCTGGTTACTATCCACGAGCTGATTGTTAAAAAGGCCATGATTGCCCATGTAAAGACTATCGTGGCGTTTAACGTAACATCTCCCCACTGCCGGAATATGATTAAGTCAGGGCTTAGTTTCAATAGTTAATCTCTCTATAGTCATGTTCGCCGCGTAAGAAACGCGGCATACGGTTTATTACATGATTCACGAGTAGGTCGGGTTTCTTACCCGACATTTTTTAATCAGACAGAACGAAGACAATATTTTTTTGCCGAAGGCCTAACTTATCAATCATTTATTTTAACCTAAATTGAACGGTTTTGTGGCCGCAACCTTGAGGTTGCGTAACTTACGTGACCCCATCAAGTGTTGAGAAACGCAGGCTAAAGCCTGCGGCTACAGTAATATAAAATTTGAAAACGCACAATATTATTATAATAGGTCAAGTGTCCCGCCTGACATTTATTTAAACGTGGAAGCGTTTTTTCCAGGCCTCAGCTTGTGCGTCATTGTGTACTTTACCACAAGAAATCCCAGCAGGCATACGACAAGACGCTGCCAACTGTTATTCATCACAAGATAGAAAACAGATAGTGTGATTCCCATCCTGATATAAAAACTTCCTATACTCAGAAGGGCAGGCCTTTGTGAAGATGGCAGCGCTTTTACTGTCCACCAGAGCCCGATGTGATAGAGAAAACTCACAAAGATACCTGCAAAAAAGGGCGTCACAAAAGAAAATATTTCAGAAGTGAATTTCATTTTGTCTCCACATAATTAACCGTCTCATTCACCCCATGCTTTGTTTCTTTACCCAGTACCAGGCATTCCAGCATCCTGTAATCACACCCGTAATAAGAAGCATAAGCGTCCAGGAGTATTTTGAAGGCCATCTGGCGTCGATCCAGATTCCGATTCCGAGAAAAAGTAACATAGGGATCGCTACGGACCATCCTACAAGGCCGAACATGCCGAGCCCGAATAAAACTCCTTTGTCCTTATCGGCCAGCGCTTTCATTTTTCTGGCCTCTTTCTTTTCAATTTTTCTGCTCAGGTCTCCCAATCGCCGTTCACCTCCCTAGGGCCATGTTATTTTGACCCAAACCTTACTCATGTCCCAGTTCAATAAACTTGCGCACAAGGTTTGCCTCAAGCTTTGCCACTGCAGATCGTGCGCTTTTCTGGCCATCGTCTACAACCATAAACTGTTTTTCTACAGTATCTTTCAGTGTGCCTAGGTTAGGACCTCTGACCGCGTTAGCAGTTGACACCAGCACCTCAGCCCCGCATTTAACAAGGGTTCCTTCGTCCACGGCGAGAAATTCTTCACGACCGCCCGTTGTTTCAAATGATAAAAGCCCCGGCACAAGGGCTGCGACAAAGTCCACGTGTTTCGGTTTAAGGCAGAACGAGCCGTCTTCAGCTTCAGCAATCACCTTTACGACTTCTTCTTCAATGAGAACTTCTGTGGGCAAAAGGACTTTCAGTTTCATTCCTTTCTCGCCTCGTCTATGTTTCCGATCATGTACAGCGATTTTTCCTGATAGTCTGAAAATTCGTCATTTAGAATCCGCTCAAACCCGGCAATTGCTTCTTCAAGGGCAACCATTTTTCCCCGCATGTCCGTAAACTGTTCTGTAGTAAAAAAAGGCTGAGTCAGGAAACGTTCAATTTTCCTTGCCCTGTTTACTATCTTTCTGTCATCCTGTGAGAGTTCTTCAAGCCCGAGCATGGCGATAATGTCCTTCAGGTCTTCATAGAACGCAAGGGTTTTCCTGATCTCCTGGGCAACACGGTAATGTCTTTCACCTACAATATGAGGCATCAGCATTGCCGAGTTGGAATTAAGGGGGTCTATTGCAGGATAAAATCCCTCGCTTGCTCTCTTTCGCGAGAGAACAATGGAAGCAGACAGATGTGTAAATGTGTGTACGGCAGATGGATCGGTAAAATCATCTGCCGGGACGTACACTGCCTGCACCGATGTAATGGATCCGGTTTTTGTGCTGCATATCCGTTCTTCAAGCCCTGAAAGCTCTGTCGCAAGCGTCGGCTGGTAACCGACACGGGATGGTATCTGACCCATAAGGCCAGATACCTCCGAACCTGCCTGAATGAAGCGAAATATATTATCTATAAGCAGAAGAACGTTCTGTCTTTCTGTATCCCTGAAATATTCCGCCATAGTCAGCGCCGAATGTCCCACACGGAACCGTGCTCCGGGAGGCTCGTTCATCTGTCCGAATACCATAACCGTGTTTTTCAAGACATCGGCTGCCTGCATTTCGCGGTAAAGTTCTTCAGCTTCGCGGCATCTTTCACCTATACCGCAAAATAAACTGACGCCGGAATGCATGCCGGCCATGTTATGAATAATCTCCGTAATCAGTACGGTCTTGCCGACTCCGGCCCCACCGAAGAGACCGGCCTTGCCTCCCTTTTCAAGGGGAGAAAGAACATCAATTGCCTTGATACCGCTGAGGAAAATATCCGAAGACGTTGTCCTCTGATTTAACGGAACCGGTGGCTGGTGTATGGAGCGTCTCTCTGTTCCCTCAACTGGATTGCCCCTGTCAATAGCCTCTCCGAATACATTAAACACCCTGCCTAACAATTGTCTGCCTACAGGGACGGTTAAGGGATGACCCGTATTCGCAACAGGCGCTCCCCTGTACAATCCCCTTGTTGAAGTTAAAGCAATCCCCCTGACGGTTTCAGGGTTTAATTGAGTTAAAACTTCAATAACAACGTTGGCGTTATCGCCTGCCCGCAGTTCACTGTTTATTGGAGGAAGCCTGTCTGAAAATTTCATATCAACAACACTGCCCCTTACAGATATTACTGTTCCAGAATGAGGATCTTTTTGCGCAATCATTGATTAGATTTAAGGAGTGTCCGCTAAACTAATAAATACAATTTTATTTTGTATTTGTCTGATTTTTATGTAAGGACTATGTTAATCATGCCTTCATTACAAGCAAGTTAATTTAACATAAAACATGAAATGTGTCGAGGCAAATTCGATTACTCTATAAGTTATTATGTCATGACTCGAGAAGGTGTTTTTTCTTTTAGGGCAATGGGATTTGTGATACACTTCTAAAGTATTTAAGGCATTGAATCAATAACATAAGATCAAAGCCATGGATTGGAAAGGAGGACGGTCTAATGAGTGAAACAGTATCAAACGAACAATTAAAATTGATGGACGCTTACTGGCGGGCTGCGAATTATCTTTCAGTTGGACAGATATATCTTTACGACAACCCACTGCTGAAAGAACCTCTTAAACTGGAACATGTCAAACCCAGGCTTCTGGGGCACTGGGGTACTACCCCGGGACTTAATTTTATTTACGTTCACCTCAATCGTGTCATCAGGGAACAGGATTTGAGTATGATCTATATAGCGGGGCCAGGTCACGGCGGCCCGGCTATGGTTGCAAACACCTATCTTGAAGGTACGTACAGTGAAGTCTATCCTAATATATCACAGGATGCGGATGGTATGAGGAAACTCTTTAAACAGTTCTCTTTTCCGGGCGGAATCTCCAGTCACGTTGCGCCGGAAACCCCCGGTTCTATTCATGAAGGTGGTGAGCTTGGTTATGCAATTTCACATGCATTCGGGGCGGCTTTTGATAACCCCGATCTGATAGTTGCATGTGTTGTGGGCGATGGCGAAGCTGAGACCGGCCCTCTTGCCGCTGCCTGGCATTCAAACAAGTTTCTCAACCCCGCTCAGGACGGCGCCGTGCTGCCCATCCTGCACTTGAATGGCTATAAGATAGCGAATCCAACGATCCTTGCAAGGATCGACAGGGAAGAGCTTGAAAACCTATTTATCGGATATGGTTATAAACCATATTTTGTCGAAGGCTCCGAACCGGAGGCCATGCATGAGTTGATGGCTTCAACCATGGATACCGTTATAAACGATATTAAGTCGATCCAGAACCACTCCCGTTCAAAGGGCGTTATGAAACGACCACATTGGCCTATGATCATACTGCGATCACCCAAAGGCTGGACGGGGCCAAAAGAAGTGGACGGAAAAAAGACAGAGGATTTCTGGAGATCGCATCAGGTTCCTTTCTCTGAAATGATCGACAGGCCGGATCATGTAAAACTCCTTGAAGACTGGATGAAGAGTTATAAACCTGAAGATATTTTTGACGAAAACGGGCATATGAAGCCGGAACTGGCTGAATTGGCTCCTAAGGGGGAAAGACGCATGGGCGCCAATCCTCATGCCAACGGTGGGCTTCTACTCAAAAGTCTGAAAATGCCTGACTTCAGGGACCATGCGGTGGAAGTGCCAGAGCCTGGTCAGGTAATGGCGGAGGCCACACGAATCATGGGCCATTTTTTACGGGACATAATGAAACTCAACATACAGAGTAAGAATTTCCGGATCTTCGGTCCGGATGAAACGGCATCTAACCGGCTTGGATCTCTTTTTGAGGTAACAGGCCGGACATGGATGGAAAAGACCATACCGGAAGATGACCACCTTGCCCCTGACGGCAGAGTGATGGAAATCCTCAGCGAACATACATGCCAGGGCTGGCTTGAAGGTTATCTGCTTACCGGACGTCACGGCCTGTTCTCCAGCTATGAGGCGTTTATCCATATTGTGGACTCAATGTTTAACCAGCATGCCAAGTGGCTT
>JAIQZU010000050.1 GCA_021776915.1 Candidatus Scalindua sp. | reverse complement strand
TCAGGGACTGTTCCACGAATAATTATTACATTATTAAATTCTGAGAATGTTCTTTTTACTTCTTCATAACACATTTCATATTTTATGTTGCAGAAGAGATTTTTCTTCTCAGATTCTGATTGATATTTTTCAGACATACCACTAAACGTATCCAGCAAATAAAAACTCTTATTTAGATTGCCGAAATCAGTATAGTGAATGATAGCTCGTGCTACCATACCTTTATTAGTCCAGCATTCAACAAAGTCTCCATCCATATCCTTTGCTCTGTATGCTAACCAACAAGCAATGTAAACCCTCCAATGCAAGTGACATCTTTTTGAAGAACCAGTCGCGTAGCCTAGTGTAGTGAGTCATAAATACCTTTACTTATAGGCAGGTATATGCTATGATATTTTTCATGAGTAAAACCGCGGAGCCAATTATCCTGTCTCCAGAGGAGCACGCTACCCTGGTCAAGTGGACACTCCAAAGAAGCCTTCCCCTAAGGACTGTACAGCGTGCCAAGATCATTCAAATGGCTGCAGACGGAGTACAAAATCAGGATATCTCCCTTAAGGTAGGAGTATCTCGTCCTACTGTACAATTATGGAGACAACGATTCCTGGCTTTACGTTTGCCAGGCTTAGAAAAAGATGCTCCTCGTCCTGGAAGAATTCCAAAAATTTCAGAGAAGAAAATCCGTGCAGTTATCGAAGCAACATTACATTCAACACCACCTAATGCTACACATTGGAGTACACGTACAATGGCTAAAGCCAAAAGGCTAAGTCAGTCAGCAGTCAGTAGAATATGGAGACAATATAATTTAAAACCTCATCTGATTGAAAATTTTAAGCTTAGCCGCGATAAATACTTCATCGAAAAATTAAACGATATCGTTGGTCTTTATTTGAATCCTCCAGATAAAGCACTTGTATTATGCGTAGATGAAAAAAGTCAAATTCAAGCACTTGATCGGACACAACCGTTATTGCCATTACGTCCAGGCATTCCAGCTAGACAAACTCACGACTACAAGCGTCATGGCACAACCACTTTATTTGCGGCTTTAAGCATGCTTGACGGTAAGGTTATTGGGGATTGCATGTCCCGCCACAGACATCAAGAATTTATTAGATTTCTCAAAAAGATTGACTCTGAAACCCCAGCAGACTTAGAGCTACATTTGATTGTTGATAACTATGGTACCCATAAACACCCTCGTGTAAAATCTTGGATCAAACGGCATCCACGGTTTCATTTGCATTTTACTCCAACATCCAGTTCATGGCTTAATATGGTCGAACGTTGGTTTAGAGAGATCACAGAGAAACGTATACGCAGAGGAACATTTAAAAGTGTTCCTTCGCTAATTAAGGCGATTGATGATTATATTGAAAATCATAATCAGAACCCAAAAGCATTTATCTGGAGCGCTTCTGCTGAACGAATCATGGAAAAAATTTTAAAAGCAAAGAAGTGTTAGACTCACTACACTAGGTCATATGCCTGTTTAAACAGTGGCTTAGGTAGTAAGTCTTTAAACTCATTTCTTTTCCTTTCCTTTCCTTTATTTCAAAAACTACATAACCTCATTAGCAGAGCTTTTCAAACCACACCAATCTCATATTTTTTCTAACGCAATTCTCAGCTTGTTATCATTTCCCCAAAAAGCCATCGGTTCATAATCAGCATAGGGATAATAACCCAGTTTCAATTCTATGCCATTATTTCTTTCAGAAATATAGTCTTCAACCAACTTTCTTATCGAAATCGGCTGCCCCGAACAACAATTAATGATTCCGCTAACTTTATCCTGCGTTGTTAGCTTTACGATATACTCGGCAACCTTTACAACTGGCAGGTAATCCCTTAACTGCTCCCCACCGGACATATTAAAAACCTTGTCACCTTTTTCAAGTGCAGCTTCCAACTGAGATAAAATAGAATTTGAGCTTTGCCCTTTACCGTACATATAAAAGAGCCTGATCCATTTCAGATCAAAATCGATTTGCTTCTGCAACTGTTCTAAAAACTTTCTTAACGAATCTTTTGCTAATGCATATGGATTGGCTGGCTTTGCTTCTAAATCTTCCCCTAGTGCTCCGCATCGCAATCCATATTCCAGACAAGTTCCGGTGACAACAATCTTTTTTAGACCATGCTCAATAAGATTTTTCAAAAAGAAATAATTACCAGAAAGGTTCCTTTCTATGTGAAACAATTCTTTGTAATGAGGTAAACCATCCCATGCAAGATGTATCAGAATGTCTGGCTTTCCTAAGAATGTGTACCAGTCTTTTCTGTTTTCAGCCAAATCAGCACTTACATAATCAGTATCTTTTATCCATTTATGTTTAATTTTATTCTTTGTCGATCTTGAAGTAGCAATTGTTGTATAGCCATTGCGCAACAACTCTTCAACTACATAACTCCCAATAAAACCAGTTGCACCAGTTACTAATACTTTCATTGTCCTCTGATACTATTAGATAATTTCAAGTTGCGGTATAGGAATGACAAATTTTGAATCCCATTCCCTTACATAATTAAGCTGGGTGGTTATCTCATCTTTTAAATTCCAGGGTAAGATCAAGATGTAATCAGGCTTATTTTTCTTTATCATATCTTCACTAGTTATTGGAATATGGCTTCCGGGGAGGAATTTCCCCTGTTTATGTGGTGATGCATCTACAACATATTCAATCAGATCGTTTTTTATCCCGCAGTAATTGAGTAGTGTATTTCCCTTGGCTGCGGCACCGTAAGCAACTACTTTTGCATTCTTTTTCTTCTGTTCCAGAAGAAAACTGACCAGATCAACCTTCACTCTATCCACTTTTTCCTGAAAGCCCTTGTAATAACTAAGTGTTTGCATTCCCTTTGCTTCTTCTTCCTTCAGCAGTTCAGCCACATTGGGTGAAATATTTTTGGATGTGTCCTCTTTGTGCTTACCATAAATGCGCAACGAACCTCCATGAGTAGAAATACACTCCACATCAAATAACTCAAGTCCATGTTTTTCAAAAATGAGCCCTGCAGTATAGAATGAAAAATAGGAAAAGTGCTCATGGTAAATAGTATCGAATTGGTTCTGCTCAATAAGTTGCATTAAATGTGGGACTTCCAGTGTAATTGCCCCTTGATCCTTAAGGGTCATTTTCATACCAACTACAAAATCATTAATATCAGGTACATGGGCAAAGACATTATTCCCAACAATAAGATCTGCTTTTCTATTTTGCGCAATCAGTTGTCCTGCCAGTCTTGACCCGAAAAAGTCTACAATTGTTTCAATTCCTTTTGCCTGAGCTACCAGAGCTACATTTCTAGCAGGCTCTATACCAAGAACCTGAACTTTTTTTGTCTGAAAATACTGCAATAAATATCCATCATTTGAAGCAAGCTCTATGACGGTTGACAGTTCATTGTACCCAAAACGATTGATAATCGTATCAACATATCGCTTGGCATGGTCAATCCAGCTTGTAGAATATGATGAGAAATATGCATAATTTTCATTAAAGATTTCTTTATATTTTTTGTACTCATCGATCTGAACCAGAAAACAACTTTCACATAATGATAACTTTAAGGGGTAAAAGGTTTCAGGTTCGCTCAATTGCTCTTGAGCTAAATACGAATTTGATAGCGGGGAATTTACAAGATCAACGAACTCATATTTTAAGATATTGTTGCAAAATCTACAATTCAAACCAGGACACCTTCAAAGCTTCCGGATAATAACGCATGGCCCATGTCCCTTTCAGAAATTTCAGTGATGTCTAGAGGCCATTTTATTCCAATCCTTGGATCATTAAAACGTACAGCTCGCTCATAAACAGGACTATAATACTCTGTATGAAAGTACAGCAATTCACAATTTAACTCAAGGGTTTGGAACCCGTGAGCAAATCCCTCGGGAACGTAAATCATGCGTCTGTTTTCAGAAGAAAGGGTTTCTCCAAACCACTTAAGAAATGTATCAGAGCTTTTTCGTAAATCAACAATAACATCATATACTGAGCCTCTCAGACACTTCACCATCTTTATTTCTGTCATTGGTGGTTCCTGATAATGCATCCCCCTCAGTGCACCCCTCTCTTTTGTGAAAGAATGATTAATCTGCACGATTTTCTTGGAATGACTTATTTTCTTAAATTCTTTTTCACAGAATATTCGTTCAAATAAACCCCTTTTATCTTCAAATGGTTCTGGATCAATGATATAAGCACCTTTTAAAGGGGTTTCTATAAACTTCATCTACTATGCTATTATATTTTACAGTAGTCGTTAATATATTTTACCCGCTGTTGAAACACCTCATCTTGAGACAAATCCTCTACCTTATATTGGTCTATAGTATACTTTACGGACTCTGAAATACACAATTTTGGCTCCCATTTTAATCCTGCTATTGCCTTAGAAATATCAAGACGTAAATAAGAAGATTCCACGTTCTGGTCAGATGGTTCCAAGATTGTAATCTCACCATGTCCCCATTTGTCAATTACATTCTCAACCAGATCTTTAACTGTTATCACTTCTTTAGGCCCAAAGTTCCATGCACCTGAATATTTCTCCCCATATTTATAAAGTAATGCTCCCAATTTCAGGTATCCACTCAAAGGTTCCAGAATATACTGCCAGGGCCTTACTGATTTTGGGTTTCTAATCTTTATGGTCTCATTTTTTCTTAATGATCTGATACAGTCCGGTACGATTCTGTTTTCAGCCCAGTCACCACCACCAATTATATTCCCGGCTCTTGCAGATGCAATACTAGCAGTTGAGTTATTATTAAAGTAAGATTGTATATATGAATTTATAACAATTTCGCAAGCTGCCTTGGACGCACTGTAAGGATCTTTCCCTCCAAGTCTGTCAGTTTCATGATATCCATTTTCACACTCCCTGTTTTCATAACATTTATCAGTTGTAACAATAACAACTGTTTTAACCGAATCAATATTTCTAACCACTTCTAGAATATTTACCGTACCCATGATATTAGTACTATAAGTTTCTGCCGGATTGTGATAACCCTCAAGGACTAAAGGCTGTGCTGCCAAATGGAAAATAATATCAGGTTCGTATTTATCAAACATACTTTTAAGAGACTGATAGTTACGGATATCCCCATCTATATGGATAATTTTATTACCCAGCCCACAGATAACATAATTATCGTTTTCTGTCTTGGACTCAAGTGAATATCCGATCACATTTGCCCCAAGCTCTTTTAACCAAATTGCCAGCCATGATCCCTTAAAACCAGTATCACCCGTAACCAATACGGTCTTGTTCTTGTATACATTATCAAACACGAGTACCTACCAAACTTTCCATTCTGCATTGTTTTCATTCCATTTCTTATTTAAGCATTCCAGATCCCGATACGTATCCATACACGCCCAAAAATCTTTGTGTTTATAAACCATAAGCTGACCCTTTTTTGCGATTTCCTCCAAGGCGCCATATTCTAAATCGCAATTTTCATCAAGAGAAAGGTAATCAAAAATGCCCTTGTTAACCACCAAAAACCCTCCATTAATTAATTCTGAACCCTGTGCGGGTTTTTCAATAAAACTTTCTACCTGGTTGTCACTAACCTTTAATTCTCCAAAACGTGAGGCAGGACTAACTCCAGTTACGGTCACCATCTTCCCATGACTTTGATGATATACTAAAAGGGTATTTAAATCTATTTTAGCTAAACCGTCACCATAGGTTAACATAAACGTATCACTGTCATTAATGTATTTTTCTACTTTCTTCAACCTTGCGCCTTTTAGGGTTTTATCACCAGTATCAGCTAAGGTAACCCTCCAGCCATTCTCTTCATGGGTACTATATATTTCTATTTCCCTGTTTTTACCAAGTTCCACAGTAAAATCATTATTTAATGCTTCATAATTCAAAAAATAATCTTTAATCATCTCCCCCTTATAGCCAAGGCACAAAACAAAATCTTTTAGTCCATACTGCGCATAAATTTTCATTATATGCCAAAGAATTGGCTTATCACCAATTTTCACCATTGGTTTAGGAAGAAATTCTGTTTCTTCACGAAGCCGAGTCCCCAACCCACCACATAAAATGACGACTTTAATGTTGCTTTGTTTTATAGTATTCATAGGTAGCTCCTCATTTCCAGTAATACATCTGCAAAACTATATTCCCTCTTTACCTATCACTTACCTATGCCAATCATGCGAACCTTTTATCATAGAGAAAATGGCGCGTATTTCTCTTCACCATATAAAAGTTTCATCGTGAGAAAAACTTAAAGCGAGAATTCTGTTAGGCGTTCAAGAGCTTAATGAACAACCGCTGACACCTCAATAGAAAATAATTAACATTTAAAAATGATAATTAATAACAAAACGGCTGACTATAATCCTTAGGGAACAAAATATCACTCTCAGAACTCTACAATAAACACAAAACCCTCACGGCTTGAGAATTAAACCTTGTCCTGTTGGTATACTTAATACCTGTACACCCTTCTCTTTCGCAAAAACATCCCATGCACACTTCTGCTCAATATAGCCAGGATATGCGTAGTCATCCAGAAGGATGGCACCTGCACTAATAAGTTTATCCCAGAAATATTCACCAACAGCAATTTCAGCCGCTACGCAATTCATATCAATATGAACAAATGAAACTTTTTCTGCTTGAATCTGAGGCAGTATGTCAGGGACTGTTCCACGAATAATTATTACATTATTAAATTCTGAGAATGTTCTTTTTACTTCTTCATAACACATTTCATATTTTATGTTGCAGAAGAGATTTTTCTTCTCAGAT
>JAIQZU010000049.1 GCA_021776915.1 Candidatus Scalindua sp. | reverse complement strand
TCAGGGACTGTTCCACGAATAATTATTACATTATTAAATTCTGAGAATGTTCTTTTTACTTCTTCATAACACATTTCATATTTTATGTTGCAGAAGAGATTTTTCTTCTCAGATTCTGATTGATATTTTTCAGACATACCATTAAATGTATCCACCAGATAAAAACTTTTATCTAGATTCCCAAAATCAGTATAGTGAATAACGGCACGAGCTATCATGCCTTTATTAGTTCCACATTCAACAAAATCGCCTACCATGTCCTTTGCTCTATATGCTAACCAACAAGCAACGTAAACCCTCCAGTGCAAGTGCCACCCTTTTGTAGAGCCAGTCGCAAAACCTAGATCATATGCCTGTTTAAATAATGGATCATCCATAAAATCGCAGTTATGATTAGTGTAAAGTCCATCCTCATTATATGTCGGCTTGTATTTAATATATTTAAAAGGAGGCGAAATAAATAATTTAATAAAAGAAACAACGATATCAGGGAAATACTTTCTTATAAAAGTCTTCAAATTCATTTTTTCCCCTTTATTTTAAACGAAATATCACCATTAAATAATATTAGTAGGTTAATAAGCATCATGAACTTCTAAACCTTCTCTCTGTCGCACAGAAGACCATTCACTGAGTAAACAGATTACCCGCTTTGTTATTCTACAAAATGAGGCTTTCAAATATTGCTTATCTGTCATCTCCACAAGTTCACGGTTGTATATATTCGTTGTAACTTGTTCATATTAAAGCACTCATTTGAAAGTGCAAGTAAATCAGATTGTTCTAATATGCTCAAACGAGGACCAGCACAAACAATCAGCCTATATAATCTACTATCAGAATCATTTTTCAAATCTGCTTTTTATCCTCTACCTGGTTACTGTCATTCCGCACTCTTTCATTAAAAAAACTTATATCAAACACTAACTGAAGAAATACCGCTTCGAATTATGAAAGCTGCTATAGTACAGAAATAATGAACAAGTGAAGTGCTTTACATACAATGCATTGACTTGCTTTTTTATCTCTAAAAGGTTTTTAGACTCTTTGTGATAATGTTTTTATTATTTTCTGAATTCTACCAGGTATAATTCTCTTTATCATGTTTAATACTATAATCCTATTTTTATTAGTTAGCCGTGGATCTGTTTTTTTAATTATTTCGAAATGCAAACTATCTGCTTCGATATCAGGCAATATAAAAGGTGGGTGCGTTATTTTATTTATTTCATCAAGCACAAATTTTGAATATATCCAGAAACTTTCATGCTTGCAGTGCGTGGCATCCGCTGCAAAACCTATATTCTGAATAAGATTTTTTGCTGGATAAACACAGAGTCCATTTTGAGTCATTATCGCATATATCCATTGTGTTGACCAGATACTACAATTTGGCTTATTAGCTTCCTCCAGGCAGCTCATGTGCCAGTTACTAATTTCTTTATTGCTATGGTAATTGTTTATTAGATCATCTTCTTGAAATCTTGTAAAGCATTTCATATCCTTATCAAAATGCCTCCACGCCCTTCTCCAGGTTGCCCACCCCCAACATCCGGGTATCCTTGAAAAATAATAGCTTTCCTTAATTCTCTTTTTACCAAGCAAAAAATTATTACCATTAATCGACATAATACGCTCATCATATCTATATTTTTCAAGTAACTCCTGACAAAACCTGAAAAACGATTTTGCTGGCACACAGTCATCTTCAAGTATAATTCCTTCATGAACGTTTTCAAAAAACCAGTTTATCGCAGAACTGACGGCTACCCTACAGCCCAGATTTTTTTCACTGAATTTATGATAAACTTCACACTCCCAATCTACTTCACAGACGATATCTTTTACTTTTTGACATTGTTCCTTTTCTCCGGCTCTATTCTCCCTCGGCCCATCCGCGCTAATAAATAACTTTACAGGCTTTGCCTTTCTTATCGCATTAAAAACCCTTCTGGTAGTATCCATGCGATTGAAAATGATGAATAAAACTGGTGTAGTTAGTAGTTGATTCTTCAATAGGAATTCTTCGAAGCATTCATACAAATACTCTTTTCAGTTGAGCACGCATTAGTTGGCCGAGTCCGTCTACCAACGACTGTAAAAAATTTCTTCGATGTACCATCTCTAAATTTTTGGCAATGGTATGTTACTGTTGTTTTTTCAAATCCCAATACACCTATGAAATTAATGATTGCCTCTGGTGATAGCGCCCACCAAGATCCCTGATTCGAAACAGTTCCATAATTTGGCAAGAATTTCATCCAAGGACCTTTTATGTTATGTATTCCTCTTTTCTTCCTAAACAGTTTAACATTTATGAAATTAACTATGTTTTGAATAAACTTTATATCAATGAATGATTGTGCCATGTCCGTAATAATTACGGTTTCTTTCGTTAGCCTTAAGGCATTCTGAAGGGCATAAAATGGATCGCGAACATGAAGAAGAATACTACAGAATGTTGAAATATCAACGAGGCCAATTTCTTCAGGAATTTCATAAATTGAATTATAAATAACTTTTGCTTTTGAATCATAGGCTTTATGAGCAAACCAAAATCCATTATTCAGTCTATTTATATGGTTCTTATACTCATGAATATCTTTTTTATAATCATATTGCGAAAATGGAACAATATCCCATTGCTGATCAATTGAAAGATCGTAGGCAACTACTTGTGCACCCATTTTTTCCATATGAAAGCATATTAATCCACTTGCTGTCCCTAATTCTAAAACACGCTTGTCCTTAAAATCTACATTACCTAAATACTCATGTAGACTATTTCGCAAGTCCCATTCCTCTCCTACTATTCCATAGTTTGGAATATCCATTACATGGTAAAATTCGCATTCTTTAATATCTGTAATCGTTCTCGACTTTGCATATATATCTTTTTCCCTGTTCACTTCTTTCATAAATGATTATCCTTTCGTTTCTATCCCAACACTTTCACTTCAGGCACATACGTAATCCATTTGCCACCTGATTTCATAAACTTCTGCTCTTTTACCATTATCTCTTTTGCATGATTATAGGCAAACAAAAGTGCATATTCAGGATAATTATCCACAAATGCTTCATATGCGCGGACAGGCACATGAGCTCCAGGACTGAACTTACCCTGCTTGACCGGTGTTGTATCGCTGATAAATTCAATATGATCAGCAGTAATACCGCAATAGTTGATAATGGTCGTACTCTTGGAAGTTGCAGCATAACCAACAACCCTCTTTCCCTGCTGTCTAATATTATTCAAAAGAGATACCAGGCTATCACGTGAACCTTCACAGTTTCTTCTAAAAGTTTCATATGTTTCCGGGTTGTCCAACCCCATCATTTTCTCTTTATCCAACTGTTTTTTTACACTGTCAGAAATGGGTCGTACTCCCTTGTGAGCAATAACATATCGCATAGAACCACCGTGAGTCTCTTGAGGTTCTATATCAACCAGTACCATATCGTGCAATTCGAACAGATACTTTATGGATGACACGGAAAATAGGAATACGTGCTCATCATAAATCTGGTCATAGATTGTATTCTCAATTACATCCCCCAAATATGGATCTTCTAACAGAACTATGCCTTTTGGCTTTAGAAGAATCTTTATTCCTTCCACAACGGAGTGTATATAAGGAATATGGCACATCACATTGGCGCCAAGAAATGCATCTGCCTGACCATGCTCTGTCATAATTTGTCGAGCAAGTTCTTCATCAAAAAATCCACATACTGTTTGTATGCCTTTATCGGTCGCCACCTTTGCGACATTCTCTGAGGGTTCAATACCGAGGTGCCGAACTCCTGCTGCATCAAAGTTCTGCAGCATTATTCCATCGTTACTGCCAATTTCTACAACAAATGGATCGTTGGGAGAAAGAAAGTTACTTCCAACATATTCTGCAAATTCTTTATAGTGTAACGCCATGCTTTTAGACGTACCGGAAAAGAAAGCATAGTTTTCATTAAACATCTTCTCACGATCAGGCTGTTCAATTAACTGAAACATACCGCAATGAGTACAGGAAGCAACCTTCATCTCAAAAAAATATTCTTCAGAAAATTGATCCTTTGCAAGGAATCCGTTCGCAATTGGCATTTTTCCAAAGGACATAAATGCTTCAACCGGCTTATTGCATATTAAACAATTTTTCATTAATTCTACCTCAATCTTCTAATACATATTACTACATTACTTTGTAAGAAACATGAAATGTTTTTTTGAAACTTTTATTTTTCCAGCCCGTATCGTCATGATTCTCCCTTACTAAAATCCCTTAAATTTTCAAAGTAATAAAGATTTTATTGTTTTACGGAGATACTACATATTGACTATAACGCTTGTCATTCTTTGTAAAGAACAAAGACTTTATATCTATGCCATTACTTGCAAGCCACAAGCCGCTCTCATCATCACTATTATCCCTCAATAAAACTTTATACTTGTATAAATCAAATGGTCCATGATAATAGCTTCTGCCGGCATCATGAAGAATAACAACTCCTTTATCACCAACTAGCTCACATGCCTTTTTTATACAGTCTTTTCTCGCTCTTCCATCTACAAAGATAAAATCAAAGTGTCCCAATTTACCCGGAAAATCTACATAGTCTTTCAAATCAGAATATGAACCGTCTCCGTTAGCATCAGACCATGGAGTATGATTTGGCTGTATGTGATAGATTTGTACAACTCCTCTCAGTAACAAAAGACGAAGAAACATTGTCTGTCGCCTGATCTTGATTGCCCAATTCCTATCATGTTCAACAGAAACCCATCTTGAGCCTTTTGGCAATCTCTTTGTAAAGAATATTGTACTCCCCCCGGTTCCCCATTCCAAGCATTTTGCTGGTTGCAACTCCTTTATAACATCCTGAACAACATCTATTTCCCAATCCATCATCCATACCTTCATACTAGAAACACTAATCACATCATAAACATAATTTATCCCCCATATACTTTTAAGCGTCTGCAACAATTTGGCACGCACCTTCTTCTTCATATTTATAAGAATGATTAAGCATATAGATCATAACGTTCATCTGATCCTAGATACTACTTTTATTCAGGTCCATAACTAAAAAAATTGAGCGCTCCAGAATCAATAAATTTTTGCATATTCTCAATAATCTCCTGATGTTTGGTATCAGTAAGCTGATCCAGAAAATACTCATATGCCTTAGGACGCATCTGTTCTTCCGGTCTAAGATCCTTCATCATCTGCCTGTGTGATGTATATATAAGATAATCCACGTATGTATAATAATAATGCATATAGTAAAATTCGTACAATTGTTGAACATCAATTTTCTTGTCAAGTTTGTCCAGGTTCATCAATAAATGTTCATACTCTTCTATGGTCCTGGAATGCCAATTAAAATCATAGGCAACATGCGGATTATATCCTGGATTAACTACCTGGATGCCAAGCAACGGTAGCTCATGGCCAATTGAACCATAACTAGTTAGCGCAAAAGATATTCCTTCTTTTCCTAATTGATGGAATGATGTTTCAGGCGGAACTAATGTTATTCCCGGATATTTCTCTATAATTTTATTGAGGATCTCCAGTGTGCCTGGCATATAATCTGGATGTGGTTTAATATACCAGTCATAATCAGTCTTTTCAGTAATCTCTCCTAAAAAACACAACCACTCATAAAAATCTACAAACAGAGCTCCGCCATAAGCATGAGGATTGTCATAAAAGCAATTTGTAGCTATAAGCACTTTAATTTTATCGTTTCTTTGTATCACAGGCTTTTCATGATCAATCTGTTTGAACGCAGAATCCGTTGAATAATGCATATCCACGCCCACTTCGCCACTAAAACGTCGTTCAAGTTGAGTTTTCGCCTTTTGAATCCCCTTCTCCTGTTCTTGTAATGATAACTTATTAAACATCGCTGGATAATTTATAAAACGTGATTCATAAATTCTGTGGGGTTTATCGGAAAGATGCATCCCCCTGGCATTAGGCAAATAAACCGGGACACTATTTTGGTAGGCAACTTTTGCAAGAATATTTAAATGATTGAGATAATCATGACTGATTATTACTCCGGCAACCTTATGCTCTTTAAAATAGTCCTGCCAGAATATTAGTAACTCTATGCCCTCATTGACTATCTCCCAAAATGAGGAATCCTTGAGATCAATCGTTGGGTGACCATGGCTTAGATAGGTTTCATATATATCAATCCCAATCCATGTATCTAACACGTTTAATTCGTAAACATTTTTCTTTGTTTTAATACTATCAGCCACATTTGTATATAGTGTTTTAACCTTTTCTCTCTGAACCCCACTCAGCCTGGGTTTAACATGACTCTTAATTTGAAATGACCTGAACAACTCATACAATACGTAATCTCTGGATCTCTTATTAGATGAAAACACCTTAATAGAAGCATTATGTTTTTTTGCCAGAACATTTGCGAAATAGCTATAGGTAATAATTGTTTCTGGTACACCCACAAAATCAACAAGAATTTCTGCTGTAGGATTTACATTAGAATAATGATCCCATACAATTTTATTGTGTTTTATAAACCTATGTATCCCTCCAGAGACCACCCACCTATCTTTCAGGATGACAAGATATTTTAAAAATAATTCCGGATCTGCTACCAAAAGAAGAATATTTCTAATTACCCGAGATACCATAATTCTACAATGACTTTTCTGGCCTAACCCAGCTAACAGTATAATATGGTACAGGTACTGCGTTAAAACTGGTCTTGAAATCTCCACGGTTTGGAGAGTTAATACCACACAAATCTACCACTAACAGCCCCTGTTCCTTGCACCATTGGATTTGTTTAAACAAAGTATAGGTACCCGTACCGGATTTTCTATACTCCGGGTGATTAGCGCCTATGTGAAAGTATCCACATTTGCAATCGTATAAGAATAGAACTGCAGATACCGGATTCTGACCTTTGTCCCTGCAAATCAATAACCTTCCAAAACCATCAGATATTGCCAACTCTGCGTGTCTTGATGTCATAAATATTTCGCCATCATTACGTTTAAGTCCCTGTCTTTTAAATGTTAAATCATGAAGGTAATCTAAAACATTAACATCATTTGATTCTTCAACAGTATATCCTTCCTTTAAACTCCTGCGGTATTCCTGCCTCCTAACGGCCCTTGCATTCATAAGTATGGCATCAAAATCTCTTACCGTAGAAAGGCTTAACACACAGGTATAAGCAATATTTATTTCAAATTGACCAAGTCCTGCCTCATGATAATGAAACCATTGGAAGCTTCTTAAATCCTCAAAAGAATAATGCAATGAGAAAACTATCTCTTCGTATCGAAGCGCCAGTTCTGCCAGAAGGAAATCGATTAAACTCATAGATTTTTTCACACGTTTGTGAGCAGGGAGATTAGCAATTGAAATATCAAATAACACACCATGATACATAGAAGGACCCTTAGCAGTTTGACCATTTTGCTTTACTAATACAGCACCAAGTTGTATTCTTTCTTTTACTGTAACTAATAGAAGTTCATAATCTCTCCCCCAGGAATCAAGAAACGGGGTTGTACAATGAATAGCACTCTGTGGTGAGGTAGATACAAATGAATTCCATTGCTTTTTATCTTCACATGTTTTTAGTTCATAATTATTCATTTACCTGGCCTTAATGGTTCATGCCCATCCCAAAATAAAACCTTGTGGGTTGTGCATGGGGGTAGTCATTATTAATTTTGCCCTTTTGTCCTTGAAAACAATCAATTGAAGAATTATGAGGAATGACGTGTGATCTTAAGACGTATCAAGTGAATTTAATCGGATCCAGGTTGTTTTAAATTCAACATATTCATCTAGTGCATGTAAAGACTTATCTTTAGTGCCGTTACCAGACTGTTTATAACCGCCAAAAGCAGCAGTTATATCATCATCACCATAGCTATTGATATGGACTAATCCTGCACGTATTTTTCGAGCAACCTGATGAGCCATACTGAGATTTTCACACCAGACTGCTGCCGCAAGTCCATAACTGGATTCATTTGCCTTCTTAATGGCTTCCGCCACACTCTTTACACTGATAATCGAAAGGACTGGTCCAAATATTTCCTCTTGTGCTATCCGCATGTCATTCTTAACCTGATCGAAAATTGTCGGCTCAAAATATGCCCCTCCTTCAACTGGATAAGCTTCTTGTCCACCTGTCAGCAGTTTTGCACCTTCATTCTGTCCAATTTCTACATATTCCAGTACCTTATGGAGATGGCTACGGCTGACCATTGCTCCAACATTTGTTTTCTCATCCAACGGATTGCCTGGTTGATAAACCGGTACATACTGCATAAGATTATCAATAAACTCGTCATGTACATCCTCTTCAACTATTAATCGAGATGGTGCGGTACACGTTTGGCCTTGATTGGAAAATATGTTCTGCGCCAAAACTCTAGCAGCATCATCAAGATGTACACAATCTTTCAAAACTACAAAGGCACTTTTGCCACCACATTCTAAAGCTACACGCTTCATATTAGATTGCCCTGCATATTGCATGATAAGTTTACCCACTTCAGTAGAACCAGTAAAGAAAATAGCATCAACATCTTTATGCACAGCTAATGCCTTTCCTGTAACTTCACCTATCCCAGGTATAACATTAAAAATACCATCTGGAATACCTGCCTCAACCGCAAGCTGGCCAAGGTATATTGCACTTAGCGAAGCTTGCTCTGCCGGTTTCAATACCAGCGAATTTCCTGCTGCGAGAGCAGGAGCGATCTTCCATGCAACGTTTTCCATTGGATAATTCCAGGGAGTAATTGCCCCTACGACACCGAGCGGTTCTCTGGTTATTGTTCCCAGCACATCAGGTCGTGATGGCACACATTCGTCATATATCTTATCAATGGACTCGGCGTACCATTTTATACATGTTACTGCTAAAGGAATATCATTGTTTAAGCAGTCACGAATGGGCTTGCCCATGCTTAATGTATCCAGTATAGCCAGCTTTTCCTTATGCTCATCAATAAGTTCTGCCAGTTTTAGTAATATTTCCTTGCGTTCCGTCGGCAATCTTTTTGACCAACGCCCATCTTCAAAAGCACTTCTAGCAACACAGACAGCATTGTTTACATCTACTTCGGAACTGTAAGAAATACCAGTCAAGTTACGCCCGTCAACAGGACTCTGTTTAACAAATATTGCTCCGTTATGCGCATTAATATATCGTCCATTAACAAATATTTTACCATTTGCACAGAGTTCATCAGCCACTAACGACCAATCGGTTGTTGATGTCATAGGAAATACCACCTACCCACTTTAAAGTTGAATTATATTCTTCACTACTATTTTCTCAGTACATTTTATCGAGTTGTCTGCATTCTTAGCCTTTTTTTGGATGAAGACAGGCCTCCGTCTGGCAATTAGATGTGCAGCAACAGGACCTCTAGTTAGCCTGCGCTGGTTCAGCAATAATGCAAGGATTATCAATGTCCAGTCTTTCTGCCATCGTTAAGAACCAGGGGCGAGAGGGCAATGTCTCTTTAATTAAATCAAACACATTACTGGAAGATATCAGGGATACCTCCCCACGTCCTAATTTCTGTACATGCTGGAGCCTTTGTTGTCTAGCAAGATCCTCAAAACTTATAGGTGTGTGCTCCAGTGCATCATCGCTATTGTAACAGACATATATTGTTGATCGAGCTTTTCTTCGCACTTTGTTTTTAAGAATAAACCCTTCAAACGTTTTATCAAATCGATAAGGCACCTGAAGCGCACGTTCTACATAGTGTATAAAAGTGCATCCAGGAAACGTAAGACAAAGAACTTTCCCTTCGGCCTTATAAAATCTACCAAATACAGAATCTGACGTAAAGCTGTTTACCGGAATGTTTTTTATCAATCTCTTCGCATGCTTACCAATGACAGAAACAGAATAATTTGGATCCACAGAACGTATGGAATCAGGATGGCATCGTATCCACTCGGAAAACAGACCCATATTAGACACACTCTGTTCAACGTCAAACACGTTGCCTTCTGCGAAAGAATAGGTATATGTGGGAACGATTAATGTCCCTGACTGCCCAATAATCTCAAAAATAGAATCAAAAAATGTCTCGCACATGTCTATAGAAGTTTTTGCTTTATCCATGCGACCAAAATAACCAATGGCACTATGACAATAGACGATATCGCCCAACCCTAGAGGCAGATTGGATAGGCACTTCTCTATGTCTCTTTTAGTAAAATGATGACTAAGGTGCATTTTTAGTTTTCTTATCTATTAGTTTCACTAAACCCTGGATGATCCGAAAGGAAGGTAGTTTAAAATCGCTATCATCAAAACGAATGGCAAAATGTTCTTCAAGCTCATAGATCAGCTCAATAATACCAAACGAATCAACCAATCCCTGTTGATGATAATCCTGTTCAACATCAATCGTAATTCCTGGATTGCGTCTTCTGAACCAATCTAATATCCATGTTTGAGTTTCAATTGTCATTATTAGCACTAAACTTTATATAAATTCATCAAAATCCTCTACAGACTCCACAGTGCTTTTTCCTGCAATAATATCTTCAATAACCATATTAGAATCATGGCGAATACAATGAAAAAGGCAGTCTTTCGAAGGATTAAGTGATTCCATAACATTTGCGCGATCTTTTCCATGCCATATGTCATTAAATAACATTTTCCGTGCATCTCCTAATTTTTTATCTATTCTTCCCCTGAAATATGGGCAAACATAAACTCCTGAAGGTGTTATAAGCGTACGTAACTGTGCAACGGCACAACGATTATAATCTTTAGGTTCGATATCGGACTCACAATTTAAAACATGACCCAATTTTGTCCCCTGCAGTACACTAAATTTTTTATCTTCCAAAGCTGATGATTGTTTAAGCAGATGTTTTGCCTTCTGCATCAATTCTTCAGGATGAATTATCAAGTGATGATCCATATTATAAGTTGGCTTAACCTCAAAATAGTCACATCCTATTTCTTTGGCTAAAACAGCTCCTTTGTAAATCTCCGGTACATTTGAAAATCTAACGTTCACATGTCCATTGATATCAAATTCACATTCAGAAAATAGTGCAAAGGAATATCCCAATTTCCCATGTTTAATCTTTGCCAAACTTCTCATATTGTGAAATGCCTTTTCAAACATAGAAACACCACTCTGACTTGGACGAATATGTTTATAGGTACCTGATGTAGCTGAGTCCATTGACACTCGAACCCAACTGGCATACTCTGCGATACAGTCAATATATCGGTCAATTAAGAGTCCATTGGTAGTAATGCCAACATGAACATTATTTTGAGCTAAATATTCTATAACCCATCCAATTTCAGGATGGGCAAGCGGCTCTCCCCCTCCAATCAAGACGACTGCCTTAACTCCTGCATCTACAATTTCCTTTGTAAGTTCACGCATACGTTTTCGAGTAAAAAATCCCTGGTTAAGCAGATCACGGCTGATACAATCAGGACAAACTAAATTGCAAGCAGTTGTCGGATCGAGCTCAACAACTGATGGAGATGAGGATGACCCACTCTCCCAATCGATCTCATTAATACGATGTACAACTGAGCGCTGGTGTAGTTTCATTATCAGATTGAGTTGATTTCCTGAACGTACTGTGGCAGTATTACTCTTATTATCCACTTCATTACCCCTTTTATCCTGGTAAATATGTTAACTTTATGCTTATTATTTACCCAATAATATTGCAGATTGTAGCTGACAGCAAAACAGCATTGTTAACATAAATTTAAAAAAACTATCCGTTCACCTAGTTCATCATTTCTAGAATACAATCTAAAACAAAGGAGCCTTTCAGCCCACCAAGATGATGAATTTTAAATTCAGGGTATTATTCAACGCGTATTCAACACGGCTACTTAATTCAGATGTACGTAAAACGATTAGATAGCAGTGATCTAATAGCCCTAACAAGCTAACGATACTATGCGATCATTAATTGATTTCTCAGAATGTTTTTTTGAACTTTACCTGTAAATGTCCTCGGAAATTCCTTAACGGCTATGATCTTGTCCGGTTGATACATAGGGGAAAGATACTCCGAGGCGCGTAGCTGAACTTCATTGAGCAACATCGCCTCTTCTATGTTATCTTCCGGCAAGATACAAACGACAACGATCTCACCCCAAAATTCGTGAGGCATTCCAATCACTGCAACTTCTTTAACCCCTTCGACGGCACTAATTTCATTTTCAATAACAATAGGGGCAATATTTTCTGCGCCACGAATAATAATATCCTTGCACCGTCCGGTAATAATTATGTTTCCATCCACGATTTCTGCCAAGTCACCTGTCGCCATAAACCCTTGTTCGTCGACTGGCAGACTCAAGCCCTCTTCAGTCAAATAACCTTTCATGATATATGGCGAGCGAATCCACATTTCATTCTCCCCACCTGGAGCAGGACGAAACGAGAAATCCAACTCAGGTATAGGACAGCCTGAGTTTTCGACAACTAAAGCGTCTTCTGGAAACTGTACGGTCAGTGGCCCCCCTAATTCAGTCGTACCATAGCAATCTTGAAGGGGTTTTCCGAAAATCCTCATAAACTCCGTTCTAAGACCACTGTGCAGAACGCCAGCCGTGGACAGAATAATTCGCAGGTTAGCTGCATATTTTCGAGCATCTTTCCTGTTTCGGTTTAATCGGCATAACATAGCCGCAATCGTCGGTGTCAGACACAGAGTGTTCACTTTCATGTCGACAGGACGCTCCCAGAAGTCAAGCATGGCAGCAGCAGAAACTACCGATCCCTCAATAATTCTCCCACCTGAGAGGAGAGGAGCCAGAAAAGTATTAATAAACCCCGCCATATATGCCATAGGCAAGATATGGTAGATACGAGTTTGCTTATTCATCCCCGCAATATTTGCAAAAGATCGAGCACTACCTATCATACCGGAAAGACTATGACAGATTCCCTTCGGTTTTCCAGTGGTTCCAGACGTAAACATCACACAAAAACTAGAGTCAGACCCTGTAGTGATTCTGACATTTTCAATATCTAATAGGCTAACACTTTGAGATAACTCAAAAGGTTCCCTTATCACCAGTACAGGGCGAGTCAAAGCAAGCCTTGCCTCAATCTCTTCTTGAGATAATGTCGTTAGAATTGGATTTGCAATATACCCGCCAATTACACAGGCAAGATAACACGCTAACATAGAGACACTATTAGGTAATATGAGCGCAATGTTGACTCCAGGTTTTATACCATTGTTACGCCAATTATCAGCAATTCCCTGAGCATTTACCCAGAACCGGCCATAGGTAAAGTCTTTACCATCCAGAGTAGAGATAAGAACATCATCAAAACTTTCTTTGAAACGACTTTCTAAAGCCGCAATCTCATTAGAACGTGCCATCTTCAATGTTGGACTTATCTATCAATAAACACCATTTAACTGTTTATATATCAAATAATTATTCAGAGGTGCTTTAGGCAGTACAATTATTATTAAATGATAATCACTGAACATTGTCTGGCTATCAAATACTGATTATGGCAACAGAATAGAAGACCCTTTTGTCAATCGGCTTTCCAGGTATCTATGCGCTTGTTCTGCATCTTCCAAGGCAAACTTTTGTTCTATCTCTACTTTAAGTCCTTTGCGATAAAATTCGAAGAGGGTTTCCGCAGCCTCGAGCAATTCATCCCTTTCAGCACAATAATCAACAAGTCTTGGACGTGTAAAGTAAAGTGATCCCTTTTGTGCAAGAAGCATTGGAGGAATGGGATCAGGCAGGCCAGAAGCATTGCCAAAACAGACAAAATACCCGCGGCGGCCAAGACAGTTCAAAGACACATCAAATGTTGTTTTTCCCACTGAATCGTAAACAACTTGCACCCCCTGCCCATCCGTTAACTCGCTGACAACAGCGACGACATCTTCTTCTTGATAAAGTATCGTGTGATCACAACCGTGTTTCTTTGCAAACTCAGCTTTTTCTGGAGAACCAACAGTTCCAATTACTGTAGCGCCAATCTTTTTTAACCATTGACATAGTATCGTTCCGACACCCCCCGCCGCCGCGTGAAGAAGAACTTTTTCCATAGGGTGAACCTTGTACGCCCTATGAACAAGATACTCAGCAGTCAATCCTTTGAGGAGCATTGCAGCTGCATCTTGAAAACTAACATCATCAGGCAACGGTACAAGTTTATCAGCCGGCAAAGATCTATGCTTACAATACGAACCAACAGTAGCTGTACAATAAGCAACTCGATCTCCCTCTTGAAAAGCTTTAACACCAGCTCCTATCTTTTCAACCACACCTGCACCTTCAAAGCCTGGAATAAAAGGCAAAAGTAAAGGATTAATACCATTACGATGATAAATATCAATAAAATTCAGCCCGACGGCCTCGTTCTTGATCAATACCTCATGTTGCTGCAGTTGACTTATCTCCACTTCATTAAGAGTAAGAACTTCAGGCCCGCCCGTTTTATATACAGTGATAGCTTTTGTATTCATCAAACTTTTATTCAATAAACAGACCTAGATTCAACTAACATGTGCATATTTCTATTAGTTTTTATATTGTCCAATACCACATCCGTTGAGTTGCGATAACTTAAAATATTTTTTGAGCTATCTGCACCTTTTTCAAGCCCAATCCTTCCAATTGGCTTGATATTTCTTCAAATGTTGTTGTTTTTTGATTGCACACAACCACAAAAACATCCTTTAACCCTTCCTTTGATCTATAAGATAAAGCAGAGGGAATACTTACCTTCAAACCCGAAAGAAAGCTACCATCCAATGTTTTGTTGTTATCTAAAAACCCTTTTACACAATATCCTTCATTCTGTAATATTTGCGCTGTAACTTCTGCAAATAAACCTACACAAAAAATATAAATCTCTTTGTAGTTATTGTTATTTATTAGAGAAATTGTTTCCTCATAGGTAAATCTTTTGTACAATAAAAGTCCCTTATATGCTCCATAGGTTTTCACGAATAAAAACATATCAATGACATAGGAAGGTAGAATTAGAAGGTTATCAATATTGTTTTCAATGACATTAGAAAGCTTATAAATTTCTGCACGATTTCGCATATGTAGGATTGCAGAAAAAGATCCTAAAGCATATTTGATTCTTGAATAAATAAACTCTTTTTTTATGTTTGATAGATAATTATTACTGATAAATTTTGCCATCTCAATTACAATATACAAAAAAGAGACACATGCGTCATAATCTACTGAGTTACTTAGTCTTGCAGACGATAGCCTGTGATAATAAAAGCGCCCTTCATACATAAAGAATTTTTTCATAAGGCATAAGAGTCTTGCGACATATTCTTGATCCTCAGCAATTTTAACGTTAACAAAATAAAGACGTTTTGCAATAATAAAATTACGGTTAATGACGTAATGCCAACAATGATCTGGGTAATAATTTAAATTGTATATGTGTGCTACGAAATTATTGGGATTAATACTATTAATGACAGTGCTGTCAAACATTCGTTAGAACAACTATTTTGATGGCCCTCGTTATATTTTCCTATAATTACATCCATCACCGGGTTTTTTTCTATCAGCCTTGCAATGCCATTAAGACACCCTTCAAATAAATAATCATCACTATCAACAAAAATAATAAATTGACCACTTGCTGCATTTATCCCAGTGTTTCTACTAACAGAAACCCCACAGTTCTTTTGGTGATTTATTACCTTTATATTTTTATTATTCTCGGCAAAGTAATCACATATTTCTCTGCTTTTATCAATTGAACAGTCATCTACCAGAATAATCTCTAAGCTTTTGAAATTTTGCTTTAAAATGCTCTGAATACATTCAGCCATGTGCTGTTCTTGATTATATATTGGAATAATAACACTGAATAGTTTTTGTCTGGGAATAAGGCTTTAAAAACGCGCCTTAATCCGCTTTTCAGTTTTTTTATTTTTCAAATTAACAATAATTCAAGAAAGACTTGAAAATCAGGCTTTCTACCCGGATTTAAACACACCGCAACCACAGTATACTCTCTGATTATAATATGTACCTCTTGCTTAATCTATTTCAACAAAGCGACAGACAGAATATTCAGATTAAAAGCTATCACACTTAACCAAACATAGCTTTGAAAACTCTGCCATCCTTTCCAGGTACATCTGCTTAAACCATACGATCTCTTTGCCGCAGATATACATCCCTCAATCCCTGCTCGAAACCTTTTTAACTTCTTATATGCTCTGCTTGTCTTTACAAGTTCCACTATCTTCGATGCGCATTTCTTCGTAAACAAAACCTTCTTAATCCCTTTGCCTACTGCATAATCATAATTATCGCCACTTGCAAATCCACCGTCCGTTGTTATCTCCTCCGGAAGAAATCCGTACTTTTCCTCAAGCCTGTCTATCCCTTCTCTAAAATATTCCGCATCACTCCAATTACCTCTCTCTATCATACAGTCTAATATCAAATTGCTTTTACCTCCACTCAGCAATATCTTATGACCAAATACCACCTTCCTCTTGCCCTTGGCTAATATATCACTGTGCGTCTCAAATATTGATACTAACTTATCCTTCGATTCAACAATCTCGCCTTTTAATACCCTACGCTCTGTTTGATTTATTATGATCTTCAATGATTCCAAATATCCTGCTAAATTCTCCTTGTACACCCCAGCCTCTATATCTCCCTGTTTTACTTTCTTCTCCAACTGCTTTATGCAGGACTCACTGTATTCTGCTGTTGCTCTTGACACCTTCAGTAAATCTTTATACGCTTCCACTCTCTTCTCTTTACTGCTCGTATTGACTATCCGGTATCTCCGTTTCTTAGCCCTCGTCGTGTGATTGTGATACTCTATCTCCATTTCAGGATATTCTCCCATTACTCCTTCGATTATCCTATCTATTACTCTTACACAATCCCACAACAACTCTCCATCTGTCGGATAATGAATATTGCTTTCCACTCCTGTTGAATCCGTTCGTACACTTTTACCTTTTTCTACGCCCATCTCTATCGCGGTCTTGACTATTACCTTATGTATCTCCTCCCATCCTTCTGGAGATATCTTCTTTATATTCTCATTCAACGTCGCCTTCTTAGGAATCACGCCTTCGCGAACCTTTGCAAAGTGCCTGTAACTTATATTGTCATTCAAGCAATCGTATAATTCCTCATAGCCCAATTGACGTAGCTGTTTCAATATTGCAACCCTTACCACCTGTTCTACTGTCATCCCTTTTGCCCCGGCAGGAGACCCTTTTGGCGTCTTGAAATCCTCTGCTATTTTCTCTAAAAAACTTCTGTCTTTTTGTAAAATATCTGACATTTTCTCCAGTTTCTTTGACATTTTGCTATCACTCTGATAAAATTCAAACCTCAATTGCGTGTCTCGAATTGCTCTCATTTTACCTCCTTGCATTTGGGAAATATTAATATAATCCTTTGTTGTACAACAACTTATAAAAAAAGATTGTATCATATAACTCCCATTTTGCAAGAATTTTTATGCCTTTCGATATTCGTAACTACCAGAAATTACTACACTTGTAAATTTCCAATCAAAAACTGAATAACAACATAAATATTTATTCTTTGGTCTGTGGGTTTGAGATGTCTCCTGAATAAACATTTAACAGCAACGGGTCTTTAACTTGTACAGCTGCCTCAATTTCAAGGGAATTATAATCTCTACCATTACAATAATTACAGGCATTTATATATTGACTATTATTATATAGTTGCTTTATTCCGTATTTCAAGTCATCAAGACTTGTATTTTCATCAGAAAAATCTATGACTTCATTCTTTTTAATGGGAATTGCGTTAAGATTTATTGCATGAGCGGAGAAAGGACATCTGTATAATTTTCCGTGCAACAATGTTATCACATCATTCATGCAACAGTTCCTAAACATATGAGTAAGTTCGCTCGTTGTTCTTTGATGGTACTGTATGCTTCCGCAGTCATCCCATTTGCTGACACGATTTGTTATATGCGCTATGTTATAAGCCTTAAGCGTTTCAATCAGCTCACTGTATTTCTTTGAAATATCACCATAATTTGTAATTTCAAGCCTAACCTTGTTGCTTTTAAGACATAACAAATACTCGCCTCTTGGAATGATTGTACCGTTGGTATAGACAACTACATTGCCCACATTCTCGTATTTTACAAGCTCATTTATAACTTTATGCAATTGTTTATTCACAAATGGCTCTCCACCTAGCACTCTGAATTCATAAAGCCAGCCAATACACTCCATAATTTTGTCAACAGATTTTAAAAGCAAATTTAAATCGCAGTCCCTGGGTTCGACATAATATTGCATCAGGTTTGAGCAATCTCTGCATTTTAGAGAACAGCGTTCAGTGACAACAATATCTATACATGCTATATTAAGGTCGCCAGATGTGATATTGTCTGCATTCAGACATGCTCTTTTATGAAACGCAATTTTTCTTTGAATATCACAAGACTGTATACCTAAAGCAGTTTTGGAGAAATCGGTGTTTTCCAAAAGAGACGTACAACTGTATATGTTCGCAATATTCATTTGTTTAAGTAAAGAGGAAACTGAGATTATATAGTTGTTACATATAAAAATATGAGTATCAGGTTTCAGCCCAAGCAATTCCTTGGGAAAAATGGTTTTAACACCACAATAAAGCTTTCCCCATTTGCGCTCATCACTGTCGCAAAAGTAACTGACCTGAATACCAAACGTTTTCAGAGCATATAGAGCAAGCTTACCATAATCTCCAGCGCCAAACAGTACGACAGTCGCAGAATTTGATTTTAGTATACTGGTCAGATTGTCAATATTATAATCTTTCATAATTTATTCTAGAACTACTATGATTAGGATTTACCACTCCGATTCTTTTTTTAAGTTGCATTAATACAATATTATTTAGCTACGCTCAAAATATTGTAATTATACCAATGCCACCAGTTACTGATACCTACCAAAATATTTATAACGTATACATTCAAACTTTGATTTCCATTCAAGCAGCTCTTCGACAGACATATTATAAGGTTTTATAATAGGTTTTTTTTGAACAAAAGATATAGGTTGCTTCCATAACTGATCAAAATCAATTGATATTGTAAATAAATCATCTTTCCTCACTTGGTCAAAAAGAGCAGTTCCGGGAAAGGGAATTGCCCAACCAGTTGCCATTCTATCTAATTTTAACTCTGTCATCATTTTATATGAGTCAGCCAATGTCTCATTGGTTTCTTCTGGAAACCCTGCTATAAACAAGCCTCCAGTCTGTACTTTATATTTCCTTAATAGCTCAGCTACTTCATATATTGTTTCTCTTTTTAATTTCTTGCCAATAACTTCATTTCTTATGTAATCAGAACCATGTTCAATAGCTATACAGGCATCAACAAGCCCTGCGCTAGCCATAGCCGCAATAACTTCTTCATTTAATGAATTTATGTTAAGCCCATTAGACGTATCAAATTGTATATCAAGTTTTCGATTATTGATTTCTTTACATATTCCCAGTATATGCCCTCTATTTAATGTTAAATTATCATCCAAGAATTGAAAATAATTCATTCCGTACTCTTTATGAATAAACTCGATTTGATCAACAACTTTTACGGCATCCCTTCTTCTATGTTCTTTGCCCATTACATGGAACATATCACAGAAACTACAATTGAACGGACAGCCTCTACTTGAAAATATTGGGACTATGTTCTCTAAATGGCTCCTTGCATGTTGTTTTGGATTATAGTAATGACTCAAATCAATTTCATAATCCTTGAAGTTTATTAAATCCCATGCTGGCATCGGCAGTTCATTGAAATCTATGAATGATCTATCATTGTTAATATTAACTTCATTATCTTCATTCCTATAAGCAAACGAGCTTATCTTATCTATATGAATAAAATCGTTTTGTTCAATGCTGTCTGCAATTCTTACTATCTGAATCTCGCCTTCGCCCAATACCACATAGTCAATTTCTTTACAACTCTCTAGAATCTTTTTAGAATATGTTGTAGGGTGGAGACCACCAATTGCAATTTTTACATTTGGAAATTTCTCTTTAATTTTTCCTGCATATTCCAAAATTGATGGAAAAATACCGGAAAACAAACAATTAAATCCTACTAACTGAATTGTTTGTTTTTCTATTTCACTTAGAATTACATTTAAACAATATTGCTTTTTGTCTACCTTCTTATGTACGTATGATGAGTTAAGGTCAAGAAGGATTGGTTCATGATTATGCTCTCGCAATACCGCTCCAAGAAACATCAATGCAGATGATGGAAGGAAATCTTCTCTCTTATCTATACTATCGGAACGATCATCAGCATTGGTAAAATAATATGGTGCGATTAATAGTACTTTCATTTCTTAATCTCCAGGTAATATGGTTGGGTTAGATGTACGGCATTGTCTACCGTTATTTACGCGTCGTCTCCGCTAAATCACTAATACCCTAGCTTCCGGGGGGCCTATCGTAGTATCCTGACAAAAGACGGCTCTGTACGCGTATGGCTCTCAGGGCATTCTCTCCAGAACTCGGACAAACCCCTTTTCCATGCAGAGCATCAACTACAGTCTGAATTAATGGCTGGTGAACATAAGGGTCCTTGGCTTCCACGTATTCTATGCCGGAAGCGGTCTCTAATTCAAGTGGAGTGTGGTTAAAGCAACTAAACCTGATCGCTCCTTTATCTCCTACAATTTCAATGCGATCAACTTCTGTCCCTGCAGCATAACACCATTGGCCTGTACCAGGGATTTTGTCATCCACCAAAAAGCTCCCAGAAACGGTATCTTCTGCCGGATATAATCCACAATAATTTAATGCTCGACCCTCCACTTCTGTTAATGGACCCAATAGATAGTCTACCATATCGATCATATGTGTTGCACAATCTACAAAATTACCTCCACCACTTATTTCAGGAATGAAACGCCATGGAATATCTTCCAATGGAGGTGCGTTCTTTGAATCGATTGGAGAAACCGGATGATTTTCAGGGCAACTACTGTGTTGAACATGAACGAAGCGTGGAGCCCCAATAAGCATTGTATCAATCCACTCCTTGACCATGTTAAATCGTGGCATAGCACGTCGATAATATCCTACAAACAGAGGGACCCCTGCACTATTACAACAATCGATTAACTCTTCTGCTTCTTTTATATTACGCGCAATAGGTTTCTCAACAAGAAGCGGTTTACCCGCTGCGGCAACCAATTTCGAGTAATAACAGTGTGAATCAGGAGGAGTTGCCACATATATAGCATCAACATTCGTGTCCGAGATAATTTCATCCTCCTCAGTAGTCCATCGCTTAATACCATGGCGTTTCGCAAAATCTTCAGTTTTGGCAGCATCACGACTCATAACCATTTCTAAGCTGGATCCCTCAGCTTTAGATAACCCTGGCCCACTCTTGTTCTCGGCAACATCACCACAACCAATCATACCCCAGCGAATAATATCGCTCATTGCTTAACTCCTGACAAATATTTAAGAAGAATATTAACTATTTTGTTGGTAGCCTGAAATTTACCCAAATCTACAGAGTGATTTCGAAATAATTGCCGCTCACATAAAACGTCTTCAATCTCACGACGTAAACTTCCTAAATCATAGACAGATGTTATTCCGTCAATGCTATTAAAATACCTATCATCATAAGAATGATTTAAGCCAATCTTGACACTGAATACTGGTTTATTACTTAGTGCCGCTTCTAACAATGCAGTGGATGTCATGCCTAATACCGCAGTTGCCATACAAATCATATCCTTTGTATTACCGTTTTCAATGATTCTACAATCTAGAGAATCTACCATTTGAGTCGACTCTAATGCTTGAGCTAAAAAACTGCTCGATTCGGATGGATGCGGTTTGACAATCAACTGGGCAGGTTTTTTGTATTGCTCACATAATTGTGAGATCGTTTGAATAATACGACATAAAATCGTTGTCTCACTATAGCCAATATCTGGCAGTCCTGCAATTTCATCCCATATCTCCCTTTCTACCGGAGCAGAAAAGAAAACAAAAGTAGTAATACATTTGTGTAAATTATATGTGGCAAACAAATGAGTGATTTCCTCATCTGAGGCAGCTACAACTTCCCTCACTGTTTCCTCAACATGAGGCATACCAACAATAACGATTTTATTTGAATCGAATCTTTCATCTCCTATTATCTCATTATAACTTCTTTCATCACTTACGCCTATTAAATCAGGAATAGAATAAATCAGCTCACCATTACTACCAACTTGAAAAAAACGTCTAGCAGGATGGCACCACATATCCGCGAAAGCAAAACAAAAAATACCAAGTTTTTTAGCAGCACGTCTAAAAGTTGGCTCTATTTTATTATTGCCCCCTGCGCCGCTTACAATTATACATGGTTTATTCTCTTCCATATATTTAATTGCATTTTCTTCACTAAATGTATCTTCTAGTTGTGATATACTACACAATTTTTTTCCTTTACATATCTGAAATGCTATATCAGTGGCAATAATGTGAACATCTATTTCCCGGGTCACTAATTCACGGATAATCGGAATAAGTGAACTTGCAGCACCTACAGCACCCGCAACTGCAAGAATTTTATTATTGTCACAATCGACCATTTATTTAAAATTTATTTCCACTCCCAATAAACGAATGAATTTATTCATCTATATTGGCTTAAATGCAAACAACCCTTTTTCAGCACATTTATCTAGTACCTGTTTCACTTTTGTAATGGAAAATTGAAGTCTTCTTGCAATCTCATAAATAGTAATATTTTCGCCCGTCATAAATATAATATTCATCATTTCTATATTATCTGACATTTTCTTGGTTCCTTCAAAAGCATCTACGTGTAAGTTATAACGATGCAAAAAGGGCTCTCCTATAAAATTGGGAACAGGCCTGATAAGATACTCGTCAAAAGCGGTAATTAAAGCTTGCAACACCGCTGTAGATTCCATCAAATTATCAACATTGACATTTTCCATATTATCAAAATCTGTGTGGTAATAAGGAAATGCCAGAAATTCTTTTCGGTGAGTTGACATACGGTTTAAACCGAGCATCGGCATTCCAATACCTGGCCCATTAAATTGACGTTCATCATTTGCGTGAACAAAATCATCAATTACATTACTTTTATTATTATTATGCATAATGTCTTCAAAGAGTTTGTCAACTAAAGTATTCCCTTTAAACGAACGATGTAAACACATTGGCAAATCAGTACCCAGCATCTCAACAAATAATCCACCTCTAAGTTTAGGAATCAACTCCTTATTCCTTGATAGCCAAGCCGCACTTCCTATATTCTCAGGCACAATTAATTGACGATATGTATAATGGGGGGATTTCTGATTTAAATGTGATAGTATTTCCAATACAGGGAAAATGCCGATTGGACCATCATTAACTTGGTAAGCATGGTCCAAATGAGAAGCAATAACAAAGC
This sequence comes from Candidatus Scalindua sp., assembly GCA_021776915.1. Taxonomy (GTDB): domain Bacteria; phylum Planctomycetota; class Brocadiia; order Brocadiales; family Scalinduaceae; genus Scalindua. The sequence goes on along the minus strand of JAIQZU010000049.1, from coordinate 15,004 downwards.
TTTCCTCAAATTCCCCTTCTACTATAATTTCACAAACTTTAAGCTCACCGGGAGCAAACTCTGCATCAATGGACACATAATACTCATCTTCTGTTAAGCTATCTTTGAGTTCTTGTTTGCAACAAAGCCCCCAGTCTCTGTCGTAGTATTTAAAAACAAAAGGAACCGCCTCCGGGCAATAGGGACTCGTATACAGATGCTCTATCAAATTATCTCTGGAAATCATGCCCTCAAATGGCAACGAGTAAGCTAAACAGGCTAAAGGTTCGTTTATGGTATCAATCAGAACAAGGCCTTCTTTATTCTTCAATTGAGCTCTTCTCAATGTCCACTTCTCAGGAATAACCCATGTTCCGCAGTCATAACCCGTTTGAAAAGAATGGATTTTATAGGTCAATCCTAATTCCTCTATTATTTCTGTAATGATTTCAAGTGCATCATCGTATCCGTCACTTATAAGATGCCGAGGCAATTCTGCAATCTTAGACAAATTGTCCATAATAAAACGTTTACTTGAAGAATATTTTTCTTGCTCGTACATTATAAAAACGTTGCTTTAAATACATAAGTATACAACATATTTGTATTTTCCAAGACCTTAAATAACTATTTCAACAAATGAAGAGCATCCCAGACTTTCTTAAAGGCATTAATAATATATTGGATCTTTTGTTTATCAAACTTAAATAAACTGATACCAATATTCATATACCTAGTATCAATCATACTCTCTGAAACCGGACATATCCCTTTCTCGTACGATACACTGCCATCATAAAACTTAGCTGTCCATGGAAACCCCTTAGACCCATAGGCAATCTTTTTCTGGTACATGGGCAATAGATGCAAAACCGTAAATCTTTTTGCTAATGCAGGCATTCCTTCAGCAAGTAAGGCCTCATAAATCCTATCTCTTGACACCCCTGTCTTATTCTCATCAACAATTAATGGATATGCATAATAAACATGCGTACACTTTTCTTTGACGATTGGAACTCTCAACCCAGGCAAATCTTTAATGCCATGGGTCAATACATTTGCAAGTTCAATTTTTTCATCGACAAAAAATAGTAGTTTCTTTAATTGTTCTATGCCAATGGCAGCTTCCATCTCTGGCATGCGGAAGTTAAAGCCAATCATATTTACAAGATTAGAAACACCTTTCCCCTCAACCACGGCTTCTGCATGATTACGAATAAGCTGCATCCGTTCAGCCAATTCATCGTTATCTGTAACACAAACTCCACCTTCTCCTGTATGAATGTGCTTATGATAGTTCAGGCTGAAAACGCCAATATCAGCAATCGTCCCAGTATATTTTCCATGATAGAGTGCATTTGGAGACTGAGCATTGTCCTCTATTACTTTTAAATTGTACTTTCTTGCTATCAACATTATCTCATTAAGCCTTGCTGCATGACCAAAAATATTCGTCACAACAATTGCTTTTGTATAAGATGTAATATTTTGTTCAATGGATACAGGATCCAGGTTAAATGTTTCATCTTCAATATCTGCAAATACAGGAATCGCATTCCAAACAAGCACAGAAGTTGCAGTCGCCGCCATTGTCCAAGGACTTACAATTACTTCATCCCCAGGTTCAATTCCAATAGCTCCAACAGCAACCATTAAACCCGATGTGCATGAATTTACTGCTATTGAATGCTTTACCCTGAAGTGATCTGTCCATCGTTCTTCAAATTCTTTCACTTTAGGACCTCCGTAAAAATCGGGATCCCACTCACCCAGATACTGGGATAGCACGCCTGACTGCACCACCTGCTTGGCAGCAAGTACTTCTTCAGGGCCCATCGTATTGTACCTTACAACCTCTTCATCAAAGGCTTTTTGACCGCCAAATATCGCGAGCTTCTCTTTCATTTACTTACCTTCTAACCGTGAAATGATTTCTTCAACTATTTTTAATGTATTCGTGGCTGTTTCCAGGGTTGATTTTAAAACCGCTCCTTTTTCCAGATGTTCTGCCAGGTTATCGTAGGTAAACCAAATATTCCTCTCACCTGGATTTTCAATCTCTATTTGCTCCCCCAGGTTCCTGTAACCCCCATAAACCGGGTCATCCTGTGCATATCTGATCTTTATTGGTTCACCATCTTCATACCGCACCACACCATCTGTACCAATCAATTCAAATTGGCCCAAAGAATAGCGCTCTTCACGGCCGGCCAACATACATATATCCGTCTCTCCAAAACGAATGAGCAGGTCTGGTTCGGGGTCGTAATTGTCCCACTTTCTTCCTGTCTTCAATATCCGGACATTTTGTACTTCGCCCAACAGATAGATGAACAGGTCTATAAAATGTGAACCGTTCTCTCGTATACCCTTCGTATACCAAACTGTGCCCTTGTAAATCACACCAAACTCAGATGCATCCATCATCTCCTTCAGCTTTCCCAGCGCCGGATTAAAACGCCGCAGATAGTTCACAGTAACAGCGCAATTTAATGCTTCAACGTCATTAATCATCAGCCTCGCCTCCTCGATACTTCTTGCCAGAGGCTTTTCGCAGACAATACCTATGGGTTGAAGTGTTAATGCGTCATTAAAAATAGAAAAGTGCATTTCTGTGGGTATGGCAAGAGATATAATATCAGGATTGTGATATTGTCGAAGTTCTTCTAATACAGAGTAAGCAGGCTTTGAGAATTTCCTTTCAAAACGCTCGCGTTGAGCGGGATCTGAGTCTACGCCCGCAATCAATTTAAATCCACGGTGCAGGGAAAGCGCAGTGGAATGGGTAAGAATTACAGAATTGTCCTTACTATCGTAATCGTATCCCTGACCAATCTGACCGAGACCAACAACAGTAGCCGATAATTTATTCAAAACTGTTCCCTTTTTACTTTACGGCTGGTCGCAACCCAATCCTACTTTTCATTTAATAGAACAACGAACTCTTCGCATGAGAATCAGAAATTCTCACCACCGAATGATCGATTACTTTTCTCAGCAATTCGTAGCTAGCCTGCTCATCAAGCTCCAAATTGAACACCGGCTAGTACAAATCAGATGGCGGAAGTATATGGATGTAAACAGTTCTGGATTCACATAAATATATCATTTCTGAGTTCTTAGGAATAACATTAAATCTTTGGAGTGCCGCATGAAAAACTGAAAAATACGCTTTGAATCAATAAAAGAAGACACTCTATTTTGAATATGCCTTCTTAATTGATATGATTTATTGATTTTTTCGAATTTTTCCATGTCTCTATTAAATGAATATTTATTTTCTTTAATTAATCTGTTCAATTTTCCAACTGCATAATCATATAATTTTATATCTAGTATACAATCAATTATTGCTCCCATGGTTTCCTTATCAATCTCTTCTCTATAGCTGCCAACTTTTTTCTTTTCATAAGTTGGCATAAGATTCCATCCAAGAATATTCTTCATAAGAACAAGAGACTCATCATACCTTTGCATGATGCCAGCCACATCAAAATACTTATCTAAATTCTTCTTTGCCTGGTAGAGATGATTTGGTGATAGCTTACCGAATCCTAGATCTTCTTTAGCATTAACCAGATGCCGAGTCATCATATTATCATGTTCAACATCTACACCTTCTCCTATATGATGCAAAAGAGATAATTTGTTATTTATTATGTATTCACCTATAGAGTTTGCGCCTACCTTCCCTCTTCTGACAGCCCAATAATAATATGAAATTACACGCTCTACAGGGTGTCGGAGAATTGTAATATATTTGCATGCTCTATTTATTTCATGATGAGTACCAAGACCTCCCTGTATAACAAGTATATCATTCTTTATTCTCTGGGGAAGCTGGTGATATTCAGCAACCGAAACTGGTGTTTTGCCCCAGGGCCTCAAAACAACTCCGTTTTTATAGATATGCCCATTATTTAACCTAAATGATTCCCGTTTGTTATCCAAAGATCCATGTTGATAATATAAATTTCCTAAGATATCCATCATCGTTGTTCCGCCACACTTACTAATATGAACAAATACCAGAAGTGGCTTCTCAAGAAGAGTGTTCTTCACGTTTGATTTTTTTTGCATTTAAGAAAACCTTCTTTCATCCTGATTAACCTCAACCCAACCAGGCTTTTGCCGCAAAAGCTCAATAACATCATTACAAGAGAAACAAGGATTCTTATCACCAAAATATTCAATAATCCTTTTTAAGAATTCATAATCAGCCTGTTCATCGAGCTCCAGTCTCAATTCAGGCCAGTATAAATCAGGTGGAGCAACTAGATAAATCGGAAGGAACAATTCAGGATTTCTCATAATGTGGGAAGTCACATGTTCATGATCTAGCAGGTCCTCAGTTATCAAAGCTGATTTTTTCAATGTTTCGACTTCATAAACCTGAGTATTCATGCCTCCGGGATAACTTGCAATGGCTGCGTTATTCACATAAGCACATTTATTGTTTAAAAACATTTGAATTGTTTGTTCAACTAGTGATGGATCAAGGATTGGACAATCACCGGTAATGCTAACAATGATTTCGCCATCAACGGACTCCGCAGCTCCTATCACACGATTCATTACATCCTCTTCGCTTCCACGAAAGTATGCTATTTCGAGTTTCTTCGCCAAAGAGATTAATGGTTCGTCTGTATCATTAATTGTTGTCGCTAACACGATTTCATCAAGAGATGAAACCATTTTTAGTCGCTCTATCAAATGTTGGATCATGGGCTTTCCATTGGCTACCAACATATGCTTTCCTGGTAGACGTGTGGACGTCATACGTGCTTCAACTATTGCAACAATCCTCACGCCAGCTTTAGTCTTATACAAACATCACACACCTTTCAAGTAACCATCAAATTAAAATGTTTTAAGTAATCTGCCTGTATATCATCTTTTCTTGCAATTGCCGAAACAATTTCTCTCTCTTGCTTCGCTTCATCAAAACGTTTCAATCCTTCATAACCCTTTGAAAGGCACAGATGAGCTAACGCATGATCTGGTGCAATATCTGTAACATGTTCGTAATCTCTTACTGCCTGTTTATAATTACCCGTCCGAAGCGTCCGAGAATTTACAAAGTTTTTAGACAGATTTGCCATGTAAGTAGTAGTCTCTAATTCTTTAGTCGGAATCAAAGTGTTTTTTAGCTGTGTTGACATGTAGTGTACTAAATTATTGTAAGAGAATGCATCTGGATGAAGATGCCCATTGTCAACACAATAATCATATAATTCAGTCCCTGGAAAAGGTTGAAAAATATTGAAGAGCGCCCAATCTAAATCAAGGCTTAATGCAAATTTGATGGTTTTTTCCAAATCTTCACGAGTCTCAAAAGGAAACCCTGTAAGAAAGAACCCTTCCACATATATTTCAGGGTTGCATTTTCGGATCATCTCAATTGCATTTGGCGCTTTATCAATGATTTTAATTGACTTTTTAACTAAATTCAAAATATTGGAACTGCCAGATTCAATGGCAAGATTAAACATAATCAGGCCACTTTCGATAGCCTTCTCAATCAACTCTTCATTCATCAAGTGAACATAGAATCCGCCGGAATGAATCCATCTTATTCCAAGTTTTGACTTAATTATTTCGTTGTATAGCTTTATACACCACTTGGGGTCGGCATTAGCATTTTCATCATTAAAGGTACAAACTTGCATACCATATTCATCTCGCAAATATCTCATTTCTGCAACAATATCTTTCACATCACGTGTTCTATATTTTCTTAGTGTAATCGTGTGTCCTGAGCAAAAAGTACATCTAAATGGACATCCTCTCGATGGTTGTATAGCAGCGACAACACATTTCTCACGATAAAAACGCTCTACACATATACGTCCCCATGTTGAATATTTTCCTATGGGAAGCATTGTTCTATCCGGCAATCCTAGATCTTCTAACCTTGCTATAAAGGCACTTGTTTTCCTAAATATAATTTTATTAGATTCTCGACAGCGATATCCTATGGAGTGCAGTTCATCAATATTCCTCGCGCCCAATTGATATTCTAAAAAGTTCTGAACCGGTATTTCTCCTTCACCAGGAATTATAAAGTCTATATTGTGATCTCGTAATGCTTCATCAGGTGATGCTGTTGGATAAATGCCTCCCATTACAACAACAATGTTTGGATCAAATCCTTTTATAATCCTGGCAGTAATATGTGCAATATTTGAGTTCATGTGGTAGAGAACACTAATGCCCACAACTTTTGGTTGACATTCTTCTATTCTAACTCTCAGCAAACTAATAAGATTTTCTTCTGTAACAATGCTATTATTATGAATCAGTTTCAAGCAGTCTATGTGATGATCATAAATATTTATATTGATTCCTGGTACCTTCTTCTGAATCCATGATGAAATATAAGCTAATCCTAATGGCTCATCTGCATTTGTCTTTTTCTTCTTTCCGTCCTCAATCAAAGTTGAAACGCTTGGTGCACAAATTGGATTAATAAGCATAACCCTTAACTTATTACTATTCTTAATTATCAATTTTATTCCAAATTCTACTCTATCATTTTCACAAATTTATGCTTAAGCAAAACCATTTACAAACTGATGCTTATATAAAACGCAGCACAAGTATCTACGTTTTATAAATATTCCTGTCTACTCTCTGACCCATTATCATTTTAATCAGCTCTTTCAGAAAACCATAATGACGAAACATTCCACATAAAGCAAAAAATGGAATCACTTTGAACTGCTTACTCCTAATAGCAACAAAACTTTTTTTTATAGGGTAATTATATAATTCATGCTTTACAATGCTGTATAGCCTTTCTGGATGTCTCCAAGCAAATTGCGCATCTCCCTTACCATACCATATCCATTTTCTAACAAAAGTTTTAAAATCACTACGATGTTCTTGCCTCACAATTGGAGTGCCTACTCCTAGCTTATAGCCTGCTTTGCATAGCCTGTAACACAAATCAGTATCGTCAGAAGGTCCCGTAAAAAAAGGATCAAAGTTGACTTTTTTCAATACTTTTCTCCTGTAAATACATGGAGTACCAATCATTATTCTTCGGCCTGGAATATTGTGAGTTAATCTGAAGTTCAATTCCATAGCCCAATCCCAATAGCCTTTATTGGATACACTTATTATTTGTGCTTCAATTCCATCGTACCCAATCTCTTCAAGTTCACGAATGAGAATAGCAAAACAATTCTTATCAGGTCGATGGTCTGCATCAATCAAAGCTATATACTTGAATCGCGCAGTTTCAACACCTAATTTGCGTTGGTATGCAAGCCCTTTACGTCCTGCATTTATGACCCTCGCCCTAAAATTTTCTGCAATCTGCACAGTTCGATCATCTGACCCACCATCAATAACAATAATCTCGCGTGGATGCTGCTCCCAAAGTGATTCAAGGCATTTCCCAATATTTTCCTCTTCATTTAATGTGCAAACGGTAACGGAAAGATCAAGAGTCTCTGGCATAATATTTTCTATTTAACCTTCCGATTCATAATTAATTTGCCTTAGTTGCGGTTTTTCCTTGTAGTGTTTGTTGTAATTCGTAACAATTATTATTGCTTCAGCCTACTGTTGAATCAAACCAAGTTTCACAAAAATGTCTTTATTTTTTTTTACCCAAAGAAAAAGTTTTTGAACACCCTCTCTAACTGGAGTTTTAGGTTTCCATCCAAAATGCCGTTTAGCTTTTGTTATATTGGAAATATAGATGCGTTGATCCCCTTGGCGCCAATCACCATAAGTCACTGGAATTACTATTTCAGAAAATTCATTGAGAAATTCTAACAGTTCCAAAAGTGACATATGGAAATCTCCCCCTCCAATATTGTATGCTTGCCCATTAGTCCTTTCAATATTGTGTATTGCAAAATCGTAAGCTTCTATAAGATCTTCAACAAAAAGCACATCACGAACCTGCTTGCCATTACCATATATATTAATTGATACACCTAACGCTGCAGCAATTGTAAACCAAGCCACCCATCCCTGGTCTTCAATACCAAATTGCCTCCAACCATAAATACATGATTGCCGAAAAACGATCGTGCGCAAACCATATATGCGGCTGTAATCAATAACATATTGTTCTGCAGCCCCCTTAGAACAACCATAAGGGGAATAAAAGTCTAGACACTGGTCTTCTGAGATACCATCAGGAAAATCGCGGTACTCGTAACGATCTTCCTGTTCAATTATAAATTTATCTTTCATCGCACCGTAAACCTTATTTGTAGAAGAATATATAAGAACTGCATTTGATTTAGAAACGCGCATTGCTTCTAAGACGTTGAGCGTCCCTAAAGCATTTATTTCAAAATCTTCTCTTGGAGTAATGATGGAGGTAGTTACAGCAACTTGGGAAGCGAGTAAGAAAACTACGTCAAATTTAGACTTACGAAATACATCTACCAGGTCATATTGATTTCGAATATCACCATAAATAAACTTTACATTACAATAATTCTCTTGTAAATAATTAAGATTTAGAATGGAACCTAGACGACTAAGATTATCAAATACTATTACATTGTTGCCTTGTTTAGAATAAAATTCAGCAACATTGCACCCGATAAATCCAGCACCTCCTATTACTAAATAATTAATGGATTCCCCTCGACAAATAGTTATGTTTGAAATTAAATTTGTTTATCTTCCTTTAGAGATATATGATATCCCTTGTTGCGTTCTATTCCTTGATTGATTTTAAGAATCTCCGGATGTTTATTAATTAAATCTAAAATTTCTGACATGTAAAACATACTTCCTGTATTGTCATCTAAACTATGATATACCTCTCTAACAAATTCCAAATCACTTTCTTCATCCACGGTCCAACGCATTGCTGATAGATCTTCAGTATGTTTAATATTTTTTGTTCTAAAAATCCTAGGATTTTTCCAGATATACGGCGTTACGTGCTCACGCTCCGAGGGCATTAAAGCCTCTTTCCATGCTTTTTCAAGGGTACAAATAGAGAAAATACAAACATCCAGACCATCAGGAAAGCTTGCATCCGGATAAGCAGTGCTTACATAGTCGTAATCACCGTCAAGAAAAGTAGTTATTGCCTGATCAATTATTGAAGGATCAATCAGCGGACAATCTGCCGTAATCCTCGCAATAACATCAACTCCAAAAGTATTTGCAACTTGGTAATAGCGGTCTAAAACGTCATCCCTACTGCCTCTAAACAGATCGACATTCATTGCTTTCCCAAGATCCGCTAATTTGTTATCGCTCCTATCAAGAGTAGTCGCCAGGATTATTTTGTCTACCAAAGTGGCATACTTAACCCTATCTATAACACGTTGAACTAAAGGTTTTCCATTAATATCCATCAAGACTTTGCCAGGAAGTCTTGTGGAACCCATTCTCGCCTGAATAATAGCAGCTACCATTTGTTTAAAAGAAGTTTAATACCAAATTCATAAAACCAAAATTTTCCTTATATCTTTTCAACGTCAAATAATGTGAATTTCTTCTATCAACGTTCCTTTTTCAATATTTTCAGCATATGATGATTTTCTTTCTAAATACATAATTAATTGTTTGGGGCTTATACCATTTAATTGTGGTCTTAAAAAAGAAAAATGTTCTAACTTTAACGTTTCCCCATTTGTCACTTTCCGGTTGACATATACTCCTCGTCTGGCATTGGTGTAAGCGTCTTTTTCACAATCAAATAGCCAGTTATCCGCTTTCCGACCGTAAATTTTTTCTAATACATTAATCTTATCCTTTAATAATACAAAATCATCACAATCGGCGGCATGGTAATGATCATTGCCTTTAAGTGTTTTATCAATAGTAAAATGCTTTTCTATGACCTCCGCCCCTAATAGCCATGCGCCGGTTAAAACATCCAAAGAAAACTTCGTATGGTCTGAAATACCTATTTTACAATCAGGGAAATTCTTCTTAAGTGACTGAATTTTCCATAAGTTAGCATTTTCTAAAGCTGTGGGGTAAGATAGAACACAATGTAATAAAGTGATGTCCTTACACCCTTCCAACCTTAAAAGATTCACTGCGTCTGTGATTTCTTCAAGCCTGGATGCTCCTGTCGATAATATAATAGGCTTGCCATATTTCGCTACTCTTTTTAAAAGTGGAAAATGTGTGATATCAGCGGAAGCCACTTTGTGTCTTAAAACAATTTTGTTAATAAAATCGGCGCTTTCAAAGTCAAAGGGAGTTGACATAAACTCAACATCTATTTCTCTGCAATATTCTGCTATTTCTTTATAATCCGATTCCGATAGTTTATCGAATTTTGAAAACAATTCCTTTTGAGAAGTTATGGGTTCTTCGCTTAAATCCCAATATGAGGGTGAGTGATCTGCCGCTAATTTTTCGGCTTTATATGTTTGAAATTTTACTGTTTTAATGCCGGCCTTTTTACTCTCGGATATCATTTTTTTAACGGAATCAATTAAAGATATCTTTAATTTTCTGGATACATCGTAATAATTAACCCCGATTTCTGCAATGATCTCCGGACTTTTCATAACCCTGAATTGTCTTTTTTCAATAATGTTGAATAATGATCCATTAGTTGTTGATTATTAGTCAGATTATTATCATGTTTTCTATATCTATAAAGAGAAAGATTAACATTCTCTATCCTATGTTTTTCTTCAAACCGTTGTCTAAGCTCTACTTCTTCCATAGCTTTATATTTTGGATTATAAAGACCGATATCAAATAATTTATCTTTTTTGAAAAGAATGCCGCAGGCTATCGGTTCTTCTTTGCCACTTTTTCTATCAAAAACATTTCCTGCGTCATCAATCAAATCATAGTCACAACTGACAGCATCCCATTCTTTATGATCGGATAAAAATAATGATTCTATTAAAAGGAGATTTTCTCCAATATAATCGTCCGCATCAACTACTACTACGTACTTACCTATTGACATTTTTATCCCTGTATTTCTGGCGACAGAAAGCCCAGCATTTTTCTTTAAATGTATCGGCCTGATGTATCCCGAGTAGGAATCCATTACATCTTTTGTCTCATCGGTAGAAGCATCGTCGATTACCAGAATTTCATATTGATTCCTGGGAAATGTTTGATTTATAGCGCTTCTGATTGATCTCCCCAGGTACTGCGCGTAATTATGACATGTAATGACGATACTAATTTCCATAATAGAACCTAAGAGTTTTTCAAATAAACTCCCGTTTTTCCTTTAAAAACTCCCATAAATTTCCTACACTAACCCAGACGACACACTGCTTACACACCGATGGATTGCACCAATCCTCTTTTAATTGTGCTCTTCTGATATTTTTTAAAAGCTTGCTATTCCAGATTTCATTAATACTTTGGCGGTATATATTGCCCACCACTCCTGAATAATCCCAATCTACATTACAGACACTGACGTCCCCATTACTGTTTACTGCCAGCATATACCACAACAATACACATGGATATCTAGTTTTAGTTTCCTCATCCGTCACTTTAACATCAACGGCCCCACTCCAACTGTGAACACCAGTCACTTGAACTTCGTCTGCAACTCCATTCCACTTTTTATGAAATAACTCAATTTCATCATGTTTTATATCATCAAATTCCATAATTTTAACTCTTATCATAGTTTTACTACTAATCTTGTCTCTGTAATCAATGGCTCTTTTGATATTTTCTTCCAGCTTATCAAGCCCCTTTTGTTTTTTGAACTGATAATAGGTTTCTTCCCTGGCCGCATCGATACTGATAGTAATATCATCAATTCCTGCCGCAATAACAGCTCGCCCGACATTTGAGTTAATCAATATGCCGTTAGTATTAAAATGTATCACTTGTGCAGCGTCTTTTTTCTTAGCATATTCTACCATCTCCGGAAGATTTTTATGCAGAAGAGGTTCTCCATCTTTATGAAGATTCAACATAATAAGTTTATGGGAAGCGACTTGATCAATTATTTTTTTGAAATCATCTATTTTCAGGAAATTAGTCCCTTGATTCTTAACCACTTTATCGTGAGTACAATAGTAGCACTTAGCGTTACATGCATTAGTAGGTTCAATATTCAAAACCAATGGAAATTCATTTGTAATCTTGGATTTAACTATTTCAGGTTTAAGGCAGGTGAGAGTACCCTCTACATAATTCTGATTCATTACCTGATAATATTTTTTGGTAGGCCCACGCCCCATGATTTACGATTTAGTTGCAAAAATACTTTTATTTTTAATTATATGTCCGAAAAACAGGTTTTATAACCGGGCCATCTAATGATTCTAATATTGAATTCTTTTTAATAGCAATGCTACAATCCGTTAAAGCTTTATCAATAGCAGACAAAGTTTCCTTAACTTCAGTTTCACCATGAGAATAAGTAATCATAAAACCTTGAATTAAGATATTTTGTTCAAACATCTCCTGCAAGAATAATGTATTTAGTTCTAATGCGGTGCCTGCGGAACTTTCTTTAAAAACCAGTAAAGGGCGGCAAGGGTATCCAATAATCTCAAAATATTTGTTTAATTTTTTCTCATCTATTAAGTCTTTTATACAATCTTGTAACATTTTACCTATTCGCCAGATATGCTGTATAACATTTTTGTCTCTTAATTCATTTATATTGGCTATAGCAGCTGATAATGAATGGGTTTCCGCTCCATGCGTTGTTGATAAAAGGAAGACTCTTTCTTTTTTATTCTTGATACCACCTAATTCCATAATATCTTTTTTGCCCACTATAGCAGAAACGGAAAATCCGTTACCTAAAGCCTTGCCAAAGGTTGAAATATCGGGAGTAACCTCGAAAAATTTTTGTGCTCCTGATAAATGCCACCGAAATCCTGTTAACATCTCATCAAAAACCAGGACAGCGCCATTTTCATTAGCAATTTGTTGAACATTTTGCAAATAATCTTTTTCAGGAGGATAAAATGTGACCGGCTCTAAAATGACTGCTGCTATTTTCCCTGGATATTTAACAAATAATTCCTTTAAACTTTCAACATTGTTATATCTAAAAGTTAAGCTTAACTCCTTTATTACATCTGGAATTCCAGCATTACATACTTTCGTTCCTATGAACCAATCGTCAAAACTAAAAAAAGGGTGGTCTCCACACAAGGCAACATAATCACGTTTAGTGTATGCTCTGGCAAGTTTAACAGCAGCAGTTGTCACATTCGATCCATTCTTTGCAAATTTGCACATTTCCGCCGACGGAATGATTTCGACAAGAAGTTCCGCTAACTCAAGCTCAACCGGAGAAGGACGTGAAAAGTTGGCTCCAAGTTTTATTTGCTCAACAGCCGCATCGACAACTCTGGGATAACAATGCCCTAAAATTACTGATCCCAGCCCCATTCCCCAATCTATAAATTTATTGCCTTCAACATCATAACAGTAACAACCCTCCCCTTTAGCTAAGAACTTTGGCGCATTTGATGGAAATTGGTCGTCACATTTACTATAAGTATGTGCTCCTCCAGGAATTAATTGATTAATCAGTTTATTCATTTGATTAGATTTTTCACCTGCCATAACAGTTTTCCCTTTTTAACTAATTCGTTTTTTAACTTTTTTGGTTTATATTTTCTTAGAATTACTTCCGTACAATTTTTCCCAAAGGAACCTGTGCCTCCAGTAATCAAAATAGACTTGTTGTTAAGCATGTTTATTTCCTGCCTTCCTATACCATTCTATCGTTTTTCTCAGACCAGATTCAAACGAGACATTGGCCTTAAAACCAAATTCTTTTTCTGCTTTTGAAGTATCCAGCATCCTTCTCGGCTGACCATCTGGTTTCGATGTATCCCAAATAATTTCCCCTTTGAATTCCGTTAGTTTTACAATCAATTCAACTAACTCTTTTATAGTAATTTCGAAACCTGCACCTATGTTCACAGGGTCTGATTTGTTATATCGTTCCGTAGCAAGTATTATTGCTTCTGCCGCATCCTCAACATAAAGAAATTCCCTGGAAGGTTTTCCTGTGCCCCATACTGTTATTCTGGAATCGTTGTTCGCTATTGCGTCTATGCATTTTTTTATCAGGGCAGGTATTACGTGGGATGATTCAGGGTCAAAATTGTCTCTCGGCCCATAAAGATTAACAGGGAAAAGACAGCAGGAATTAAAGCCATACTGCTTACGGTAAGCTTGTGACTGGACCAGAAGCATCTTTTTAGCCAGCCCATAAGGTGCATTAGTTTCTTCGGGGTAGCCATTCCATAAGTATTCTTCTTTGAATGGCACTGGGGTGAATTTGGGGTATGAACAGATGGTGGCCAGTGCAACAAATTTCTCAATACCAAATAACCTTCCCTGCTCCATCATCTGGGCGCCCATCATAAGATTGTCATAAAAGAATTTACCGGGATTTTCCTCATTTGCTCCAATTCCTCCTACTCTTGCTGCTAAATGGATAACTATATCTGGATTAGCATCCTTATAAGCCCTTTTAACAGCTTCCATCTCAACAAGATTATAATCCTTCTCCCTTGACACAAAGATATTTTGACAACCGCGCTCCTTCAATTTCTCTACCACAAACGATCCCAAAAACCCTGCCCCACCCGTCACCAAAACTCTTTTATCTGACCAAAAACCCATACTTATTCCCATAAAATTCTAAATAGTAAATTCATTACAAGCTTGAAACTCTTTAATATCTGTTGAATACCAGAATACCAGTGTCAGGTCTTGACATGATACATAGAGCGGCATGGCCGTCCGTCTGAAAGTCGGTCAGACCCGCCAAAAAGCACGTCGGGCCGGCAACCAAATTAAAAACAACTTAAGGATTCAGGAATTTAGGGATTCCTCCGTCAAAGGGGTCTGCTGCTGGCTTAACTATCGTTAATTATTGCCTAACCTTCTTGATAAACACGAGTCATGATAATATTTACAATTTCAGTATATCCTTAATCATCTCATCAATTTTATTCAAAATCTTTTGATCAAGACTTCCAATCTTTTTCTTCAGCCTTTTCTGATCGATTGCACGCAATTGAAAAATCAATGCAACAGACTCTTGCATGAAACCGTTTTC
>JAIQZU010000048.1 GCA_021776915.1 Candidatus Scalindua sp. | reverse complement strand
ATTCTTTAGTTTCCTCTTGTATAGAAGAGGGAACAAAGGTGAAATAATGCCATTTTCAAGCCATGGTAAGTCTGCAAAAATCGTATTAACGATTTTTGCAGGTCTTACCGTGATGTATCTGGCGTGGTATGCTACGGGTCTTAGGGGAACAGAACTGGATGAGAACACAAAGCAGTATCTGTTGCCGTTAATTGTTTGCCTTTTTATTCAGATAGCCGCAATTATTGCAACCATTGTTCTGGTTTTTATAAATAAGGGTAAATTTGCACAAACTTTCTTGCTTGGTGTAACTACAGCTATCGCAGTTATTTATTTTGCTTACTACGGTTTTGTCGTTATGGAGAAGGCAAATGTAGTTCTGGGATATCTATCGGTTACACAGGTTTCAATAGTCATAAGTTGTTTGATTGTAACTACTGTTGTAGATGTTTATCTTTTTAAGAATGCGAAGGAAGTGGGAGCTATTAGGTGGGGGAAAATACCTATAAGAGCACAATATGCTTTGTTGCTTCTCTGTGTAGCAATTGTGACAACTATGGGACTGATGGGTTACGTCCGTTCAGGCCTGAGAATGAACTGGCATATTTATGGTTTTATGCAGGATACATCTGAAGGGGCATTTACGCCGAGTATTTCGTATATGGGTTGGGTAATCTGCTTGATTGTGGTGCTTTTCCTAGGTCTGGTGACGTTCGTATTCTGGCTTGCAGGTCTTGGTGATAAGAAGAAAGTAAAACCTTCTATTGTTTCTGGTGAAACACTTGAAACTGTAAAGGTTCCTTCTATTGCCGATGGTGAAGTGATTGTAAAAAGGAATAAGAGTATTGTTAACGCAACAGTATTTACATTAATTATTTTAGGTTTCTTTGGCTATGTTTGTGTCTACGTAACAGGCATATCTGGCGGCGGCGGTGGTGAAGGGGCTACTGGAGTCAATCCCGAGGCTGGAGAGAAGATATACTGGGGAGAGGGACAGTGCCATACGTGTCATAGTGTTGGCACATCCGGAAGCGCAACAAGGGGTCCAAACCAGGAAGGTCTTGCGTCAAAGGCAGAGGAAAGGGCAAAGGAAAGAGGTATGGGTTCCGGATTGGAATATATGGTTGAATCAATAGTCGACCCGAATGCACACATAGTTAAAGGGTATGATAAGATAATGCCAAAGGTATATGATCCTCCAATAATGTTAGGACGTGAAAAGATTATGGCTGTACTTGCATATTTGCAAACACTGGGAGGAGAGGCGGATATCGGCGCAGTAATGAAGTTTAAGGATAAGATTCCAGAAGCGTCAAAGAAGGGGATAACGCCGTGGATTCCTCCAATAGAAGTAGATCCATCTGTCGGCGAGAATATCTTTTTTGATGAGACACTGGATATTGGATGTTCAAAGTGTCATGTTGTAAATGGAAAAGGAACAAAGGTAGGTCCTGATCTTACGGGTATAGGGGCAGTGCAGACGCCCCAATATCTAATAGAGTCAATACTTAAACCAAGCGAGATAATAGTTAAGGGTTTTGAAACTATGTACCTGATAACTACCGATGGTATGGCTTATAATGGAATTATTCAGAGTCAGGATGAAGAAGAAATAGTGTTATTAGTTGATGAAGAGGGTGAGATAGCAGAATATGTTTTCTACCCTGACGAGATTGCACAGATGCAGAAACAAGATATCTCAATGATGCCTGGTAATTTCAGCAAGATGTTAACAACAGATGATTTTTATGGGATAATTTCATATCTGCTGAGTTTGAAATAAAGTTTTTGTAATTTTGTAATGTTATAGATAAAGAAGTTTTATGAGGGGTATTTTATAAATGGGAAAGAAAAAAAATTCGTATTTGATGATATGGGTTATTGTCTCTTTCATTGTTGTTTTTATCTTAATAAAATTTATTTCTCCATATATTTTCAAGGTCTTGTTGGCAAAGGGACACTCTATGCCAACGCCGAGTACTCTAATTATATGGTATATGATTTTAGCTGTCCTGGCAGGATTAGTATTTGTTTCAACCAGTAATGAAAGATGGGAAAATTTCTTAAGTTTTATATTACCTGCAGGTGATGACAAGGCAAAAAAGATACTTCAGCTTGCAATAATCACGGCATTTCCACTTTTGGTAGGATGGTTTGTATACTCCGGGACTGCGCCCGGGACAGCATCGCCTGTAGAATTGCGTATCCAGCACCCTGCTTTGCCGCAAAAGTTTGAGAAATTGGAAAATCCATATGCACACGTAGACGAAGAGGCAACAAGAAGATATACAGAAGAAGGTAAGATAATGTATCAACAGAATTGTCGTCCGTGTCATGGGTCTAAGGCCGATGGTAATGGCCCTCTGGCAAATGCGTTTCGTCTAAGACCTATCAATTTTACCGACCCTGGCACGATAGCAACTGTAGTGGAAAGTTTTGCCTTTTGGAGAATTAAAGAAGGAGGACCTGCTCTTCCTGGAGAATCAACACCGTGGGATTCTGCTATGCCTGCATGGAAAGATGCTCTGACGGACGAGCAAATCTGGAAAATTACAATGGGTGAATACGAAACTGCAGGTGTCAAGCCTCGACAACCGGAATCGATAGAACATTAAAATAAATTTTATATTAAAATAATAACAATGAGAAAAAGAACAATTGCCATTTCATTTTTTGTATTAGCATATTTTATAATTAGCAACAGTTTCAATATAACTATTTTTGCTGGTTCATTAGAGCCTGATCCTCTCCTTTTAGAATTGGAAGAGCTGTACAGAGGAGAGAAACAGTATAAACAATTGCCCTTTGAACTTGAAGATCCTTATAAACGACCTAAGAATGGCCCTACTCTTAAGAATGTTATACATAAGGCTAATAGAGAATGGCTTAAAAGGTGGATTTCAAATCCTGAGGATTTGGTGCCTGGTGCAAGAATGCCTAAGCTTGAACTTAGTGACGATGAAATTGAAGCGGTTTTGGCTTATTTAGAAAGTATTGCAGACAAGGAATTTCCTAAACAGGAATGGGACTCGTATTTGATGAAATCAGATGAGGACATGAGTGATGAAGAATATGAAAAGATGGATGAACTGGTTTCGGGAGGTAAGGGTGTTTGGGGGCGTGCCAGATGTAATCTGTGCCATCCGGTAAAAGGAGGTGGTGGCGCTATCGGAGTAGGACCGGACCTTGGAACAATAGCTGACAAGGTAAACCGCGATTGGTTGTACCAGTGGATTAAAGAGCCAAAAAGCTATTTTCGTTATACTCAGATGTCGAGATATAGATTTGATGACAAAGACTTAAGAAAATTAGTAGAATTCATCATGAGAGATTGGGATTTTAAACCAGAGGAAGATGATGAAGATGAAGGGTCTGGATCAATTGAGAGTGTGAATGAAGAACCAGAAATAGAGACACCTGATGAAACATCTACAATCACACAGGGATCATTGGTTGAGAAAGGGAAAGCAATCATTGAGTTAAAACGATGTGTCCTTTGTCATGAAATTGAAGGTATATCTGAATTGTTACCAATTAATGAGAAAGCGGATAAGCCGGAAGAAGGTTTCGAAAAGTTATTAAATGATATTATGTGTTTGACTTGTCATAATATTCAGGGGAAGGGCAGTGCTTTTGCTCCTGAGTTAACCCATGAGGGAAGCAAGCTTAAGGAGTCATGGATAAGGGATTTCCTTCAGACTCCGGATATTATACGCCCATTGTTGAAACAGATGCCAAAATTTAATATGAGTGCTGAAGAGGCTGAAACAGCGGTAAAATTTATTGAGAAATATTTCATAAATAAGAAGATTCCTTTAGAAGATTATGCCGATGTTGAACCTACAGAAGAGGAGATAAACAAAGGGAAAGAATTGTACGATGCAAAAGGTTGCAGAAGTTGTCATGCGATAAGTGATGGAGGCGTCGTTGGCCCTAACCTGCAGAGGGTTGGTGACCGACTTGAAAATGGCTTTATCTTTTACCATTTAAAAGACCCGCATCTGGAAGTGCCAGATGCGGTGGAACCAAATTATAACCTTACTGACGAAGAGGCGATAGCAATAACACATTTCCTGATGTCTTGCCAGAGTAAGGAATAGATTGAAAGGTATAAGAATGTTTGTGAGAAATTATGTAACTGGAGTCGTGTGCTTCATCTTTATGATAGGAATGGTTTTAAAGCCTGCTGATTGTTCAGAAGAAAAAGAACCATTCATATCATTAATAGAAAAAGAAAAAGCTTATTTAGCCACTCCGAAAAAGACATTTCAATATTATTGCAGTCCATGTCATGGTGAAAATGCCAATGGTAAGGGTATATTCTTTACCATAGATCTTAAACCAAGTCCTCGGGATTTAACGGATGTAGAGTATATGGCGGCGCTTACTGATGATTACCTGCTTAACTTTATTTCTAAAGGTTCTGCTGCGATGGAGAAATCTGAGTTGTGTCCTCCGTGGGGCAATACACTTGGTGAAGACAGTATAAAGGGTCTTATAGCATATTTGAGAGGACTGACTATCTCAAAGTCAAAAGATGGAGAAGAACCGGCAGTGAAGAAAGAAGCTGCTGTGACAGAGGCGGGAAGTAAAGGAGCTCCAAAAGCGATTATATGGAGTGTTTTAATTTTGTCGTGCTCATTCCTTGTATTTGTTGCAATAAATGAATGGAAGAAATTGGGTATAGAAGAGGCTTCAGAAAGAAAATAGTTATAAATGTCATGAGTAGCCGCAACCCTGAATCAAGTTCAGGGCAGGCCCTTGAGGTTGCATACTCACCCCGCCCAACAACTTTTAGTATCAATTGATTAAGGAGTATAAGGTTGTATAAAAAGATATTTGTTCCGTTGGATAATTCAAAATATTCTGATTATAGCTCAGATTTAGGTATATCGATAGCGAAGAAATTTGACTCTGAATTAACAGGAGGGCACGTATATGCCGCCAGTCTGCACCACAAGAGGTTCGTAGAGATGGAGGACGGTTTACCCGAAAAGTACAGAGAAGAAAGCGAGCTTAAGAAGCAGAGAGAGTTTCACAACACGCTCATAGGCAAAGGGCTTCGGATGATCTCAGATTCTTATCTGGACAGTACGGAAAAGAGAAGC
>JAIQZU010000047.1 GCA_021776915.1 Candidatus Scalindua sp. | reverse complement strand
GTAACCTGCCCGACTTCGCTATTCAGGCGGGGAAACCCGCCCTACAAAAATATTAAATTATTACGCGTAGGTCGGGTTTCTTACCCGACACTTGTTATCAGAAAGAATGAAGACATAAAAATTTCGCCGAAGGCCTAACTTGAGGCTTCTACACGCTTCTTGTTTCTTAATTCCTCAATACTTAAATTCTTCCCTGCCAGTCAGCCACCCCCCTCACCACTCTGTCAGGTGGAAATTCTTCAATCATAATTCCTGTCTCCGTCTTATCTTTCACATATCTTTCATATATTCTTGCCATGCAGGATTTATTTGATATCATTATGCATTATCAGGTTTACCTGGATTATGAAACTTTATATTTTAAAACTTACGAGCTTAAGGAGTTTACTGTGAAACTAAGAATTATGATATTGTCTGTTACAATGCTGTTTATTATTTCAGGCATTACTACTGCGCAGAATGATGCGAATTCTGCAAGTGCTGCAGCCAATTGGTCGGAATCTGAAAAGATCAGCTATGTCCTTGGTACTCAAATTGGTAATTTCAGTAAGCAGAGTGAAATAGAAGTGAATATAGAATTGTTTGCCAGAGGCTTGAATGAGACCATAAATGGAAGTGAACCTGCGATGTCACTGGCCGAGATTAGTTCATTCATGATAGCCTGGGAGCAGAGGGAAAGGAAAAAAACACAAACTGCAACAAATGCTGCAAGAACTGAAAACGCCAGAATTGGCCGGTCTTTTCTTGCTGCCAATAAAAAGAAAGATGGCGTTAATGTAACCGCTTCCGGTTTACAATACAAAGTTATAACCGCGGGCGATGGCGCTACGCCTGAGGCCACCGATAAAGTTAAAGTGCATTATCGCGGCACTTTGATTAACGGCAAGGAGTTTGATAGCTCATACAACCGTAATCAACCGGCAGAGTTTGGATTAAATCAAGTCATCAAAGGGTGGACTGAAGGTTTACAGCTTATGAATGTTGGTAGTAAATATGAATTTTATATTCCTTCAGGATTAGCTTACGGTCCAAATGGCCCACCAGGCATAGGCCCTGACCAGACCTTGATCTTTACGGTGGAGTTGCTCGATATTACAACTCCATGATCCCACTCAGTGACAATCAACCCTGATGGTGATTCACTAAACTGAAAGGGGTTGTCAACTTACCACTTTTTTGACATACACAGGAAAGGCAAGATAATGAAAATATACAAGCTAATACCAAGGAACCCAGATTCTAAAGTTTGGGAAGGAAGCTCTTTCAAGGGTGCGTTAATCGTGCGGGCAGAAGAATCAGATAACGCTCTGAGAATGGCAAGGTTAAAGTACAGGACAACGCAAATGCATATGATAGACTCACAAGAGACAGCATACGGTCCCTGGACTGGCGCAAATACTGACTTCGAATATGTAACCGATTCTAAATATTCCATTGATGGTGACGAAGAAATATTAGAGGAAATCACTTAACAGGAGGGTTAACCCGGAAGAAGGCGATATGCCAATTCCCGGTTCCCCCGCCCCGCTTAGCGTGGCCCGCCTGACCAGTAAGTTCGCCGGCCCGACGTGCATTCTGGCAGGGGCGGGTTTCCGTGATTAATCTCACTTTTCTTCTCTTGCCTTTGACCTCTGCTTTCTCTTTTAGTGTCAATTAGTGCCTTTTACTCGCCCTCGGCGCTGTTTGTCCGGGGGAAATTCGTGTCTTTTGTCCAGGGATTCCGTGGTTAAATATCTTTTTCGCCCTTAACTTCTGTATTTATCTGTGAAAGTCTGTGGCTAATTTTTCTGGTTTTTCCTTTGCGTTCTCAACGTCTCCTTGTCCTCGGCGCTTTCCAGTCCGGGGAGCGGTGAATATTCTTTTATATTGCATTTGTAGCGCATATGGGCTATTCTGACTGAAGAAAATTATATTTATAACAAAGGAGATCAAAACAATGAGCAATGCTAAAACTGGTACAGTAAGGGCACGAATCAATCCTTCATTAAAGAGAGATGTTGAAGGCCTTTTCGAAAAATTAGGACTATCGACAACTGAGGCAATCAACCTTTTTTATAAACAGGTTAAATTGCGAAATGGCTTACCCTTTAACGTGGTTGTACCCAATAAAGTAACTGGAAAGGTTTTAAAAGATACTGATGCCGGTAAGAATCTTGTACGCTGTGAGGATGCCGAAGACATGTTCAGCAAATTGAGAATCTAATGTTAAAGCTAATATATACAAGGCAATTTGCAAAAGACTTGAAAAGAATGCAAAAGCGTGGAAAGTCATCAAAAAAGATCAAAAACACAATGAGCGATCTTGTAAATGGGATTCATCTTGATGTCAAGCACAGAGATCACAAGCTGATTGGTTATTATAAAGGCAGACGAGAGTGTCATGTCGAAGCAGATTGGCTCTTGATTTATAAAACAACAGAACAAGAGATAATATTTGAAAGAACTGGCACACATTCAGACCTCTTTGATTAAATTCTCAAATCGTCAATCTTTTCACCTGTATTTTAGTTTTTCTCTGCGTTCTCAGCGTCTTTGCGTGAGTCAGTCTTTTCAATTCTTTAGTTCCTAAATTTTAAAATGAAAAAAGATCCAATAGTGGAAGAAGTTAGACAGATTAGAGATGCTCACGCAGCTAAATTCAATTATGATTTAATGGCAATTTGTAAAGATCTTAAGGCAAAAGAAACAGATTGTGACCATCCACTTGTTTCCTTTCCGCCAAAACTCCTTTCTAAAGTAACCAGAAACTGACAAAAACAAAAACTCTTTTCTGGCAGGACGGGTGCGGTAAATCTTCCTTCATGCCTTTAACTTCTGAGTCTATCTTCTCCCCCACTCCGAGCTCCGAACTATTAAAGCATCTTCTTATTTCTCTTCCTTGCCTTTGACCTCTTCTTTTTCTTTTAGTGTCAATCCGTGCCTTTTACTCGCCCTCGCTTGTCCCCGGCGCTTTCCAGTCCGGGGAGCGCTGTTTGTCCGGGGGAAATTCGTGTCTAATGTCTTTTGTCTTGCAAAACACCCCCACTCTTTTATAATAACGATCACTTGGCAGCAGCTACAGATCACTTTTACCATATTTTAAATATCTTCAAAAAGATAGTTTTACTTGTTTATACGAGTAAGATTTTTCATATACATTTATATTCGCAGGCGCGGTTCCTTTTTCGTCAAATAGATAAAAAACATGCCAACAATATTTGATAACATAGAAAACATATTAAAAGAAGGCCTGAATAAGACTTTAGAGAAATCTAAAAGGGCTGATTTTTGTATTGGGTATTTTAACCTGAGGGGCTGGACACAGCTATACGAACAGGTTGATAAATTATCCGGCGATTATCTTTCTGAAGAATGCGACGATGATAATCAGTACTTTTGCCGCATTCTAATAGGCATGCAGCATCAGCCTATGGAGACACTGGAAAAATTTTTTTCTAAAGATGAGAATGATGTAATAGATAATGCCAGGGTTATTGAATACAAGAAGAAACTGGCTAAAGAATTACGGGAACAACTGACTATAGGCACGCCAAATAACAATGATGAAATAGCTCTCAGGAAACTATCAACACAGATTAAGAGTGGAAAAGTAAAAGTTAAATTACATCTGGAATATCCTCTCCACGCCAAGCTTTATCTTGCTTTTCGTGAGGATTATAACAGTCCTGTTATCGGTTTTGTCGGAAGCAGCAATCTTACCTTTGCCGGTATTTCAAAACAGGGAGAATTAAACGTTGATGTTGTTGAACAGGATGCCGCAAAGAAACTGGCAAAGTGGTTCCAGGACAGGTGGGAGAATCACTGGTCTATTGATATTTCAAATGAACTGGTTGAAATATTGGATCAGAGCTGGGCATCTGAAAAAGAGATACCGCCGTATTACATCTATCTCAAGACGGCATATCACTTATCAAGTGAAGCACGGGCAGGTGTTTCGGAATTTTCATTATCAAAAAGGTTTCAGGAAGAGCTCTTTACCTATCAGGCAAATGCGGTGAAAGTGGCAGCCCATCACCTGCACAAAAGAGGCGGAGTTATTATCGGAGATGTTGTTGGTCTTGGGAAAACAATAACCGCAACTGCTCTTGCTAAGATATTTGAGGATGATTTCTTTCTTGAAACGTTAATAATCTGCCCGAAAAATCTGGTTCACATGTGGGAAGACTATGCGCACAAATATCAGTTGCGTGCCAAGGTGATGTCGATAACAAAGGCCCAGACAAAACTTGGAAGTGAAAGAAGATTCCGCCTTGTCATATTGGATGAAAGCCATAACCTGCGTAACCGTGAAGGCAAAAGATACCGCGCTTTACAGGAGTATATTCAACTCAACGATAGTAAAGTAATTATGCTTACCGCAACGCCATATAATAAATCGTATTCTGATTTAGGAAATCAATTAAGGCTCTTTATCGATGAAGAGGAAAACCTCGGTATCAGCCCTGAACGATTTATTGAAAGCATTGGCGGCAGAGTCCAGTTTCGCGCGCAATATCAAACCGGTGAAAACACTATCGCAGCCTTTGAAAAAAGCATGTTTTCTGATGACTGGAACGAATTGATGCGCCTGTTTCTCGTCAGAAGAACAAGAAGCTTTATTAAAAATAATCATGCGGATATAGACAAAGAGACAGGAAAACCTTATCTAAAATTACCCGATGGGTCAAAGCAATATTTTCCGGAAAGAATACCCAAAAGAGTAGATTTTTCATTTAAAAAGAGTGATAAAGATGATCAGTATCCAAGACTATATTCAAAAGAAGTTGTTGATATTATTGATAAAATGAGACTTCCCAGATACGGTTTAGGACAAAAGGCATATATAGAGGAAAATCCGAATGAAAGCATTGAACAACAGGAAGCCGTAATCCTGGAAAACCTCAGCCGCGCAGGAACACAACTGAAAGGCTTTGCCCGTACTAATTTATTTAAGAGACTTGAGAGTAGCGGATACTCATTCTTATTATCAGTCAGCAGACAATTACTTCGTAATTATCTTTTCCTTTATGCTATCGAAAACAATAAACCATTGCCTGTCGGCAAGCAGGAGACCGCAATTATTGACGACTTTCTTTTTACTGATACCGATGATGATACTGCCACAGAAATATTGGACTCAGAGGATAAATATAAGAAGAACGCACAGGGGTTCTACCTGTCATTAGTGCAGAAACATAAAAAGCAGTATGACTGGATACGGAGTGTCTTCTTTTCAGAGACTCTCAGAGAAGACCTCCTCAATGATAACAGGCTTCTCCTTGAAATTATTTCTATTAATAAAAGCTGGGATCCATCAAGTGACCGCAAACTTATCGCCTTAAAAACACTGTGTAATTATACGCACGCGAAAGAAAAAGTACTCATATTTACGCAATATTCAGATACCGCGAAATATATAAATAAAAATGTAAAAGACGCAATTAAAGGTTTTGAATATGTTACAGGCGACATGGAAGACCCGACATCAATAGCCTACCGCTTCAGTCCAGTCAGTAATGACAAAAGAGATTCGATACCTAAGGCAGATGAAATTCGGGTTCTCGTATCAACGGATGTCTTGAGCGAAGGACAGAATCTTCAGGATGCGCATATTGTCGTCAATTACGATTTACCGTGGGCGATTATAAGGTTAATACAGCGGGCGGGCCGTGTGGATAGAATCGGTCAGAAATCTGACAAGATATACTGTTATTCATTTCTCCCTGAAGATGGTGTGGAGGATATTATAAATTTGCGCGGGAGACTGCAGCATAGAATACGAGAAAACGCTGAAACGATTGGTTCGGATGAGGTCTTTTTTGATGGCGATCCGGTAAATATTAGAGACTTATACAATGAAAAATCCGGTATCCTTGATGATGAGGATGATAACGAAGTGGATCTTGCATCGTATGCCTTTCAAATCTGGAAAAATGCCACCGATGACGACCCTCAGCTCAAAAAGATTATCCCTGATCTGTCAAATGTAATATATTCATCAAAAAAAAGGGTAGATGCAGAACAGACAATAGGCGCTATTGTCTATTCAAAGACAGCGCAGGACAATGATGTGCTTACCTGGATAGATACTGAAAAGAACATTGTAACACAATCCCAGTTTACGATATTAAAGGCGTTAAAATGCGAGCCTGATGAGGCCGCTCTGCCTAAGATGGATTGCCACCACGATCTTGTCTCTGCCGCAATCAAACATATCAAAAAAGTTGATGATACGATAGGAGGACAGTTGGGAAAGAAGAACGGCGCCAGGTATCGAGCCTATATGCGTCTCACCCGTCACATCGAAGCATTTAAAGATACCCTCTTTGTAACGGAGGAATTAAAGCGTAGTGTAGAAGACATATATCATTTTCCTCTCAGGGAATACGCCAGAGAAACCATTAATCGGCAACTGAAGATGGGTATTTCTGATGAGGAATTGGGCACTCTTATTGTATCTCTCCGTGACGAAGGCAAGCTGAGCATTAAGGATGAAGATGAAATAGTACATAAAGAACCGAAGATAATTTGCTCATTGGGAATTACAGATATTGAATAAAAAGAAATTCTCAAACTACATCAAATCATTTGACTTCAAAAAACTCTTCATAGATTTAGGCTGGAACAATTATTCTAAGGAGAATCCGTCAGGAGTGGATGACGAAGTCTTCAAGCTCTCAGGTCTTGTGGAAAAAAGAGGCTTTGTCATAGTCCTGTGCCCGTCTGCCGAAAATGGGGAAATCCCGCTTCAATCTTCAAGAAAAAAAATTGAGAATCAATTCAGCAAGCTTCACTAGGAACATCTGATTATTTATGAAAACAGGGGTAAGACAAAACAGATATGGCAGTTTGTTATCCATGAAAAGGACAAGCCAAAAAGAGTTCACGAAATCCCATACAACATAGAGCAAGATCCCGAAATCCTCTACCAGAGAGCAAGAGGACTGCTCTTTGCCCTGGACGAAGAAGAAAATATTACACTGGTTGATGTAATCGCACGTTTTAAAGAAGGTTTCGGTAAAAACACTGAAAAAGTCACAAAGAAGTTTTATGATGAGTTTAAAAAACATCACACCTCTTTTCTCGATTTTATTGAAGGGATAGACGACACGATAAAGATTCAGGATAATAAGAACAAACAGTGGTATGCGTCTTTGATGTTAAGCAGGCTCATGTTCTGCTATTTTATACAGAAAAGAGGGTATCTTGATAACGATTTGAATTATCTTCAGAACAAACTGAAAGAGGTAAAGCAGAAAGAGGGGAAAAACGTATTTTATAGTTTTTATCGCGATTTTCTCCTTCAGCTATTTCATCAGGGACTCGGACAGCCTCAGAAAACCAGGAAATTAACTGTCGATTTAGGAAATATTCCCTATCTTGATGGAGGTCTCTTTGATGTTCACGTATTGGAAAGGCAGTTTGATGAGATTAAGATTAGAGACGATGCCTTTGAAAGAATATTCAACTTCTTTGACCAGTGGAACTGGCACCTTGACACAAGTGTTGAAGCTTCCGGTCGGGATATCAACCCCGATGTCATAGGATATATCTTTGAGAAGTATATAAATGATAGAGCTGCGATGGGCGCCTACTATACCAGAGAGGATATAACAGATTACATCGGCAAAAACACCATCATCCCCTTTCTGTTTGATAAGGTAAAGAGAGAATATCCGAAGGCATTTAAAAGTGACGGTTATCTATGGACATTTCTTAAAGAGAGCGGTGACACATACATTTATGATGCAGTCAAGAAAGGGGTCTATAAAGCTTCTAACGGTAGTAGTCCGAAAAAGATTGAAGATCAGAATATCCCTGAAAATATCGCAATCGGCCTTGACACACAAAGGCCTGAACTGCTCGATCGCAGAAAGGCGTGGAATATCAAGACTCCCGAGGAATATGCCCTGCCTACAGAAATCTGGCGGGAGACCATAGGCCGATGGAAACGATACTTTGAGGTAAAGAAAAAAATCGCCAACGGTGAAGTTACCGGGATAAATGACTTTATCACCTACAATCTGAATATCAGGCAGTTTATCCAGGACATCCTTGAAAACACAGATGACCCGGATTTAATACGCCATTTCTATAAGGCCATACATACAATAGTTGGCCTTGAAATAAACCTCTGACCCGTATAAATAAAGGGAGACAAGCGTTTTTGAGTATGTTAAAATTGCAAGGAAATACGCAAAAACACACAAAAACTGGAGGATTTTATGCAAGCAAAACCGAAGTCACTGCA
>JAIQZU010000046.1 GCA_021776915.1 Candidatus Scalindua sp. | reverse complement strand
GTGATGGAAATCCTCAGCGAACATACATGCCAGGGCTGGCTTGAAGGTTATCTGCTTACCGGACGTCACGGCCTGTTCTCCAGCTATGAGGCGTTTATCCATATTGTGGACTCAATGTTTAACCAGCATGCCAAGTGGCTTAAGGTAACTTCAAAAGATATCCCCTGGCGCCGCCCGATAGCGTCGCTCAATTATCTTTTAACTTCACATGTCTGGCGTCAGGACCATAATGGATTCAGCCATCAGGACCCGGGATTTATCGATCATGTCTGTAACAAGAAAGCGGACATCATCCGCGTATACCTGCCTCCTGATGCAAATACATTATTGTTTATAACAGACAAATGCCTCCGGAGCCGTGATTTTGTCAACGTGATTGTGGCAGGAAAACAGTTGCAGCAGCAGTGGCTTGACATGGATGCCGCCATCAAGCATTGCACTTACGGAATCGGTATCTGGGAATGGGCGAGCAATGACAGGGGAACCGAGCCTGACGTTGTAATGGCCTGTGCGGGTGACATACCCACTCTGGAAACCCTGGCTGCCGTTGATCTGCTCCGCCAGCATGTACCGGACCTTAAAATACGGGTAGTTAACATTGTTGATCTCATGACTCTTCAGTCAAGTGAAGAACATCCCCACGGACTCCCGGACAAGGACTTTGATGTGCTATTTACAACGGACAAACCTATCATCTTTGCATATCACGGATACCCATGGCTCATTCACCGATTGACTTACCGGCGGACAAATCACAAGAACCTCCACGTCAGGGGATATAAAGAAGAAGGCACCACCTCCACTCCATTTGACATGGTTGTCCGCAATGACCTTGATCGTTTTCACCTCGTGGCGGACGTGATCGACCGTGTGCCTAAACTCGGCTACATCGCGGCATATACGAAACAGTTGATCCGGGATAAATTAATCGAACATAAACAATACATCGTGAAATACGGTATAGATATGCCGGAAATCCGGGATTGGAAGTGGACGTGGAACGAGGAATAAGGAACATTTGTCCGCGACACATTGTCTTTGAAAAATAACACCTCGGATTGTTATCTCTGAAAGCACTGTTTTTTGTCATTCAGAACGCAACGTTACGGAATGAAGAATCTCAAATAAGTGTTACCAAATATTTACAATAACCTAAATTGAGCGATTTTATTTTACATGCCGTTGTAGCCGCTGGCTTTAGCCTGCGTTTTACATCACCTGATGGATTTGTGTAAGTTACGCAACCTCAAGGTTGCGGCTACAAAATCGCTCAATTTAGATATTACATACCTGATTTTCAGTCAAAAGTCTTGATATATAGAAAATTCAAAGTCGGCGGGTAAGAAACCCGCCCTACAAAAATATTATATTTTTATGCGTAGGTCGGGTTTCCCCGCCTGAATAGCGAAGTCGGGCAGGTTACCCGACATTAATTATCAGACAGAATGAAGACGTAAAGATTCTGCCGAAGGCCTAACTTGACATTTTTAATATCTGCCGGTAGTATTATTTATTCGGGAAATTTGCCGGTGGAAATCTTAGACATCAATGAGTCAAATCCTAACTCTATTTCGAATAATCGGAGCCTTTGTTATCTCCGTAATCAGGGAAACAGGAAGGATAGGAGTATTTCTCGCTGAGGCCGTATTCTGGATTCCGTTCCCACCATATCTGTTTGGAAGAGTTATCAAGCAGATCTATTTTATCGGAGTGAAGACAACACTCGTAATCCTGCTGACCGGCACATTTACCGGGATGGTTCTTGCCCTACAGATCTATTTCACCTTATCCGAATTTGGCGCTGAATCCAGGCTGGGCCCAATAGTCGCTTTGTCACTGATCAAGGAATTAGGGCCGGTTATCTGTGCTTTGATGGTTACAGGGCGCGCAGGTTCTGCCCTGGCGGCTGAGATCGGCATAATGAGAATAACCGAGCAAATTGACGCCCTGGATACCATGGCGCTGAATCCATATAAATACCTCATAGTCCCTAACCTTATTGCAGGTATAATATCACTTCCACTCCTGAATTTTATCTTTGTCTTTGTAGGAGTATGGGGTGGATATGCTGTGGGTATAGGGCTAATGGGTTTATCTTCCGGGACCTATTTTGGAGGTATCAAAGATTTTGTTGACAGTGCGGATATCCTTGAAGGTTTGTATAAATCCTTAAGTTTTGGAATACTCATAACATGGATAAGCTGTTACAAAGGATATTTTACAGGATACGGAGCAGAAGGCGTAAGCAAGTCAACAACACAGGCTGTTGTCCTGTCTTCTGTCACCATATTGATATGGGATTATTTCTTAACGTCTATTCTTGTTGCTTAAAATGATTGAAGTAATAAATCTGCATAAGAGTTTTAACGGACAGGAGGTACTCCGAGGCATTAACCTGAAGGTAAATGATGGACAAACCCTGGCTTTGATAGGGGGCAGCGGGAAAGGAAAATCAGTGCTGTTAAAACACATAATTGGTCTCCTTAAACCGGATAGCGGCAAGATATTGATAAATAATGAGGATATCAGTAAACTCAGAGGCCTGAAACTCAAACGATTAAAAGAACGATTTGGTATGGTCTTTCAGGGAGGCGCCCTCTTTGATTCGCTTACGGTCTTTGAAAATGTAGCTTTTCCACTCAGAGAAAAAACAAGAATGAAGGTTTCACAAATCCGGGAAACGGTATTTGAGGAGTTGGCCGAGGTAGGGTTATCAGGAGCGGAAAACAAGTATCCGTCCGAAATAAGCGGAGGCATGAAGAAAAGGGTGGCCCTGGCCCGCTGCCTGGTTATGAACCCTGAGATAATTCTGTTTGATGAACCTACAACAGGTCTTGATCCCTTAACTGGCAAAGCGATTCATAAAATGATAAGATCATGCCAGAAGAGTTATAAATTTACAGCAGTCATGGTAACACATGAAATACCTGACATCTTTTCTCTGGTTGACCGCGTTGCCATGTTATATAATGGTTCTATTCTTGCGGAAGGTACCCCGGAGGAAATACAGGATTCAAAAGACCCTGTTATACATCAGTTTATCCACGGGGAATTGGAAGGCCCCCTGTCTATAAGGTAAACAAAGAAAAATGCTTAATAACAGTTTTATAATTCAGCCATCATTCGTTACGTAAACAAAACCAGCCTCTCGAAAGAGAGGTTCATTTCCTTATCTTTGTACCAATAAGGGATATGAAAGAGAAAAATTATGAAAAAGCCTGGTGTTGAAATCGCTGTTGGAATCTTCATTATAGCAGGACTGCTTTGCCTTGCGTATATTTCTATCTATCTTGGAAAGATAAACCTTCTTGGCACGGGTAATGATACGTATAAGGTAAAGGCGGTCTTCAGCTCAGTAACAGGGTTAAAAAAAGATACCGACGTTAAAATAGCAGGCGTCAACGTAGGTAAGGTGACCAATATCACCTTAGATAATTATGCGGCAGTAGTCACCATGAAAATTCTAAATGAAATAAAATTACATGATGACTGTATCGCTTCCATAAACACCATGGGTCTTCTGGGAGATGCTTACGTTGAAATTTCGCCTGGAGGATCAGACGTAATAATAGTGCCGGGAGGTAGGATACGTGAGACAGAACCTCCCATTGATTTGAAGAAGTTAATAGGAAATATTGCCTTTGGCAAGATTGAATGATCATGAAGACCGCTACAGACCGCTTACTGATAGGCACTTAGAGTTCCAAAGTTATCAACATGTTGTTGTTTTGTAAGTTCTTGGAGTTTCATTAGTTAAAATCCGAAATAAGAATATCGAAATGCGAAACAAAAATCTAATATTCAAATCTCTAAATGTTCAAAACAAAAGATATTTTGAACTTGAACTCTTTTGTTTTTGAAATTGGAATTTTGGTGATTTGAAAATTGTTTCTAATTTCGGATTTCGTGCTTCGAATTTAATCTATCAAACCATAATAAGAAAATATTCCCGACGAAAGCGGCTTTTTTTCTAGGCTTGTCTTAGAAAAAATTTAGAAACTAACCGATGTACCGTTAAGTGCATTAAGAAAGTTGCGTCTATATTAACAATTTAAATTAAAGGAATTATAGACATGAAGAACAAAACAAAAATATTTACTATTTCTATCGCTGTATTCATTATGCTGTCTGTCACATCGACCTGTTTATGGGCAGGAGAAGCGGGAGATCTTGTTAAGCAGACCATTGACAATGGCTTAAGAGTCCTCAAAGACCCCGCACTGGCAGGGAAGGATAAGACGCCGGAGCGCAGGAAAAAATTATGGGAGGAGATCCGGTCCATCTTTAATATGGAAGAGATGGCGAAAAGAGCTCTCAGCCAGTATTGGAAAGAGCGCACCCCTGAAGAGAGAAAGGAGTATGTGGAACTATTTACCGAGCTTGTTAAAAACACTTATTTAAAGAATACAGATACGTATTCCGGCGAAAAGGTAGTGCTTTTAAAAGAGAGCCAGGACGAGAGATACTACAAAGTCCAGACCAAATTTATTACAATCACAGCAAAAGAGATCGCCGTTGACTTCAGCCTGCTCAGCAACAGCGGAAAATTGCAGATTTATGATGTAACCATTGAAGGGGTCAGTCTCGTAAACAATTACCGAAGTCAATTTAACAGTATCCTGCTCAAATCACCTTTCAAGGAACTGGTTCAAATTATGAGGGAGAAAACCCTTAAGAATTAAATATACAAAGCTTTGCCGTTTTTAACCTTTGTTGTGTGACGTGTTTTTATCTTTGGGAGATTAACATCACAAGGTAGGACAGGTAAAGTATCAATAATAAAACGCCTTCCCATCTTTCCAGTTTTCTTCCTTTGCCTGTAAAAATAAAAACAAATAACAATAAACTGGAAAAAACATTTACAGCAATATCTAAAAATGAATTAGGATTAACCTGTAATGGAGTCACAATCGTTGAAATCCCTAAAATGAAAAATATATTGAAAATATTAGAACCAACTACATTTCCAATAGCTATATCCACATTTTTCTTTCTTACTGCTACAATTGATGTCGCCAATTCGGGTAAAGAAGTTCCTATGGACACAATTGTCAGCCCAACAATCCTTTCTGATAATCCAAATGATCGGGCAATATCTACAGCGCTTGTTACAATTAATCTACCACCTATCGTTAATCCTGATAACCCTAAGATTATAAACATAATAGATTTTAGATAAGTATAGTTCTTAGTTTCAATTTCTTCATCATTTGTACTACTTTGGGCTATTTTCAAATTGTAAACAAGAAAGATTGAAAAGAATAAAAGCAGTATAAGCCCATCTGTTCTTGAGATATGATTTGCAGATGAATTGTCAAGGTAAGTGTCATTTGCCATAATGATTACAGAAACAGCCGCAAGTAAACTCAGTGGAATTTCCAACCACGTAGTATTTGCTTTTACTGATAGCGGACATATTATTGAGGCTATTCCTAAAACGACTAAAACATTGAAAATATTGCTTCCCAGAACGTTGCCGAGCACAATATCTGTATTGTTATTGATCGAAGCAAAAAGGTTAACAACTAACTCTGGCGCTGATGTTCCAAAAGCTACAATAGTTAAACCTATTACTATATTGGAAATACCTATTTTTGATGCTAAACTTGAAGATGCATCAACAAGTTTATTTGCACCAAAAATCAGGGCAATAAATCCCGCTATCAGAATTAAAATATTTATCATATCCGTAGTTAAATCTAAATAATCATAATGTCCAATAAGAAAATCTAATATCTGCTTTAACTCGTATTAATATAATGTAAAATGACACGACTTGTTATTCATACCGCCTTCAGTGCGTGTTGATAAAACCTTAAAGCGTATTCTTTCACCATCCGGCGCGCGCTGAATGCTGTACCGGCTCTTTTTATAGATTCTTTCATTAATCTGACCCAGTCGTGAGGCACTCCGTCTTCATCCTGATTGTAATAAAGAGGAATAATATCATTCTCCAACAGGTTATAAATTGATTCAGCATCACCTTTATCGGAACCTGTTCCCTCAAAGGCCCAGCCGTTCTTGCCGTTGTAACCCTCCAGCCACCATCCGTCGAGTATGCTGAGCTGTGGAACGCCATTGAGCGCCGCCTTCATTCCGCTTGTTCCTGATGCCTCCAACGGCGGCACTGGGTTATTCAGCCAGACATCGACGCCATGCACAAGATATTGAGCAAGTTGTTCATCATAATTTTCAATAAAGGCAATATGGCCGCCCAGGGCAGGGTTGCATGCAGTCGCAAAAACCTTCTGAAGTATTCTTTTACCTTCATCGTCGGCGGGGTGCGCCTTCCCCGCGAATATTATCTGCACCGGCCTCCACCGGTTATTCAGCAGCCGTTTCAGACGCTCCATATCCGAAAAGATCAGGTAGGCCCTCTTATATGCCGAAAAGCGGCGTGCAAACCCGATGGTTAAAGCAAACGGGTCCAGAAGCGTGCCTCCCGAGATCACGTTCAGGGTATCAGCCTTTTCTTCCACCCACTTTTTGCGCGCAAGTTCTCTTACCGCGTTTACCAGCTTTGTCTTTGTCCACATATAAACCTGCCACAGTTCGCAGTCAGGAATATCGTCAACGGCCTGCCACACGTCCGGACTATCGTGATGCTGTTTCCAGTCCGGGCAGAGATGCCTGTTGAAAAGGATTTCCATCTTGGGCTCTAACCATGTAGGTACATGCACACCGTTCGTTATGTAATCAATGGGCACATCATCCTCTTTTTTGTCCGGCCACAGAGACTGCCACATCTGCCTGGCAACTTTTCCGTGCTTTTTACTGACGCCGTTATGATATGCCGTCAGATTCAAGGCAAGCACAGCCATGTTGAATCCGGCGGAAGGATTTTCAGGGTGTATGCCCAGACGGAGAAAAGAGTCACGGTTCAATCCTAAATGGGAGTAATAACCGCTGAAATACTTATCCATGAGATAAAACGGAAAAACATCAATTCCCGCTGGCACAGGGGTGTGGGTGGTGAAAATCGATGTATTCCTCGTGAACCGCGCAGCATCATCATAGCTCACGCCCCTATCCATTCTTGTTCTGACTCTCTCAAGCAGCGCAAATGAGGTGTGTCCTTCATTAAGATGCAATATGTAATCATTTATTCCAACTGAACGCAAGACCTCGCTGCCTCCGATTCCCAGGACGAGTTCCTGAAGCAGGCGATGCTCGATATCTCCACCGTACAGTTGAGATGAAATTGTCCTGTGCCAGGGAGCATTGATCTCGATATCCGTATCCATGAGATACAGTTTAATCCGGCCGACATCCACTTTCCAGAGAGCAACGTGGATCGGAGGTTCAATAAATGGAATTTTAACTACAAGTTGTTTTCCCTGTTCATCCGAGACCCTTGTAATAGGGGTGATGTCCCTGTCCAGTGTTTCATTGACGCTTTCCTGCCAGCCGTCAACACGGATTTTCTGACGAAAATAACCTTCCGGATACATAAACCCTATTGCAACCAGCGGGATACCCAGGTCGCTGCATTCCTTGATATGGTCTCCTGCCAGAAAGCCCAGGCCACCGGCATAAAAGGGAAGTGAGTGATGCAGGCCGTACTCCGCGGAAAAATAGGCGACGGGCAGACAGACTGAACCGGTAATATTCTCGGTAAACCAGCAACTGTGCGCTTCCATATACCTGTTGAACTCAGCCATGGTTTCATCATAATGTTTCAGATAATCCGGATTATTTACGGCAGATTTCAGAATTTCAACCGGAATTTCTCTGAGCATCCTGACAGGATTATGAACGCTCTCTTTCCACACCTGCCTGTCCAGTGATTTAAAAAGCATCCTTGACGCGGGATTCCAGCTCCACCATAGATTGTATGCCAACTCGCCAAGACCGGCTATTCTTTCCGGTATATTGGGAAATTTGTCTTTCATAGAGTCCATGAGATTACCTCTTAAAGTAAAAACCTTTGAAACAACACGGCAATGCTTAAAAACGTGAAAAAACCAACTACATCAGTAGCTGTTGTTAAAATAATGCTTGATGATTGACTCTAAATTGTTCTCTCTGGGAGACTGGATAAGATTATGCATGCTCAATAAATTTTATCATGATGATCTTTGGGTCGATTCGCGCTAAATAGTACAGTCTGGCTTTTCTCCCAGCTTATCTCCGATGAGGGCGTTCAATGCCCCGCGCAAAGCAATCAGCTCTGACTCGCTCAAGCTGTCAAACTGCGCCAGTTTTACCTGTATCTCCCTGATGGACGGATTCACCTTGCCTTGCTCCTCCTGTCTTGAGGTCAGGAAGGCCGTCAGGTTGGCTATGAGAATGCCCCATGTTATCAACCCGGAAAGAATAAGCACCAGCCCGAGGATGTGTCCGGCAGTTGTGACCGATGCGATGTCACCATAGCCTGGCGTAATCCACGTTACCAGTGATGCATAGAGAGCTGCCCAGTAGTTATTTATTCTTTCATTTACCTTGAATGCTCAATCAAAAATTTTCTCTTGACTATCTATTACTATACAGTTAAGTTTTCAAGTACTACTTCTATTATTCGGTACAATTTCTCCTTAAATAATAATGAGTTTCAATATAAACGAAAAGCTTAGGACGTTCGAAAGGATGATTATCAGCGCTCTCATTATTATGATGGTCTTAGTTGTTTTTATTTCCACTATCGGACTTGGCTGGAAATTGGTTGAGGAGCTAAATAGACCGCCATTTCTAATGCTCAGTATTGAAGAATTATTTGTAATCTTTGGTTTCTTTCTCATGATCCTTATAGGACTCGAACTATTGGAATCAATTAAGACGTATTTAACAGAAGACAAGATACACGTTGAAGTAATTTTCACAGTCGCCTTAATAGCTGTTGCACGGAAGGTAATAACTTTAGATATAACAAAACTCCCTGAACTTACAATTATAGGAATTGCGGCTCTCATTGTAGCTCTTGCTGTGGGATATTTCTTAATAAAAAAAAACCACCAAGATTCTAATACTAAGCAGTGAAATAAAGGTCAATATTCAACTTCTTTTTACCCTCGTCAATTGTGTTAAACACACAGCATATTACTGTACACATCAAGCCTTTCTTAATTTTCGTCTCCTAATCCATTTATCCAGCTCAACTGAGATAAGAAGTATATAAATAACTTAATGAATTTCATCTCTTTTTTTGGTTTGCATGGTCTGGCAGGATGCGCAGGCATCTTTATGTATATCCACGCTGACTGGCCGTATGTATCCCCTGTTAGGTCTGAAGACAGGGATTATGTCTTTGAAATAATCTTTTTCCAATTTAAACGGCCTTACTCGCTTTATTTCTTTAACACGATTATAAAAAAACAAGAGAGTTATTCCTCTAAGGATAGCAGAGATTGCAAAAATCGACAAAAGCCTTTCGCCCCATAATGCGGGGACGTAATAAGCTGCCCATCCGCCCAGAAAAGTACCAACACATGCAGAAAACGTAGTCATGACGTTAAAATATGATATACAGCGTACTCGCTTTTCCGGAATGGCAGAATCATATATAAAATTTAATGTACATAAATTAAAACCGCTCCAGACAAGTCCGGAAGGGATTTGTATAATTAAGAGATAATAAAAATTGTTCGAGACAAGCCATGCGGCAGGAATAAGTGAAATCACAATGCTGCAAATCCTGATTACAAATAGATTACCAAATTTATCTCCAACCCTCCCCCATACAGGCTTTAATAAAAGACCAAAAAGAAGAGGACTTGCGCTTATAATGATGTATTGAATGTATCCGAAATGTATTCTTTCGAGCATATATACGGTGAAATATGGCGCGGCAAAAAATACTGCAAAAGACATCCCGGATATAAAAAAGACATATTTACCAAAGTTTCCAGTCTTTGACCTCCTGAGAAATTGAAAAAATGAAAAGTGATGTTCAGACTTTACATGAAGAGGAGTATCGTATTGTATCATCAGAATACATGATGAAATTATTCTAAAAATGCATGCAAAGGTAAAAATCGCTGCAAACCCCCAGATTATATTCTGCAAACGCCCCTGAAGCAGAAAACCCATTAATAAAATGAATGCAAGCGAAGAAATTCCTACTATCCTTTCCCTTTTGCCGAAATACAAGCCCGTTATTTTTCCTGGAACAATATCAGACATAAGGGACGCCCAGACAGGTACAGTCATAGAACCTATAATCGTGTATAGACAGAAGAATGCTATTAACAGCGGGATTTGCATATGTTTTGGTACGAAATGTACTAATATTATGGGAACCACCATTAAGGCTTGAATAAGGGCACAAAGAGAGACAAAGTTCCTTCTGCTCTTAAATTGTTTGAGGAAATCCGGAAGCCAGAGTTGTGTAACGCTTACCAGTAAATGTGGAATTGATGATAACACGCCAATCTGAAAAACACTTGCATTCAGAAAGAGTGCAAGCGGGCGGATAAAATATTCAAAGATTGAAGTTGAAATACCTGAGAAACTGCCTTCATAAATCGACATTTTCAATGTCTTACGTATCTTAATCTTTTGAATGTTATTATACATGGCGCTCATGTTTTTCAGCTTGTAAAAGGATAATAGAATTATATAGTGTTGGACTTAGTTCGCTACCCTCTCAATTAAGTCGTTATATTACAAATAACAAATCCCTATCTGCCGTGCACATTACAGGCAGGTAAATTACAAACAAATTACAATATCGAATGACCAAATTCATAAAACTCGCTATATATGATATCTAAAGGGACAGGTGAAATCTAATATTTTTGATCATTAAGATTTTCGTAATTGGGTTTTGTTTGTAATTTGTGTATTGGAATATACAAGAAAATACGATACAAAGTGAAAAAGAGATTATATATTTCTCGTAGCTTATGGAAAAGAAAAATTCTTATTTGTTTGAATAGACGGATTAATTAATGACATAGCCTGGCAGGTGGTAAAGGAAGGCCATGAGGTAAGATATTTTATTGAAAGTAAAGAAACTGGAATCCAGGTTGAAAGAAGAAGGCTATGTTGGTTATATTGACGTTAATTGTATTGTAAATACCACTGGTATTTATCCACTCAAATTTACCGCGTTATTAAGGGGTAACAGAGAAATGAGGAGAACGCACCCAGCCGCATGAGTAAAGTGTAGACACTTTACCCATTTGGCTGGGCATGCATCTGTTGGTACGACAAGTCCTAATCAATCTTAACCTCTATCGTTTTTGGTTTTGCCTTTTCAGTCTTCGGGATCTGAAGACTCAGCATGCCATCTTTGAAACTGGCTTTGACTTTAGACTCATCTACGTTTTCCGGAAGGGTGAAGCTGCGGGTAAAGGAACCAAAATACCTTTCTACTCTATGGAACTTTTTGCCCTTTTCCTCCTTCTCCTGCTTTCGCTCTCCTTTTAAGGTCAGAACTCCATTGTCGACAGAAACCTTAACGTCCTCCTTTTTGACTTCGGGAATCTCCGCTTTTATGACAAACTCGTTATCATTTTCAACGATGTCAACACGAGGAGACCAGTCGCCGGCAGTCATCACTTCCCGGCTTCCGCTTCTAGGCAAACCAACCGCCCTGTTGTAACGGTCGAACACATCCTCGATTTCACGCCATGGATCCCATTTTACTAATGCCATAATAAACCTCCTTTATTTTACGGGATTCATTACTAGACCCAGGTGGATAATCCCGCATATACCCTGCCTGCGTTTGATTATTCTATGATGTGACAATACGCAGCCAAAAAGGCTGGCCGCTAAAACAGTACAATCTGCATATTTACGTATTTGTTATATTGTTATTGATGTGAACTCTTTTAATTAGAAAGTATCCTATAGCAAGAGATAAGATTATAGACGCAATTCCTATAAGTGTGCAGTCCGGAAGTTTTTTTAGATCCAAAGTTATAACCTTACGAGCCACAGCTATTAAAGCGATTGTAAAAATTACTTCTACTTGTATCTTGTCTTCCTTTATATATACCTTCAGTGACTCCAGAAGCTCGATTCCTATGAGGACCATGAGAAAGAAACCAAAGATTACAAACAGTTGTTCGATATTAAACATCAAAAATGGCGGCTCAATTATTTTTGTTACAAGCCACCAACCAAGCCTCACTGTTGAAATAAAAACAACGAACACCATCATAATGGTGAGAGATATGATGATTATTCTTTCAAACGTCTTAAGTTTATCAAGTATTTTATTGTAATGAATTGGTATAGTCTCTATTTTCTTTTCCATTTAATTCTCCATCTGTGAATATTTGTTTTCGGACGCTCCCTGCTATACAAAAGCAGGGAGCATTTTTCTACATCTATTAATTATCAGTTTGCCTTTCTTCCTCATTAACAGATTGTCCTCCCGGATATTCTCTTTGAGGACAATCATTTTCCTCTTCATCTCCTTCTTGACAGGTTTGATCTTTATAGGATATTTATTCAAGAGGCGCAAACTGCTGTTCCATTTGTGGAACTCCTACTTTATATTTTTATTAAAAAAACAGAATTATATAAAACAGTCTTTTCTTTATATACACAATTTTCATACCAATTTAATAGTAATATTTGTATCATTTAGTGTCATAGTCACTTATGTTATTGACAAGATAAATTGTTTACACTGAAAATGATATTTTGCATATAAACGCTATGTCAATATGACTGTCAATACAATTATATAGATGTGTATACGCCATAATGGCATATTGAATTCGGTCTTACTATACACGATATGGTTACATTAACATGTTTTCATTGAGAAAAGATATGCATAATAATACTCTTTCAGTTATTAGAATCTAAATTGAGCGATTTCGTAGCCGCAACCTTGAGGTTGCGTAACTTACACAAATCCATCAGGTGATGTAAAACGCAGGCTAAAGCCAGCGGCTACTACGGCATGTAAAATAAAATCTCTCAATTCAGGTAGAAGAAGAAAAGCAAAAACGGGGAATGTTAAATAAGGAATTCATGGAACATCACGGCAAAGCTCAGAAAAGCAAAGAATCCCACTACATCAGTTACTGTTGTTAAGATAATACTTGATGATTGAGCAGGATCTGCTCCAAGTTTTTTCATCACGATTGGAATTGCTGCTCCGGCTAAACCTGCCGCAATCAGATTTACTATCATCCCTAAACCAACTACTATTCCCAGAAATGGATTAGCCTTCCATAACCAGGCAATCACGGCGGTTACCAGACCAATAATAACTCCATTAAGCGCTCCAATACCTGCCTCCTTCATGAGCAGACTCTTAAACCTGCCCCTGGGGATTTCCCGCATTACCAACCCTCTCATAACAACAGCAAGGGTCTGAGCGCCCGCATTGCCTCCCTGCCCCGCAACTACCGGTAAAAAGATTGCTAACGCAGTTATCTGGTGGATGATATCCTCAAAGATGGCAACTACACCTGCGGCGGCAAATGCAGTTGCAAGATTGATATGAAGCCATGGCAGGCGCCTGCGGAGAGAAAACCATATAGACGAAAATGTTCGTTCTTCAGGCGCCACTCCAACCATCCTCTGGATATCCTCGGCTACATCCTCGCGTGCCTCCTGGATTAATTTTTCCGCCCGCACAATTCCAAGCAGACGGTTCTGGCTATCCACAACAGGTGCAGAGGAATATTTCTGTGATTTCAAATCATTGGCAACGTGCTCACTACTTGAAAAACTGTCTATGGTATAAAGATCAGTTTTCATAATAGACATCAGGGTTGCCTCTCTCGGCGCTGCAATCAGGTCAAACATACGCAATACTCCTACTAATTGGTTCTCTTTATCGACCACGTAGGCATAGGAGAACGACGCTTTTCTGCGAGCCATAGCCTTGATCTTATTAATAGCATCCTTTACCTTTAAATCCACATGAAATGCCAGATAATCTCTACTCATAATACGCCCGGCACTGTCTTCCGGAAATGTAAGTAATTCTCTGATAAGTTTCTTTTTGTTTTTAGGAGTTCTTTCCAGCAAATCATTTCTCAGTTCCTCCGGCAGACTCAGGATTATATCACTGATTCTCTGAGGATCGAGATCGCCAATAATCTTTTCAATAAATTCAGATGGTAATTGTATTAAAAGGGCTGCTACAAGATTTGACGGCAGGACAGAGATAACTTTTGAGGATAAAGCATGGGGAAGGATTTTCATGATATCCAGTACTTCAGCTTCATCCAGCCCCTCCATTATTCGGGCCAGTTTTTCATAATCGTCCTCAACCATCTTCCTGACAACCGATAATAATAATTCACGATCTGACATTGGCAATCCTTTTTATTTTCAAACAAAATGCTGCAAATAAGAAACAAAGGTTAAACACATTATAATATTATAGTACACACGATATTAAATAATATGACTCTCATGCTTGGTTCATTTTTTACTGAATAGTTGATCTTCAGATCCTTTCGCAATGTTATCAGGAGTTTGTATATGAATATCACGCTGTGGAAATGCGATCTCTATGCCCGCTTCTTTAAATCTACTGTGGATTGCGGAATGGAGCTCATGAATTGTAGCCAGCCGCTTATCAAGATTGGGCAGGTAACATCGTAACACCATGTGCAATGTACTGTCCTCAAATCTTTGGAACATCGCAAAAGGAGCAGGGTCTTTCAAGACCTCAGGGTGTTCGCTCGCAATCTGCAAAAGCAGTTCCCGCGCGCGCTCCACGTCAGATCCATAGGCGATACCCACATCAATGGAAAATCTATTAGTGGTGTTAGAGAGAGTCCAGTTAAGAATACGCCCCGTGATGAATTCCTTATTAGGCACTATGTATTCCTGACGGTCCCAATTGGTGATAGTTGTGGCACGAATCTGGATTTTAGTAACAGTCCCTGACACATCCGAGACGGTTACGATATCACCCACACGTATAGGACGTTCTACAAACAGGACAATGCCACACACAAAGTTTGCCACTATCTCCTGTAAACCAAATCCTATACCAACGCTTAAGGCTGCGAATAACCAACCGAATTGCGACCAGTTCACTCCCAGAATTTTAGAGACCGAGATTAAGCCTATTGTGACGAGAATGTATTGGCTGATAGATGTGATGGCATATCTGCTTCCCGTCTGAATTGGCAGGTTCTGGAGAATTGAGATTTCGAGGACTCCAGGCAGGTTTTTCGCTGCAACTGCCGTAACAATGCCTACGACCAGACAGAGCATTAAATGAAACATGGTAACCCATTGTTGCGTCGGGCTACCATCAACCACCACGGTATGTGACCAGAGATTTATTTTATTGAGAACATTGAGCGCAGGCAATACAGCAGCCCAGATTTTCCAGATTCCAATGATCACCGAAAAACCTATAAAAAACCTGAGTAAATTTCTCGTTTGTTCTTTTACTGCTGAAAGGTTTACAACAGGCTCTTCAAATTGCGGCAAGGGTACTTCTGT
Source organism: Candidatus Scalindua sp. (assembly GCA_021776915.1). Taxonomy (GTDB): domain Bacteria; phylum Planctomycetota; class Brocadiia; order Brocadiales; family Scalinduaceae; genus Scalindua. Next base: position 32,302 of record JAIQZU010000046.1, on the reverse strand, counting down.
TGTTTCAATTGTCTCTTCTGTGGCGCTCTTTACGGCAGCAGCGGCGGCGGCTTTTCGTCTTTCCAGCGCCTGCTCCAATGCAAGTTTTCGCTCCCTTATGTAAAACCACCTGATACCTAAATAATAAACAATGACTGCCCCAAACAATATCAACAGGGTTTGCAGCAACTTAAAACCTAACTGAAATGCGACATAGTAATAGCCAAAAGCCGCTAATCCCGCCAGTGATAGAGGCAGTAGTATGGCGGCTGGATACCAGAGCCACGTCATGCGGGACAGCCATCCATTAGGATTTGCAGAGATTATGTTTGCCAAAATACCTTTTTTGGGCCGAATTACCCTTTTTATGAAAACCGCAAAGGCCGCCATCCCAGTTATAAAACCTAATCTTCCCAGGCTGTCACGGAAATCATTATTGCTCTGGTATTCTACCATGGCAGTGAAGAAACTTGCTATGGAAACAGTCATAAGCAGCCAGAACAGATTATTACGAAGGATTTTTAAAGTAGTTTGCTTCCACTTAAAGTGAGTTTCACCAAGACCTTTTTTGTAGCAGACAGCTCTGAAAAATTGAAAACTCAGCATGAACCAGCTGGTGAAAAGCAGTCCAAATCCACATGCCTTGACAAATTCGGCAGCCCCTTCCATCGTCAATAGCTGCCAGGAGATAAAGCCCAGGATGAACGGAAAAGGAATAGCTGATAAAATGGTTATTAATAAGGCAAGAAGAGTATGTTTAAAATGATCTGTAGATATTCTCCATATGTTATTGGATATCGCCTCCAGCTCTTTCTTGAGCTTGATTCTTGTGGAAAACAGCCAGAATGTTATTAACAAGGTTATCCCGGATAACACCGGCGCATTTGTAAAGACGTTCAAACTGGCAATGCCCAGGTCTTTCCAATTATACGGGGAGAATAACCAGTTAAATGAACTGATAAGTTTATTCCATGTTGCCATGTTTATAGGTGGTGAACTGGGTACCCACATTAATCGTTCGTCCATAAACGCAGCATAAATCTGAACTGTTTCTATGTATTGATTCAGTTCGGAATGGAGTTGCCCCAGTGATTTGAGCAGGCTTCCATAAGCGGTATCTAACTGATTAAGAAGTTCCCTCTTTTTGTCCAACAGATTTGCAATTTCATTCTCAATATCCTTTCTGTTTTTCTCAGGCAATGAATCTTGAACTTTCTGACTCATTATACGAGCTGCTTCCTGGCGAGTATTGCTAATGGCCTTGATTTGCTCATCCAGCCGAAACCGGTTCAATCTTGTCGCAGTAATTTCTTTTTCTATTCCCTTACTGGCTTTTCGACTCTCCCGTAAATCCGGAAGTCTTCGCCTCTGGTCAAGTAGAATCTCGACCAGCACCTGGTCTATTCCGCCTGCAATCCCGATCTGATTCTTTGCGTTATCATAATCTAAACCGAATTGCTTAAGACGAGTGGTCAGGGTTTCATGCTGTGGCGAGATATTGCTGATACGTTCCGTAACATTTACTAATTCAGCAGAAAGCATTGAATTTTCTTCTGCAAGCTCTTTTACGGCAGGAGGTTTTCCGGTAGCATCGCGTTTGGCTATTTCAGCCGTCAATATGGCCTTTTGGGCTTCTTCACTGCGAAGCTGATTGGTTAACCCTTCTAAAGCTTTTACTCTGATCTCTAAATGTGATATTTCCAGGCTTGTAACATCACGTGTGGTGACTAATAGTTCCCTCTCAAAATTATGGCTCAGTAGTTCCTGGTCAAGTTTACTGATTTCATTTAATCGAGCACTTTTTCTGGAATTCAGTAAGATAATACCGGCTTTAGCTTCTATCGATTTTTGACCATTAATTGAAACTTCATTTAAACTTTTTTCAATTTCTTCAAGCTTTTTTTTCGCCTCACTTATTTCCTGTCTGGCCTTATCAGGACGGACCTGAAGCTTTTGTATTTCCGCCTCAATACCGGAGAGCTTATTCTTTAAACCCACCAGATCAGCTTGTTCTTTTGCAAGTCGTTGCTCCAATTCCTTAGAAGTAGCATGTTCCGGCAAGTCAGTGGGTAAAGCACGCACGGTGACATCAAGCTTCTTTGCCTGTTCTAACCGTTCACGGGCTTCTTTAATCTTTACCGGGGCAGTCTCAATCAATCGAGTTAGTTTTTCAGCATCGGATTTATATCGTTGAGATGATTCCAACCTTTCCAATGCAAATTTATACAGTTCAAGTAATTTTGCGCGAACAGTCTCATCCAATTCTTTGTTATTTTCAGTGTTGTTAATCAGGGTCCTTACTTTATCTATATCCGATATTTCAGTGGTAGTGCCTGTAACCGTTATCTGGGTTGTTTCAGGTGGAGGGCTTTCCTGCTGGGCAATTAGATTGGTATTTCCCAGACACCATAGTAATATGAAAACAGCCGGTATATTTTTTTGGTAAAAATTTTTCATTGTTTTATATCTTTCCGCAAATTATCCAATTTACTCTTTAACAAATTAACGTTAGATCGTATTTTGTTTTTCGATTCTTCTAACAACAAGAACAGAGCTATTATTGTAAGTAATCACTTTTCGTGCAACGCTACCTAAAAGAAATCGCTTATTTTCCGTAAGGCCTTTTGATCCAACAATTACAAGATGGACTTTTCTTCGATGAGCTATGTCATTAATCGCTTCGGCCGGCTCACCTGCAACACACATAGCATTCACCATAAAAGCTACTTTATGCATCTCTTTAAGGTGTTTTTTTTCTACGGCTTCAAGAGCGAATTGTGGAAGGGTGACCGGGTAGTCCCATACATTGAGAAGAGTGGCACTAACCTCTTTTGTAAGAAAATGGGATTTTAGAAATGTCACTGCGGCATCGGAATAGCCGGATCCATCTGTTGCTACGAGGATTTTCTTTAAAGTACGTATTTTTTTCTTTACGATAAGTACCGAACATGGTGCATAAGTAGCCACTTTTTGAGATACTCCGCCTAAAAAGAAAAATTTTGCTTTACTAAGTCCTCGTGAACCCAGAATGATCAAGTCTGTCATTTCTTCTTTTGCCTTTTCTATTATCTTATCCGATACATGCCCTTTCTCAATTACAGACTCTACGTCGTCCCATCTGGCTTTTAGTTTTTCCACAATTCGAGTGGTTTGTGTTTCAGCAGACAAAATGTCTTTATCTGTTTTTTCCTGTATCGCATCTTTGTATAGTTTGTGATACACAGAGTCCAGAAAAGGAGTAATATGTTTTCTCTGAGGTATTACACGTAATACTCTAATTTGAGGCATCTCTGCCAATGGAATCTTCAGAAGGAAATCTACTGCCCAGTCTGAATTCTTAGAGCCGTCTACAGCTAATATAATTTTTATTTTCAACCTCCCTGCTTTCCTGTTAACAATATTGAAAGAATGAGAAGAAAGTTACACGTGTAAAATCCAATTTATTTCCCCTTTCTCTTCTTCTTCCCCTTTCCGCAGTAAATAGTCCTTTGTACTTTCGAACCTCTCAGCCTGATTCTCAACTACTTGCTCCGCTTCTTCATTTGTTATATTCCTTCTCCAATTACGGAAAGTCACAGCAATATCGTATAATGTCCTGCACCATAAATCTTTAGGAAAAGAAGAATCATCTATGCTGTAAGCGGCGATTTCTCCTATACGTTCATAATTCTCTGTTTCTAGTATATTTTCCCAAAGCGCACCAAAATGATTATAACCCGTCTTGAAATATTCTACAAGATTTTCCTGGCTAATATCAAATACTTCTGGTTTCTCACTAAGCACTTCACCAGGAATCGGTACAGGTTTGCTTCCTTTTACATCCTTCCAAAAGTTATAATTCTGCTCCATAAGAACAAAGAGCGTGGTGACGGCCGGTTGAATGAAACATTGGTCCCAACGACTCACCTGGGTCCTTTACGTCATGAATCTTTGTCCCTAATTCTTGTCTGACAAATTCTGAATCCTTCAACTATTGCAGTTGTTGTAAGCCATATGTCTATAACAAACTTGGCAGCATCAGTTTCCCATACATCTTGATCGTTATAGAATTTAACCAGCTTTCTTGAAAAGGCAAAGTCACCTCCTATTGGCTGGCGAATCCTGAGTCTTTAAACAATACGTAGACTACAAGAATGAATATGGCCATTTGCTTCCTGGTGAAGCATGGAGTGAAATTATTAAGAAATTTGTTTAGAAGAGTTAAGTTTGCCTTGAAAATACTCAAATCCTTCCTGCCTGTCGGCAGACAGTTGCACATGTGATTATATTAATTTGATAACAGTAAGTGCAAGTAATAGCAGGAGCAGGGAGCTAAATCAAATATTAAAATATGTGTAATGCATTTATATAGCGTAAGTTATAAAGATCTACACTTAAGGCTTTAAAAAAAAATTCACACCGTTTTTTAATAAAGTAATGTTAACAAATTCTTCTGCAGTTGTTGTGGTATTTGCGAATGAAATAATAATTATTAATGCCAGAAACAATTTATTGAGCTTATTTAACAATTTCCTTATTCTCCTTCTTTGAGTTTGATTGAGGATTGAACTACGCACTTTGTTCCAGGCTGTCAACTTGATAAAGTCATTCTTATAAGCAAGGAAGAGACCGCATTATAAGCAGATAAAAATACGGGGGAAGCATAAAAGCTTCCCCCGTATCCCCCCCATCCTCTTGCAAGCCAGATTAGTCCTTTTTATCAGAAGACTTCTGCTTACTATCTTTTGTCTTTGCTTCAATCTTCTTTGAGCTTTTTTTTGCTCTGTCACGCTTTCCAGAGGTATCTTTCCCAAAATTTTTTTGCATTGTATTCATCCAAAAATGTTATAAATTCTCAGGCCCTTATTCTTCCTCTACAAGAGAGAAACCGGCTTTTTTTATAGCATCTTCAACTTCATCACCATCAATCATATCCGCATTGGCTTCTATAACAGCATTACCTTCTTTGTGGCTTGCCCGGGCAGCCTTGACACCAGAGCACTTCAAAAGCGCTTCTTTCACTGCGTTCTCACAATTAACGCCAGTCATTCCCTTAATACGTAGTTCAAACTCCTCTAATTCTTCTTCCTCAATATTTTCTTGAGCAGGCTCATTCTCCTCGGAAGCAGACATCTTTTTGATTGTGTAGGACTGTGAGGAATCGATATTGCTTTTTAATGAAGACTCTGCTTTTGCAAAAGATACGTTTATTACTATTCCAAATATAATAGAAGCTACTGAAACATAACCGAGACTTAAGTACTTATTTTCAAACATCTGTTTGCCTCCTTTTTGTGCAAAATTAATAAATGGTTAACATAAAGTAAAACTATGGAAAACGACATTAATCACGCCCTGCTGCTATTTTCTGTACAGACTTTTTGATCTTTAAAAGACACCAAAGTCACATTCCTCTTTCCCTGCCCTCCTTTTCCTCAGAACAATTTTGACTTTTCTTGAATCCCTCTTAGTTCCTATTTTCTTTTTAGACATCTGTTTATTTATGTTAAGATTTATATCAAAGCCTGTGCCAATTGGTCCTAAATCAATAAGTTCTATTGTAGTAGCCACTTATCATAGTGATTAAAAAATAATAGTTGCTTTAATTTAATATTTTTGGTTTAAATGACTATGTCATATTGACGCTTAATATAGACGTTATTAAGATTTGGATGTCATAATGACGTATGGATTTTGTGTTTCCAAATTAAAGTAGTGTCAAAATTTACGTTATTTCTGGAGAAACAGTATGCAAACTAATATTCTTACGATTTCTGAGGAGGGAAAACCGGAATGGGAAAAGATAATTAATTATTTGAAAAAAAAGAAAATGTATATCCACACGGCTTCTACAGTAAATGAGGCTTATAAAAAACTAAAAAGTGAACCCGTAAATATTATTCTTTCTGACTATCATCTTCCAAATATCAAAATTCCAACTTTTCTAAATAAGATAAAAACTATAAAACCAGACGTAGAGTTAATCTTCCTTTCAGATAATGTGACACTAACAAATGCTATAGATGCTATGAGAGGAGGTGCTTATGACTTCTATGAGATTCCTGTAAAGCCGAGGCTCTTAACTACCGTGATAGAAAAAGCGATTGAAAAGCAGTCACTCTTTCTGGAAAAGATTGAACTTGAGAAAAAGATAAATACAATGTTTGACTTTGAGAACATAGTCGGAAGAAGTAAGCCAATGCAGTATGTTATTAATCTAATTAGTTCTGTAGCTCCTAAGAATGCAAGTGTCCTTATTACTGGAGAAACCGGAAGCGGAAAAGAGATGGTTGCAAAGGCTATACATTATAACAGTCCGCGTGCATCAAAACCTTTTATTACGGTCAACTGTGGTGCTTTTAATGAAGGGGTCCTTGAATCAGAAATATTTGGCCATGAGAAGGGTTCGTTTACAGGTGCAATTACAAAAAGAATTGGCAGGTTCGAGCTTGCCAATGAGGGTACGATATTCCTTGACGAAATAGGTGATTTATCCTTAAGCACACAGATTAAGCTCCTCAGGGTACTCCAGGAGAAAGAGTTTGAGCGGGTTGGTGGAAATGAAACTATAAAAGTCAATATAAGGGTTTTAGCTGCAACTAATCAAGACCTTAAGGATCTTATGGAAGAAAAGAAATTCAGAAAAGACCTTTATTACCGGTTGAATATTGTACACATTGAGGTTCCTCATCTTAGAGAAAGAAAGGATGACATTCCCCTTCTTGTCAGTTCTTTTATTAGTAAATTTAATGAAGAGAAAGGATATAAGATAAAAGGCATAAATAAGGATGCAATGCAAATGCTATTAAATTATATATGGCCTGGAAATGTGAGAGAACTTGAAAATGCGGTTGAAGCTGCAATGGCTATTGCTCCCAGGGACGTAATAGAAGCAAAATATCTACCTTCCTTCTTACTCCTGGCTCAGCCTCAACACGCTGATTTCTACCAGATTCCTCAACACTTTACCCTTCAAGAAGCTGAAAACGAAATAATTAATTTCACTCTGGAAAAAACAAATGGTAATAAGTCCAAAGCCGCAAGATTACTCGGAATTGGTTTAAGGACACTTCAGAGGAAGGTTAATGAGGGATGAAAATTATACCTGAAAAAGGGATAGTATACACACATTACACTTAAACAAAAATTCAATTTGTTCCTGATTTCAAACGTTTGTAGATTGAAAATTCTCTTTCAGATTCTTTTACCTTCCATTTTGCCCTGTAGATTATGCCAAGGGCAAAATGTGCATCCAGATTCTCCGGGTTTATCTCTATTGCCTTCCTCAACCTTTGAATAGCATTTTCCATATCGCCTTTTTTGGCATAGGCAATTCCAAGATTATAATGGGCTTCGCCATAATCAGATTCCATCTCAATCGCATGTTTGTATTGATATATGGCCTCATCGATCTGATTTTTAAAGTCATATGCAACGCCAAGATTGTTATAGGCTTTTGCGTAAGTGGGATTTATCTTAACCGCCGTCTTCCATTCCGCAATGGCATTGTCCAGATCACCCAGATGGCGATATATGAGTCCTAAATTATAATGGGTTTTTGCATGATCGGGCTTGAGTTCAATTGTTCTGGTAAGCTCTGCGACCGCTTTTTCGGGCATGTCCTTTTCAATATATATTGAACCCAGGTTATAGTGTGCCTCGGCATAATCATCTTTTATTTCTATTGCCTTTTTAAGGGAGGTTATGGCCTTGTCCACCAGTCCCTTTGAATAATAGGCAAAGCCAAGATTATTATATGCCTTATAGTGTTTCGGTTTTGTCTCTAAAACTTTCTCCCATGCGGTAACCGCTTCATCCAATAAGCCCTTATCACTATAAGCGTTTCCCAGTAGAAAATGGAGAAGGCTATTATCAGGATTAAGCTCAATGCCCTTTTTTAACATATTTATGGCATCGTCTATCAGTCCCTTTTTCAGATATGCAAAACTTGAATTATAATATGCCTCTGCATAATCCGGCTTGATCTCTATCGCCCTGTTGTAAGCGGTGATAGCTTCATCCGGCAATCCTTTCCTATAATGAACTACTCCCAGGTTAACGTAGGCTTTAGCATAACCGGGATCTATTTTTAACGCCTCTTGAAACTCCTTTATAGATTCATTTAGCATGTTTTTTCCCATATAGATAACGCCAAGATTATAATGAGCTTTTACGTAGCCTGGCTCTAATTCACACACCTTCTGCAGTTCTGATATGGCTTCGTTTAACATTCCAGCCTTAAAATAAGCAATACCCAGGTTATAGCGTACATTTGCTTCCTCCGGGGTGATGGCAACTATATTCTCATATGTGATAATGGCATCCTCAAATTTTCCTTTTTCATAAAACGCTATCGCCAGATTGTTTAACGTTTTAATATCCTTTGGATCTATTTCCGACGCCTTATTCAATGCTGATATTGCTTCATCCGGCATCCCCTTCTTCCTGTATGCAATTCCCAGGTTGTAATATGCATCCAGGAATCCGGGTGCAAGAGTTGCGGCCTTCTCAAGTTCAGAAACGGCATTATCCAACTGGCCCTGTTCAAGATAAGCAGTGCCAAGGTTGTAATATGATTCGGCATAGTCAGGATTCACCTCAACAGCCTTTTTATAACTTGCGATAGCATTATCCGGTAATCCCTTTTTATAATAAATAATTCCCAGGTTGTTTAATGATTGATAATGATCAGGTTGAATTTCAATCGCCTTTTCATACGCAGCAATTGCATCGTCTACTAATCCTTTTTTGTTATAAAGAAAGCCCAGGTTGTATTCCGCCATTGCATTGGTTTCATCAACCTGCAATACCTTTTTGAATATATCAATTGCTTTATCGATATCTTCCTGATTGGTGTAAATAGCCCCCAGATGAAAATATGCATTAATATAATTCTTATCGAGTTCCAGTATCTTGTTAAACTCGCCTACGGCTTCAGGCATCAATCCTTTATCATAGTAGGCCAATCCAAGATAATAATGACCCTCAACATTTGACGGTTCTTTTTCTAATACCTTTTTCAATTCGTCAATTGATTTACTTAAATCATTTTTTACATCATCTTCACCATGCACAAGATTGACTTGTTGTGCAATCAAAATGGTAATGGTAATTAGAAAGAAAAAAGATCTTAGACTGCACATGTTATTTCTCCTGTTTGGTTACGGTTTTTGCAACTTCCCTTCAACTTGTTTACCAGCTTCTCCCACAACACTTTCCTCTGGTAGTGCCTGGTGCATTTCCGACTCTGAAATATCTGCAGGGAGTTCTGGCTTACTGTAAATAGTACGATAGAGGCGGTTATTGAAGGTCCCAGCTTCTGACGGAAGATACAAAGACGACGGTGTATGCGCTCCTGAAATCTGTTCTTTAAACTTCTCCAATTGCACCACAAAGCCGACAGTAACCACCCTGGCCCTGTCTACACTCAATCCCTCGTTCGCTGCAACCTTTAATTTATAATCCACCGTTTCCTTTAGCATGTCCAGCGGATGCTGCCTTTCCTTACGCATCGAAACACTACCTGGCTCGTCTAACGGCAAAGTAACCGGCTTACCCATTAAGACCTTCTCCGGCTTTTCGAATGGTGATTCAATGGTATCTTTCTCAGTCTTTGTTTGTGCAAATTCACCTGGGATTACATCTTCAAGTCTTTTAGCCAGAAGTTCATCCGGCAGTTCTGCGTGTGTGCCGATTAATTTTTTGACCAGTAAATCACCCACAAGGAGTTCCTTAAAGGTGTATTCCTTATGCTTGTTCTTTTGCAAACTGTAGTTTGCGTAGATAAGCATGACGGCTATTATTACGGATAATGCGGTGATAATCCTGCCTGAAGACTGGGGTATTACTATTTTCAGAATATGAAGAAAGATGACAAATAAAAACGCCGAACACCCGACCTCAATAAGCCCGGCCTGCCATTTTCCACTGTAAGTAAAACTAACAAAGACCACTGCTATCACAAAGAAAGTGATACAGGCATATATCATTGCACTTTCAAATCTTCCGTGTGAAGGCATAGAATTATCTGCTTTCTTTTTAGATTTTCCGGTTAAGGCTTTGAAAAACTGCACAAGAATTTGTAGTCCATTGTTTGTGTAACCTACTACAATATATAGGAGTATAATATCCTTTTAATTTTTTTTCACAAGCGAATTTACTTTCTTTGACAAATTTATAGATGCGTTGTTACATAGTTAAGCAATATTACCTTTCAAGGAAGGACATATAATCCTCGAACCTCTGTTGGCAATAATTTTAATTACAAAAAAGGTTATGGGGGAATGTTTGTCGCAGAAATAAATGGACATGGTAATCAAAAAGGTGTTAGTGCCGTTTGGAAATGAAAGAGGATTAATATTATTCAGGGATATATGGAAGATAGGTTATATCTTTTTTATAACTTTGTAATTTATAAGTCTTTCCACCGTTTGCTTTTATATAATAGTCCGGCATTAATGGAATTTTTCCATAATTAGTGGAAACAGCATACATTGGTTGAGCTAATCCGCTTGTATGGCCGCGAATCCCGTCTCTAATTAATTCTGCACCTTTTTCTACAGGTGCGCGGAAGTGATCTACTCCGGGCGCCAGTTGGCAGTGGAACATGTAATATGGTCTTATACGAACAGACAGAAGTTTTTGGTGAAGTTTTCGGAAGGTATCGACATCATCATTGATGCCCCTCAAAACTACGCCCTGATTTCCAACGTTGATACCGGTATGGAGAATATCCCAGATCACTTTCTTTATTTTATCCGTAATCTCTTTAGGATGATTAATATGGACATTCATCCAGATTGGAATATCACTTTCTTGTCCCAGTATCTCAAGAAGGTCTTTTGTTATTCGTTGAGGGCAGGTAATTGGCATCTTTGTATGGATTCGAATCATTTCAAGATGCGGAATACCTCGAAGGCTATCAATCAAATACTTAATGTCTTTATCAGACAGCATAAGCGGATCTCCTCCGGTCAGTAATACATCACGAATTTCTTCGTGTTTTCGAATCCATTCTAATCCTTCATCAGCATCGAATCGTAGCCGCAGTTCCTGGTCAATTACGGCTTCTCTTCTAAAACAATATCTGCAATAACTTGGACACACATCGGTAATTGTGAACGCAACCCGGTCGTCATACTGCCTCGCAACACTATCAGGTCTTTTTTCATCTTCTCCGAACCTGTCCGTTTTTTTCCGGTTTTCCTTAAATACTAAATAATTTGGAATCCCGTGTTCGTTTTCATTTTCTTTCATTGATGGGATAACCATTTTTCTTATCGGGCAATCAGGATCGTTTTTGTCCATAAGAGATGCATAATATGGTGTTGTTCCCCATCTCATATTTAAAGTTTTTATCGCCTCTTCCTCATCAGAAGTGATATCAATGTATTGACTCAGCTTTTCTAATGAATTGACCTGGTCTTTAATCTGTTCCTGCCATTGCCCCTCTTCCTGCCAGGATTCCATTTTAAATTCGTACATTTGCCTACCTCAAATCTTACTTATTTCTTATAGATTAAATGTAAGGGCGTATTGCCATCCCCGGACAAGAAGCGCCGAGGACTTTACGCCCCTACTTTTTTGCAGCAACTTTGAAATTCATAGACATCAAGTGCAAATTTCAAAGGGTAATAAGCTATCATATTTCAGTATTAAGTAAAGAAGGAATTTAGTGAAATTCCAGATAATAAGTAGGTGCAGCGCATGCAATATCTCCTTAACAATCGCACCAGCAAAACCTTAGACTATTTTGCTCCCCCTATAGTCTTTAATCGTAAAAAACCTGAAAAACAATTATTTGCGCCTTCTGACTGCATTCAGGCCACCTCTTAAGTCAGCTTTTTCCGGTAATACACTCTATTGATTCGTATAAAATTTCCATCATATTATTCAATTCTGATATTTTTATACTCAAGGGTGGCATAACAACCATGACATTGCTTAATGGTCTGGTAATCAAACCACGTTGCCTGGCTTCGTAGCTGACCCTGATCCCAATTTTCTCTTCCCACGAATAAGGCTCCTTCGTCTCTCTGTTCTTAACCAGTTCTATACCGGCAATGAGACCACATTGCCGCACATCTCCTACTGACTTCAGTTCCTGGAATTGTTCGAGCCGCTCCTGTAGGGCCCTGATCTTTGGATCAAGACCTTCTATGACCTTTTCACTTCCAAATATATCAATACTCGCAAGGGCGGCTGCACATGCTAAAGGATTACCGGTATATGTATGGCCATGGAAGAATGTCTTCTGTTCACTATATTTACCCAGAAAAGCATTATAGATTTCATCTGTAGCCAGAGTCGCTGCCAAAGGCATATAGCCTCCGTTTAAACCTTTGGAAATAGTAAAAATATCTGGGGTTACATTCTCATGTGAGCATGCAAACATCTTTCCTGTGCGTCCAAAACCTACCATTACTTCGTCTGCAATTAGAAGGATATTATATTTCTGACATAAATCTTTAACGCCTGACAAGAACCCTTCAGGGTGGACGATCATCCCTCCCGCACCCTGCACAAGAGGCTCCATAACCATGGCTGCTATCGCATCAGAGTTTTTCGATAATATCTCTTCCAGCCCCCCTAAACATTCAGATGAACACGCAGCTTTGTCTTTATCATATGGACACCTGTAACAATAAGGCGATGGAGAAACGAAAGCCTTAAGTAAAAGAGGCTTGAATACATTGTGAAAAATATCTATCCCGCCCACACCAACTGCCCCTAAAGTATCGCCATGATATCCATACTGTAACGTAACAAATTTAGTCTTATCCCGGCAACCTTTGTATTGCCAGTATTGGAATGCCATCTTTATAGCCACTTCGATTGCATTGGAACCATTATCAGAATAAAATACTTTATTAAGACCTTCTGGGGTTATCTCCACAAGACGTTTTGCCAATCTTGCTGAAGGTATATTTGACATGCCAAGCAGGGTTGTGTGAGCAACTTTATCAAGTTGGCTCTTTATAGCATCATCAATCTCTTTTCTTCTATGGCCATGTATATTGCACCACATGGAAGAAATACCATCTATATACTCATTACCATTAATGTCTCTCAAAATAACCCCTTCACCATCTACTATAATTAATGGTTCTTCATTGACAAAATCTTTCATCTGGGTAAAGGGATGCCACAGGTACTTCTTGTCCCATGACTCCACTTGTTCCTTTGTTGTTTCTATGTTCATTTGTTCGTGCATAATTATGCTTCCTTATATAAAAAAGATATTCAGGGATTCTTGACTATGATGTTTTGCCGGAAGAGATCCCGGTCTTGTTGGGGAATTTGGAAAATCCTGTATTAGTCCTTTAATCAGGCAGTAACTAAGAAATGACATCATCGCCGCAAATGGCAAATCGGTAATCTTGTATAAGAAAAAATATTTCTCCGCATTTAACCCTTTCTTCTCTCCAACCACCTTCCGGCATAGAAAATTGCTATACCGAGTCCTACGCACATTATTTCCAGGTTCATAGAATGCTTAACAATACCAAGATAAAGACCTTCTAATAATAAAAGCATGCCTAAGAGTTGAAAAAACTTTGGAATTATCACTGATCACGCCCTTCCATGAGCTAATTCGGATAGATGTTTTACTCTTTTAACCATATTGGGATGTGTGCTTAAAATCTCCATCAGCTTGTCAGAAGTTTTAATTTTTACATTCATCATACCCAATGATTTGAGTTCATTTTCATCAATTGTACCACTCATATCAAGGTCAACCTGTCTTAATTCTTTAAGTTCATATGCCGCCCTGGACGGGTCATTTGCAAAGAAAGCCTTATATCCCTCAATCTGCTTCAATGACTCCTTAGATACCTTTGCATTTCCGTATACCAATTTGTACAGCGCAGAAGCCATGTCATGAGGGGTATTTCCGAGCTTTACACTTCCAAGGTCTGCATAGTATTCCCGTATCCTCGATGCATATAAGACCAACATGTTTGTAATAAAATAGAGAATAAAGGCAACGATACCAATCATGGCGGTATTGTTTCCTTCGCGGTCTCTGCTGAACATAAAATTCCAGGCAACGTACCAGAGTATCATAGGTATTACGGAAAGCATAGTAATGGTGGCCACATCACGGTTCTTCAGGTGAGAGATTTCATGGCCTAATACTGCCTTGAGTTCTCCTCTGTTCAAAAGCCTCATAAGGGGCTCAGTCACGCAGACCCTGCCGTCACTGCCCCATCTGCCAAAGGCAAAGGCATTTGGGATATTCATTCTCGCAATACCGATCCTGGGTTTTCTTATCCCTGCCTTTTGTGCCAGCTCTCCAACCATGCTATGCAACTCAGGAGACTCTGACTCGGAAACATATTTTACACCCATTGACCACTCAACCATCTTAGGCCCCATCATATACTGGACAAGTGTTATGCCTCCTGCAATAACTGCATAAAACATAAATCCTGAAACGCCCATCATGTTGGCGATCATCACAATTACCGCATATACAATACCAAACATCACCGTCAACATGAGGTATAGTCTCAATCTTAACCACATTTTTTATCTCCTTGACAATTTAGTAACTTCCATATGGATACGGAATTAACTGATACCTGAATTGAGCGATTTTATATTATATGCTATTGTAGCGAAGGCTCTAGCCTGCGTTTCTCAGCATTTGGTGTGATCACGTAAGTTACGCAACCTCAAGGTTGCGGCTACAAAATCGCTCAATTCAGGTGATAATAAACCTTCCTGAAATTCCTTTGATTTCTTCTCTACTCAATTATTATATTATTACGTAAGTTTTTGTCAATCTTTATGGATGGGGAAGGCCTAAATCCTTTCCGCTACTTCTATTGCTCTTAATAAACCCTTTGCCTTATTAAGAGTTTCCTGATATTCCCTTTCCGGAATCGAGTCAGCAACGATACCTGCGCCAGCCTGAATATATGCGTCCTTACCATCTTTCAAGACAATGGTTCTTATGGTAATGCACGTATTTATATCTCCGGAAAAGTTTATATAACCCACTGCACCGCCGTAGGGGCCTCTCCGGGTGGGTTCCAATTCATCTATTATCTCCATGGCCCTCACCTTTGGAGCTCCTGATAAAGTGCCTGCCGGCAGGCATGCCTTTAAGCCGTCAAAGGCATTTTTACCATCCTTTAATTTCCCGCTGACACTGGATGTAATATGCATTACGTGAGAGTATTTTTCTATTACCATTTTTTCGTCTATTGTAACGCTGCCGGTCTGCGAAACTCTTCCAACATCATTTCTCCCCAGGTCAAGGAGCATGATGTGCTCTGCAAGTTCTTTGGGATCAGATAATAACTCCCTTGCAAACATCTCATCCTCTTCCTCGGTACGTCCGCGCCGTCGTGTTCCGGCTATGGGTCTTACATTAATGCTTCCGCCCTCCACCTTTACCATTACTTCCGGAGAAGAGCCTATTAATTCAAGGTTTTTCATTTTTATATAGAACATGTATGGAGAGGGGTTGATGACCCTTAATGTGCGGTAGATATTGATGGGTTTTGCTATTATCTGCGTTTGCAGACGTTGTGAAATAACAGCCTGTATTATGTCTCCTGCGCGAATATATTCCTTACAGGTTCCCACCGCTCTTATAAAATCCGGCTTCATGAAATTCGATGAGAATCTCATATTCAACTCTCCCTTTTCGGTTATGTCATCGCTCAGCGTCATTACGGGAGTGCGGAGTTTCTTTATAACATTGTCAATTTTATCAACCGCATCCTCATAAACATCTTTAATGTCTCTATCGTCAATATAAGAGGCGCATACCACTTTTATCGTCTTATTTAAGTGGTCAAAAATAATTGTAACATCATAGAACATAAAGTATATGTCCGGCAGATTAAGGTCGTCGGTTGTTGTGTCCGGAAGGTTTTCGACATAGCGCACAGAATCATAGGATATGTATCCCACTGCCCCACCAAAGAAATCAGGCAGGCCATCTACATGTACGGGTGAAAATTTACCTATTTGTTTTTCCAATTCATCGAAGGGATCGGTAGTTTCAAGACGCGTAGTCTCTTTGTCATTAAAGATTTCTACACTATGCCCCTGGCATTTGAACCCTGAAAAAGGATTACTTCCTATAAGGGAATATCTCGCAATTTTTTCACCGCCGTCAGCGCTTTCCAGGAGGAATGCGTAATCCGCATCTGAAACCTTCTGAAATGCAGATACAGGAGTCAGCGTATCAGCAAAAAGCTGACGATATACCGGTATTACATTCCCCTTTTTTGAAAGTTCCTTGAATTCGCCGAATGCCGGGTAATATTGAGTTTTCATAACTTGTAAATTTCGCTTGACTTTATGGTTTTTTTGCATAGAATCAACCACTTGAATCAGCAGTTTTTCTGCGGGTCAAATAGATAATATCTGTTAGTATTCCTAATGTCAAGGCAAGATACTCACTTAAATAAATATAGATTATTATAAATGTGGAAGTGGAAAAAGAAGCAAAAGGCAAACGAAGAAACGGAAGAAACACCTTCTTCTGAAGAAGAAAAGGCTAGTGTCGCAACCGAAGAAACAGATCCATCTGAAGCAGAAGAGCAAGTAGGCGTTGCAACTGAAGAAAGACCTTCTACAGAAGAAGACGAGCAGGTTAATACCTTAACCGAAGAAACATCCTCTCCAGAAGAAGAGGAAATGGCTGGTGAAACGACTCAGGAAACAACCGTTTCAAAAGAAGAACAGGTTAGTGCGGTAACAGAAGAAACCCCTTCTACAATAGAAGAAGAATCACCCGCTGGCGTTTTCATTTTTGGCAAAAGGATTGAAGGCCGTTTTAAGAAATTTATAACGGTCTTAATTTCAATTTTCCTTTTACCACCTGTCATATTATTCGGGCTGTCAGTAATCACGAGTGTTGTGCTGATTGCTTTTCCTTTGATTTCAATTGTCTTGCCGATAACACTGTTATCTTTATGTATACTTCTCATAGCGCTTCCTGTTGCAATACCTTTGATTACGGTTATTACTATTATTACCGGTAAAGGGAAAGTCTGTTTTGGACTCAAGAATAAGAAATTCGCAATTAAGGTACTTGGCATAACCTTTCCCCTCTATGCAGATAGTTAGCGTTGTTACAATTTTATATCAAAAATATAATTTTTTAAACATATAGAGATTTTAAAATGGAAAAAAGTTTTGACCCAAAAGGCGTCAAGAAGAAGCACATTTCTATGAAAATGATGTTTCTTGTCATTGTGCCCATAATGCTGCTAGTCTTACTCATTATAGGCGGCAGGAGGTTGTCTTGGAGAGAGATACAGGCTGACGAGGTTGCTGTAATTATAAATAACATTAACGGCAAGATAACTACCATAGACCGTGCCGGCGCAATAGTTTACTATCCGTTCATACAGGATCTGTATGTCCTTGACAAGGGCGAACAGGCAGCTCCAATGACTTCAGCAAATATATCAGCGGATTACCCGCAGGGTAATCCCGTTATACTTAAAACGCGGGATGGAGGTGACGTAAGTCTCGACCTGATCATCCAGTATAGATTAATTTCGAAAATAGCGGATAGAGTCGTTCAAAATACGGGTACAGGCGATGTATTTAAAGAAAAATGGATTTGGGACTATGCAAAAACCATATGCCGATATGAATTCGGGGAACTGGAAATAGGCGAATTTCCTGATGCTGAAAAGAGGAATGCAAAGACGCGGGAAGCAAGTAAAGAGCTGGACAGGCTTTTAAATCCGCATGGTATATTGATGACTTCTCTAAACTTTATTGACTACCGCTATTACAGGGAGTATGCAGAGAAGATCCAGGAAAGAAGGATTGCCGATAAAGAAGTTGAGGAACAGAGAAGCAGAGGAAAAGCCGCCAAGGAGAATCAGGAAAGGGTCGTTACAGAAGAAACAAAAAAACTGGATGTAGCGGTATCCAGATTCAGAGGTCAATTATACAACATGGAGATAAACGCTAAAGCAGAAGCAGAAAAAGTCAGGCAGGACGGAATTGCATATCTGCTCAAGGCGAAGCTGGACGGTGATGCGGAATACGAAAGATTAAGGAATGAGGCGGAGGCTATACTCGCCGTCAGAGAAGCTGAAGCAGCGGGTATCCTTGCATTAAGAGATGCTCTTGAGGGTGAAGGCGGACGCAACCTGGTCAAATTCGAATACGCAAAACGTTTAAAAGATGCAATGGTTAGCGGCACACCGGTCCTTAAGGCTTCACAAGAAAACCCACAAGTCAGATATCTGGACAGGCTAGAATCCATTAGAACAGAACTTTCGATTCCACCGCCGGACGTAGCGAGAGAAGATATACTACTTGCTCCAGTGCCGGAAGAGAGTAGGTTCCGTGAACTTAGAAGGAAACCTGAACGGAGCAGGTTACAAGAACCTGGAAAAGAACCTGAAAAGAGTAAGTAAGTTACATGGACATTGAAAGAAAGAGTTAGGGCTAGTATGAGGAGAGTGAAATAATGTTAAAGTTTCTGGCAAGTTTTATCGCTAAATATTTTGTGCCTTTAGTCATTGGATTAGCCATTGTTGTTATTGTCATAGGTGTAAGGTTCATGATTATAAGGGTAGAGATTGACCAGATTGGGGTAAAGACTGTGGTATGGGGCCTTAACCGGGGCGTTGTAAAAAAAGACTTTAAGTCTGGCTGGCACATGTATATAAGGCAAATTGATACATGGGACTTATATGACGCTACTGTACAGACATTCAACTTTACAAGAGATGCGCGTACACCGGATGGCAAGATGGAATCCAGAGAGTTACCCATAAGAACTGCAGATGACTATAATGTTACAGTAGATATCGTTATTAAATATCAGATAAAGAGGGGAAAGGCACACAAAATTCGCGAGGAAATCGGCCCGGGCGATAGATATAAAGGCTTTGTTGAAAGTGATATTCGTGAAGTATCAAGAAACGTCCTGGGAAAGATGACTGAAAAGGACCTTTATGACCCAGACCAGAAACGCAGAAGAGCTGAAGAGGCGAAGCAGCTGCTTTCAAGTGTGCTTGAGTCACGCCATGTTAACGTCATAGATTTTCTTATACTGGATATGAGATTCGACCAGCAGCTAGAGAGAAAAATCAAAAATGTTAAGCTTGCAGAATTAGACCAGGTGTTAAACATTTCAAAAGAGAGGGCCGTTAATCAAAGAGGTATTACACAGACCATAGACGCTACAACAGAAGCCCTTGCAGAAAAGATAAATGCTAATAAGGCTGGAACTATCGTAGAGCTGAATGCGGGAATGGAAACCAAAGTTACTGAAATCCTTGCAGACGCCGATAAGTTCTTAATAGAAAAGAAGGCAGAGGGAGATCTTTACAAAGAGGAAAGACGAGCGGCCGGCGAATTGCTGATAGCAAGGGCAAAAGCAGAAGGTGAAAGATTGCGAAGAAAAGCCATGACAGGCGCAGGCGGCGACTTAATAGTAGCTCTAGAAGCGGCAAAAAACATAAACCTGAACGATGTGGTTGTATCTACCCAGGACATAGACCTTTTAGACCTGGAAGTAATGATAAGCAAATTTGGAGGGACGGCATACGGAAAGAAATCATTGGAAACAGAAGAGGAAAAAAAGAAAACGATATTGCGAGGAAAATCGGAGAGAGAGGAGTTTTTCCGCCTACCCAAAGAAATGCCTGAAGAATTGAAGATACCTGAAGAATTGGAAGATGAATTTAAAAACTCTAAACCGGAAGTGCCTGATGAACTTGAAACGGAATTCAGGGATGCTAAACCAGCAGTACCCGAAGAACTACAAGGCAAAATCGAGAAGGAATGGAAATCCCTTACCGAAGAATATCCTGTATCTCAATAGCGTTCAGTAGGAACTTTTAAACGCTATCTCATACCTCTCTATATCAACGGAGCTTACACCGGTAACAATCTCTTCGAAGGACTTTGCCTCTCCACTCTTAATCCTCCTCACTGAAAAATCAAAACTCGTGATCAGGCCATAATTCTTAACGTATATTTTCATAATAAACGTAGCATTGAAAAAGTCATTTTTTGAGTTATTTCTAATCTCTCCTGTTACAGTAGAGGAAGAACCAAAGCTGTTAAAAGAAACTTTCCCCGCATAAAATCCATTGCCTACATCTTCTAAACCTTCCAATTCCTTTGGAGTACCCTTTTTCTCCTTATCAAATAACAACTCTTCTAAATCTTTTGGCGCTGCCTCTTTTGTGTCGGCCTTTGCAACCTGCGACTCCTTTGCGATCATCTTGATTGTCATTTCGCCTGTATCTGAAACTGATTGCATCCGGGCGGGGGATACAGAATACTTAACAATCCTTTCCACCTCTATTCCGGTTATTATTTCTTCAAAATTTTCAGTTTCATCCTTTTTAAAACCATAAACGGAGAATCCATGACCTCCCAAGAAAACGTTTTCATTATCAAAGGCCTGTACTTTAAAATCTATCATACCGTAGTCTCTATCAGATTTGTTCATTATTTCACCGCTTATCCGGGTTGATGAACCAAACGGATTTAACTTTACATTTTTAAGAAGGAAATCTCCTCCTATTTCTATATACCCATCAGCCTCAGCTACTTTCTTTGGAGGCTCCTTTGCTTCCTCTGGCTGAACTTCCGGAGTGGCATCTTTTTTCACTACTTCAGTTTTCTCAGTGGAGGCTTCTGAAACCACAACATCTTTTCCTGTCTCCGTTTTCTCAGAGGAAACTTCTGTGGCCACAACATTTTCCCCTGCCGCAGCTTTCCCACCTGTTCCTTTCGAGATTTCGATAGGCTCTTTTTCCCCTTCAGTTTTTTGTACTATAACTCCTGATTCCAGTTTACTTAATCTGGCATTTAGTTCTTCAATACCCTTTGTAGAAGATTCGACAGGAGACGTTTGTTTCTTTAAACTCTCTTCCATAGAGAGAATTAATTTTTCCTGTTCAGCCAGCCTTTCTGCCAGCTTGTTGATAACACTCTTCTGCTCATCCATAGAGCTAAGCAAGGTCTCTACCGGTTTCTGGGTAGTTTGATATATCCTTTCAAGCACTGACGTTTTAACCTCCTGGTCTTCTAATCTTTTTGCCAATTGAGAAAACCTGTTCTTAAATACATCCAATGTGCCTTCGAACGATTTAACTATTTTTTTTACACCTTCCAGAGAGCTCATTTTCGCAACCTTATCGACCTTGGCATCGAGATCGATTATCATCTTTCCGATGTCAGCCATACTCTGGTTATAATCTGCAATCTGCTTTTCTCTGTCTCCACGCTCACCCTCGAGATCTGAGAGTCTTTGACTCAATTCATTGGTTTGTTTCACCCAATCACTTAAAGATTCCTCAAATTTTTTCAAATCCTTTAGAATATCAGAAAAACCATTAATACATGGGAAAAAAAATGTCAGGGTAAAGAGGCACAATATAAACAGTTTTTTCATATACTTTGCTCCATATAGAAGATATATTTTGAATAGACTATACATAAATGTATATTAGGACGCAATCAAAAAGAGATACCAGATTTGGAAGAAAGCTGAAAATATTTAATCTGAGGTACCTGAAAATATGTTTTATATAATCGAGTTTATTCAAACTCATGAGACGGCACTCTGGTGGCTAGCTTCGGCATCAATAATTACATTCGTTGCTACTCTGATTGCTGTGCCTTTGCTGGTAGTTAGAATTCCTGATGACTATTTCTCTCATCGAGAGCGTCACAGGATGCAATATTCTGATCACCATCCTGTAATAAGAGGGATATTGTTAATAGGGAGAAACGCTCTTGGATACGTTTTCATTGTGGTTGGGATTGTCATGCTAGTGATACCCGGACAGGGTGTATTAACGATCGTGATCGGGTTAATGCTGCTGAACTTCCCAGGTAAGTATAGGCTTGAGCGGTGGTTGATCATCCGCCGTCCGGTACTACGATCCATTAATTGGCTTCGCCGGCGTTCGAAGCGAAACCCACTTGTTCTAGACGGATGCATTGATCATCGGCAAAGCAAAGCATAGTAGTCATTTTGATATGTCACAAAATTGTTCAATTTATTTTATATTATTGATTGTAAACCATCTGCGTGTATCCCTCTTGAGATTTTCTATTATTACTTTCATATATTGTTCCAGATGAAATTTGGGTTGCCACCCTAGTTCTTTTTCAGCCTTTTCGACATTAAAATGATATCTTTTGTCTACTATATCTACCATCCAGGGTTTAAAGAAAAATATCTTTCCTGATAGAGAGTAAACACTGTTTATCAGATACAAAGAAGCCCGTACAAACCACTTCGGCAGACATATTAAGTTTAAGTATTTGCCATATATCTCTCTGTAAATAAGACCATAGAGTTTATTGTTTGGGATATAGTCTTCTTCAGACAAAATAAAAATCGATCCGGAAGGTATTTCACTAGACCTGGAAACAGCTTTCTCAAAGGCATCAAGCACATCTGAAATATGTATGTAAGATAACCCCCCTTCTCCTTTTCCCGGGAAGATTCTGCAGCCGAAACTTCTCCGCCGGATAACGGCAATCTTATTTGCAAGTGGTATCGATCTGCAATCCTCAGAATAAACCGCAGAAGGCCTGAAGATCGTTACCTTTATTTTTTTCTTATATTCTAATAAGATTTTTTCTGCTGCAATTTTTGATTTTCCATAATAAAGCATAGAGCCTAAAGCCGATTCTTCATTCAATTTATCATCGCCCAAAGCCGGCGTCAGTACCGCTGTACTACTCGCAAAAATAAAGTTATTTACACTAAAATCCATCAAATTATCCAGCAAGTATCTGGTTCCATTTTCATTGGTTTCCCGGTACTTCTTGTTTTCTTCATTTAACATGTCATAATATGCAGCCAGATGAAATACATAATCTATTTTCCCTGAAACCTTTTCTTTCATTTCGCAAAAGGTTTTGCTTAGAAGCTTCTTGTCGGAGATATCGGCTTTATACCATAAGACACTGTTATCCCGGTCTTTATACAGCACCTTATCAATGCCCAAAATGTAATACCTCTTTTTCAGTCGAGCGATCAATGCTGTACCAATAAAACCACTGGCGCCTGTAATTAAGACAACTTGCTTAGTCATTTTAAGTCATTTTGATAATAGACTTGACATATTATAAAGTACTAATATATTATCTATCTTTGTAGGAAGTGCAAGGAGGAACTATTCGTGATGGAGGCTTTTGGAACTGAAGTAATTGGTTGATTTAGCGAAAAACCGGTATCAAGGAGAGAATATTTGGCGTAGTATTTTATGCTTTTAATCAGAGAAGAAACTACACTTAAGCCTTATACAATTTGTTTTAATTCTATTTTTACTCTTGTATTCGGTTTTTCTTTTTTAACTTCTTTTTTCTTACTCTTGGTTGGTTTAGCTTTTTTCTTAACAGGTGGTTTTGCTTTTGACTTAGGTTTCTTACTCGCCTTTTTTGCCAATTTCCTTACCTCCCTCAAATTTGTGTTTTAGGCAAATTTCCCACGTTAATTAATGATTAAATATGACGGCAAAAAGGGCTTTTCGCATTACGTGATGAAAAAGCCCTTCTGCCGTCAGGCGACGAGGGGGAAAGGAGTAAGACCCCCGTCAGGTGAGTACGGTAAAACCCGATTACGCTGTGACAGCACACGGGAGGGCGAGGCTTGAAGTAACGGAGATGAAGGCTCCGGTCACATTTACCCCCGTACTCATCTATTTTCATTTTCAGAAAACACTAAATTCTAAATAGAAATAGGAAACGTCTAATTTCTTATTTACCATTATTTTCTCTAGGTATTATTTCTATATTTCTTAACCTCACTTTTAAGCGCTCTACCCAATACCATAAGGGCAATCTCACTATCTGACCTCCGCCTATAGTACGGAGAATCCTTTGCTTTTTTTAATTCCTGAATCATCCCTTTGATGTTTTCATCCCTTTTCTCATTATAATATATCTGTAAACACTTACTCATGTCCTGCCTTTCGTTAAATCTATCCAAGTCAAATCAAATTACCTTAAGTTTATTTGCATCATCTAACAGAAGCGGCAGCCATTGTCAAGAGAAAAATACAATATTTTGTATATTTTTTTATTTCCCTTACAATATGTTGTAAAAATACGGCCAAAATGGTGTAAGCAGGTTGTAGATAAGCCGTAAAAATGTTGTTTTATTTATAAGGTCTCTTTTGCCGGTTTTGTGTGAGGTTTTAGTGTAAATCCGGCAGGTTAAATACCTTTGCCGGCAGAGAGGCCTGGAGAACTGGTGAAAGCAAAATACCGCAAGAGTCCTCACTTAAATGCAGGAGGAGCTATGGGAAGGTTTACGTCAAGATTTGCATTATATTCTTAATCTAGCTTTGCCTTGAGCGTTTTGATAGCTTTTGTAATAAGCTCAGATGCCAAAACTTTTTCACTGTCATTTTTTGTGGTTCCCTTAATATTAACAGTCCAGATAGTTTCATTTGTAGTTATGTCGATACACCTTACCGCGAATGAAACTTTTGTTACTAGTGACACAACCAGCCCGAAAGATAAAGATTTATACGAAAGCCCAAAATCATCAACCTTGCCAACGACTACGGCATCAACACCTGATAATCTTCCCAGGCTTGAATAGTCTCCTGTATGCAGGAAGTCTTCTTCTCTGAGATTCTTTAATCCTAACTCTTCTTCTAACGCCTTCCTATCAACAACTGCATATTTTCCCCACTTCACTAATTCCCTGGCAGTCATATCGGCAAGAACAGCTCCTGCATTCGGGTCTATAATAGATTTTGAATCGTGCCCGGTATCTCCCTTATCGTCTGTTGGTGTTTCGAACATAATTACAGCAATTTTTTGAATCTCATTATGAGCAAAATTCTCGTTAATTTCGGTCTCAGAGATATTTTCTATTGTTACACAACCGGACAGAAGCAAAAATAGTATTGCGTATTTCTTCATAATAGTACTTTTTTATATTAGACAATTTTGATCATAACAATTTGCGTTCTATGTGTCTATTAATTAAGCATGCAAAGAGCCCTGTAACTATGACATATAACGGAAAAAACTTGACAAATTAAGGCGGTGTGTTAAAATTTTACCTCTTTGCTTTAATCACATCCATAAGTATTTCCTCGTCTTATAGAATACTTATATCTTGAAAAGGCAACCTTTACTTCTCTTAATATCATTGAAAAATCCTGTCTAAAGACAGGAAAAAACAACTTTTCAAATAAGACATCTCAAAAAGTCGCAACTAACTGGAATTATATGAATTCACGTATATAGAGGATAAATATTGATTTTGAATTTTGGAGCGGGATTATCTATTATATTGGTCGGAAAGGAAACTAAAAAATGGCTATTAAAGTAGGAATAAATGGTTTTGGTAGAATAGGTCGAAACGTATATAGGGTAATTGCAGAGAGGGAAGGCATTGATGTTGTTGCCGTAAATGATTTAACCGACGCCAGGACATTGTCCATCCTTCTGAAATATGATTCAGTACACGGAAAGTTTAAGGGGGATGTTGAAGCAAAAGAGAATGCAATTATTGTAAAAGGAAAAGAAGTCAGGTTAACACAGGAAAGAGACCCTGTAAAACTTCCGTGGAAAGAACTGGGAGTTGAAGTCGTGGTGGAATCTACCGGTATATTTACAAAGAAGGCAGATTGTGAAAAACATCTTGAGGCCGGAGCAGAGAAGGTGATCCTGTCTGCACCTGCAAAGGACCAACTTGACGCTACAATAGTTATGGGTATAAACGATAATGACCTTAAACCTGAACATAAAATTGTTTCCAATGCCTCCTGCACTACAAATTGCCTTGGACCGCTTGTGAAGGTAATTAATGATAACTTTGGAATTGAAAAAGGCCTTATGACTACTATTCATGCTTATACAAACGACCAGAAAGTTACAGATTTGATGCACAGTGATTTGAGAAGGGCAAGGGCTGCCGCTATAAATATTATCCCGACAACCACCGGCGCTGCGAAGGCTATCGGTGAAGTTATACCGGAGCTTAAGGGAAAACTTGACGGTATGGCAATGCGGGTGCCTGTTGCTAACGGTTCTGTAACTGATTTAGTCGCATTAGTAAAAAAGAATGTAAGTATAGAGGAAATTAATAATGTTATAAAAGCTGCATCAGAAAACGAGTTAAAGGGCATATTGGAATATTGTGAAGACCCCATTGTCTCCTCTGACATAATAGACAACGCACATTCATGCATCTTTGACTCCCTGTCTACTTACGTAATTGGTGGCAATCTTATAAAGGTAATTGGCTGGTACGATAACGAATGGGGTTATTCAAATCGTATGGTCGACTTGATAGAACTTATTGGAAAGGCTTAAAGGAATTCATCAGGATGAACAAACTTTTTATCAAAGATCTTGACCTGAAAAGCAAGAAGGTATTTGTGCGAGTGGATTATAATGTCCCCTTTGACGATCAGGGAAATATAACCGATGATGCCAGGATAAGGGCCACCTTGCCAACTATAAATTATTTACTTGATGAAGGTGCAAGAATAATCCTTGCCTCTCACCTGGGCAGGCCGGGTGGAAAGGTCTTGTCGGAATTCAGTTTAAAACCGGTGGCCAGGAGGCTCAACAGGCTTCTGAACAAGGAAGTGAAGCTGGCGGCTGACTGTATCGGCCCTGAGGTGAAGAAACAAGTTGACGCTATGCAGCCTGAAGACGTCCTGCTTCTTGAAAACCTGCGTTTTCACAAGGGAGAACAGGAAAACGATCCTGAGTTTGCCAAAGAGCTGGCCAGCTTATGTGATGTAATGGTACAGGATGCATTCGGGAATTGCCACAGAACCCATGCTTCAATGGTAGGCATGAATGGGATGGTATCTCAGTCAGCAGCAGGATTTCTTTTAAAGAGGGAGATTGATTATTTTGAGAAGGCAGTCAATGTTCCTTCGAGGCCGGTAGTTGCTGTCGTTGGCGGTGCAAAGGTTATAGACAAAATAAAGATCATAGAAAATCTTGTAAAAAAGGTTGATAAAATAATTATTGGCGGTGCAATGGCATTTCCTTTCCTTGCGGTACATGGATATGGGGTTGGCAAGGCAACGGTAGATGAAAATGTGACGGCAAAGGTTTTAATGATAAACAAGCTTGCCAAGGAAAGAGGTGTTAAAATATATTTACCCGTGGACTTTGTGATTGCAGATAAATTTAGCGGCAAGGCGGACGTTACGATGGAAACAAAGCTGGTAACCTTCCAGGAGATTCCTGATAACTGGTTCGCCCTGGATATCGGGCCTGCAAGCACAAAACTTTTCACTGAGGCAATGCAGAATGCAAAAACAATCATCTGGAATGGCCCTATGGGGGCATTTGAAATAGATGCCTTTAGCAGAGGCACATATGCAATGGTGGAATCTGTTGTTTCCGCATATGCATTGACCATTGTAGGAGGAGGAGACACAGACCTTGCATTCCACAGAATGGGAGAATCGTACAAGGTGTCCTTCATATCCACAGGAGGCGGAGCCTTTCTGGAATTATTAGAGGGTAAAGAATTACCCGGTATTGCAGCGCTGACTGATAACCCGGGCGCTGAATAAAACTATTAAAACTATTTAAATATGCAAATAAAAATATCTGCTTCAATACTTGCCGCTGACCCGACACAGTTAGGAAATGAAATTAAGAGGGTGGAACAAGCGGGTGTTGATTTGATTCACATTGACGTTATGGACGGGCATTTTGTTCCAAACCTGACGATGGGGCCTTTTATTGTTGAAGGAATAAAAGAAATTACGAAAGTCCCTCTGGATATCCATCTAATGATTGAGAACCCGGATAAATACGTAGAATCATTTACTAAGAAGACAGAGCAGAATGATATCTTAACTTTTCACATTGAGGCAACAGATAATCCGTTGAATGTTATCAATTTAATCAAAGATCGAGGTATAAAAGCGGGGGTTGCAATTAACCCTGACACGCACGAACAGACGGTTGCAAAGTTACTTGAATCTATTGATATACTCCTTGTAATGACGGTTTATCCTGGATTCTCAGGACAGTCTTTCAAAAAATACGTATGTGATAAACTAAGAAAGCTGAGGGAAATAGCGCCTGAAAATCTTGATATTGAAGTCGATGGCGGCATAAAACCGGAAACGATTCCTGACGCAGCATCTGCAGGCGCTAATGTTTTTGCTGCGGCGACGTCCATATTCTCAAAGGATGATTATAAAGAAGCAATAGAAGAACTCCGCCGGAAGGCACAGGAAAATTCTTATTTATTTATGAAAAGCTAGAGACTATACTTACAGCGTATATGTGGATACGGCCTATGGCCTTAATCCACCTTTTTTATCCAAAAGCTTTGTTGAAGAAATGAGGGGAGAAACATAATTGTTCTTTAGAAGAAAAAAGAATATACCCGATGGATTATGGAAAAGATGCGACGGGTGTAAAAGCGTGGTTTACAAGAAACAGGTGGAGGAGAAACACAATGTCTGCCCTGAGTGTAATTACCACTTCAGGGTGTCCACCAGTGAGCGCATAAATATCACACTCGACAAAGACAGTTTTGAGGAATACTGGAATGATATGGTACCTGCTGATCCATTGAATTTTAAGGACCGTATAAAATATAAAGACAGGGTTTTAAGTGAACAGAAGAAAACAAACTTAAACGAAGCGGCCACGGTTGGAAAAGGGTTTATTGATGGAAAGGAAATTATCTTCGGTGTCACAGATTCTACCTTTATAATGGGAAGCATGGGATCTGTGGTAGGAGAAAAGATTACGAGAGCAGCCGAAAAGGCAAGGGAATTATGGTTGCCTCTTATCATAATCTCAGGCTCTGGAGGAGGAGCAAGAATGCACGAGGGCGCCTTATCCCTCATGCAAATGGCTAAGACTTGTGCTGCCATAGCGAGACTCCAGGATGCAGGGCTACTGTTTATCTCAGTACTTACAGACCCGACTTTAGGTGGTGTCATGGCCAGCTTTGCCTCGCAGGCAGACATTATAATGGCCGAACCTGGTGCGCTTGTGGGGTTTGCAGGCCCGAGAGTAATTAAAGAAACTATTAAGAAAACGTTACCCAAGGGGTTTCAATCTTCTGAATCCATGCTCAAGCATGGATTTATTGATATAATAACTGAACGCAGCCGGTTAAGGCCGGAGATTTCAAAAATCCTGGATTATTGCAACGTTAATCGCAGCAACTGAATTGTTACCATTGAGTATTATCTAAATTGAACGATTTCGTAGCCGCAACCTTGAGGTTGCGTAACTTACACAAATCCATCAGGGGATGTAAAACGCAGGCTACCCGCCCGCCCGGCAATGCCGTTCGGACGGGTACCTATTCGGGCAGGAAGCCAGCGGCTACAACGGCATGTAAAAAAAAATCGCTCAATTCAGGTATTAATGTTATAAAACTTCAATTATAGATAGTTGCTGGTAAAATAATCTTAAGCTTTACACAATGCTATGTAATGCAAAGAAGAATATAATTCAGACAGCAAAGCAATAAAAATGTAAAACAACTAAAAAAGATACAAATTCCTCGGTAGCTTATACCTGTCGGTAGACAAGCAATAATAGAGTGTCTGCCTGCCGGTAGGCAGGGGTGACTGTTTAAGATACAGAAATGGCATGTGTATATATTGAAAAGCTTGAAAGACAATGGTATATATATTGGAATGAGTAGGGATCCGGATGATCGATTAAAACAACACAATAAAGGGAAAACAGTTTCAACCAGATCACGAAGGCCTTTCGTAATGCTCTATAAAGAAGAATATAATTCAGCAGACGAAGCGAGAAAACGTGAAAAATATTATAAAAGCGGTATTGGCAGAGAACAAATAAAACAAAAGTTAAATTCCTCGGTAGCTCAATGGTAGAGTGGGTGGCTGTTAACCACTAGGTTGTAGGTTCGAATCCTACCCGAGGAGCCAATATAAAAGAACCCACCTTTACGGTGGGTTCTTTCGTTTCGACTAATCTATTCGGTTAGTTTCTGATGAAGTTTAGGAAAGTCCTCCCCGCCTGCCGGACGGGCAGGGACGCTTTTTGTCCGGGGAATGTTCAGGTTGCGATTTTGTAGCTAATACCTGTATCAATAACAAAACCCATCCTGAGATCAAGAGCAGGCCTCCTATTGGCGTAATGATACCAACCTTGATTTTTGCAAGTGTGAACAAATATAAGGAACCTGAGAACAACACGGTACCCGCTATTGTGTTGTAGATAGACAAGTTTATCAGTTTCCCCGGATATCGGCTTTGTAATAACCCCAATATCAATAAAAACAGGGCATGATAAATCTGGTATCTGTTTCCTATCCGAAAAAAATTCAATGCTTCTGTTGTATGTCCTTCCAGGGCATGACTGCCCACCGCACCCAGAATAACTCCGGTAACGCCAAAAAATAAACCTGCGGCCAAGCTTGTCTTTTCTAATTTATTCATTTCAATATGTTATGCTTATCTGTTTCCGAATTCAAGCAATATATTTTGACGGGTATTGAAATGTGAATAAACTGATAGAAATCAAATAAGGGTCTAATCAAACAATTTAGGAAGAATTAGAATCTACTATTTGTTAAGATAATATAAAAGTAATGTTGGGTATTTGAAATATAAATTGAGCGATTCAAGTAGCCGCAACCTCAAAGCTGAGCTTAGCTCTGTCAGGTTGCGTAACTTATGTGAAATTGTCATAAACCCATTAAATGATGAAAAACGCAGGCTACCCGCCTGCCCGCCCGGAATGCCGTTCGGACGGGTACCTATTCGGGCAGGAAACCTGCGGCTACAACGACAGTTTTTTAATTGCATAATGCCATTAAGCAAATCTAATTATCAGGCTCCATTTCTTCTTAAGAATGGACATGTACAATCAATCTATCCTTCATTGTTCAGGAAATTTGATACTGGTTTTTATCAGAGGGAACGCATTTACACGCATGATGATGATTTTCTGGACATTGATTGGTCGAAGACAGGAAGCAAAAAGCTGGCAATTATTTCTCATGGTTTAGAGGGTAGTTCACACCGCCATTATGTAGTAGGAATGGTTAAGATGCTTAACCGAAATGGCTGGGACGCCCTGGCATGGAACTATAGGTCATGTTCCGGAGAGATAAATCGACAGTTACGTTTTTATAATAGTGGCACAATTGACGATTTGGAAATTGTAATTGAACATGCAGTAAAGACTATGTCTTATCAGAAAATTGTATTAATAGGGTTCAGCATGGGAGGTAATTTAACACTGGTTTATCTTGGTAACAAAAGCAGCCGGATTGACAGCAAAATAGAAAGGTCTGTTGTGTTTTCAGTTCCCTGTGATTTAAAGGCAAGTACACGGGAACTTGCTAAATTTAAAAATACAATATATATGAGGCAATTTTTAATAACCCTGCATCAAAAGATCAAGGCTAAAATGGAATTGATGCCCGGACGGATAAATGATGACAATTTTCATTTAATAAAGAATTTTAAGGACTATGACGACCGATACACTGCACCGCTTCATGGCTTCAAAAACGCAGAAGATTACTGGAACAGGTGTAGCAGTAATCAATTTATATCAGAGATTAAGATTCCAACATTAATCGTAAATGCCCGCAACGACCCTTTTATTGCCGATGGTTGTTATCCGGTTAAAGAAGCATCGAACAGCAAATATGTTTATTTAGAAATGCCCAAGTATGGCGGCCATGTTGGCTTTATACAATTTAAAAAAGATAGAAGTTACTGGTCGGAAGAGCGCACAATTGAATTCTTAAAACATAATTAATTCCTCGACTCCGCTCGGAATGACGTCACACTGAGCGAAGTCGAAGTGTAATCAACATTGCAATTTCTATATTATTAAAATTAAGGAGGAAGTTATGATTTTACGTTTTTTAGATAAATACCGTGACATAGGCCTGCTCATTCTACGTGTAGGCATTGGTATCATGTTTATGATTCACGGCCTGCCAAAACTAACAGGCGGCCCGGAAAAATGGATAATGCTCGGTGGTACCATGAAGTCGTTCGGGATCGGCTTTGCTCCCATGGCTTGGGGCCTTATGGCTGCATTTTCAGAATTTGCAGGAGGTCTGCTATTGGCACTGGGCTTTTTTACCCGCCCTGCCTGTTTCGCTCTGCTTGCAACCATGACTGTGGCAGCGTCAATGCACATCAGCAAGGGAGATCCATTCGTTGTATACTCGCATGCGATGGAAGCAGGGATTCTGTTCTTAAGTCTGATTTTCATAGGCCCCGGAAAATACTCCCTCGACGATCAAATCAGGTGTAAGAAAAGGACCTGACGCTAAATCTTAAACAAAATATTTAGCCACAGATTTACACAGATAAAGGGAAAAAGAATTCTCACGCAAAGGCGCCAAGGGCGCAAAGTTTCA
>JAIQZU010000045.1 GCA_021776915.1 Candidatus Scalindua sp. | reverse complement strand
CTCACCCTGATCGTGCTACCGACGCTTTACGGATGGTTTGAAAGAAAGAAAGAAATATGTTAAAAGAGAAAACCTGAAAACACTTTTCCGAAAGAGTTGGATATGAAAGGCAATACCATGTCGTTGTCCAACCTGAAAGCTTGCTGCGTTATGATGTTACTCTCCAGGAAATTATAGAACGTGTAAAGGCTGATAATCTTAAAGTGGCGCACAACTTATAGAGAAAAATTCCTCTTCAAAGTGCATCGCCTAAGGCGTTGTCATAATTTTCTATAAAGATAGCTCTACATTCATTTACTCTGTACACCTTCAAAGTCTAATCAATCTGCATATTTAAAATTTATTCATACTGGTATTAATAAAATGAAAAATAAACAACGTATGAAAAACCGGGTATTTTGTTTGTCAGGGATTATTTTTGTGGCATTGCTTTTAATCCAGATTAAATATATGAACTGTTACGCAAATGAAGTTCATAATAAGCAAATGGAAAATGTTGTCCGAAGCTCAAATCGATTATGGTGCAATGAACATAATGTTTATGAGGATGAATGTTCTATTTGCAACCCTGAGTCGGTCATGAAATCAGAAGTGCTTAGTCAAAATTTAAATCGTTTGTGGTGTAAGGAACATGGCGTTTATGAAGACGAATGTTTTATTTGCCATCCTGAGTTAAAACCAAATAACAGAGAAGTACCATCAGTAGAACTTTATTGTGAAGAACACAGGGTGCCTGAGCGAGAATGTGGGATATGCCACCCAGAGTTGAGCAACTCGCTTAATATTGGACAGGGATTAAAGGTCCGCTTGGAATCTCCTGAATCTGCCGTAAAGGCAGGTGTGGTTACAACCGTCCCAAATGAAGATAAACCTTCTGCCACCCATAGTGTTCTATGTCAGATCACCTACAACATGAATTATCTTGCCCGTATAACACCTTTAACTTCAGGAGTCATTCGAAGTGTCCTTGTAGATGTGGGTGCATATGTGTCTAAAGATGATGTTTTGGTCGAGATAGTCTCACCCGAGATCGCAAGTGCAAAGGCAGATTATTTAACTGCTATCGCAAATCAAACACTAAAGGAGCTGGTTTATAAACGGGAAAAAGGGCTTTTTGAAAAAAAGATATCTTCACAACGTGAGTATCAGCAAGCGCTGGCAGAATACCAGGTGGCTACAAACACCACTAATACAAGACGCCAGCAACTTCTAAATTACGGATTTACAGAAGCCGAAGTTAAAGGAATTGTTGAAACTCGATCAAGCACTTCTGTTTTTCCTATTCGCGCCCCATTTGCAGGAACGATTATTGAGAGGAATGCTGTTGTAGGAGAGGCCGTAAAACGTGGCGATACCCTTTTTTCTCTGGCAGATTTATCTACAATGTGGCTTGAGCTTTCTATCCCGGAATACATGTTGTCTTTTTTCAAGGTCGGTAATACAGTCGAAGCAAGTTTTGATAGCCTTCCCGGGAAAAATCTGCATGGGGATTTAATCTGGCTGGCCTCTAGCTTAGAAGAAGAAAGCCGGATGTTAAAGGGTCGTGCAATTGTAAAAAACCCGGATTTTCTGTTAAAACACGGAATGTTTGGGAAAAGCTCACTCTTGTCTGAGCAATCTAACAAAGGGTTGTACGTTCCTGTTGAGTCCATACAGCGATTCAATAAAAAGTCTTTCCTGTTTGTTAAGCTATCGGACGATCTTTACGAAATTCGCAGGGTTGTACCGGGTAGTAGAAACGATGATAAGATTGAGATTCTTGAAGGAATATCGCTTCGTGAAAAGATAGTTGTCGCAGGGAGCTTTACATTAAAATCAGAATTCCTCAAATCTCGTCTGGGGGAGGGTTGTGTGGATGAATAAAATTATAGAATTCTCTCTAAAAAACAGGATGGTTATCCTGTTACTCTTTGCAGTGTTCATTGGTATTGGTGTTCGTTCTATAATGCATACGCCCATAGACGCATTTCCAGATACTACCCCTGTACAGGTTCAGATCAATACCGTTGCGTCTAATCTTAATCCCTCGGAAATTGAACAACAAATAACACTGCCAATTGAACTATCCATATCCGGTTTTTCAGGTCTTATTAACGTGCGCTCTATATCAAAGTTTGGCTTATCTCAAGTTGTTGCAACATTTGATGACAACACTAACATTTACGATGCTCGTCAATTCATTCTGGAACGGCTTATAAGCGTTGATCTGCCTGAAGGTATAGATCGTCCGCAATTGGGCCCTATCTCCACCGGTCTTGGAGAGGTTTTCCATTATATTATACGATCTTCAAATCCCGAACGCACACTGGATGAACTTCGGACTCTTCACGATTGGGTTATAAAACCCGAACTAAGAAAGGTGCCTGGGGTGGCTGAAGTTAATTCGTGGGGCGGTTTTGAACGGCAATACCAGGTTATAGTCTCGCCTGAGTCTCTGGTAAAATACAAACTAACTCTAAACAAGGTATTTGAAACGCTTACTCAAAATAATCATAACGTGGGTGGAGGACGAGTCGTATCAGCAGGGCAATCTCTGCTTGTACATGGACTGGGCCGGGTTAGCTCAATTGAACAGATAGAAAACATAGTGCTGAAGGCCCACAAAGGCGCTCCGGTTTATATCAAGAATGTTGCAGAAGTGGCAATAGGACACGAAATCCGCCGGGGAGCAGTAACTGCCGGGGGGCAAGGAGAGGTGGTCCTGGGACTTGGTTTCGCCTTAATGGGTGAAAATAGCAAAAAGGTAACTGAAAGATTAAAAAAGAGTCTTGATATTGTTCGCAAGTCCCTGCCAGAAGATGTAAAGGTGGGGATTGTTTACGACCGCACTAATCTTATATATAAAGTAATAAATACAGTAAAGCATAATTTGGTTTACGGGGCAACACTTGTAGTTTTAGTATTATTCCTGATATTGGGCAACTTTCGAGCTGGTCTACTTGTAGCAATCGCAATTCCAATTTCAATGCTTTTTGCTATTTTCGGTATGTATGAATTTTCTATAGCAGCCAGTCTATTGAGCATGGGGGCTATTGACTTTGGTATTATTGTTGACGGTTCTGTGGTAATGACAGAAATAAATATGCGAAAATTAAACGAGAGGCAACGGCATTTGGGAAGGCCATTGACAAATATGGAACGTCTGCAAAGCATATCTGAATCCGGTAAAGAGGTTATCCGTCCCATTATTTTCGGCATGGGTATTATCATAATTGTCTTTCTCCCTATCCTGACACTGGAAGATATTGAAGGAAAGATGTTCAGGCCAATGGCATGGACATTTATCTTTGCAATGATTGGTGCGCTGGCCATTGCCATATTACTCTCACCCATATTGTCTTATTATTTTTTACCTAGAAAAATAAGAGAAAAAGAAGGTTTTATTGAACGCATCTTAAAAAGAGGATACACAACTTCGCTTACAATGATACTCCGATGGAAATATGTACTATTCGGTACTGTGTTTATTTTACTAATAGGGACTACCGTTATCGGAACCAGGTTGGGAGGGGAATTTATACCAATACTTAAAGAAGGCTCTATCGTCATTAACATTATACGCCTTGCCGGAGTATCTATAGAGGAGGCCGTTGCCTACAATTCACGCATTGAAAAACTCCTGCTTGGACTCTTTCCAGATGAAATTAAAAATATCTGGAGTCGGATTGGAACAGCCGAAGTTGCAACAGACCCAATGGGTATAGAACTGACAGACATTTTTATCACGCTTAATCCCGGAGACCAATGGAAACGTGCGAGAACTCAGGCTGAACTAATCAAGCAAATGGAAGAAGAACTTGAAGACTTGCCTGGTGTAAATATGATCTTTACCCAACCCATTGAAATGCGCTTGAATGAGATGGTTACCGGCATCAGATCAGACGTGGGTATTAAGATTTATGGGGACAACTTTGAAGAACTGGTTCGTCTCAGCAATAGGGTGCAGGAAATTCTCAAGAGCGTCAAAGGCGTTTCAGATATTGCTGGAGAGCAGATTACAGGACAACCTACCCTTCAAGTAGTTGTAAGCCAGGATCAGATTGCAAGATACGGTATTCCGGCAAGCAACGTGCTTAATCTCGTTAAAACGGTTGGAATTCATCAGGTAGGTGACATCTTTGAAGGACAGAGGAGATTTCCGCTTGTAGTCAGGTTGCCCGAAAAACAACGCACAGATGTCGATGCCCTGGCTAACACACTCATCCCCACTGAATCAGGGCAAATTTTGCCGCTTCGTAATTTAGCTGAAGTCAGAGAATCGGAAGGTTATTCAACTATAAATCGGGAATGGGGACGTCGTTTAATAAAGATACAATGCAATGTCAGAGACAGGGATATAGCCTCTTTTGTGCAAGAAGCACGAACTCGCATTGAGAACGAAATGAGTTTACCTGATGGATATGTAACCGAGTGGGGAGGTCAGTTTGAACATCTGCAACGTTCCAGAATACGATTTATGATTGTTGTACCCATAGCACTTTCGCTAATATTTCTTATGTTGTACTTCTGCCTGAAAAACCTTGTTGATGTTCTCATTATTTATACAGGTGTTCCATTTGCATTTATAGGAGGTGTTTTTGCTCTATGGGGTCGAGGTATGCCTTTCAGTGTAAGCGCAGCAATTGGTTTTATAGCCCTCAGTGGTATTGCCGTCCTTAATGGTCAGATTCTGGTATCCTCTATCAGAATGTGTAGGAAAGAAGGGCTTATTTTAGGTGAAGCTGTTAAGGTCGCAGCCAAACAACGTTTACTTCCTGTAATGGCAACTGCTATCACTGATGCGGCAGGTTTTATGCCAATGGCTATTTCAACCGGTGTTGGAGCCGAAGTTCAGCGACCACTTGCTACAGTGGTAATTGGTGGTGTAACTACTTCTACTTTGCTAACCTTATTTGTACTTCCAGCATTGTATCTCACCATGGGGAAGTATTTAAGGAATAGAATTAAGATACATAGCTCTGCATAAAATTCACAAACAAAATGCTTCTAAACAAATTGTGTTGATAAAGAGTTTATAAGTCAGAGTTGATATTATGGATTCAAAACTTCATAAAAAAGCACTTTTATTATCATATTTTACAGTAGGATACAATATCTTAGAGGGAATAGTATCAATATTTGCCGGATTATTAGCTGGTAGTATAGCCTTAGTTGGATTTGGGCTAGATGGTTTCGTAGAGTCTTTATCGGGTAGTGTAATGATTTGGAGATTTAGAAAACATGGAAAAATTTCTAAAGAGGAGGAAGAAAAAGTTGAGAAAAAAGCGATAAGATTAGTTGCTTATACCTTCTTTATACTTGGAGCTTTTGTTCTATATGAATCTGTCAAGAAATTGCACTTTCATGAAATCCCTGATCCAAGTCTTTTCGGGATAATCATCGCTATCCTCTCCATATTAGTAATGCCAGTTTTGTTTTATATGAAATATCAAACCGGAAAATCTATAAACAGCAGAAGCTTAGTAGCAGACTCTAAGCAAACACTTGTATGTGTTTTTTTGTCTATTGCTTTGTTAATTGGATTAGGGCTAAATTATTTATATGGATTTTGGGAAGCAGACCCATTTGTAGGATTAATAATTGTAATTATTCTGATAAAAGAAGGCTATTCCACCTTGAAGGAAGAAAAATTGTGTAATTGTTGATTTTTCGCCTTTACCAAATCATACAAAAGAATTCTTTAGATATTTATTAGATATTTCGTTAAGCATTCCTCGGCCAGTACATTATGACAAATACACCAACAAGGCATATTATGCCGCCAATGATGTCATATTTATCAGGATTTATTTTGTCTATCTTCCATCCCCACAATATAGACAGGATTACAAATACACCGCCATATGCAGCGTATACTCTGCCAAAGTTTGCGTGCTGAAGAGTCGGGATTATTCCATAAAGCACCAAGATTACACCACCAAATATACCGATCCATATACTCTTGCCTTCTCGAAGCCAGAGCCATACAAGGTATCCGCCCCCTATCTCGCATAATCCGGCAAGTATGAATAGTATGATCGATTTAGTAATTAACATAAGTTTTGAAACAACTGATATATATGATGTTCAAAAAAAATTAATTGTAATTATATATTGAGTCTATTGGTACAGCTATACTAAAATAGTAAGAAATGTATTAAAAGACATTGCTTAATATAGAGGCAAGTGTCTTATATTTGACTCTCTTTTTTAGTGTATGTTATAAAAGACTTGACTCTGTACTGAGGTACTGGGTTATAATTATATATAGAAATAAAATGAAGAATTTAACAACAGGACAATTAGCTAAAGAAACTGGGGTTAATATTGAAACCATACGTTATTATGAACGGCGTGGACTAATTCCAGAACCACCCAGAAGGGTTTCAGGATATAGAGAATTTCCACCTGAATACATTGAACGAATACGTTTTATAAAAAGGGCTCAAGCCCTGGGTTTTACACTAAAGGAAATCTCTGAACTTCTTGCTGTGGCAGATGGAAATCCTGCTTGTAAGGATATCCGTAAATTTGCGGAAGATAAGGTTAAGGATATTGAAGCCCGTATACATGATCTTCAAAAAATAAAATCGGTCTTGAAGGATTTGATTGAAAAATGTCTTGGTAAAAGGAAAATCTCCGAGTGTCCAATCATTGAAAGTTTGAGCCAGAAAAAAACTAGGAAATATAAATGACTCGATAGGTGCTATGAAAAAATTTAATAATTAAAGGGAGGTGCGAAAATGTCAAGGAAAAGAAAAATCGAAATATTTATTGCAGGTTGTTATTTGTGTGATGAAGTTGTTAAGTTGGTTAAGGATATCACTTGTGAATTTTGTGAGGTAATCATTTATAATCTTAATAACGAAGGGAAGGACAAGGCAAACGCATATGGGATTGCATCCGTACCTACGGTTGTAGTAGATGGCAAGATTGCTGATTGTTGCCGTCAGGGTAAGGTATCTAAGTCTGAACTAATGGCTGCTGGATTAGGGCAACCTATTTCCTGATAGGGTATAAAACTATTATATTGTTTTTGGTTACAGATTAGATTACTCGTTTAATATCAGTTTCAGATGGTGATTCAACTGTTTTAAAAGGAAGAAAACAATGTTAAACCTAATCTTAGAATCAATTATTACATGCCCTAAATGTGGGCATCAAAAAGAAGAGAAAATGCCAACGGATGCCTGTCAACATTTCTATGTTTGTGAAAACTGCAAAGAAATGTTGAACCCCAAAGAAGGAGATTGTTGCGTTTTTTGTTCGTACGGTTCTGTGCCATGCCCACCTATACAGACTGACAAGAAATGTTGTTAAACTAAGATTTGGAGCCGCAATAATACAGAGAGGCAAGCAAAGGGAAGGAGGTAATCCAAAATGAAGAAAAAGAACTTCTTAATCTTTTTATCAATTATTCTTATCCTGATGATATTCATTAGATTAGCATCAGCAGAACCTGCCAGGGTTCAAGTCAAGCTGGATGGTCTTGTATGCACATTCTGTGCGTACAATCTGGAGAAAAAACTAAAAAGAGTGGAGGCAGTCGAAGACCTGAAGATATTGGTTAATGCCGGATTGGCAGAAATTACTATTAAAGAAGGTAAATTAATAGACATTGATGGATTAAAGAAGGCCGTTAAGGATAGTGGGTTTACCCTCAGGGAAATTCTCATTACTTTAAAAGGAAGAATTGAAAAGATTGATGACCGGATGACCTTAAGAGTTGATAATGTTTCTGATGTCTTTACCTTGAAAAACAATAAAATGCTTGATGAAATAATAGCTGCTGAACAGGCTCAGGATAAGATTATTACGATAATTGGTCTGGCACAGGAAGATAAAATAGAAAGTCATGGCGTACATCCTTATGCTTTAGAGATAATGGATTTTAAGTTCGAATGATTTAATAGTGTAGAATTTTTATTTTATGTAGCGGAGGTCTTCCTGCCCGAACTGCCTGGTCAGGCGGGTAGACTTCCAACAAACGTAGCTTTAAGATGAAAAAATATATTATACCTTTATGTTTCTTCGTCATTATTCTTTTAGGAAGTAACATTGCCAATCAAGCAGAAGCTCAGGGGCCGCCAATTAATACCGAGACTGCATTTGTAACAGGACTTGAGAGTGGTGCTGTAAGGAGCTTTGGTAAGGCAACCAGGCAGATTGGTTCTCTCCCGGGAGGACGGGGCGAACTAAATATTATCTCTATTCCACTTATCGTTCCATATGAGCTATTGCCAAACAAGCTTGTGGTGGGTGCTTCCATGCCTTACTTGGATAAAGAGAAGAAAACTACAATAAATGGTGAAAGAAAAAGTTTCTCAGACTCTGGATTTGGCGACGCTTTTTGGAAAGTATCAGTTCTTGCAGAGAGATGCCCACTTGCAAACAACAAGGATATCTGCATTAGGAAAGGTCAAGCTTCCTACCGGAGAAGACGATGAAAAAACAAGTGCTGGTGTAAGACTGCCAGCATCTGTGCAGTTAGGTACCGGTTCAGATGACTATACCCTCGGTGGTGTGGTTTATATTTACACACATCAAAAAGCGTTTCGGGATAAATGCTGATTTAATCTACACACTCAAAACAGAGGCAAATGGTTTTGAGTTTGGAGATACATTGAATTATGATATTGCCTTTGGATACAGGGTATTGCCTGAAGTGTATGAGACATATCCGGCAAAACATTTAAATATGTTTCTGGAATTTAACGGTCAATTAAACCAAAAGAATAAACAGAACGATAAACGGGTTGACGATTCCGGACGAAATACGATCTTTTTAGCACCAGGTATACAGTTTATACCGGCAAGAAATTTCTTAATCGAGGCATCTTTTCAAAAACCGATTTATGAAGATACAAGAGGAGATCAACTTGATACAGATTACTCGTTTAATATCGGCTTCAGATGGTTATTGTTTTAATCAATTCAAATGAATAAGGATTGGATGGACTATCCCACTCTACGTATTTTATGGAAATAGTTTTAGAATAGTAACGGCAATGCCTACGGTTCCTACAATTATGCCGAATATCTTAATAAGTAAATCCTTGAGCTCCTTGTTTATTTCGACGCGGAGATTGCTTATTTCTTTGCTTAATTTACTGTCAAGGCCACCGATTTGCTTGCTGAGTTCGTTGCGAAAAAACTCTTTTAGATTCTCCTGGCTGTCGATGTGCGACTTCTCAATAACGTCTGCCAGGGTCTCTGCCTGTTCGTGGCTGAAACCGACTGATTCAAGTTTCTTTAAATTATCGAGTTCTCTTGTTATTGGCATTTCCATTCTCCTTGCTGCATTAATACATTATGTGATATTAACTGTCAATCAAAAACATTGAAGGATTAAAGCTTGAGAATTGGACAAAATCTTCAAAGGGTTAAAAGAAACGGAATTAATTCCTTGTCGACTGGATGTGTCTAATCTTCGATGGGCAGGTCATCCTGCTGAATTGTCTTAAATCGCGCAAACGGTCTTCCTGTGGGAGAAGGTCGATGTGTTTTATATACATCATGCCAAATTTCCCGGCATCCTCATATCTTTTTCTCTCTGCAGTATCCTCAATGTCATATTTGCGTTTGTAAAAGAGATGATACCTTATGTATTCTTTGTCAAATTTACTCAGCTTTATTGATCTGTTCTGTAGTGCAATAAAATATTTTAGTACCAGGTATTTGGTTACGTTTGCCTGCAGCTCCAGTTCGAGAAGGCTGAAAGGGCGATTCTGTTTATAATTCTGAGCTATAAACAGGAAATGATCCAGTTCTTCAACAAAGCTTGCACATAAATCAATATTGTCATCATGAAGGCCAAGCCTTGGATCGTTACTTTCTAATTTTCTTATTAATTCATCCGGATAATAAATACTTACTTTGAGCGCATCTTCCGTATCCCTTATTAAGACCTTTGCTCCTGAATAACTTTTAACTACCGTGCTGATTTCTTCTTTTGCATAGAATTCTTTATAACCTTTATCGCCAATGATATACTGTTCGATATTGGTAATTCCTGTATCCAGCGCATAGGTCTTCTCTATCTTTCTTTGTAGTTCCTTAATCAAAGGATGTCTGATTTTCATTTAAATCTTTCTAACGGGGTGAAAATATTCCCTGTTCATAAACCCTAAAACCTGTGCAACAACCTCGAAACCTTCTGATAACTGTGATAGTGTGCCTGTGAGCCTGTTTCTCCTTGCATTGGTATGTCCCGATGCAAGGCCGTAATATGTTTTCCCGAAACCTACGTAATAATGTTTATCAACAGGTCTTCGTTTGTATTCATATCTGTACTTAATATATTCCGGGACCATCCCTGTCAGGAAGAGTGTATAATTTCCTATATGACAGTAAATATGAAACTTTTCAATGTTATCTGAATGCAGGGAATCTGTAATCATATCTACTATATATTGATGTGACTTTCCTTCATCCTCTTTTTCGTTATACAATCTTGAACTCTCTGTAAATTGGGCAAGCATGTTTGCAATGTAGTTCGAAACCTGCGTGTCTTCAAGCAGGCCCATAAGCCGGTGCTTATCCCATGGAATAACAGGTTCGGATTTGTTTAATGCTTCTATAGTCTTTTCAATAAATCTTGTGTCTCTTCTCTTTTCTTTAAATGCCCTTCTCAAAAGCAATGAAAACAGAAAATAGGGAGATATCGCCAGAATACGTTCCGTACAGTTCATCACTTTGTTGAATACCCTGTCACTATCTATCATTTTAGCTATTACGTCTTCATCTCCTTTTATCAAACTTGCAATATTTTCGTAATCGTTCCGTCTGGTCACATAGCTTTCGATAAGGAAAAGGAGGTCTTTGTCGGACAGGCTTTGCAAGCTGTCTTTTTGAAGTTCCTGAATAGTTACTTCTTTTTCCATGGTTTTCTCCATAAAGATTTGAGAAATTTAATTTAGGAAAACGAATTTAACAAATGCTTCAATACTCGATTTATAACAAATTTACAATATTTAAAGGCGCAACAATTATACCAAAAATACATTAATTTGCATTTCTTCAACTCATTATAAATTAGTTGGTTATGGTATCATGATATTTGCACCCTTTGCTTTTGAGAAAATTTAGTGAGTAGATTTTGCACAAAGTGGTCATTTTTAGTAACAATGTGGCTTAATCTGAAAAAAAATGGTTTAAATTTGCTCTCTTTTCCTATATGATATTACGTTCACGCTAAAAACAGTAATTTTTCGTTCGTCAAACGGACTTGATACCGATTTTCTTTGAACTCTTATTTACAACTTTAAATAAAGGAATATGATATGACTACTACACTTACGCAGGATTACAAAGTAGCCGACATCAGTCTGGCTGACTGGGGACGCCGTGAGATCACCCTCGCCGAGGCTGAAATGCCCGGTTTGATGAACCTCAGAAAAAGATATGAAAAAGAGCGGCCTCTTAAGGGCGCTAAAATTATTGGTTGTATTCACATGACGATCCAGACAGCCGTATTGATCGAAACCCTCCGTGCCCTCGGCGCAGAAGTTCGATGGTCTTCATGTAATATCTTTTCCACTCAAGATCATGCCGCCGCAGCCATGGCTGCTGCCGGCATTGCCGTCTACGCCTGGAAGGGGCAGACAGAAGAAGAGGGTGAATGGTGTATCGAACAGACCATTCTTAAAGATGGCCAACCATGGGATGCCAATATATTGCTTGATGACGGTGGTGACCTCACAGCTATGGCTCACGAGAAGTATCCTCAGATGCTTGATAAGGTTCACGGTATAACGGAAGAGACTACTACCGGAGTTCACCGGCTGTTTGACATGATGGCAAAAGGTGAGCTTAAGGTTCCTGCAATCAACGTCAACGATTCCGTAACTAAATCTAAAAATGATAACAAGTATGGCTGCCGCCATAGCTTAAATGACGCCATTAAGCGAGGTACAGATGCTCTGCTTTCCGGTAAAAAAGCTC
The DNA here is from genome assembly GCA_021776915.1 of Candidatus Scalindua sp. Taxonomy (GTDB): domain Bacteria; phylum Planctomycetota; class Brocadiia; order Brocadiales; family Scalinduaceae; genus Scalindua. The sequence goes on along the minus strand of JAIQZU010000045.1, from coordinate 24,466 downwards.
TCGTTGTTGGTTACGGCGATGTAGGCAAGGGTTCTGCTCAGAGTTTGTGTCAGGAAGGGATGATCGTAAAGATCTCCGAGATTGACCCCATTTGTGGTATGCAGGCATGCATGGATGGATATGAAGTCGTCTCTCCATACAAAGAGGGAAACAATAACGGCTCTGCCGAATGCATCGATAAACAGTTGCTGGAAAAGACCGACTTGATCGTAACAACTACAGGTAACGTAGACGTATGTGACCGTCACATGTTGGCCTCAGTTAAGCGAGGGGCTATTGTTTGTAACATTGGCCACTTTGACCTCGAGATCGATACCAAGTTCATGCGTGACAACTGGAGGTGGGAAGAGGTAAAACCGCAGGTACATAAGATCTACCGATCTGACGATGCTGAAGACTACATTATTCTTCTCTCTGAAGGACGCCTTGTAAACCTTGGTAACGCAACCGGCCATCCATCCCGTGTCATGGATGGTTCATTCACAAATCAGGTACTTGCACAGATGTTACTCTACAAGGAAGCGTGGGCAGACAAATCCGAGTCTGAACGTGAGCCTGTTTACGTGAAGGTCCTTCCCAAGAAACTGGACGAGGAGGTTGCTGCTGAAATGGTTAAGGGTTTTGGAGGAGTGATTACTAAAATGACGCAACAGCAGTCTGAATACATCAGTACACCCGTAGAAGGTCCTTTTAAACCGGAAACTTACAGGTACTAGAAAGTATTCTGAAGAACTTTGTCGGAAAACAGGTTTGCTTCTCAGTTTTATTCTAAATATTCCTCTTCCTCATATACCGCATAAAGGAAACTCAAAACACTATTATAGTAAGGCAATGGTATAGATAATTCCTCAATTTCCATGTCGCCTTTTTGTCGGTAATCATCTAACCATGCGGATGCCAGTACTGATTGAAAAGTGTTGGGTACTTCTTCCTTTTTAAAAAAATCTATAGCTACCGAGTCTTCACTAAGTTTGCCAGGGCTAATATAATAGGGAAAGTCATCTCCTTTGGAAAACCACATAATTTTTGAATTTGTCGAGAAAACCATAGCATAATATCCGCTAAATTCTACATACCTTCTACCTGTGGCTGTGAGAGTTGTGTCAAATTCTTTGGTTAAGTCTTGAAGCATTTTATAGCTAAGGTCTTCATGTTTAATCTTTTCCTTAAAAATCTCCTCCGGCATTAGCAATTCACTGGCAAATTCATTTGCTTCATATTCTTTTCTGTCCTTTTCGTCGTATGTAGTCATGTTAATGCTTGTGCAAGAAAAGTTTTGTTTGCTATTTGAAATATGCCCTGGAATGTGATAGTGGCCGATTTCATGGGCAATGGTAAATCTTTTGCGACCTGATTCTCTAATTTTCCTGTTTATACCAATTACTGCAGAATTATTTTTAACAATCAAAATCCCTTCAAATCCTTCTGCATCAACCTCCTCAATTTTTATATCTTTAACATTGGCAATCTGAGTAAGGTTTACAGGTATATTTGTAATTTTTAATTCTTTTATGAGGTCTTTTGCGTAATATTTTGAATTCATTTATTTTCTTCTTTATTTTTCTCTTGAAGTGAACCTAAAAGGTTTCTCACTATGTCTTTATCTTTATCGCTTAATTTACTAAACCCCCTGAAAGCGACACTAACTTCATCTTCCTTGGTGCCAAGTAGCATATAGTCTGTAGTGGTATCCAAAACTTCAGCAATCTTTAGTAGGACAGTAGTTGATGGTTTTTTTTCACCTTTTTCAAATTTATTGATTGCTGAGGCACTAATCCCTACTTTTTCTGCTAATCCCCTTTGGGTTATTTTGAGGTTCGCTCTTTTGTTTTTTATTCTAGCTCCAATTTCTGTAGCAAAGTTTTCCATCTATTTGCTCTCCTTTCTTTCTGTTAAGTATATAAACATAATCTGGCAAGTCAAATATAAATCCCCCTGTGGTCAATTATTTATTTGACATTGACCTTGGGTCAATATATAATGTACCAAATATTTGTGCTATATTTCATAATAGTGGAGCAAAAAAGCTTCAAGAGCAATGGGCTTTCACCCATTACATTTATAGGGAGGGCTAAAATGGGCTGTAGTAAAAAACCTCGTCAAGTACGAGACGACAAAAAGCCTGGGCCAAAAACAGTGAGAGTAAAATCTCATCCTCGTTCAAAGCCTAGCAAGTGTCGTTAGTAAACTATTGTCCTGGTTGTGGGTGTCACAACCAGGACAAACTTGCTTATGATTCACTAAGTTAATAGTTACGATGAACATTTTATATTTTTATTTTTTTACGAAGGAAACAATTATGTTAAAGAAAAATCTGAGGAAAATACCTACTAATGTCAGAACAAAACTATCGAAGATAAATAGTAGATACATTGTTGCAGGATGTCTGATTACTTATTCAAGAGAAGCTTTATTAAATGAGGAATTAAAGCATTTAGGTGTAAAATTTGAAAATGATGAAATTAAAAAACCTAATGAGATAATTCCACATTCTGACAGAGGCAAATATAGTAATATAAACATTTTTGGTTACGAAGAAAAAAGAAAGGATTTACCAAAAGAAACCTATCCCGTAACATTTGAAGCCCCCAATTGGGGTGATAGCTATAATGGTACTCATGAAGTCACATGGATTCGAGAAAGGTATCAGGTTGAGTCTCATTCACCAAGATTATCTGAAATAAAAATCGAATTTCTTGACACGTCACCCAATTTAGAAAATTATACAATTAAATTTGAAGTGAGTGAAGTCTTAGATAAAGAATCTGATAATTTTGATGATAGATTGTTAGAATGCTTAAATCTATTACAAGAAAATTTATATCAGTGTGGTATTGAAGCTGCTGATTCTACCATAACTGATTACGTAGAAAGTATACAGCTTTCATGGGAAATATTGCCACCTGGTACTAAAGAAGAGGCCATTCAAAGGTTATTCAGGGATACAAAACCAACTAAGGAACAAGAAAATATCGTCGGTGATAGATATGATTTTCTATTAAAATTGAAGCCAACAAAATTGATATATGGAAACAGTGGCTTTCAAAGATATTTTGGAGCATTAATAAGAGAAGACTTAGTTGTTTTCGAAAATATTAGATATGGTAATGCAATTTATATTATGCATGAGAATTGGGAAGAGTTAAGTGTGAGAAGTCGGCTAGAGCTATTATCTGGTAGATTCGGTAATAATTTTGAAAGAGTGATTCATAGAGCAGGTTGGAAAAAGAAAGCGAGAAACATAATAAAAGGTTTCTTGGTTAGTAATAATTAGGGATATACTCGCTTAAAGGTTCGCCGCCCGTCCGTGCCAATACGGACGGGGGCAAGCACTATTTATTGTTCTTGCATGGCCTTTCCCACGGGATGAATGGAGTCACCTTATAAAGCTTCTATTAAAGACCTGCCTCTTTTTTCAAAATCTCTGCTTTGTCCGTTTTCTCCCATGAGAATGAATCTTCGGATCGGCCGAAATGGCCGTGACTGGCCGTAATCTGGTAAATAGGCCTTCTCAACTGTAGATGATCTATAATGCCCTTTGGTGTGAGATCGAAATGTTTGTCAACCAGCTCTTCTATCTTTGATTCAGGAATCTTGGCCGTGTGCTCCGTTGAAACCAGGATTGACATAGGCTTGGCAACACCAATAGCATAAGATAACTGAACCTCGCAGGTATCTGCGAGTCCTGCAGCCACAATATTTTTAGCGACATAACGTGCAGCATAGGCGGCGCTGCGGTCAACTTTCGACGGATCTTTTCCGGAAAAGGCTCCACCACCATGCCTCGCCCTGCCGCCATAAGTATCAACAATTATCTTCCTTCCGGTCAGGCCACAGTCTCCCTGCGGACCTCCTACTACGAAACGACCGGTAGGGTTTATATAATATTTGGTTTTGTCATCCAGAAATTTTTCTGGAATAACTTCTTTTATAACCTTTTCAAGTATGTCTTCTTTAATCTGATCATGCGAAATGTCAGGTGCGTGCTGGCTGGAGATAACAACCGCATCCACCCTTACCGGCTGGCTGTCATTGTACTCAACCGTTACCTGTGATTTGCCATCAGGCCGAAGATATGTGAGGTCTCCGATTTGTCTCTGCTCCGCAAGTCTCTTTACTAAACGGTGAGACATGCAGATTGGAAAAGGCATAAACTCTTCTGTTTCGTTACAGGCGAAACCAAACATCATTCCCTGGTCTCCGGCGCCGTGTTCACTATGCAGACCCGCACCTTCAGAGACTCCCTGTGAAATATCCGGAGATTGCTTGTCAAGTGACGTCAAAACAGCACATGTCTGGTAATCAAATCCCATAGATGAATCGCAATAGCCTATATCTTTAATAGTCTGCCTGACTATAGCCGGCACATCTATAATAGCCGTAGTAGTTATTTCGCCGGCGACCATTACCATGCCGGTTGTTACCAGTGTTTCGCATGCAACACGCGACATTGGGTCCTGTGCTAAAATTGCATCCAATACAGCATCGGATATCTGATCGGCAATCTTGTCCGGGTGTCCCATGGATACTGATTCAGAAGTAAATAAATGTTTTCCTTTTTTCATTTGATCCTCTTTTCCTTTCCTAAAATTTTTCCTATTATTTCTATATTTTTCTCGGTACTGCCTCTTTTTTCATTAACTACCTTTTGTGCTTTAAGCCCCATCTCTTTAGCCGCATCAGGATTCCTGATAAAGAATTCAATTGTTTTAAAAAGTTCATCCTCAGTCTCAACCATTCTGGCGGCATCGTTTTTAAGCAGGAGGCCTGCTTCTTCTTTAAAGTTGAATGTATGCGGACCAAAAACCACCGGCTTCCCCAACCCTGCCGGCTCCATCATATTCTGGCCTCCGGATGGCACAAGACTTTTTCCAACAAAAACATAATTTGCCAACGAATATATCTTTCCTAACTCACCAACAGTATCAATTAATATAATTTCTTTCTTTGTGTTTTGCCAGTTATATTTAGAGTCTTCTAACTGTGTTTTCAATACGGGTATAAAACCCATCTTTTCTATCAACCTGGAAACGTCTCCGGTTCTTTCGATATGTCTTGGAACTATGATTAATTTTAAATCCGGAAAGGTTTCATTCAGCCTTTCAAAGACCCTGATTAAGATTTCTTCCTCACCCGCATGTGTACTTCCACCTATAAGCACTAAATCATTGTCCTTAATGTGGAATAAATTTGCAAATTCCCTGCTGATATTTTCGTCAATATGGGTTGGAATGTTGTCATATTTCATGGTGCCGGTAACAAAGACTTGTTTACCGGGAATTCCGAGATCACGAAAACGCTGTGCATCAATCTCAGTTCTGGCGCAATAAGTGTTCATTTCACTGGTCAGGCTATTACGAAAATCCTTAGAAATGTGACTGATAGCTCGGTATGCCATAAGAGATCTATTGGATATCCTTCCGTTAACTATGATTACGGGAATGTTTTTCTTATAAGCTGATATTAAAAAATTCGGCCATATTTCAAGTTCGACCAGGAGAATAAAGCCTGGCCTTTTTTTTAGAAGGACCTTTTTTGTTATCCAGCTCAGGTCGGCAGGGAAATAGAAAACAGCTTTATCAGAAAAATATCTTTCAGCCACCGAGAAACCGGTATTTGTTGTAGCTGATATAAAGGTCTCCCATTCCGGGAATTCCTTATCAATCCTCTCTATAATACTTTTCGCAGTAATAATTTCACCTACAGATGCTCCATGTACCCAGATACCCGGTTTGCTGCCTGTCCTTTTTGTTGTTATCCCGAATCTCTGATTCAAACCTGAACGATAGCGTTTGCTTGTTAATATTTTGAATAGTAAATACGGTGAGCCTAATAAAGATGCGGTTAAATAAATTGAATCAAAGATTAATGGCATCTTGTAAGTTCATTGATATTTTGAATTATAATGTAAAGATTTTGATATTAAAGCTGTAGTAGTTACCGGCTCATCAGTTTTTACCACAGCATTGTTTGTGTTTTTTCCCGCTTCCGCAGGGGCAAGGCTGGTTTCTGCCGACCTTAACAGCGACGCGTATTGGTCCAGGCCTCTGTTCGCTCTGACCACTATTGGTTGTTGTTGCATCAACTCGTTCTCTTTTAGGGGTTGGATATTCCGGTAAGGTATTTAAAGAGTCTTGATAGACAAAGTTGTCAGCATTCCATACATTTTTATAACTATCTTCTATTGTTTCGGGCCTGACCCGTAACTTAAATATAAGGTCAGTGACTTCTTCCCTGATTGATGACATCATGCTCTCGAACATTATCAGCGCCTCACGCTTATATTCTATTTTTGGATCAACCTGGGCATAACCTCTCAAGCCTATTCCCGATTTCAAGTGGTCCATTGCGTATAGATGATCTTTCCATTTGGTATCGACTTTCTCAAGCAGGAGAATTTGTTCAATTTTCCTGAGTTCTTCTTTACCAATTTCCTTCTCTTTTTCTTCATAAGCGTTACAGGCAGTATCAATTAATAAATCCTCAATATCTTCTTTTGCTTCTGCATCGGATATTTTTGATTCGAGGGTTATACCGAATTTCTGCTTATACCATTTTGCCAGACCGTCCAGATCCCATTCGGAGCTGTGTAATTTCGGGTCTAGCTTGTAATCTACTGCTTCAAGAATGCTCTCTTCAATCATTTTAAATAAATTTTCCTTGATAGCTTCCTGTTCAAGAACCCTTTGCCGCCACGTATAAATAGTCTTCCTCTGTTCGTCCATCACCTCGTCATACTCGAGCAGGTTTTTGCGTATTTCAAAATTATGCTGTTCTACCTTTTTTTGTGCCCTTTCGATTGATTTGGATACCATGGAATGTTCTATTGCCATACCATCTGTCATACCAAATTTCTTCAGTATATTACCTACTCTTTCCGGCGCAAATATGCGCATCAGGTCATCTTCGAGTGAGACGTAAAACCGTGATGAACCAGGGTCTCCCTGGCGTCCTGTACGGCCTCGCAATTGATTGTCAATACGTCGTGCTTCATGTCTTTCTGTTCCTATTACGTGAAGGCCTCCCAGCTCTCTTACTCCTTCTCCCAGGACAATATCAGTTCCCCTCCCTGCCATATTTGTTGCGATAGTAACATTTTCTTTTTGGCCTGCTTTTGAGATTATTGAGGCTTCCCGTTCATGATGTTTTGCATTGAGTACCTCGTGGTCTATTCCACGCCTGCTGAGCGCTTTACTGAACATTTCAGATTTTTCTATTGATATAGTCCCTACAAGGACAGGCCGGCCCTTTTCGTGCATTTCAGCTATTTCTTCGATTATTGCAGTTTCTTTTTCTTTTGCCGTACCATAAATCCTGTCCGGATGGTTTTGACGATGCAAGGGTTTGTTTGTTGGTATAACGTCTACTTCCAGTCCGTATATCTTGGAGAATTCAGCCGCTTCGGTAGAAGCCGTACCAGTCATTCCTGCAAGTTTATCATAAAGACGAAAAAAGTTCTGAAGCGTAATTGTGGCAAGTGTCTGACTCTCTTCTTTTATCTTTAAACGTTCCTTTGCCTGGATTGCCTGATGGAGTCCGTCGCTCCACATCCTGCCTTCCATCAATCTTCCGGTAAATTCGTCGACTATGATAACGTCTTTTCCCTGGACAACGTAATCTGTGTCTCTATTAAACAGTGAGTGGGCGCGCAGGCTCTGTTCAATGTAGTGAGGCCAGTCCATGTTAATGTCTGAATATATACTGTCAACGCCAAGTTCCCTTTCGACAACAACGGTTCCTTCATCAGTCAAGTGCGCACTCTTTTCCTTTTCTTTCATTTCATAATGTTTTCCAAGTTTCAACTTCCTGGCAATTTTGTCAGCTACATAGTATTTTTCTGTTGATTCTTCAGATGGTCCTGAGATTATGAGTGGTGTTCGGGCTTCATCTATCAAGATACTGTCAACTTCGTCAACGATAGCATAGTTCAGCTTTCCCTGTACCTGTTCTTCGCGGTGTACCCTCATGTTATCCCGCAGGTAATCAAAACCAAATTCATTATTTGTGCCGTATGTGATATCGGCTCTATAAGCAGCCATCTTTTCATCATAGCTCTGGTTGCTTTGTATTGCGCCTGCTGTAAGACCCAGAAACTCATACATCGGCAACATCCAATTCATATCTCTATTGGCAAGATAATCGTTTACGGTAACGATGTGAACTCCTTTGCCTTCCAGTGCATTGAGATATGCCGGTAACGTTGCAACAAGTGTTTTACCTTCTCCAGTTGTCATTTCTGTAATGTTTCCCCGGTGCAATACTATACCCCCTATCATCTGGACATCAAAATGCCTCATGGTTTTGTCCGGGCTGTCTGCATTGGGTACTAATAATATTCTTCTGCTGGCCTCTCTAGCGACGGCAAAAGCCTCCGGTAAAAGGTCATCCAGCGTCTCTCCAGCGGCAAGTCTTTCCTTGAACTTATCTGTCTTTTGCCTGAGTTCAGCATCGGTTAAAGTCTGCAAATTACTTTCAAGTGAATTTATATGATCCAGCATCGGCTTCAGACTTTTCAAAACCCGATCACTGGCAGTGCCAAAAATTTTTGTAAAAATACCCATTTTTATGTTTTAAAACTCTAAATTTACCGGAAAAAACTGCAATTTTCAATTAAACCAGATTTGAGAAAAAGAGTCAACTCAAATTAGAATCCTGTGTTGGAGCCTGTCAAGGCAAATTGAAACTGTCGGGGAAAATGTCACTTAAATAAGAGGTCTGTGCGGAAAACGGAATATCATCAAAAATTACACATATGCTCTACACTTCTATCACTTCATAATTATCGTTATCAATTTTCTTTTTATTGATTGAACGAATTTTATTTAAATCTTTGCTAAATGAGTCTTGTGTAAATATACTAATACTGTTTTGTTAAAGATTTATGTTAAAATTTACCATATATTTACAGGGAAAATAATTTAAAACCTGGCGACAATAGCCGTCACCTGTATTGGCTTTGTAAAAAAATTAACCTCCCGCTGTGCAAGATTGAACCAGCTTGAGTTTGAATTATTTGTGAATCAGTTTATAGGGAGCAAGCCGGTACAGTCAGATGAAGCGTCTGGATATGCTTTTATTTCAATATTGTCTAATCCATTTTGTTCGAATTCCGTGCTGTATTTCTCTATTAAAGGTTCTTCGGCTTCCAGGCGTTCTTCAAAGGTTATCTTATGAGCTTTTTTTTCACCAATTTCTTTAATAACATCTCTAACGACAAGACGGTCTATTAATTCATCCCAGAAAGAATCGTTATCATATTCATCGATATATTGCATGCCTTGCCCTTCGTCAAATTCTTTTGTAGGAAAATACTCATTCATTTCTTTGTCATATTCTATAAGATTTTCACATCCCATCTTGTCTGCAAATGAATAGATCTTTTGTTCAAGTTTGCTATATTTTTCTGTAGAAGGATCTTTTTCTGTTTTGTGAGCATTCATGACCCAATCTGCTATTTGAATCATATCAATTAGATTTCTGTATTCCTCTTTAGATAATTCTATCTGCATGATTTCTCCTTTTTATTATATGCATAACTATTAATATAGGAATTTCATATTTATAAAACTATTGTATAAAAGAGACTTCAATACTACGATTTGTTTTAACTTTAGATTTATCGGTAATTGTTATTTCTATATGCTGATCCAATTTTTCCAGAAAGGAAAATAACCGTTCAATAGAAAAACCTTTTAGTATCCCGTTTTTTAGAGCAGATACTTTCGGTTGGTTTATCCCGAGAATTTTTCCTGCACGGTCTTGAGTAAACCCTCTTTCTTCAATTATTTCTCACCGTATACTCTAAATTCTTGATTATATTACCTTATTAACGTAAAATATTGCAATATTATACTCCGTTTCTGAAGTACCTTTTTACGCTACAATGCTAAATGATGTTTTCCACTATTTAATCGTATTTAGATATTATATGAGTTAATGTATTTTAAAAAGATTTTTAAGAAATAAAGATTGTGTCAGATCATCCTAACAAACATATTCGCGAAGCAAGTAGTTATGTCAAAAGTAAAGGTTGAGCAGTTACGAAAGCTGGACCTCGTGCGCACATTTGGGGAATATTATATTGTCCTCACCGCGGTCGAGAGGGATGTCGCATAAGGATCATGTCAACTCCACGGAATCCGGAATACCATGCCCGTGATATCCACCGTGATGCTGATCGATGCCCACATTCTTAACTATTTCTCCCCCTCATTAGAATAAAATAGGAAGGTTGGCAACTAACAAGAAAGGAACTAATTATGAAAGAGCATGAATTTACACTCATTTTGAAAGATGATCCAAAAGAAGAGGAATCTGATAAGCTCTATGGTATCTTTAATGATGGCACAATTTCCACTATCTCCGGTGTACCTCAAATTCATTTCCACCGCTTGGCTTCATCATTGGAAGAGGCCATCCGTTCTGCAGTGACTGATGTAAGATCGGCTGGATTTGACGTAGCTCGTGTTGAAATGGAACCGGAAGCAGTACAACAACGGGCATAAGTAACAAGTAAGACTCAGGCGCATACCTTAGGAATCAGCCGATCCCTTTAAAATTTACCAGATGTTTACAAGGAAAATAATTTAAAACCGAACGGCACTATTTTCTTTTTCCTCTCACCAAGCCGCCAGGAACACAAAGGACAAGAAGTCTTATCTTTTAATTTTTTGCGGTTTTTGTGCCTTTTTGCGGCCCAACGCTTTTGCCGTTAAAATGCACAAAAAACGCAGAGTTATCAACACTTAAACGAGTTTTGAGAAAAGTGGTAAGATGTTTATCACAGACATGTATCACAAAACAATTGGCATGGTGTCCCCCGATATTTATTTAACCATTATCAATCCCAATTAACTTTATTACTGGGCCAACTAATTGCTTAATATTTTTTGCTGTTGCCAATATTTTATTCAAACCATCAAGAAAGTTGAAATACTTTTGCCATAGTGTCTTATTTTCATTAGTTTTTATTTTTTCTTGAATTTCTTCCTTATGAAGAAAAACAGACCCAAGGTTTAGTTCAACTTCTTGCGCGATACCTTCAATTCCATCAGTCTGCCGTAAGGCTCTATCCCGCGGTCTTCACAGATGCGAAGGAAAATGATCCGGTCAATTGTGCATTGGACGGAGAAGTTGAGTTCCCGTTGATTCAGACCAGGATTTCTTAATGCAATGTTCCTGGCGAGGAGGTCACGCCAGCGTTCAATCTCTTGCAGAAAGGCAGTGTCAACTTCGGCAGTACCTCGCTTACCCTTTTTAGATTCAACATACTTATCGAATGAACCCTTCAGGATTGCTTCACGAGAGAAGATATCCAATATCTCTTCCCATCGTTCCGCATATTCTGTGTATGTCATGTAGAGGATGCGGGAATGGGAAGGCTTGTCAGTCTTGACTGGTTTGGCACGGCAGTCATAGATTGCAAGTTCCTCAAAGTCAGTGAGGATACTGAGGGGAAGTTTTGCGCTCCATGCATAGCGGCGAAGTTGATAGGCGGGGTGAGTATCTTCCTTTATGTTTATGGAAGGCTTTTTGGCTTCCAGAAAGAACTTGCGTATACCTCCAATGCGAAAACCGTAATCAGGGGCTCTGGTGGCCTGTCCTACCTTGACAGTCTCTTCATGGACTACGTCTTTGTATGCTTCAGCGTAACCCTGTTTGTTGGCGATATCCCAGCCCAACTCTTCAAAGAATGGGTCGATAAACTCACGCCTGATCTGGGTTTAGTTATATCTGCCCTGTTTATAGGCATCCAGATTACGGTCAAACCGCTCAACCAATTCGAGGATTTTAGCAGGTACTGTCATCTTTCATTTCCTTTAAGACTTCTTTTCGCTTTCTCTGTTAGCGGCCTTAATCAAATTTCATTAAGGCGAGGGCTTTCATTATTATGTCTTATTTAAAGGGGGGAACAGAATATCACAATTACCTACAAAGGACAAATCTGTTATTTGTAAATATTGTCATGATGGTCAAAGTCCATTAATGTAACTAGTTTTCTTTTTTCATTAATTTCATATACCAGTACATAAGAACCTCCTACGTGAACCCTGCGTTTGTTTTGCAAAGGCTTTCTTAATGGCTTGAATCGGTGGGGGGCTGCAAGTATATCTTGTACTTTATTATCAATCAAATGAAGCAATTCTTTGTCTCTTTTTTGTAGTTTATTGAACTTTTTGTCTAAGCCTTCTTTTACGGCAAGTTATACATTACTTTAATCCATATCTCTTCCCAAAATCTTTGACAATGACAGCCTTTTCGTTCTCAATATGTTTCATTCTTAAAATAAACTCATCACGTAATTCAGGTTCTTCGGTGAGTATTTTCTTCATTTGGTTAACATCTTGCTGCAAGCGAATAACTTTTTTGTAAATAGTTTTAAGTGTTATGTTTTTCATATTAAATTCTTTTTTGTAAATGTAATAAATATAGACTGTTAATAATCCTTCTATTTTGCGTTTATGGATATATATTTAAATAAAGATTCTCGGAGATAATCTATGAGTCAAGGCAAAAAGAGTTAGAATTTTCCTAGAAACTTTATCCTCTTTCAAGGCTTTTTTCATTTCCTTTAATGCATGCCGTCAGGCAGTAACACAAATAAATTGGCGGCCAAAGGGAATTAATTTATTTGTAGTATTCCTGAATTGGTTTAACGTCCAGTTCACCATTTGACATGGACTTGATGGCGCTTTCTGCGGCTATAGCGCCCTGTACGGTTGTGAAATAGGGAATGCCGGATACTATTGCGTATCGTCGTATGTTATAAGATTCCTCCTGGGAAATCTTCCCTTCGGCTGTGTTGATTACAATCTGGATTTCATTATTCTTTAAATGGTCTATTATGTTAGGGCGTCCCTCATATTCTTTAAGGACGGTAGTAACAGGAGTACCGATTTCGGCTATGGCCTTTGCCGTTCCTCCGGTGGCAAAAATCTTAAATCCCAAATCGTGAAGATTATGCGCTATATCTACTATTGTAGATTTATCTTTGTCCCTGACACTTATAAAAACCGTACCTGACAAAGGCAGCCCTCCTTCAATGGCCATCTGTGCCTTGGCAAATGCCTTCCCAAAGTCAACGTCCACTCCCATTACTTCGCCTGTAGATTTCATTTCCGGGCCCAGGATAGTGTCTGTGCCATGAAATCTTACAAACGGGAAAACCGCCTCCTTGACGGCTACGTGTTTAATTTGTCTTTTACCGTCTATATTCAACTCCTTCAGTTTACATCCCGCAATAACTTTAGATGCTATTTTTGCAAGTGGAATGCCGATTGCCTTACTGACAAAAGGTATTGTTCGCGAGCCGCGTGGATTTACTTCCAGAACATAAACCACGTCATCTTTCACAGCAAATTGAATATTGATGATGCCCAGGACATTTAACTCTAAGGCCAATGCCTGCGTTTGGGACTTTATCTTTTCTATAACATCCTCTTTTATAGAGTAAGGGGGTAATGAGCATGCGCTATCCCCAGAATGTACACCGGCCTCTTCTATGTGCTCCATGACACCGCCAATGAAGACCTCATCTCCGTCACATACAGCGTCGACGTCTATCTCAATTGCGTCTTCCAGAAATTTATCTATTAGAACCGGATGTTCAGGAGAGACGTCAACAGCATGTGTCATATACTCTTCAAGCTCACCATCATCAAAGACTACTCTCATAGCCCTGCCGCCCAGAACATAAGAAGGCCTTATTAAGACAGGATAACCTATTGACGCTGCAACTTCTCTGGCTTCTGTAAAAGACCGTGCGTTTCCATTGTCCGGCTGTAAAAGGTTGAGTCTGGACAGAAGCGTCGCAAATCTTTTGCGGTCTTCCGCCATGTCGATGCTGTCAGGCGAGGTGCCAAGTATCTTAACCCCCGCATTAGCCAATGGTACGGCTAGTTTGAGAGGGGTCTGGCCTCCAAACTGTACAATAACACCTTCCGGTTTTTCCTTCTCGACGATCTCCATTACATCCTCAAAAGTAAGGGGTTCAAAATATAGCCTGTCAGATATATCGTAATCTGTGCTCACCGTTTCCGGATTGCAATTAATCATGATTGTTTCAAATCCCATTTCTTTTAAGGCCAGTACTCCATGCACACAGCAATAGTCAAATTCGATACCCTGGCCAATACGGTTAGGACCGCTTCCCAGGATAATTATTTTCCTCTTTGATGTAGGGTTAGCTTCGCATTCGTCCTCGTAGGTGGAATACAGGTAGGGTGTGTATGCCTGGAATTCTGCCGCACAGGTATCCACCATCTTAAACACAGGGCGGATATTATTCTTTATACGGTAATTACGAATATCTGCTTCTGTTGTATTTAACAGGCTTGCCAGCCGAATGTCGGAGAGTCCATATTGTTTTGCCTTTTTTAAAAGAGACGGATCTATCAGGGGTTCAGGTTGGCCTTTAATCTCTTCTTCCAGTTCAATAATCTGTTTCAAATTATATAGAAACCATTTGTCAATCTTTGTAATTTCATGTATCTCGTTAATATCCATTCCCATACGCATGCCGTCTGCAACAGACCAGAGCCTGTCCCATGAAGGAGTTAACAGATGTTCCTTTATGTATTCTTTTTTCTCTGAATCGTTCAGGTCGGCTTTACTATGATGTTCGGTTAGCCCGTAGCTGCCGGTTTCCAGAGACCTGATTGCCTTGCCCAGAGATTCTTTAAACGTACGCCCTATGGCCATTACTTCACCAACTGATTTCATGTGAGTGGTAAGGGCCTGGCTGGCATCAGGGAATTTTTCAAAGTTGAATTTTGGGATTTTAACTACACAATAATCTATAGAAGGTTCAAATGAAGCTGGTGTATAGCGCGTGATATCATTGGGTATCTCATCAAGGGTATAACCCACTGCCAGTTTTGCGGCGATCTTTGCAATCGGGAAGCCTGTAGCTTTCGACGCCAGGGCAGAACTTCTCGATACCCTTGGATTCATCTCTATTACAATCAATTCTCCATCGGCTGGATTTACTGCGAACTGGATATTAGATCCGCCTGTTTCAACCCCGATTTCTCGAATAATCCTGATTGCCGCATCTCTCATTATTTGATACTCTTTATCAGTTAATGTTTGAGCCGGAGCCACAGTTATACTGTCGCCAGTGTGTACGCCCATAGGGTCAAAGTTTTCTATAGAACATATTATGACAACGTTGTCCTTGAGGTCTCTCATTACCTCCAGTTCGTATTCTTTCCAGCCCAGGACAGATTTTTCAATTAATATTTCATGAACCGGACTTGCATCCAGGGCAAAATTTACATATTCTTCCAGTTCTTCAATGTTGTAAGCAACATTACCTCCTATGCCTCCCAGTGTAAATGATGGCCGTATGATTACGGGGAATTTTATCTCTTTCACAATCTCTTTTGCATCTTCAAATGATTTTGCATAACCGCTTGCCGGCACCTGGACTCCTATACGTTCCATAGCTTCTTTAAATCTCATTCTATTTTCAGCCTTTGTTATAGCCTCCAGTTTGGCGCCAATTAATTCTACATTGAATTTGTCCAGAATGCCTTTTTCTGCCAGGATAACGGATAAGTTCAGGCCTGTTTGCCCCCCTAATGTTGGAAGCAGGGCATCGGGTCTCTCTTTTTGTATGATTTTTGTCAATACCTCAATGGTCATCGGTTCGATGTATGTTCTATCTGCAACTTCCGGGTCAGTCATTATTGTAGCGGGATTGCTGTTTACGAGGATGATTTTGTAACCCTCTTCTCTCAACGCCCTGCATGCCTGAGTACCGGAGTAATCGAATTCACATGCCTGTCCTATTACTATTGGGCCAGACCCGATTATAAGTATTTTTTTAATATCAGTTCTTTTCGGCATAATATTAATTATTTAAAACGTAATATTTGGAAAATACGAAAAAAGAATATCGAAACTCGAAACAAATCAAAAATTCAAATGATAGAATGACCAAAAGGGTTTACCGTGATTTTTATTTTGAATTCTGGTTATTCGATATTGTTTAGGATTTCGAGTTTCGTGCTTCTCATTTTGACATTTTCATCATTTCGATGAATTCATTAAAGATATAGCTTGAATCATGTGGCCCTGGTGACGCTTCAGGATGATATTGAACGGCAAATGCTGGCACGTCAAGACACCTCAACCCCTCTACGGATTTATCATTAAGGTTTATATGAGTTATTTCTACTTTACCAAACCTGCTGCTTTGCCCATTATTTATTGATTCTCCATCAACGGCAAAGCAATGATTCTGGGCTGTGATCTCTACCTTTCTTGTGTTTAAATCCATTACCGGCTGATTCCCTCCATGATGTCCAAATTTTAACTTATATGTTTTGTATCCGAGCGCTAAAGAGATGATTTGATGTCCCAGGCATATACCCATAACAGGTTTTTTCCCTATTATGTTAATAGCATTTTCCGTCATATACGATACCGCAGCCGGGTCGCCGGGACCGTTTGAGATAACAATACCATCCGGATTCATTGATAGCACTTCCTCTGCACCGGTACTGGCAGGAATTACCGTTACATCACAATTATGGCTTTTCAGCATTCTCAGAATGTTATATTTAACGCCGCAATCGTAGACTATTACTTTAAGTTGTTTATTATTTTCCGGTTGTTCATTGGTATTACCGTTTCCAGCCCAAGGGTTAATTTCGGCCTCTTCCCATGTATAAGCTTCCTTACACGTGACCTCTTTAACCAGATCTTTGCCTTCAAGACCGGTTGCACTCTTTGCCTTTGATACGAGGCTTTGATGGTCTGTATCAACCGTAGAGATAATACCCTGCTGCTCGCCATGGTCCCTTATATGTTTTGTCAGAGCCCTTGTATCAATCCCCTGAATACCCATTATCCCTTTGCTCTTTAAGAAATCGTCCAGACTCATTTCTGAACGCCAGTTGCCTGGATAAGGACTGAGTTCTTTAATAATAAAGCCTTCTATATAGGGTTGAATAGACTCATGATCTTTCTCGCAAATACCATAGTTCCCTATCAGAGGGTAGGTCATATTTACGATCTGTCCCTTGTAAGAAGGATCTGTGAGTATTTCCTGATACCCGGTGATACTGGTGTTAAATACAGTTTCACCTGATGTTTCTCCTTCTGCGCCAAAGGAAATGCCTTCAAATATCTTTCCATCAGAGAGGGCAAGAATGGCTTTTTTGGTTTTCATAGTATTGCAATTAACTTAAAATATAATGGCTAGAAATATTTATTTTTAGATAGTACTTGTTAGTTACTTAACTGTCAAGTTGGAGTATTTTTTAGCTTGACAGTAATTATGCGTTTGCTATCATAACTTAATATGTAGAATGGTACTTAGGAAAAGAATTAGTTGTTTTGTTATAAGTATAAGCTGGAAGAACGTAACTTTAGTTTGAATAAAATATTAAGCTTGCCAACCTGCCCGTACCTAAAGGTACGGGCGGGCGGTAGTTCACGAATTACAAAGGAATCACTCTATGCACAATGAAAACAGACACTTTACGCTGCCAAACTTAATCAGCTTTGCAAGGATATGTTTTATACCTCCTTTTGTGATCTGCATAATGCAGGTTCAACATCATGACTTTTACAGATATATAGCATTAGGAGTATTGCTTGTAATAGGCGTCAGCGATATCCTGGACGGTTATCTTGCTCGCAAAATGGGAGAAACAACAAATTTTGGTAAATACCTTGACCCCATTGCGGACAAGCTGTTATTAATAATTGCATGTATCCTGCTTTCTTCAGACAAACTATGGCCTGAGCCCAGGTTTCCTGTGTGGGTGCTGGCTATAATCGTCAGCAGAGAACTGTTTTTTTCGCTGGGTGTAATAGCCACTTTTACTATAGTAAAACGAAGAATTACATGGCAGCCCAATAAGCTGGGTAAGCTTACAACTTTTTTGCAGATTACGGCAATAATTGCTGTGCTTTTAGGAAACCACATCTCTCTGGATACACTTTTAATTCTGTGGTGTCTGGTTGCAACTGTTACTTTGATATCAGCAGTAAACTATACTTACATAGGTGTTAAACAACTTTAAGTGGTTGTTGATTATGTTGACGCTTATGGCCACTCAGGGCGGATTATCATTTCTCTGAGCTTTATATACAGAGGTAAAAAAGGAAGGTTCATATTATGTTTAATACAATAACAGAGGTTATTGAAGATTTAAAACAGGGCAAGATGGTTATTGTTGTTGATGATGCAAGTCGCGAAAACGAGGGCGACCTGACAATAGTGGCGGAAAAAATTACACCCGATATCATAAATTTCATGTTATCACATGCACGGGGGATAATTTGTCTAACCATAACGGGTGAACGTGCAAAACAAATCGGCCTGACGCCGATGGTGACAGACAATACTTCCAACTATCAAACCCCGTTTACGGTTACTATAGATGCAAAAGAGGGTATAACAACAGGTGTTTCGACAAAGGATAGAGTTAAGACCATATTAACGGCTATAGATGATAACTGTAAGCCTCATGACCTGGACAGGCCGGGGCATGTTTTTCCGCTCATGGCTCAAAAGGGAGGGGTGTTGGTGCGTGCAGGTCATACGGAAGGCGCTGTTGACCTTGCCCGTCTGGCAGGAATGAAGCCTGCTGCAGTAATATGCGAGATCATGAATGAGGACGGAAGCATGTCAAAGCTTCCTGAGCTTACGAAATTTGCAGAAAAGCATGATCTGAAAATGTGTACCATTGCGGATATCATTAAATATCGTCATGACCAGGAACGTTTGATAGAAAAACGTGTCTCTGTTAATCTGCCGACTGTATACGGAAAATTTGTATTACATCTTTATCGTTCGTTTATTGATGAATACCTGCACCTGGCTTTATGCCTCGGAAATATTGGAAGCATGGATAACACATCCGCCCCGATACAGACAGAACCGATTTTAATACGCGTGCATGACGAATGTTTAACGGGTGATATCTTTGGCTCTTTGAGATGTGATTGTGGAGAACAGCTTCATAGTGCGTTAAAGATAATTCAGAAAGAGGGAAAGGGTGTTTTGCTATATATGCGGCAGGAAGGCAGAGGGATCGGACTTGAAAACAAACTGCATGCTTATGCACTGCAGGAGGATGGCCTTGATACGGTTGAGGCAAATAAGAAACTGGGTCTCGGTGCGGATAAACGTGATTACGGAATAGGCGCTCAAATACTCAGGGATTTAGGAATATCGAAGATGAAACTCCTCTCAAATAATCCAAAGAAGTTTGCCGCTCTGGCAGGTTACGGTCTGGAAATTACAGAACGCATTCCCATCGTTATCACACCACAAGAAGAAAATGAGCGATATTTACGCACAAAAAAAGAGAAGCTGGGACATATCCTTGAAGGCGTTTAATTCCTTTTATAATAAAATGGCGACTGCCTGGTTATAGACTTCATGTGATTATCACTGGAATCCTTCCGAAAGGAAGGGTAAATAATTCCACTTAATATTGAGTTGTTACGTTAAATGTAACTCTAAAAATTCAAATCGTAAATCTGTAAGTTTGAAATTATACTTCGTAAACCACCATACCTTCTTCCGTAACCACAATCACTTTCGGAACTAATCTATATATGAATAATTACAAAAAATACATAGCTGAATCTTTGGGAACACTTCTTCTGGTTTTTATTGGAGCCGGTGCAGTATGCGCCAATTATTCTCTGAAGATGGCGGGGGGACAGGGATCAGGCTATGCATGGGCTATAGTAGTATTTGGTATTGTGGTTGTCGCCATTGTATACGCTACAAGTTATATTTCAGGCTCTCATATAAATCCGGCAGTAACGATATCTTTTCTGGTCACCGGGAGGATGAATGCCGGCACAGCAGCTTTTTACATAATATCTCAATTGCTGGGTGCTGTAACTGCAGGATTTTTCTTGAGGATACTATTTCCTGATGCAGTCAGTACCGTTCATTTAGGTACATGTGCTTTAGGAAAGGGAGTTGAATTCTGGAAGGCTTTATTTATAGAAGCGGTTATGACATTCCTCTTTGTATTTACAATATTTGCGACTGCCGTTGGCAGAAAGACGCCGAGGGTACTTGCCGGTGTTGCTATTGGCCTGGTGTACTTATTTGGGGTACTGGTTGCTTCTTCAATAAGCGGTGGCGCTATGAATCCTGCACGTGTCTTTGGCCCCGCAGTGGCATCAGGTCATTTCGAATATCATTTTGTCTGGTGGCTTGGGCCTGTGTCCGGTGGGATTGGGGCAGCATTTCTTTATGGTAAAATATTTGGGGTGTCTGCAAAAGAGAAGTTGTCACCGGCAAAGTAATCAGTGTCGGGATCGACAAACAAACCGTTTGGATAAGCAATGGTAGACCAGAGAACTCAGGTGATTATTTAGATATCCCTAATGATCCTCTTTTGTTAAAGGTGAAGGCTTTTCAGGAGAAGTTATTTTATTCTCGTTTTGAGCGGATGGGGTTGTGGTAGAATTGGTTTCATCCTCATTAACTGCGTTGGGATTAGAAGCGGGTAGATATGTTAGTTCGGTTTTAGTTCCATATCCAATACCCTGGTCATCCTCTTTTGTCGAAGGCTCCTCAGGAGAAGCTGTTTCTGTTTTGTCCTGAACAGAAAGAGAGGCCGTATTGCCGCCTTTGTCTTCGTCAGGCGTTCCAGTGTCGGATGTTGACAGATATGATAGTTTAGTGTTGATTCTATCTTTAATACGCTGGTCTTCCTCTTCAATAAATGACGTAACAATGGGGATTCTTATAACTAATTCGCGGGTTACTTCCTCGCTTGCCCTTGCTGCGTAAACGTCTCTCAGGCTCATATAGTTTTGAAATGACGCAATTACAAAATCAAGAGGATTAGTTGCGACACGTATGTCATTATCGTATCTTTTATGCTCGCCTTCAAAGAAAACGGTGGCGTCTTCCGTTGAAACACACTTGATATGCAGGCCGATCCGTATCTGTTTGAAAAGCGTGTAATAGGAATTTTTATAGTCTGTGACCTGGCCATAAATCAGTGCATCAGCGCCGAGTATCCTGCCAAGTTCTTGAGCCGGCACCTTATATAAATCGTTAGGAGTTAAAATACCGAGCGCCTGCAGCATCTTATCAACATACATTAACTCTATATCTACGAATTCTCTGGCGGCAAAATGGCCGAAGAAAAACCTTCTCAATCTATTTGCATAAGTCCAGTTCCAACCATCAGTCTCTTTATTACTGAATCTGGGGATAGGAACGGAATTCAGGATATAGTTACCACCCACCAGATTATCAAATGGTAGTATCGCGATTTTCCTGGGCGGATCGGTATAAAACTTATCCGAGATTTCAAACACTTTATCTCCAGGATCAATCTGGTAAATCCTGTCCAATGTCTTTTTCTTTCCGTGTTCTGCAAGTCCTTCTTCGTTTTGAAAGAAAGGCTCTTCCCCGGTAGTTCTTCTTTTAACCGAAGAACCGCATCCGGTTACAAATACTGAAACCAGAAACAGGATTGCGAAGCATTTCGCCATTTTCCAGAAATTCATAGAATATTCCATCTGTTTACAATTAAATTCTTGTTGGTAAATTGTGAAAAACCAGTCTCTTTGAGAACTATAGTCAGGACGTTTCCCCCTGGACTTTCAGTAGTATTGTAACATTCTATTTGATTAAATACAACTGTCAATGGCTTTTAAAATTGGTTATGGAAAATATTTCAGCTATATTTTTCAATCTGATTTCCTGAAACTCCTTTTCTTGACTGTTTTTTTTGAGATCTTTTCTTTTTATTTTGCAGTATCCGCTCCTTCACATAACCCGGCTTTTTCGTCGGAATGCGTTCTTTATCTTTGATGTTTAGCTCTATTAACTTTACCTGGAGCCTTTTAAACGCAAGTTCTCTGTTTCTTATCTGTGAACGTGATTCTGTCGCAATCACCCTTATACCAGTGGGGTTGTGGTATAATCTTACACAAGACATAGTCTTATTCTTGTGCTGTCCGCCTGGTCCGGAGCTTTTAAAATAATCTATCCGGACTTCCTTTTTCAAATTCTTCAGATCAATTGAGTGTTTTTCCATCTAACAACTCCAGAGTGATGGTTCCTATGCGCTAAACAAGAAGGGTTACAATTCGCTTTTGCCATATTCTGATATATGCCTGAGAGATTATGATATCAATAATGATTCTTATATCAAGGGTTGATTTCTCTGCAGAAAAAACATTGTATTGAGAAGTGGGATTTCCTGCTTCTTGTGCCTTGTTTCTCGCTTCTCAATTCATTAATTCTTCAATCCCTCAACCATCCGTGTTTAAAGTGACCGGTGAGAGTACCAGTCCCAGGCGTTCGTGGCTGGGTATCATACGGAGCTTCGGTTTCTTGATAACATTTACGTCTACAAAGACCTCCATGCTCTTCAAGAAGCGTCTGCAGTCCGTGCTGAGGTGTTTCAGGTGCAGGCGTTTACCGATATTGAAATAGCGTTCGGAAAGGGATTTGATGGCCTCAAGGCCTGACTGATCACACACCCTGGAGTGTTTAAAGTCTATAACTACATGGTCCGGGTCTTTATGCGGTTCAAAAGAATTCAGGAACTTTTTTGCAGACCCGAAGAACAATGGGCCGGTCAGCCCGTAGACGCATAATCTTGGAGTGCTTACGAGTGAGTTCAGCTGTATATTCTTACCGCTCTTCCACGCAAAGACCAGGGCAGATACGATTACTCCGACCAGAACTGCAATGGCAAGGTCAGTAAACACCGTTACTCCGGATACGAGGAACAGCACGAATGCATCAGACCGTGGCATCTTGTGTATGATACGGATGCTTGACCACTCAAAAGTGCTCACTACCACCATAAACATAACTCCTACCAGTGCGGCAAGAGGGATCATCTCTATGTACCTGGAACCAAATAGAATACACAGAAGCAGGAAGATAGCGGCTGAAATACCGGATAAACGGCTGCGTCCTCCGGAATCAATATTTATCATACTCTGGCCTATCATGGCACATCCTCCCATTGTTCCGAAGAAACCTGAGACTACGTTTGCGATTCCCTGTCCAAGACACTCCCTGTTGCTCTGGCCGCGGGTTTCAGTGATCTCATCTATCAGGGACAAAGTCATCAAAGACTCCAGGAGGCCGACGGCGGCAAGTATAAGGGAGTACGGCCAGATTATGCTGAGTGTATGCCAGTTTATCTGGACCATCGGCAGGTGGAACTGTGGCAGTCCTCCGGCAATAGATGCCATGTCCTTTACCTGAAGAGTGTTTATGTTGAATCCGATTACTACTGCCGAGATCGCCACTATTGCAATCAGTGGAGCAGGGACTGCTCGCGTTAAACGCGGCATAAAGAAAATGATCAGCATTGTTGAGGCAACCAGTGCTATCATAATCCATAAAGCAGTTCCATTCATCCAGGTCAATGCTCCCATTACTCCCGGCAGTTTAAAATGCTGCAACTGGGAGAGGAAGATTACGATTGCAAGGCCGTTGACAAATCCCAGCATTACAGGATGAGGTACCAGACTGATATATTTACCCAGACGAAGAAGCCCTGCCGCTATCTGGATAATGCCCATCAGCACAACCGCGGCAAACAGGTACTCCACACCGTGCTTCGCAACGAGTTCGATCATCACTACCGCCAGAGCTCCTGTGGCGCCCGAAATCATCCCTGGTCGCCCCCCGGCCACCGCAGTAATAAGCCCAACAATAAAGGCAGCGTACAAACCAACCATGGGTTCTACGCCTGCGACAAAGGAAAATGCAACGGCCTCGGGTATCAATGCCAGTGCGACAGTGAAGCCGGACAGTATGTCATCCTTTATATTTGCACGTCTTTGGATAAAAAAATTAAACATGATATTGTGTAGCCTGTGACAAAATATTCCTGATGTTTATGGAATAAGTTGTACTAATGTGGTATGCACACAGAGAGAAGAATGGGTGGAATGCCCTTTCCGGATAAACTACCTGCTCCAATATAGTTCCGGAAAGCGTGAGTCAGTCTGCCGTACGTACTTAATGGATGCGAGAGAGTAAGACTACTACTGATTTATGCACACAAAATAAATATACAGAAGGGTAAATGCTACATTAATCTAAGAGTAGTGTCAATAATAATACTCTACCGGCATCTAGTTTCCTGCCTTAATCATCAATCTACAATTATCTCCCCGGCCTTTCCAGTAAAAAGATAAAGGTATAATCAGGTCTTGCTTATTGATATCTTTGAATGTATGTTTATTAATTTAATGCATAGGAATTTCAATGTTGATAACACTTCGACTCCGCTCAGAGTGTGACGTCATCCTGAGCGGAGTCGAAGGATAGTCTTTTGTCGCGATAGCGACCTAACTTGGTGTATAGGAATTTCAAAGTCGGCGGGTAACCTGCCCGACTTCGCTATTCAGGCGGGGAAACCCGCCCTACAAAAATATTAAATTATTACGCGTAGGTCGGGTTTCTTACCCGACACTTGTTATCAGAAAGAATGAAGAC
>JAIQZU010000044.1 GCA_021776915.1 Candidatus Scalindua sp. | reverse complement strand
GTGTCCTTCCGGCAAGGGTGTATGACGCGATTTGACCGGGCCGGTATCGTCGGCCATCGACCGATGGTGGTCGGGAGGACGGCTGATGAAATCCATGAAGAGGCAGGCGATTCCTGCCCGGCTTGAGGCGGGGCGGCGACGCTTCGAGCAATGGCGCGGGACACGCAAGGGCCGCTCGCGGATCCCCGAACGATTGTGGACTTCGGCGGTACGGCTCGCCGGAGCGTACGGGCTTTGCAGAACGGCCCGGACGCTCGGCCTTGACTACAACGCGCTGAAGAAACGTATCAACTCTGCCGACCCGCACGATGCGTCCGCACCGGAGGCGGCTTTCGTCGAACTGGTCTCTCCGCAGCGCTCCTGTTTGCCCGAGTGCATCGTCGAACTGGAAGACCCGCGCGGGGCGAAGATGCGAATCCACTTCACAGGCCACCAGAGTTCCGAAGTGGTGACCGCGGTGAGCCAGGTTTTCATCGGCGGCGTATCATGATTCAGATTACGCCCCAGATGCGCATCCTGGTGGCGGTGGAGGCTGCGGACTTCCGCAAGGGAATCGACGGGTTGGCCCGGGTCTGTAAGGAAGCACTGAAGCAGGATCCGTTCGGCGGGGCGGTGTTCGTGTTCCGCAACCGGCGGGCCACGGCGGTGAAGGTATTGGTGTACGATGGCCAGGGATTCTGGCTATGCCATAAGCGATTATCGCGGGGCCGGTTTCGCTGGTGGCCGGTCAGTAAGACGCCGACAAGTCGAACTGCTCCGGCGGCGAAAACGCTGGAGGCCCATCAGCTTCACGTGCTCCTGTCGGCCGGCGATCCCGACGCGGCGAAGGTACCGTCGGCGTGGCGGCGGGTGAGCGCGGTGTCTTGAGAATGTAAGAAAAAATCGACGTTCGGGCTTGCGTTCTACTTTTAACTTTGCTACGCTGCGGTCATGGACGTGCTGCGGTACCGAGGCCGAGTTGTCACCGATGTCGATGTCGCCTTCATTGGTGACCTCATTAGCGCACATCCGAGTGCCACCCGACGGGCACTGTCTCACAGACTCTGCGAGGCCTGGAACTGGGTTCAGCCCAACGGCGTGCTGCGGGACATGGTCTGTCGCGGATTGTTGCTGGCGTTGCATCGCGCCGGCCACATTGAGTTGCCACCGGCGCGGAAGTCCAATCCCCTGGGACCGCAGCGTCGGACGCCTTCGCGCACAACGCGTCGCTGGGATCCCATCGAGGGACGGCTGTCCGACATCCTTCCGCTGGACATTGTTCAAGTGCGGCGTAGCGATGATGAGTCGCTGTTCGACAGTCTGATCGAGACGCATCACTACCTGGGCTACACGCAGCCGGTCGGCGAACACCTGAAGTATTTGATCTCGGCAGACGGTGTTCCGGTGGCGTGCATGGCGTGGTCGTCTGCGCCGCGGCACCTCGGTTGCCGGGACCGCTTCATTGGCTGGTCCGCCGAAATTCGTCGGAAGAACATCCGTTTCGTTGCCTACAATACACGATTCCTCATTCTGCCGTGGGTCAAGGTTCCTCATTTGGCCTCCCACGTTCTGGGCCGTATGGCCCGGCTGTTGCCGCGGGACTGGGAACGGATCTACGGGCATCCGGTCTACTTCCTGGAGACCTTCGTCGATTCTGAGCGTTTCCGGGGCACCTGTTACCGCGCTGCCAACTGGATCTGCCTGGGACGCACGACCGGCCGGGGCAAGGACGACCTGACCCACCGGCCCAACCGGTCCATCAAAGAGGTGTTGGGCTATCCACTCTCGAAGCGTTTTCGAGAACGACTGTGCAACATCGCATGAAGACCGCACCCCTCAAACGGATCGATCTGAACATGGACGAAGTGCAAGCGCTTCTGGACCGCGCCAAAGCAGTCATGGTGCCGGAGGACTACGAGAAGCTCGAAGCGATCGCGGAGACGGCGGTGTATCTATCGCAGGCGGTCGAGGACAAGCAGATGACAATTAAACGTCTGCGACAAATGCTCTTCGGCGCGCGTACCGAGAAGACTGTCGCTGTGATCAAGAAGAAGGAGGAAGACGAATCCGAATCACCGCCGGCGACTGACGACGATGCCCGTGCCCCGCCGGAGAAGACGGACGAAGAGGACTCGGAGACAAAACAGAAGCGCAAAGGACATGGGCGCAACGGCGCCGATGCTTATCGCAGTGCCAAGAAGATTCGGGTGGTTCACGAATCCCTCCAGCCGGGCGAGACTTGTCCGGAGTGCAAGAAGGGCAAAGTCTATGACATGAAGAAACCCGGCGTGCTGATTCGGATCGTGGGCCAGGCGCCTGTGGAGGCCACGGTTTTCGAGATCCAGAAGCTGCGTTGCAATCTGTGCGGCGCGGTATTCACGGCCACCGCACCCGAGGGCGTGGGCGCAGAGAAGTACGACGCGACTGCAGCGAGCATGATCGCCCTGCTGAAGTACGGGAGTGGGTTACCCTTCAATCGACTGGAAGGACTGCAGGGGAATCTGGGCATTCCTCTGCCGGCCTCGACCCAGTGGGACATTGTCAGCGACACCGCCAAGATGATCGAGCCGGTCTACGAGGAGTTGATCCGCCAGGCCGCCCAGGGGGAGATTGTCTACAACGACGACACCACGATGAAGATCCTGGAGCTGATGGGCGAGCGCGCCAAAGCCAAAGCCCTTGCCGAAGCCGAGGGCAAGGACGACGAGCGTGCGAAGGATGCACCCAAGCGCACGGGGAAGCAGCCCCCCCGCAAGGGGGTATTCACGTCGGGCATTGTGTCGACAAATGCCGGGCGCACGATCGCGCTGTTCTTCACCGGGCGTCGTCACGCCGGGGAGAATCTGGCGGAGGTTCTGCAACACAGGGCCTCGGAACTGGGTCCGCCGATTCAAATGTGTGATGCCTTGTCCCGCAACGAACCCAAAGAATTCGAGACGATCCTGGCCCATTGCAATGCCCATGGCCGGCGCCGGTTTGTCGATGTGGCGGACAACTTCCCCGACGCGTGCCGCTACGTGCTCGAGACGCTGGGTGAGGTCTACAAGAACAACGCCGTGGCCCGCCAGCGGAACCTGTCGCCCGATGAACGCCTACAGTTCCACCAAACCGAGAGTGGCCCACTGATGAAGAAGCTCAAGGCGTGGTTCAGCCAGCAGTTCGAGGCTCGGCTGGTGGAACCCAACTCCGGGCTCGGTGAGGCGATTCTCTACATGTTGAACCACTGGGAGAAGCTGACTCTGTTCCTGCGCGAGCCGGGCGCCCCCTTGGATAATAACGTGTGCGAACGCGCTTTGAAGAAGGCCATCCTGCACCGCAAGAACGCTCTGTTCTATCTGAGCGAGAACGGTGCCCATGTTGGGGATCTCTTCATGAGCCTGATCCACACCTGCGCGCTTTGCCAGGCCAACCCGTTTGACTATCTGACGGAGCTGCTCAGGCACGCAGACGAACTATCCTCGCATCCTCAGCAGTGGATGCCGTGGAACTATTCGGAAGAACGGAGGACGAGAAACGTGAACACGACAATGACAATGGCGGTGGGATATGCCTAAACGCACTTCCAAACGCAGTTCCAAAAGCAAAGCGATCAAACCCCCAAAGACAGCGGATCCCGTGCCACGACTGCGCAAGGCGTTGGCCAGGCGCACAAAGGGTGAGCTGATTGACGTTCTTGTGGAATTCGCCAGGGATGATCGCGCCGTTCTCCGGCGGCTCACGGCACGCTTCGAACTGCAAACGCCACCCAAAGAACTCTTGGTGCTGACACGTCAAGCGATCGCCGACGCCACCGCCTTCGACGAGCGAGACATCAATCACAACTTCAGCTACGACTACGAAGCCTACGATCAAGTGCAGAAAAACCTGCGCCGCCTGATCGAGCAGGGACAGCTACGACCCGCCATGAAGCTGTCGCTGGAACTGATGGCCGAGGGCAGTTACCAGGTCGAAATGAGCGATGAGGGATTGATGGCCGACAACATCGAGGCGTGTTTCCGACCGGTCCTGAAAGCACTCCGCGCAGGCGACCTGCCGGCAGTCGAATTGATCGCGTGGTGCGCCAAGATGCTCAAGGCTGACCGCGTGGGATTCATTTGCGACCAGGAGCTCCGGACGTTGCGACAGCAATTCGAGGCGTCGCGGTCATCCTGACCCATCGACCGTCGCCGGCTGACGATCCCGGCCCGCTCAAATCCCCTCACGCACGCTCACCGGAAGGACAC
>JAIQZU010000043.1 GCA_021776915.1 Candidatus Scalindua sp. | reverse complement strand
GTACATATAATCAGGAATGTAGTAACGATATGCAGGAAGTGTTCTCCAGAACCTGGAATACTTACCAGGATATGGTGGAGCGCCCTTTGGGTATCCCATGTACTTAGCGTACAGACCGGAAAAGAAAACCTTTCCGGAATTGTCAGGATCTCCAGGCATACCGTAAACCTCGTGCGGCACCCAGTGTGTGATGATTTCTACCGCTTCTGCGTCTTTACTGGAAATATTCTCGTAAAAACAGAATGCGGCTACAAACACAAGTAATGCAATGAATAATGTCTTAAATCTTCTTAGCATTCTACCTTCTCCCTTCCATTTTTAATTGTTAACAATATAAGATTACCAATTCTATTGCCCTCGCTTGAAGCTTATACAAATGGATATTAAAACACTAAGATTAATTTCAGTAGATGTCTACGAACACACAGTAGCTTTCTGTTCTATCTTAGCATTGACTTCATCTACAAGTTTCTCTTTTATAAAGGTTTTGTCAGGCAATGCGAAGCCTGGACCAGTCCTCATCTGGTCTTTAAAAGACCGTAGGAAGAAATCACTGCTTTTTATGAACGGAATATCCCCGAACTCAGTCGTGCTCTTTGTATACAAGGATGGTGTATTGTCTGTCATTTTATTAGAAATTATATCCATTAAAATAAGCTCATCTATAATTATAAGATCAGGGTTCATCTCCTCCATCTTAGACAATGCTTCCTCCCCATCATAGACACTGATGACTGTGTAACCTGTGTCCTCTAAAATATCAGTATAAAAATTATGAAAGGACTGTTCTCCGTCTACTACCAGTATGATTTTCATTCTTATTTCCTCCAGTAATTTGTGATATCAGTTAAATATAAGCGTGTAATTACTACCCAATCTTCGCCTTGACTTCCTTCACTAATTCTTCTCTTGTGAAGGCTTTATCAAGAAATACCAAGTCTGGATCAACCATTCTTAAGTTTTCATATGGTTGCGGTGAAAAGTCGCTGGCCATTATTACCGGAATATCTTCGTATTCTGGCATGTTCTTTATACACAGAAAAAGGGTATCACCGGTCATCATGTTTAATGTTATATCCGTAATAATCAGATCCGGTCTCTTTTGCTCCAGCATAGACAGCGCTTCATCTCCTTCATAGACAGTGATTATTTCATAATCTGAACCTTCCAGCATCTTGGAATAGCGATCATGGATGGGCTGTTCGTCGTCTACTATCATTATGGTTTTCATGTTTAATACCTCCAAATCATTTACCTTTCAATTGGTAAAGCTGCAACAGACAAAAAGCTTTTTGTATATTGTAATTTTACTTATTGGTTTTGTGTAATCAATAATAATAATTGGTGATTATGATGCTTGTTATGCCAAATAAATATTACTTGAAATCATAGCTTGTTAATATACATATACATACGTTCATACATAATAATATATTATTATGACAAATAAATTCATTGTAATATATCTATAATGTGTCATAATTATGAAAATTTAATCCTGCACATTATCATCCAACCAGAAATGACTAAGATGACTACTAAAAGGCATGTAAATAATAAAAATAAATCAGGAATTGCTATCAGCCATCTGGAGCTGGACAATAAGATTGCAAAGATAATTTATGACAAGTGGCCCAGGTTTGTCACTCAAAAGGACATTGCTGATGAGTTAAACGTGTCGCAGTCATTAGTTTCAAAGCGATTGTCAAGTTGGACAAAGAAGAAAAATGTTCCATTAAAGATGTTCTATGAAGAGAGGAATACAGAGCTGGAGAAAAGGCTGAAAGATAATTACCATCTCAATGATGTAGTGGTCTTAAAGAACGCAGATTTTTTTGTTCACACCGAGACATATTTCAATCAGATAGGCAAGTATGCGTCTGATATTTTAGTGCGAAAGATAAATGATATACTTGAGAAGAAGACTAAGATCAGCAATAACAAGAGCAAAGAAGAAGATATAACAAAAGAGACACAAATCAAAATATCTGCCCAGGGAGGAAGCAGCGTCATGTCTACGATAATGAGTCTGGCAGATGAGCTTGAGAATACAGACATAAACTTGCTTTTTTCCAGTTGTATCGCCCTGAGATCGAACAATTTAATAGAACTATCTCCGCTCCATATCGTATCTCAATTATTAAACCGAAAATTAAACGTTGAAGTGACACATACATATCAACTTCCTGAAGTCTCTAACCTCTATAATAAAGACTCATTATATGAAATCATCGGGCAGCGTATCCGGACTCGAAAAATGCTGGGATTTGATAATGAAGTGCTTGAAAGTGATATAGTTATTTTTGGCCTGGGGAGTATAAGATGGAATCATCCTGTTACAGGTTTTATGCGTCATGTTTATAATTTACGGTTACAATCATTCTTGAATAATTTTGATATTGTAGGGGAAATTGCATTTGCTCCTTTCAGTAAAAAGGGATTTCTGTTTCATCATTTAGTTGGGGAGGTGTTTGGAAGAAAAGATGGGAAATTTATTTACAATGAGCACGAGCAAATAGAAAGGCTTAAAAAATTTGCTAACCGTAACGTAAATGTATCCAGGCAAGATCTTATTGATGCGGTCACTTTCTTCAGTTCAATATTTACTGTAAATTTCTGTGAGATTGAAGAGAGATTGCCGAAGCAGGATAAGAAGCCTTATATCCTCCTCGCAGCAGCTGGCGCAAGCCAGAAAGCCTTGCCTCTCAAGATAATATTAGAAAGATGGAAGGGTGTTAATATTTTAGATGGGCTTGTTACAAGTGAAAATATAGCCCAGGATTTATAAGATGTAAATGTAAATACTAATTGAGGGATTTAAGGATTAAGGAATTCAGGAATTAAAGGATTATCGATTTATCATCCAATCACTAAATTCCTGCATTCCTCAATTCCTTCACTGCATACATCAGATTCAAATTGTATGACGGTATGACCAATGCTGAATTCTTCGTTTACCAGTGCGTTGATCTTTGCCATAATTTTATGAGTTTCACTGACCATTAAGTCCTTGATATAAACGTGTGCACTCATTGCGTACATACCTGACGTAATCGTCCATATATGAACATCATGTACTCCCTCTATTTCATCAAGTTCGTTTATACTTTTTACCACATTTTCCAGGTCTACATCCTTTGGAGTGGCCTCAAGCAGGATGTCAACTGATTCCGTAATCAACTGATATGACCATACCAGGATTACGATACATATCATGATACTCAAGGCGGGGTCTAACATATACCATTGTGTGTAATTCATAACGATTGCCCCAAAGACCACAACCAGAGATGAAAATGTATCTGCCATCATGTGTATGAAAGCAGATTTGATATTTAAACTTCCATGACTTGTGTTGAGGATGTATGCACATGCGAGATTTACAATAAGGCCTATAATCGCGACAATTAACATGTGCCAACTTGCAATAGGTTCAGGGTTAATGATACGTTTGTAGGCATGGAAGAATATCCATAAGGTGATTAAGAATAAAGTAGCGCCGTTAAATAATGCGGCTAAGATTTCAAGACGGTAAAAACCGTAGGTTTTCCTGGCGGTAGGGGGCTTTGCCGCAAACATAATTGCTCCAAGACTTATCAATAGAGCTATCAAGTGGGTCAGCATATGCCCTGCATCGCTGAGCAGGGCTAAACTATTGGTGAGAAAACCCGCTATAGCTTCCACAATGAACATAGTTCCGGTTAAGGAACATGCTAATATGAGTTTTGAGCGCTCCTCACCCCGGTGTGTGTGGTTGTGGGAGCTGTTAGACACTTTATCTATTTTTGTGTTGTGATGTATTGACATTTTAATGCATTAACGTTGTAGAAGGCATTTATTATAGAAAATAGTATCTTAAGTACAAGGCATAAATCAGACTCCTCCGGTTGTTAATTTCTTGATCTTGCCAGGGATGTGTTTTGTTCTTTCTTTCGTGTTATAATATTAAAAAACCTTATATTTCCAGCTTCTTTAATTCCTTGACTCCAGTGGTTTCCGATGGTAGAAAGAGATGTAACCAACTTATGTTATACGGTGGTAGCGCAGGGTGGTTTAAGCGAAGCACCTGACGGTCAATGACCCTAAACACCTTTTAAAAAGTTAAAAGTGCCTACCCGCCTGCCAATCAGTTCGGGCAGGATGTTTGAAGTGAGCTAAAGTTGTTGTAAGCAACAAATCTTTTATATTTAACTTAAGGCACTTTAGTTCACTTAAGACACTTCAAACTTGATTGCGGCTTTGCCGCACTATGAGATAAATGACAAAGGTATATGCAGGCCTTGGATCTAATCTTGGAAACAGAGAGGCAAATTTAGTCCGTGCTATTGCCAGAATAGATGCATGTGAGGGTATCTGTGTCAAAGGCGAATCCTGTTTTCATGACACAACGCCTGTTGGCGGCCCTCCACAGTCAGACTACCTTAACTGCGTCATAGTATTGGAGACTGAGATTGAGCCACAAGCACTGTTGCAAGAGTTTAAGAGGATTGAGACAGAACTCGGAAGAAAGTCGGGTGTCAGATGGGGGCCGAGGATTATAGACCTCGACATACTATTATATGGAGATAGGGTCATAAATGATCATAATCTTAAGATTCCTCACGAAAGGATGCACGAACGTGTTTTTGTGTTAGAACCATTATGTGAGATATCTCCGGATATCAGACATCCTGTGTTAAGAAGAAATATTTCTGAACTATTGGAAGAGTTAAAGTAGGCATCAACTGTTTATTGAAGGATTAAAATGTTATTTAAGATTGATAAATATATTATTAAGGCATTCTTACCTACTTTCATCATATGTATGTTTGCAATATGTGGCATTTATATAGTTATTGATATGATTCAGAAGCTCGACGATTTTATCGAAATGGGTTCCAAGGCATTTACAATGGCCACACATTACTATGGGCTTATGGTGCCGGTATTTGTAGCACAACTATTTCCGGCTATAACACTGATCGCAGTGAGTCTGGTTCTTGTAAAGTTTGCAAAGAATAATGAAATATTAGCTATGCAGGTTGCGGGGATTAATCTGTACAGGATCTTACTTCCTGTTTTCATCATATCGGTTCTTATGTCGTTTGTATCAGTTGCAAATCAGGAACTGCTTATACCAAGACTTGCGGCGGAACTGGTAAAAGTGGAGCAAACAACATTCGAAGAGGAAGAAAAAAATAATATCCTTATTGAAGACGTGACAAATCGCATACTCTTAAGAGTGTGGGCATTTAATATTGTTGAAGGAAGGTTAGGGTCTGTATTTGTTATTGGAAAATACGAAAATGGTAAGAAGAAGTTTACTATTAGTGCGAAGGAAGGTAAATGGACAGACGACAATAGGTGGTTGTTAATGAATGTAGTCAAGCACAATTATGATGAAAGTGGTAAGTGGGTTGTACCGGCACAACCAATGGATGAGTATTTCCTGGAAACTACATTAACACCTGAGCAACTAAGCGTAGTAGATATCAATTCAACACTGAAGAGTTTTAAAGAACTGAGAGAATTATGTAAAAAAGAACCGGAAAATCCGAGATATAGCGTTATGTTCCACTCAAGGGTGGCGTCTCCTCTGACTAATTTTGTGCTGCTTTTTCTAGGTATTCCCTTCGTTGTGGGTTTTGAAAGAATGAGCAGGAATGTTTTTCTGAGGGTTGGGATAAGTATCCTTATTTGTTGTGCATTCTTTGTCTTATCTTATGTTTGCATGAATCTTGGTAATATGGGTATTCTTCACCCCGTCCTGGCGGCATGGCTGCCGGGTGTTGTTTTTGGCTGTCTTGGATTATTCTTGTTTGATGGAATGCGTATTTAGTAAATTTGACAATGCCAGGTTTACTTAAAAGAACTCGTGAAATCTTGTTTCACGAGTTCTTTTAATGTCCTGGCTTTTATTTTCCTGCAAATGCCTGTAGATATCTTGTTACGGATGATTTTTCATCTTCTGAGAAGACAGGCATATCACCGTCAAGGACAACTATTAAGTCCTCCCACTCATCCGGTATTAACTTTTCTACCTCTGGTGTCTCATGGCATTGCCCACACCTTAATTTATATGTCTTAAAATCTTTTTTGGACTGAGTCTTTATATAGGATAATACAGATTCCTTTTCCCGGGTAGTAATGACAGGCATCTGTTTGCCCTTTATAACAACGATCTTATCCTTCCATTGATGGTAATTAATACGTGAAGGGTGAGGAATAGCATGACAGGTACTGCATCTTTTTATATAAACCTGCGCATCGGCAGTTTCTTCTTTCGGCAATCTTTGCCAGCTTGCACAACCGTTGGAAAACAAGACTAATAATGGCAATACTATCAAAATGAAAGTCCGGTATTTCTTTGAGTACATTTTCCTCTCCTTTTTAAATATCAATTTAGAAACCCATGATGTCTAATCCCTTACTCTTTTTCGGTGAACGTCTGCTTTTTCGCAAAGGAAACTCTACGTAATATGTGAGTGAGGCATTAAAGTCCCTTTCCAGTTGTGTTCCGTGCAGGTTTTGAAAAAGTGGAAAAGAGAATTGTACATTAAGTATCTGGTTATGAAACGGCTGCCATTGTACACCGGCAGTCAAATCAACTGTGCTTCCACCGTAATTGTCCGGGTCAAACAGGTTGCTCATAAAGGGCATGTTAGGGTTACTCATCATGTGGCCATCCCCATCCTGTTCAATCTCCTGCGCTTCTCCGTCAATCTCACCAACATATTTCCCCTTGATCTGTAATTCTCCGAGCAGATTATGACGCATCTGATACATTCCGTAGAAATCGTATCGGAATTCATCTCCAAGGTTGTAGCTCTTGTAGTTTTCATAGGTCCTTGCCAGGTAGCTTATGTTAGATCCCCACCAGAATGGTGTTCTGGAGCCTTCATAAAGTACACCTATCAAAGGATCAAATGTACCGGAACCTATCTGCATACTGTAAGGCAGGAGTGCGCCTTTGTCATCCTGATCTATTGAACCTGTCGGGATACTTACGCCGAGTAGCAGTGAAACCTGACTTGTCGGGGCCAGGAAGTCGTCCGCATAGAGCAAGGTCTTGGTCATTATCATTGTATCGCCGATACCCTGTGAATACATGCTTGACCTTACACCATTTCCCCTTGTGATCATTTCCATATCCTTATTCATATACATACCCATAATACCCGCAAAGAAACGGTCAGAGAAAGCGTATCCTATTGACAGGTTACTCATATACATATTCATTTTTCTTGGAGCCATCATATATTGTCCGTGGGCATCGCTGGTACTGCGATTACTTGTACCCCGTCTCAGGCCGACCATCCTTCCCCAGCTCAGATTCATCTTAATCCTTAATTCGTGCGGTTCAGGGGTACCGGCGCCAGGGATATTCAATGGCATATTGCCGCCGCATTTTCCACAGCAGAGGCCTAAAAAGAGTGGATAGTTTAAGTTCTTTGGTAGAGTAAGCTCCTTTGAGATATCAGTGGGTTTCTCAGTTTCATCATCCGGTTCGTTTAAGGCCAGTCTTGTTAGCTTTTCACTATCGTGTTTATCTTCGTACTTAAGCAAATCATTCAAATCCGCCAGACATTTATCCGGCAAAAACATCAATGGAAGGATCCATAGAAAAAATTGCAGGAAATATTTACTATTGTAAAAAAATGACGACATACTCCATCCTCCTTACTACCATCTTTCAGAATGTTTAGTTTTCGAGTTCCGTGTTACGGGTTACGATAAACGAAGGATGAAGGATGACCGGTCCTTCATGGTTAGGACGATGGACGATTGTTTCGTCTCTCGTCTTTCTTCCTTCGCCATTCGTAACATTTACTGTCTACAAACAGGGAACGGGCGTATACCTGCTACGATTCCATAGCCGTATCCTGAGAAGATGGATTACTTTAAAAATAGTTTATAAAATAATTATGTGAGGTGTGTAAGGAGTTGTGATTCTGGAGGTTTGTAAGGCGGTCTTGTTAATACATCTTTGATCTGTAGGGTAGTAGTTTCTACCAAAGCGGTAGCAGGCATATAATTAACAAAAGAGGAGTGCGAGAGGAAATATTTCAGCGTTGATACAGTAATAATATCATCAGAGCTGCCGCCACAGACAGTAATGATGAGGGTATATTTACCGGTATTATCAGCTTCTGCAAGACCCTCTGAGCAGGAACAATCCTCGCAACAGCTTGCGTCGTTGCCGCAGCAGCATAATTGAGTTTGTGAAACCTGGCTACTCTTTCCAGGTTTTTCGTTATTACTAAAACTGTATGGCAAGAATCCTGCGGCAAGCAGTGAGAAAATTGCCACAAGCAAAATCTTCTTTTTGTGTTTTGTAATCATATTTGCTGAATTAACCTAAGTATTTAATTGAAGTATTATTATATAATTCTTTAGTCTTAGTCAAGAGAATTTGTTGTTAAAGAGCAGAGATGCGGGGATTGAGATGATTGCCCTCACTCAGTGTCTTTGTCTAGCTTCTCAATCTTGACTATACCGTAAAGAAATAGATAGGCGATGGCAAGGCCTACTATAAAACCAATTGCAGTTGAGTGAAATGCTATGATCACAGCTGCGGTTAAGAGCATGACGAACATATCGCTTCTTGTCTTAATATCTCGTGACGTCATCGCGAGCTCCATACCGGAGAATGTAAGAAGGACACCGAGGACACTTAACGGATAAACAGACAATAGCTTGATGGCATAAGCGCCAAAGAAAAAGCCTATAATCATTTTTATTATTCCAAGTATGGCTATACTCCCTCCAGTTCTGGCGCCGAATCTATACTGTCCGGCAAGGCCTCCGGCACCATGGCACATCGGCATAGCTCCAAACCAGCACCCTATGAGGTTCATTAAACCTACACTGGTAGATACCCTTCTTACATCAGCGCCTTTCTTTGGGAAGAGGTCCCAGGAAAGTGCGCACACGGCAATTACTGAGTTCAGGGTTGTCAGAGGTATTTGAGGTATTGCTGCCTTGAATGTACCGCTTATAAAATCATCCGCACTTAAAGCAACAAACTTTGGAATACTTAGTTCATAGCTGAATCCCTTAAGAATGTCCGGTGTTCGTAAAAAAAGAAATATAAAGCCAATTGCAAAAATGACAAGGGCACCGGGAAACTTTTTGCTGAAGAACAGGAACAGGACAAGCAAGCCGCAAAAGGCTCCTACCGCTATACTATCAAGACCAAAGATAGTGTTGGTATTGGTAACCATCTTAATACCCTTGATAATAAGCAATAAGCCAAGTCCAAGTTGTAATCCCCTTACAACACTGAGAGGTATATGTCTGTTTAAAAATACTATCAGGTTTGTTACACCCAGCATAAATACAATTGCGCTTACCACGATTCCGGCAGCTAATATCTCATTAAGCGTGAGACCTTCATTGATTGCAATTGTGCCTATCGCTTTCATTGGCTGAACTGCAATGGGTATACCAAATATAAGACCGGAGATCAGATTAAAAAGTCCGGAGAAAAACAAAGCGCTTCCGGCATTCAAACCGCAGACCGTTACCATACCCACCAGTATGGGAATAAAAGTTCCCATGTCGCCTAATGCCCCTGCAAATTCGTGGCGGTTGAAACGAAAGTCCCTAATATTATTTAATATATTCCTTATCCACATATTTAGCCTTATATAATTGTCTAAAGTATGATTAAACAAAAAAAACCATCGCTCTGTCTTGTAAAAGATAGAACGATGGTTCTGGTTAACTTTTTCGTTGCTATCTCCTTTCCAAGAAGGGGAGGTATAAGTGTTTCCGCTCATACCCTGTCGGTTATTTATCCATTGAGTTCTGTTTCAGGTTAAATAACTCGGAGATACAAAATTTAAATTGTAACGTATATTAAGAAATATACATTAAGGGCGTATTGCAATACGCCCCTACTTGTGACCGTTCAGTTTTTCAATCTTAATTGCGCATGACTTATACTCAGGTATTTTACATACCGGATCGAGTTTGTCGTTTGTCAGGAGATTTGTCAGGGCGTCTCTATTATGGAACGCAAGGAAGGTTATACCCGGCTGTACTCTGTCAGTAATGTGCACCTTTACCTCCATCTCGCCTCTCCTTGAACTGGCAAGTACCTTTTCGCTGTCCTTTATGTTAAGCATTCTGGCATCAAACGGGTTCAGTTCCAGTGATTCTTCCGGCCATTGGTCCATTATCGTACTTGATCTTCTTGTCATGGAACCATTATTATAATGTTGTCTACGGCGACCGGTTGAAAGGATCAGTGGGTACTTATCATCAGGCACTTCAGCCGAAGCAATGTGCTCCTTGAAATTGAACTTCGCTTTTCCATTGGGCCTGTTGAATTTTTCTTCGTACATGATTTGTGTACCCGGATGGTCTAAGCTTGGGCATGGCCACTGAATTCCATCCGGATTACATCTCTCATGAGTAACACCTGCAAACATCGGTGCTACGCTAGCGAGCTCATCCCATATTTCTGATGGTGATGAATACTCCATATTATTAATACCAAGTGCCTTTGCTACCATGCATATAGTCTCCCAATCCGCTTTACCACACAATGGATCTATCGCCTTTCGAATCAGCTGAATCCTTCTCTCTCCATTGGTAAATGTTCCGTCCTTCTCTGCGTGACTTGAGCCTGGAAGTACTACATGTGCAAATTCCGTGGTTTCAGTTGGTAGAATATCCTGAACAACAAGGAAGTCTAATTTCTTCAGACCGGCTTTCACGAAATTGACATTAGCATTCGTCATGGCAGGATCTTCACCGAAGATATAGTAGCCCTTTAATTTGCCTTTATTCATTGCAACATCCATCTCTGTACACGTCAGGCCTATCTTATTATCCAGTTTGGTTTTCCACGCCTTTTCAAATTTCTTCTGTGCTTTCTCATCATCAACTGACTGATATCCAACATACTTATTAGGCAGTGCTCCCATGTCACATGCACCCTGTACATTATTCTGTCCGCGGGTCGGATTTATTCCAACGTTTGGTCTTCCAAGGTGACCGGTAACTGTAGCAAGGTTAGCAAGAGACATAACGTTGTATGTTCCTGTTGTGTGTTCTGTCATACCAAGGCTGTAGATTATCATTGCCTTATCCGCTTTCGCATACATCCTGGCCGCTTCAATGATCCTGTCCTTGGCGACACCGGTTATACCGGAAACGTATTCTGGCGTGTATTTCTTAACACCTTTTTTGAGTTGATCAAACCCTTCTGTACGTTTCTTTATAAACTCCTTATCCTCAAGCCCCTCATTCAGGATTACATGTATTATTCCATTTAATAAAGCTATGTTTGTGCCTGGTATCAGATTCAGCCACACATCCGCCTTTTCCGCGAGTTGCGTCTTTCTCGGGTCGCCTACAATCAGCTGTGTTCCATTTTTTATGGCGTCCTTTATCTTGAGTCCTACAATCGGGTGCGCTTCATAGGGATTAGCGCCTATCACTAATAATAGATCAGTATCACGAATCTGATCAAATGAATTAGTCGCGGCACCACTTCCATAACACGCAGCCAACCCTGATACGCTTGCGCTATGACATACCCTCGCGCAGTTATCTACGTTATTAGTGCCCATCATTCGGCCAAGCTTCTGGAATATATAGTTCTCTTCGTTGGTACACCTTGATGAAGAGAGGAATCCCAGACTGTCTGGGCCATGTTCCTTTTTGATCTCTGTAAACTTTTTTACGATCAGGTTTATTGCCTCATCCCAGCTTGCCTCTTCCAGCTTGCCATTTTTCCTTATGAGCGGTGTGGTTATTCTGTCTTTATGGTGTATGTGTTCGTAACCAAATCTACCCTTTACACAGAGACTTCCTTTATCATTAACCGGCGCATCAAAGCATGGTGAAATAGAAACTACCTTCTTGTCTTTTACATTTAAGAAGTAGTTGCAGCCAGTTCCACAATATGTACAGGTGGTTCTGGTTTTTTCAAATTGCCATGGACGTCCCTTGCCTTTCGCAGATAGTTCCTGTAGGGCTCCTACCGGACACGCGTCTATGCACTGCCCACATAGTTCGCAATCACCTTCTTTAGAGATATTAGTCTTGCTAGGAGTGCCAATTGCCGTAAACCCGTGAGCCTTAAATCCAAGTGCGTAAGATCCCTGGAGTTCAGCGCAGGTTCGTGCACACCTGGTACACATGATACATTTATCCTTGTCCCACTCTATAACTCCGTTATTTGGGAGTTCAGGGAATTTTCTAATAGTCTGCTGACTCCATTCGGCATGTACATCAAACTGGTAGGCGTAATTCTGGAGTTTACAATTACCTGTCTTTTCACAGGTCATACAGTCATTAGGGTGGTTGCCGAGTATCAGCTTAAGGTTGTTTTTTCTGAGTTCTGCAATGCTATCGCTTTCCGTCACAACACTCATACCATCCCAGACAGGAGCGTTGCAGGCTGTTACAGGACCCAAGTTCCCGTCTACTTCAACAACGCACATTCTGCATTGCCCAAATGGCGATAGTAAGCCCCAATGGCATAAATGTGGAACATGGATATTGTTTTTCTTGGTAACATCAAGGATGGTTTCGCCATCACTTGCTTCATACTCTTTCTGGTTAATTTGTAACGTAATTTTTTTCATGCTTTTCTCCTGAAACAAATCATCTAGCTGTTCAACGCTTATAAAATATATATGTTATTTGAACTATTTTTAAATCTATTACAATGAAAAATCTTTCATAACAGCAACTAAGCAATTACTACACGTCAGCAGTAACTTTAACCTTTTTCTCAACGTATGTCAGCGCAAAGGTTTTACATGCCTCTACGCAGGCCATGTCATCATATCCTTTGCAATCATCGCAGTTAATGGCAACAGCCATTTCCGTTTCTTTGGTGATAGCGCCGAAAGGACATGCATCTATACATTCCCAGCAGCCGGTACACTTTTCCTGGTCTATAATTACATTACCATCCTCAAATTTAGTAATTGCTCCGTACTCACATGACTCCCTGCATTTTGGATTCTTGCAATTCTGGCAGACTGTTGCATGTGGCTTATCTTTTTTGAAGCTTATATTAATCCTTGGTACTGGAGCTGGATTTTCCAGAGAGGATAGGGCAAAATCCTGTGACTGTGAATGCCTGACACCACATTCAATCATACATCTCTTACAGGTAACGCAGTTTTTGCTTTTAAATCTTTTCTTTAACATAGTGTCTTCTCGATCTGAAAATAAACTTTAAAATAATTGTAATATTTAAAATTGCAAACTCTTAATCTATCAAAATTAATGTATGTGTGCAATAATATTTTATTGGTTGATATGGTTGATATTTATTGGCGGGAAATTCTAACCTTTTACGGCATCAATAAATTTCTTTATCAGCATCTTGTCTTTTTTTCCTGGTTTACTTTCTACACCGGAGGAAACATCTACTGCGTAGGGATTTACGATGCTTATAGCCTGAGAAACATTTGAATGTGTTAATCCTCCTGCAACTATAATGGGGATTGAAGTCCTTACTTTCTTTACAATCTTCCAGTCAAAAGAGGTACCGGTGCCACCCATTTTATTTTCAGAGTATCCGTCGAGCAGGATGGCGTCAGGCTTGTATTTTCTTATTGGAATAATATCTTTTTCATTTTGTATTCGAAACGCCTTAATAGTTTTAAAATTTTTCAATTTATTTAATAAACCTGGTCGTTCATTTCCATGGAGTTGTATGGCGTCCAGACCACAAAACCTGCAGACTGCCTTGATATTTTCCGCGGTGTCATTGACAAAGAGTCCGACAATTGTAACAAATGGAGGTAATTTTTGTATGATAGCCCGGGCTTTTTCCTTGCTTACATTTCTTATACTTTCTGCAAACACAAAACCAATAGCATCTGCACCGTAATCAACAGCGCATTTTGCGTCACTTAAAGTTTTTATACCACAGATTTTTACCTTTGTGTTAGTCTGCATAATCACCGACAAATTTCTGATAAGTAAGCACGTCTTCTTTACTTCCTATAATTAATGGCACTTTCTGATGAAGCTCTGTTGGTACTATATCCATAATATTTTCTTTGCCTGTAGTTGCCATCCCACCTGCCTGCTCTACTATAAATGCCAATGGTGAAGCCTCGTATAATAAGCGCAATTTACCTTTTGGATTCTTTGGGTCTTTGCAATCTGCGGGATATAGGAATATACCGCCGTAGAGTAGATTTCTGTGAAAATCGGATACAAGCGAACCTATATAACGCAAGGAATAAGGCCTGCCCGTGTCAGAATCTTTTTCTTTGAGGTAGCTGATGTATTTCTTTGTCCCTTCATCCCAGAATTTAGCGTTGCCTTCATTTGCACTATAAATTTCTCCTTTTGAAGGGGTCTTTATATCTTCATGGGATAATAGGAATTCGCCCACGCTTGGGTCTAACGTATAACCGTTTACGCCCTGACCTGTTGTATAGACCAGCACTGTACTGGAGCCGTAAAGTATGTAGCCTGCTGCGACCTGATCACTGCCCTTTTGCAGGCAGTCTTCGAGTGTTCCGTTTTCACCCTCTGTTTTCTTCCGGTGTATGGAAAATATTGTCCCTATACTTACATTTGCATCAATATTGGATGAACCATCAAGCGGATCAAAGAGCAGCACATATTTACCTTTGGGAAATTTATCTGGAATAGGAATGACTTCGTCATTCTCCTCTGATGCCATTACGCAAAGGTGTCCCCCATGATCCATAGCGCTAAATAATTTACCGTTGGCATATTCATCCAGCTTCTTTATTTCATCACCAGAAATATTTTCTTCACCGGTGAGGCCGAGTATATCAACAAGACCGGCCTTATTAACCTCTCTTGATATAACCTTTGCCGCATATATTAAGTCCATCAATAATCCGGTAAGACTGCCTGTTGCCTGAGGAAATTTCCTTTCCTGCTCAACAATATGCCTGAGTACGCTCATCCCTTTTGTGGCCATAAAAAAACCTCCTGAAAGTTTATGGTTTTGCCAGTTTGATACTTTTTGCTGTTTATTCTTTATTTAAATGTATTACATAATCAAAGAGAGAGTGTGTATCGTTGAATAAAAGATTTGGTATTTATGCTTTGCCACGCCAAAGCTGAGCTTAGCTCTGTTAGCGGGGCTTTGGTAAATAAAGATTTGTGGCGGGGTGTTATCGTAAAGATTCCGGTTCCTTAGAATCCTTTTCGTAGCTTTTAACAAAAAATTTTATGGCATTTATTACATCATCCATATACACGTCCGTATCTACGCAGTAGCCGTGAGGTCTCAAGTTCGGAACTGCGTAGATGGCTTTTGGCATGGCAGCCATTAATCCTGTCCGCAATTCTTTTTCGCATGCGATAGC
The DNA here is from genome assembly GCA_021776915.1 of Candidatus Scalindua sp. Lineage (GTDB taxonomy): Bacteria > Planctomycetota > Brocadiia > Brocadiales > Scalinduaceae > Scalindua. The sequence goes on along the minus strand of JAIQZU010000043.1, from coordinate 59,369 downwards.
CACAACTCCCTGAACTTCTTCGGCCATGACTCTTTTTAGAGCAATCCTGCCGCCACTCGCCACAGCTATGCTTATACCATATTCTTCTGACAATTCCAGCAGGTCCTTTACCTTGCATTTTCCGCAACGTATGCACTCGTTGATATCGTGTTTAATATTTTGTTTGCACTTTGAATTTTGTATACAGTGTGGAAAAAGGAGCAGTAAACCCTCAGGCGGGCATTTCTTTTTCCTCAGCCTGGTCATCATGTTGTTAAGCGAAACAAATTTTTTATCTATAACTTCCATTTTTAAGTATATCTCCCTTGTATGAAGATTTTGAATATCTTATTGAAATAAGTAATTAACTTTAAGTTCGTGTCCTCTTGAGAATGCAGCAGCGCTCATCATTCGCTTGCCTTCGGGCTTGACCTCTTTGATCCATATACTTCCGTTTCTTGCAGCAGTCTTAATACCTCGATTCGATATATCCGTGATTGTGCCGGGAACGTTAACTGTTTCGGCATCTGGAGAATTATCTCTTTCCGTCTTTAGAATTATAATTCTTTCCTTTGAATTATTTCTGATTAAAGAAGTATAAGCAGCAGGTCTCGGATTCATACCTCTTACAAAATCATGTATCTCTTTTTCTCCCTGATTCCAGTTAATAAGCCCGTTTTCTTTTTTGATTTTTGGCGCAAGAGAAACAAGCCCTTCATCCTGTTGCGTGTATTTTACATTTCCCGTTTCAATTTGCATTAGGCTCTCTAATAAAGTCTCTGCACCGAGCCTGCTCAATCTGTTTCCAAGTTCACCTGCTGTTTCATCAGGATCGATTGTTAATGATTTCTGTAAGATCATCTCACCGGCATCCATTTTATCGCTCAAAATGATAGTGGTTATCCCTGTCTCTTTCTCTCCATTGACGATTGCCCAATTAATAGGCGCTGCGCCACGGTATTTGGGTAGGAGTGAAGCATGGACGTTAACGCATCTATATTTTGGTAAATTCAGTATTTCAGACGAAATTTTCTGCCCGAAAGCAACAACTGCGATAACATCCGGATTCAGCCCTTTAAGTTTCTCTATGATGAAGTCATCGTTTACATTGTCCGGCTGTATTATACGGAAACCCGCATCTATAGCTACATTCTTAACAGGGGGTGCGCAAGGCTTCCCCTTTCTTCCTTTGGGTTTATCTGTTTGTGTAACTACGGCCAGTATATGGTGCTTTGATTCGCTTAAGCATTTTAAACTGGGAACTGCAAATTCCGGCGTACCCATAAAAACTACATTCATACTGTATTTAATAATGAACAGTCAAAATTCTAACTAACGCCGGCTTTGTTATTTTGATAAGACAGTTCGAGTTCTTTCAGTTTCGGTTTGCTGGCTATCGTACTTGCTGGAGTCATCTTGTCAATAAAAAGACAGCCATTCAGGTGGTCGATTTCATGCTGCCATGCACGGCTCAACAGGCCTTCAGCTTCTATCTCAAGCTTTTCGCCCTTAAGATTGTATGCGATGACTTTAACATATTGTGAACGGATGATCTTTCCCATTACATCGGGGAAGGACAGGCAGCCTTCTTCTTCCAGAATTTCTCCTCGCTCTTCAGCGATATACGGGTTTATAAATACCCTTTCACCGGTTTTTTCACCAGTTACGTCTAGTACAACCAGGCGTATCGACAGCCCAACCTGTGGCGCTGCAAGTCCTACTCCACATGCATCATACAAAGTATCAAGCATTTCCTCTGCAATCTGGCAGATCTCACTGTCAATTTCTTCAATTGGTTCAGCCTTTGTTTTTAATACCGGGTTTGGATAAACAGCTATTTCCATATCTAGTACGATTTTATTCAGGTTTGCTTGAGGTATATTCCAGTTTGCCAATAGGCAGTAAAGACTTATTGTCTCGAAAAGCAACATGAAATAACGAAATTTTAATAGGTTAGTATATAATATTATTTCCTTTAAAAGCAAGGATTATTTGTTTTTTTGTTGACAATGGTAATCCAATGTCATAAACTTTTTTGATTGAAAGATATATTGAAGTAAATGGAAAAAATAAAGGAAAAATTCAATGCCAACCAGTAAATCTGCGAAGAAAAATGTAAGACAAGATGCTGTACGTAGGATGAGAAACAGAGACAAAAAATCTGCTTTGAGAACACAGATAAAGAAATTTGTTTTGGCCGTCAAAAAACATGATCTGGAGGATGCAGAAAAACAACTGTCACTGGCGACAAAAAAGCTTGATAAAATTGCAGCTGATAATATTACACACAAAAAAACAGCATCGAGAAAAAAGTCCCGCTTAACAAAGATGCTTAACAAGCAAAAGGCGGCATCAGCGTAAATATCCTGGAGATATTCAATCTGCTTTATTTAATTATCATACATCAGACCATTTAAATGTTCCTCTATGCATTTTGGTAAATCTAATAAGTGATATCCTCCCTCCAGGCAAGAAACAATTCTGCCATCACAACAATCTTTAGCAACATTTTGTGTAAGCTTAGTTAGTTTATTATAATCAGAAGCTTCCAGGTTCAGGCCGCTTATGGGGTCCAGGCGGTATGCGTCAAAACCGGATGAAATTAGTATAAACTCCGGCTTGAAAGGTTTAATTCTTTTTTCCAATGTATCTTCAAAGAATTTTAAATACTCCTGTGGTTCTGTATTATAAGATAGCGGTATATTTATTGTAAAACCGGAGCCGCTGTCTTTTCCTGTTTCTTCCTCTGCGCCTGTTCCCGGGTAAAATGGATATCTGTGCATGGAAAAATACATGACCGATGGATCGTCATAAAAGGCGTCTTGTGTCCCATTGCCATGGTGCACGTCCCAATCAATTATTACAATTCTATCAAGGCTGTATCTTGATTGAATGTACTTTGCGGCTATTGCAACATTATTAAACAAGCAGAAACCCATCCCCTTTTCCGGGGTGGCATGATGTCCCGGAGGACGCACTAAACAAAATGCATTGTCTGCCTTTTTATCCATTATTAAATCAATGGCGGCAAGGGCTGCGCCGGCGGCATATAATGCGGCGGCATATGAGTAGGGAGATACATATGTATCGGGGTCTAAGTATCCTCCCCCTGATCCCGCAATCTCAGAAATTTGTTCTATTTGACTTATGCTATGAACAGCAGATACTTCTTCTTCGGTGGCAGCTCTTGGTTTCTTAATATCCAATTTCTGCCAGATACCTGCTGAGCGGAGGTGCTCAATCGTATTTATTATCCTTGTAGCGTTTTCAGGATGATTGGGCCCTGTATCGTGCTTTAAATAAATGTCATCGTAAATAACAACCGTCATAATAATCATGTTAAATTATTCTTTTTGTTAAATCAAACCAATTATAACCAGAGGGATTGCAGGTGAATGATGAAAGAAGACACTGTTTCTGACCACGAGATATTAACTCTGATACACAGGAATATTGATATGGAGAAGTTAAAGAATCAAAATAAAACAATTACAAAGAAGAGAGTTGATGCACTCCTTCAGAAACTTAAAGAATATGTAAAGAAAGATGATCCGTCTATTTCCGGTAAAGCAGGAAAGGATGCTTCAACTATTAATAAACATGATTTTCTGATAGTAAATGTTGACGGCGCTTCAAAGGGAAATCCGGGAGAAGCGGGTATTGGCGTTGCTGTATTTGATAAAGATTTAAATATTGTAAAGGAAAGTTGTGAGTATATTGGTGTGGCAACTAATAATGTTGCAGAATATAAAGCGCTGACTCTTGGTGTTAAACTGGCAATAAAATTTAATGCAAAGAATACACTGTTTAAATCTGACAGTGAACTCCTGGTGAAACAGATTATAGGTGAGTACAGAGTTAAAAACACACAGCTCAAGTCCCTTTATAGTGAGGTGCAAAGCCTTCTTGGAAAGCTGCCGGAATGGAAAATAAAGCACGTCCCCAGGGAAGAAAACAAAGAAGCAGATTTACTGGCAAATAAAGGTGTAGAAATGTTTACTGAAAATAGATAGCCGCATCCTTCAGGGTGCGTAACTTACAAGAAGTTCTCATACACCCATCATATGATGAGAAACGCAGGCTAAAGCCTACGGCTACTACTGAGACTTAAAGAGGATTCCAGTCTTGGATTCCTCTCGAAAGAGAGGCCTAATTTAATGCATAGAAATTTAAATGTTGGTTACACTTCGACTTCGCTCAGTGTGACGTCATTCCGAGCGGAGTCGAGGAATCTAATTTAAGATGTTCATGAAGATTAAATTACAGATACTTTTCACTTCCTTTGCGTGCCTTCTCTTTTTGTCTAATTATCTTTTTGCGCAAGACGGGCTTAGGGACGTGTCTGTTTATAAGGTTGGAGACAGAAAAGAATTCTGGACATGGAATCTTACTGTCATGCCGCCGGAAGACTTCAAATTACAGGCAACCTGTCGTGGTGTTGGAGAGAATGTATATGTCTTTGTTTCTGATGATGTATGGGATGTTAATGTCTGTCAGCAGGATATAGAAAAGATAATAACTACTTTTGATCATTCTACTCCGGAAGGTTCAATAGACAAAGACAAAGGAATATATGAGATTCTTACCGAGACTTTTGGCAGCCCGCCTGATGTAGACGATGATAATAGAATATATTTCCTGATTTCACAATTGGGAGAGTATCGCGGCCATCACTTTGATGGCTATTTTCGTTTTTTTGATGAGCTTGAGGGAAAACATAGTAATCACACAGAGATATTGTATTTAGATTGTGACGATCCTTCCGGCGATTATTACCTTGGAATTATTGCACACGAGTTTCAGCATCTTATACACTGGCAGTATGACCGTAATGAGGCAGGATGGATTGGTGAGTCACTGTCGGAAGTTGCAATGATTCTTTGCGGATTCTACACGGACCAGAAGCACGTAATCAAGTATTTGAATAATACGGACAGCTCCCTGGTATCAAAGCGTCACATTGTTGATTATGGGGCATGCCTCCTGTGGGGAACATATATTTACGAACGACTCGGGATAGAGTTTCTGGGAAATCTGGTACGAGAGGAAGAAAATGGTATCAAAGGCTTTCAGAATACGCTGAAAAGTATGAATATAGAAGACGGCTTTTCAGGTGTTTTTGGAGACTGGCTGGTTGCTAACTATGTATGCAATAATATCGTTAAAGATGAAAAATTCAGATACAAATCCATACAACTTCCCATTACTCCGACTATTAAACATTTCTTCACATTGCCGGTTTACGAAACCGGAAAAGTAAACGGATACGCGGCAGATTATCTGAAATTCAGCATAGAGCGAGTGAAGGATAAGAAACTGAGAATAACTTTTGAGAGTGATTGCCCCGATGACTTCCTTATCAAGATCATCAGGGTATACAATGATGACCTGTCCAATCCCGGGGTAGAAGATGTTGTACTGAATGAACAGATAGAGACCTTTGATGTAAGTGGTGTGGGAGTGGACTGCAGAGAGATTGTACTTGTGGTGTCGGTATTAAAGACAACAAAAGAACCCATTCCCTATAGCTTTTCGGCGTCTTTAATTCCGTGTGCAGAAACAGTTTTGAGTCAATGATGAGGTTTAAAAGATTGTGTCAGGCGACGATCTGTGATTCCCATTTGCTAATCATAGATCAAGGTGACCCCTTTTTACCCCTAATAAGCATCCATCTTTACATAATAACGAGGCCAAAGAATATTTTAAAATAAGTTAGGATTCTACATATCGCGGCCAAAAAAATAACAATTGAAAATAAAAATTTGTAAATTTTGCCAAATATAGAAAATTCAATTTTATTTACATCAAAGCCAGCAAAGGAAGCTAGATAGAAAGGTATCCTTATGAATTCACCAATCCAATGCAGAGGATTGAAACATTTGCGCCGGAAATTTTTTGAAGGTACTTATAGTTCCCTATTGCTTGATCGAGAAGGTCTATAACCGCTTGCAGATTATTAATACTAATATTAAATAAATTTGAGAATGCTGGTGTATAGGCTTGGTCTATGTAGAAACCTGAGCTTACCCCTGCTTTTTCAACATAGTTTCTAACTTCACCAGCAAGGGTATTTAATTTTTCTCTAAGAGATAGTATTTTTTTAGCTTCATTGTCAGATTGATATTCATTGACTTCAAGTGAAATGTATTTCTTAATATCCAACTTGAATTCAGTAATAATTTTTATTTTTTGATCATACTTGTTTAATAGAAACATTGGTTTGTATTATAATTTTAGCAAGCCTAACATTAAATATACAGCTACTGCGACATCAGAAATATACGGCGTCTGTATATTTCCAATATCATAGTCATGATTTATATTACTTTAAGGTAATTTTTCAAGTGGAATTTCCAAAAAACGTGGAGAGACCAATAGGCTTCTTTTGCTACCAGATAAGATTGGCTGTGAGCGAATGAATATGAATTAGCTGGGAAACTGTGGCAGATTTTGAGATTTACTTTCTGACGCCCAGCATTTCAACGAAACCTTCGGTTCTTGTGGCGATCTGGCCTGACATGTAGTTGCTGTCATCAACGCAATCTCCATCAAGATTTAAGAGTGGGTATCCTTCCCTGGCCAGCTCTGTTTTTATGGTAGGTATTGCGGCGTTGTTTCTCCTGCAGCCCCAGGTTGAGAAGGCGATTACGCCGTCTACGTTGTAATCTCTGGCTAACGTTTTAATAACCTTCAATCTGTTTTCTAAAGGTCCGTTGTTATGGTTGGAGATAAGTTTTCGTGCGAGGCTTTCGTATGGTTTATCCGGGTCCATTTTGTCCCAGTAGACGTGATTAATCTCCTCAAAGACTATTTTGGTTTTTCCGGCATTCTCAATCTTGTCAAAGACATCGGCCTTAAAATATGGTTTCAGTTCCAGCCAGAGGAGCCTGATCTCTTTATCATCGGCTTTTTCTCCATTTGCCCTCTTTGATGCAATTATCTCCTTGAGTTCATCTACCATTTTTGCGTAGAAATTTACTGCATATTCTGAACCTATCAAGAAGTGGCTTGGCAACATGAAGCCCAGGCCGTCACCGCCCGCAAGCGGCGATAAAGGATCCAGCCTCACATGATTTAATTCAAGCATCTTTTCTCTTGCTTTATTAGATAAATCTATGGCTTCTGCAAGAGAGTGTTTCTCCATCTTTTTCCCGGTAGCTTCTTCCAGGCATTTTGTCAAGCTGATTAATTGATTTGTAAGATACTTGACGGAGTTGTCGTTCATCTCATAAGGGACGTCTACTATCATATTCTTTTTACCTGTTATGGATTCGCAGATCTTTATTGTCTTTATGTTGCTGTCGCATATAGTAGATGTTCCTGCGAGAAACAGGGGACGTGGATACGCTCCCATGTAAGCATTCCCCAACGCTGTTCTATGGAAAGAGCAGACATCAGTTGGAATGGCGGCGAGATCGGCCTCTGCGAGAGAATGGGAGCTTTGACCAAATTTTGAAGAAAGGGCGGCTGCTATTTCCAATGAGAAGGGATATAGTTTCATCGCAAAAATGATTTCGGACGGTACAAATAGAGTTGTCCAGATCGAACCATGTTTGTATGTATGATAAAAAAGCTCTATTACGTGCTTGGACAGCTCATCAAAAGCCTTTAATTTCTCATTGCCAAAACCTTTTCCGGTTATTCTTGAATACATATTCAACCACCTGAATAGTTCTTTCAGGAAATAGGGGGTTAATTTTCTGGCAGCTTTCTGCTTTGCCCTTTTAATGTTCAGCATAATTCTATTATTGTAAACCTGTTCTTTTAAATGTCTGAGGCTGAATGTGGATTCCCTGTCTGTCTGTCCGCCCAGATGAATCCGTTCGGACGGGTCAGACGTAGTTCAGGCAAGTGGAAGCAGGGACATATTCCTCACTTTCGAGAGGATTCCAATACTGGAATCCTCTCGAAAGTGAGGAATGTCATCAGACCGGAAATTCAATAGTACGAATCTTTCATTTGCACAAGTAAACGTTTTTCTCTTATTGCCTGGCCAGATTGGGTGTTAGTAGTGGCTAGACCAAAGACCGGGAGATTACCAGGCGCTTCTAATTATGTTGCCAGTTGTTCTATGAACGCTTCAACTCTGGTCTTGATTTGACCTTCACTCTTGGAACTGTTATCGCAATTTATATGAAGCAGGGGGATATTCTTCTTCTCAAACTCTTCCTTGACCAGAGGATAATCGTATAAGGTATGATCACAGAATTTCAAGGAGTGATAGACTGCTCCGCTTATTGCCCTTTTTTCGATAAGGGAGAGTATGCCTTTAATTCTCCCGAAGACGTCAACCATCCTTGAGCAGGGTGATCTCTTTAAGTATCTTTCCGAAATTGACTTGTAAGGATCGTCTGTAATCTCAACTTTTTTGTCAAAGTACCTGCTGCCTGTACATAGATCATCTAAAACTACCCTGGCACCGGTATCTTCAATCATTTTGATTATTTCTTCATTTTCCAATATACTTCCCCAGATAAAGAGCGTTGGTGTTGATTTCGTTTGAGGAACATCACCTATTTTCTTCATTAGGGAGGTTAAGGATGATATATAATCCTGAAATTTCTCAGGCACTGCATTTATGCCTTGCATCAATAGAGAGTAGATTTCATAACCGGAATACCCAATGTAACCGTCCCATTGTTTTTGTAAAAATACCGTTACTTTTTCTCTCATTCCATTATATAAAGAAATACTCTCATTTATATCCTTATCTCGTATCTTAAGCTTAAAATGCTTCTCTAATTCCTCTTTAAATGTATATATTACGTCAGCAAAGTATTGTACGGATGCATCGTCACTGTTCTTTGGAATATCGAGGAAATAGTTGAATTTCTTTCCGTTATCTATCCTTACCCAGGCATCGTAGAGCCTTCTCATCCCATCACAGGAATTAGTAAAAACAATTCCCTCAAGATGTTCCAGGTTACCTGATAATTTCTGATCGGTAAGAGTTTTGATATATGAGCATATATTATTACACAACAGCTCCTCTGCTCCACCATTTTCGCTATTTGAACCCTTTATCCTTACAGGGTGATATCCAGCTGCCCTGATAATCTCAACCGGTGTATAAGTACAAAAATAACCGATTTTCGGCATTTTATCATCATCGAGTTGAACATTGGCGATGGATGTTTTATTATCAGCAGTGGCCGCAACGGATTCCTTTTTTGTAGCTGCATTTGCGTTTTCTAAGGCTATTATGGCTGCTCCTAAAGCACCAATTATTTGAGGTTCTTCAGGCATTTTAATAGTACAGAGCAGCTTTTTTTCAAGTTCACGCACAACTCCTATATTCTTGGCAACACCTCCGGTCATTACTACCGTTTCTTCCAGGCCAACCCTCTTCGCCTGTGCTGAGACCCTTTTGGCGATGGAAATATGTAATGCCTTACAAATATCCGGAACCTTATGGTCAGCGCCGATTAAGGATACAACCTCTGATTCTGCAAATACGGTACACAGACTGCTGATAGAGACATTATCTTTCCCTTTAAGAGAGAGTTCCCCCATATCATCGAGCTCAATCTCTAGTGTCCTTGCCATTACCTCCAGGAACCTTCCTGTCCCTGCTGCGCACTTGTCGTTCATGGAGAAATCGACTACGTTGCCTTTGGCGTCCAGCTTTATGGCTTTGCTATCCTGCCCACCAATGTCTATGACAGTCCTGGCATCAGGGAAGAAATGGTTTGCACCTTTAGCATGGCAGGTAATCTCAGTTACAACTTCATTGGCAAAAGGGACTTTGATCCGGCCATAACCGGTTGCAACTGTGTAGTCTATATCTTTTGCCTCCAGTTTGGTAACATCCAGGATATGTTTGAATATTTTGTCGCATGCCTTTTTGCTGCTGGCGCCGGTAGCGATTACCTCATAGGTCACTATTTCTTTCTTTTCATTTATTAATACTGCGTCTGTCGATAAAGACCCTATATCAATTCCGAGCGTCAACATTTATGTTTTCTCCTTAAGAGTTTATTGCCTGTTTCATAACAACATTTGATTATATAAGATTAAGCTTAAATATTAACATGACGATTTTGCGTAGTCAAGGCATATAGTTTTTACTGAAAGATTGAAAGGAATGTATGTTATAGTTAGGTGAAATTTAGGATATTGACTCCTAAAATGGAGAAAAATTATTTCGCAAATAAGTTAACACTAATAAAGGTCGTGCTAATATTGAGAAGGTTAGTAAGAAGAGCAGGAAAAATCAGGCGTAAAGCATTAAAGACTATAGATGTGAAAAGGTTTAAAGACTGCGAACACCATGAACATGCCGAATTCTTAAAGGCAATGCGGCTATATACATAATACCATCAATGGCTTGTTTAAAGAGATTTCTTAAAAAGAGTACTCTAAAGTGGTAACCAAACGATCATTTTCACGAAATTGACCATAATGGGTATCTTTTTTACCATTAATATATTCTGTATGCATTTTAAGAATCAAACCTGGCCTTATTTTATATTCAAATCCGGCTGTTTCAAAATGACCCCTCTCATCAAAGTCATAATTGAATCCAGCGGCCAGTCTTAAGTTTTCACTATATTTAAAAATAATACGAGTGAGTATAATATCCCTTGCGAGACGCGATTCTTCGGAGCTGGAAACAAAATCACTATGAGTCTGCTTTGCAGTAATTTTTTCTTTGGAGAATTCTGTTGTAAGATCAATCTGCTTTAAGCCAATGTGCTTCACCCATTCATCCATTGTTAAGGTGCTGCCAAAGACATAATTGAGATAATTATCGTCTTTGCCAGCATAAGCCAATTGATAGAGAGCCTCACCATGGAATTCAAACTTTTTATAAGTCGTTGAAAATCCGGTACTAAAATTTGCCACACGCACTTGCTCGGTTTTGAACTTGCTTGAGGATTCTCCAGCAAGTACTGGAAAAAAGTTAGGTCCATTAAAGGCAGCCAGAAAAAAATCCCAACCCTTCACAGTTGTTTTCATCTTAAGAATAGATTGTACATTTTTCAATGTCCTAACCGGAAACTCTTCTTCTGAAGTTGACGAAGTAACAGTCGAAGTGACCGAAGGAAGATTATTTGGAATTAGAGATTCTATGCTGTTAGAAGAGTCGCCTACTCCAGACCACCTAGAGGTAGTTGGAGGTCTTTTTAGAGGGGTAAAGAAAGGAATAACCGCCAATGTAAAGGTTGTGTTTCCCTTAAAATAATCTATTTGGGACAACCAGGTACCAAGCTCTTTAGGATTAAAGGGGTCATTGAAGTCTTTAGGGCTAATGCGATCTGAAGGAGAATAGAGGGTGGACATCCCCATCTTAAAAACTTTTTTTCCAATTGTTAAATCAAGATCATCCCAGCTCCCTACCCAATTAAACTCATTAAACTCCACAATCCTTCTATGATCATTACGGTCTTCCGGGAAATTACCAATCCCTTGATAGGTGTCCTTTTGATTTCCAAATTCAAACCACATCGCTAAACTAAGAAGATTCATTCCCCTTTTGAGCTTGGTATCAAAATTAAGCCTTCCATCTACAAATTGGGTTTTATCATCTAATCCCTTTCTTGGAGTTGGATTTTCATATTGAGTCATAGAACGCAGTGAGAGTTTAAAATTGGAATTATCTATCAAATCTCTCCACATATTTTTCTTTTCAGGAGCAGCCTCTTTTGTATCTACATCACCAAAAAGATCATCGAATTCATCCGCTAATACAAAAGAGGTAGCAAAAAGAAACAAAAAGGCAAAGAGAAGCCCTTTAGCTAAAAGCAACCTCTGATAATTAAATAAGCATAACATCAATGGTGATCTACCTTTGCCGCATTCATAGCGGCCAAACGCTTACCCAATATTCTGGATATATTCAAAAAGAGCTTGCTAGCCACATGTGGGAGAATTTTTCTTATCCGCTCTAAAGATTTCCAATCGATCTCAATCATTTGAGTATCATCTTCAAGGGCAACGATATCAGCTGTTCTTTCCACCTCATCTACCAGAGCAATCTCTCCAAAGATTTCCCCATCATGGAGTTCTCCAAAAACCGTCTTTTGGCCATCAGCCCTGGTGGACTCTACTTGGACCGAACCGTCTAAAATCAAATACATGGTTCTCTCTTTTGTCCCCTGCTTAATAATCAAATCCCCTTTGTTGAAGATTTTGGTATGAGCCATAAGAACAATCTTTTTAATCTGCCACTTACTCATATTCTGAAAAAGAGGAGATTCTTTGATAACATTTTCTCTCAATTTCAAGGCCATCATATCCCAAATAGTGATAAGCTTCGTGGAAACCAGAAGCATTGGAGTGATAAGCAAATCGGAAATCAGGGCCAACACCATCACCAGGGCTGATAAAAGTCCAAAGTAAATCAAGGGCACAAAATGTGAGAAACCCAAGGATGCAAAACCAAGAGCCAATGCAATAGAGGTTGTAACCACCGGGCGGGTTTCTTCTCTAATAGAGCTCTCCATTGCAAGGACTTGATTGTTATGTATTCTCATCTCTTCGTTGTACCTCACCATAAAATGAATAGTATCGTCTACAGCAATACCAATAGCAATAGCTGCAATCATGGCAGTGCCTGGATTCAGTGGAATATCAAAAATTCCCATTACCCCATAAAGTAACATGATTGGAAATATATTAGGAATTAAAGACAAGAATCCAGCCTTGATATTCACAAACAAAAAACACATAATGACGAAGATAATCAATCCCATAAGACCCAGTGATTGTATCTGCCCTACAGCAATGCTTTCAGCCGCATTATTAATAAGAATACTCTCACTAGTATACCGATAATCGATTTCAGTTTCGCTAAGCTGCCCTTGGAGTATTTCGGTTAATTTATTCAAGGCGGCTTTAAGATCATAAGATGAACTTAAATTATGACGGACAACAATATTAGCTTCTGAGTAATCAGGAGAAACGTAACGGTCTATATCTTCTCTAGTAAAAAAGAGAAGGTATTGTGAAATTAATTCATCTTTATCAGGAATAGAGTATTTATCTTGAGTTCCACCATTCATCTCTCGATTTACAAGTGCGACATTATTAGCCAAAGAAACAGAATTATCAAAATCACCAGAACCATCAATATAATCCTGAATTGTAAAAACCTTTTTTAAGGCTTCAGTTCTTTTGAAAGCTCCTTTTTCATGTGCATTTAAGACCACATAGAAAGTTTGAGCACCTGCCAAATCTTCATGAAGACGATCAGCCTTCACACGAATATCTGAACTTGCCTTAAAATAGCCCAGTAGATCGTTATCCACCTTGATCTTTGTTACTCCATAGATACTAATCAGAGTGAGAACGCAATAAAGAATCACGGCAAGTTTTTTCTTGGTATTAACAATACGAATAGAATTCTCAGCCGCCCAATTAAAGAGCTTTCCACTCTCTTTGTCCTCTGGATGTTTTTTCTTAAAGGGACTCTTGGATTCTCCAAAAAACCTTAAGCATGCGGGCACCATTGTAATGGTGATCCAGAAATTTACAAAAAGGCCAAAAGCAGAGGCAATTCCAAACTCTTTCAATAGGGTCATGTCATTTAGAATAATCGAGGCAAATCCTATAAAAGTAGTAAGTGCAGTCAATAAAATAGCCGTTGATACTTTATGGGCCATATAGTCAATTGCTTGAAGCTTATTTTTTCCTTCTTCAATTCCTTTAAAATATTCAGAAATAATGTGCATATCTTCCGTGGCACCTAGAACCAGAATCAGACAAGGCATAATCACTGTTAGTACTTGAATGGGAATTCCAAGCATGGTCATAAAACCCACTGCCCATATAACTGATACTCCCCCTGTAATCACTGGAATGATAGCGCCGTTGAAAGTTTTCAGGCCAATCACCAGGAGAACTAATAAAATACCCACTCCTGCCGGAATGAGAGTTCTCTGATCTTCCAGGATATGATCAATGATTGAACGACGGGTAAGCGGTGTACCAATTTGAAAAACTTCATCTACTTTGCTTTTCAAGGGAGCAATTACCTTGTCTATCTCTATTGAAAACTTTTTATCGAAGTCTTCATCTTCAAGATCTGGCTCCGCAATAACAGAGATGGCCATCACCTTGCCATCTTTAGAAATCATAGAACCCAGCATTAGTGGACTATTGATAGCATCTTTATTGGCCCTGTTGAGTTCTTCTTGTTCTTCCGGAATAGGGTCCAATAAGGGGTTTGTATCCAGAAATCCATCCATTCCTTTAAAGTTCTTTACATTAAAAAGACCATTGACCCGGGAAACCCCAGGCACATCTTGTAAATTATAAAAAATATCTTCAATAGCCTCTAATTTCTCATAGGTGAAAAGTTTTTCATCTTTAATATAAATAACCGTTGTATTGTCTGAGCCAAATGTCTCTATAGTTTTTTCATAGAAAACCCGATTGGGATCTTCTTTTACCATCATTCGTGAAGCAGAAGCATCTACGCGAACCTTAGGTAGTTGAAGAGCAAAAAAGGCTGTAATAATCCCTGCAATAATGACCACAACTACCGGATGCTGCCGACTCCACTCAATAATTAATTCTATTTTTTTCATTTGTCGCTTTTCTCCGTTATATAGATTCCAAATCTACAAGAAAACTGGCTAATTATTGTAATTAAATAACTTATTTAACCTGAATTCATCTATATATTTGGCGTGTTTACCATATTTACTGGGTGTGTTCACCCTTTAAAATAAACCGTTCTGTAAAAGTCTTATCCGGCATTTCTTCATTAACCTCTCTCTTTACAACCATAATCGCCGTTTTATGCTTTGATTTATGATTATCCATGATGGTTTGCTTGGCTCGCCAGATGGTTCCTTTAACATTTTCAATGGCGCTGTTTGTTTGTGTTTTGATCAATTTCTCTCTTCTGTCATAGAAATCAATCTTTACAGTTAAGAAAATATCTTTTCTCAGCCACATGACTCTTTTGCTATATGCAGATTCTCGCTCCTTTTCCTTATTGGCTGGAATAGCCTCCACTACATAGCAGGTGTATTCATTTGCGTAAGGCTCTTCTTTCAAAAGCGTGTATTTGTAATCGTCAAATTCTTCACTCTGCATATCTTCATAAGTAAAATCAGTGCCCATGAAATAATTTTTCTTCCCACCCTTTGCAATCCTCTGCATTTTTCCTTGAGCGGGAAGGTAAAGCCATTGATCATCGGCTTGGTCTTTGTGTTGCCAATTTAATAGAGCAGTTCCCTCAATATCAGAAGGCTGTAAAAACACAATTAAAGATCGAAAAACATCTGTTTCATGTTCTTTAATATAACGACGAACATCTCTAGTTTCTTTGCTTCCAGTTTTATCCACTAAAACCATTTTTTGGGATTCAAACTCACTTGAGACATTATGCAATTCTTTTTGTTTTTCCATAATTTGTCGTCCGGTAAGCTTGCCTTCCGTTGGAGCTGCAAACGAAGGAGAGGCGTTAATCGCAAAGTAAAAACCAACCATCAAAAAAAACCCAACAATATTTCTAAAATCCATTTTCAATCATCTCCTTTTAAACTGAAATTTATAGTAAATTCGGGGGTTACCACAACCACTGCACCAGAAAAACATTCTTCTAATTCTTGGTCTACTTTGCCATGTTTAATTAAGCAGTACCTTAAACCACCAGCTATGCTATACGGTTACGGTAGTAGATAACGTTATAAATTGAATACCTCCTTAATGTGTTTGTAGGTTGCCCTGGAAGAGAGAAGGAGGTATTCAATGGTAAAGTGGCATAAGCTAGCATATACAGTATATGAATGCAAGTAACATTTAGTATAGTGCCCAAAGTACAGATTCAGGTTTTTGACAGCAGATGCAAGACGGTCAGAACGAGATATAATCAAACAACTATACGAGTGGAAGAAGATAACGATTTTAGAAGGTAATATGTAAGAAGTCCTTATCCATTTGATACTGTTGATGCCACCGAAATACTCATTATCAGAAATGGCAGGATTCTTGAAAAGGCAAGAATATCATCAAGCCCTACTGTTAAAATAGATTACCCTTTTAATTAAAAAAAGGCTTATAAGGTTTACACACCTTATAAGCCTTTAATAATAAGTTCACTTTAGCTCTCATGTCCATATTGGAATGAACTAAAGTTTAACCCTAATTGAAAATTTTCTTTATCTTTATAAAGAGTCAATCACATTCATTCTCTCGGCATCAAACATAGGAGATTCCGCCGTGAGGCCATAATTCCTCTGTGCACGGTCTCTTAGCTCTCCTACTTTTGACTTGTTCCAATTGTTAACTCTGGAATAATAGCCAACTATCCTTGTGACGCCGTGTAAGACTATAGGCTTTCTCTCGTTTTGGATTACCTGTACAAATTCTTGAGCTTTATCTGTATCAGTAACTTTTTGGACGATCTCATCGATTGACACTTCAACGTAAGCCCCTTCGATACCTTCGGTCTTGCTGTAGTCTCTAATCACGAAAACCTCTTCGTCGTTCGATGGAAATGCTGTACCGATTATTTCGAGGTCTGAAGACAACTCTACCGCCTCTGCAAAAATTGTTAAGCTCTTTTCAATACTTTCTGTAATACTGGCGTTCTCATTTAATGTTTCTACTGTCACTATATTCTCCTCCTTTTTCAAAAAAATAAAAAATTTAACGTTTAAACCACCTATTTAACTGATTAACCAACCGAAAGCTATTCTATTTAGTTTCCCTCCTTTCCCGGAGTCTTAGAACCGATTGAAATTTACAGTTAAAAAAGAAATGCATCTAGATACACAAATTTAAATTTGAGTGGTAATATACAGATTGTAAATAAAATGTCAAGTACATTTTCTGCAAAATGTACAAAATGTTGTATGTTAGAAAGTTCTATATACAATATTTATAGTCGCAAAGACATTTCATTCCATGAGTTACAGAACACAAGAGGATTGTTAATTTTAGAGGGATTTTTTCGAATTATTACTCAGAAAATGTGATAAAAAAGAGGGTTGTTGCGTTTTTTATCGCAGTTGCAATATGTGTAAAACAGCTTGTGTCCTGCGTAACATATTTAATATAAGGGGGTTACGCTATTTACCCCTTTTTTTGATCTTTGGTTTGTTTTTTGTTTCAAAAACTATAGGTAGTATTTCGTCTACCTTCTCAACTAATTTGAATGATAATTTTTCTTTCGCCTTCTCCGGAACATCGACTAAATCCTTTTCGTTCTTCTTTGGCAGTATTATGGTGGTAATACCAGCCCTTTTTGCCGCTAATACCTTTTCTTTGATTCCGCCAACAGGCAAAACTCTACCCCTTAACGTTATTTCTCCCGTCATGGCAACACGAGATTTTGTTGATACACTCTTGAATAGTGATATTAGAGATATTGCCATGGTAACACCGGCTGAAGGGCCATCCTTAGGGATAGCCCCTGCAGGGACATGGATATGATAGTCATATTTTGAGAAATCTTTTAATGAGAGGCCTAACGTCTTTGCCTTTGCACGGACATAACTCAATGCAGCCTGAGCGGATTCCTTCATAACGTTTCCAAGCTGGCCTGTCAACGTCAACTTTCCGGTTCCCGGCATTTTTGTAGATTCAATAAATAATATTTCACCTCCGGCCTGAGTCCATGCGAGGCCTGTTGCTACTCCGGGTTCAACAGATGTTTCTGCTATTTCGGAGAAGAATTTTATGGGCCCCAGAAAGTCGTTAACATTCTTTGCGTTTGCTTTCACCGGTTTTGTCTTACCTGAGGCAACTTCTTTGGCGACCTTTCTACAAACTGTGCCAATTTCGCGTTCAAGGTTTCTGAGTCCGGCTTCTTTTGTGTAATCACTTATTATTACCTTAATCGCGTCGTCCGTAATCTTTAAATTGTTGGTTTTTAAGCCATGTGCCTCAAATTGTTTTGGAATTAAATATTGTTTTGCAATTTCAAGTTTTTCTTCTGTAGTATAACCTGGCAAATCCAGGACTTCCATTCTGTCTCTTAAAGCATGTGGTATTGTATCGAGAATGTTGGCTGTTGTTATAAACATTACCTTAGATAAATCAAATGGCACGTCAAGGTAATGGTCTGAAAAAGAGAAATTCTGCTCCGGATCAAGTACTTCCAATAGAGCAGATGAAGGGTCTCCATGAAAATCTGCTACCAGTTTGTCTACCTCATCCAGCATATAGACAGGGTTGTTCGAGGAAGCCTTACGTAGGCCTTGTATGATCCTTCCCGGGAGCGCACCAACATAAGTACGTCTATGGCCGCGAATTTCAGCTTCGTCACGAATTCCTCCAAGCGACATCCTGACAAACTCTCTTCCCATTGCCCTGGCTATTGATTTACCAAGAGATGTTTTACCCGTTCCCGGTGGGCCGACAAAGCATAGTATTGGTCCTTTCATGTCTTCCTTAAGCTTCCTGACGGCTAAATATTCCAGAATCCGTTCCTTAACCTTTTCCAAATCGTAATGATCTGTATCCAGCACTTTGTGGGCGCTGGAGATGTCCAGGTTGTCTTTGGTAGACTTTGACCAGGGCAAGGCTACCAACCAGTCCAGATATGTGCGTGCAACAGTGTATTCTGCTGACGAAGGATGCATCCTTGCAAGGCGCGAAAGTTCCCGATCTGCTTCCTTCTGGGCTTCCTCCGGCAATTTTGCCTGCTTTAACTTTTTCCTCAATTCTTTAACTTCGGCTGCCTGATCATCTCCTTCTCCAAGTTCTTCCTGTATCGCTTTAAGTTGCTGGCGCAGATAATACTCACGCTGTCCTTTATCCATTTCACTCTTAACCTGTGTTTGTATCTTGCCGGCGAGCTCTAATACCTGCATTTCATTGTTAACAAATGTATTTATCTTCTGTAAACGCTTCTTCACATCTGAAGTTTCAAGGATTTCCTGCTTTTCAGATATGTTTATGTTGAGATGCGAAGATATTAAGTCCGAAAGTCTTCCGGGATTATCTATATTAATAATGACTATCTTTAATTCTTCCGGTAAATGGGGAGAGATAGATACCATATGAGAAAACTGATTTTTAGCGTTTGTCGCCAGCGCTTCTGTCTCAACATCGCCTTTATCAGGGTCGTCTTTCAATACTTCTACTTTCGCCTTAAAAAAAGGTTCTGTTTCGGTAAACTCTTTAATGCGTATCCTTGCTATCCCCTGCACAAGCATCTTTGCCGTATTATCGGGCATCCGTAACATCTGCAATACCACTGAAGCTGTTCCATACTCATAAAGGTCTGAAGGGGTCAAATTCTCTTTTTCTGCATCTTTCTGGGCAACAAGTACCAAAAATCTGTTTGTTGCCAGAACATTATCGAGAAGTTTAAGTTCTTTTTCTGTAGAAACCCCCAGAGCTGTAACCATTTGTGGAAAGACTACTACATCCTTCAGCCCCAGAACAGGCAGTTCTTCAGGGATATTCATAGATTCCGGTTCGAAGTGCTTTGGGATATCCGGCTTATCGAGTTCCACTTCTTCTGAATTTATTGTGTTCTTTTCCTTAACTTTCATTAAAGTATAAATTAATACGTAATTTTAATGGATATTGTAGAATCAAAGGCTTTTTCGGCTTTTGGGATAGTTATTACTATAAATCCGTTCTCGTAGGTGGCCTGGATGTTATTTGCATCAACATTTTTTGGAATCTTTATCTTTCTTTCAAAATATCCATATCTTATTTCAACCTGATAAAAACATACCTTTTGATGTGCAGAATTATCGCTTCTTTTGCCACTTACCGTAAGTATACGGTCAGAAAAGAGAATGGATATATCTTCAGGCTTAAGACCGGAAACAGCAATTTTTATTATAATATCTGTTCCCGTTTCGTATACGTCAGCGGGAGGTTGCCATGGTGTTGATGAAGTGAAATCGTGACTCTTTGACATAAAAAAGAATTCTTCGAAAAGCTTTTCAATATTACTATGTTTTGCCATCAATTTCTGCGATAATTCATCTGATATAAAAGCCATTTTGCCCTCATTTCTAAGTCTTAATAGTCGAAATTTCTTTGAAAAAGTGTGAATGTTGAATATAACAGCTTTGCAAAATCCATTCAACAAAAAAGCCGACCCCTAAACTCAGGCCGGCTTTTTGAAATAACTGTTTTATCGTTTTTATTGTAGAGATTGAGTTTAGTACATATCTCCATACCCACCATAGCCACCACCTCCACCTGCTGGCATAGCTGGCATCTTTTTCTTCTCAGGTACTCTTCCTATCATAGCGTCAGTGGTTAACAGGAGTGTTGCAATGCTTGCGGCGTTTTGAATTGCACACCTTACTACTTTAGTCGGATCTACAATGCCTTGCTTAACCATATCACAATATTTAGATCTGCTTGCATCATAACCCTCATTTCCCTCGGCATTGGCGACCCTTTCTACAACGATTGGTGCATTTTCACCTGCATTTTCAACAATTTGACTTAGAGGTGCAGATAATGCTCTGCGTACAATATCAACCCCTGTTAATTCATCTCCCTTCAGTTTCAACGCTTTCAGTTTGTCAATTGCACGTATAAAGGCCACTCCTCCACCGGGTAGAATGCCCTCTTCAACAGCCGCTCTGGTTGCATGCAAGGCGTCTTCCACTCTGGCTTTCTTCTCCTTCATTTCACTCTCAGTAGCTGCGCCAACATTAATAAGCGCTACACCACCAGTCAATTTTGCAAGTCTCTCCTCCAGTTTTTCTATATCGTAATCTGAGGTAGTACTCTGTATTTGTGTTCGTATTTGTTCTATTCTTCCCTGTATCTCTTTGCTACTGCCGGCGCCTTCTATAATTGTAGTATTTTCTTTGTCGATTTCAATCTTCTTCGCCCTTCCAAGGTCTTTGAGCTCTACTCCTTCCATATTTATGCCCAAGTCTTCAAAGATAGCCTGTCCACCGGTAAGTATTGCAATATCCTGCAACATCTCTTTTCTTCTATCACCAAAACCTGGCGCCTTAGCAGCAGCACATCTTAGTGTCCCACGAAGTTTGTTGACTACCAGGAGGGTTAATGCCTCACCTTCAATGTCTTCTGCGATTATAAATAGAGGCTTGCCACTTTGTGCAACCTTTTCTAAAACAGGTAATATATTCTTTGCTGAAGAAATCTTCTTTTCGTGAATGAGTATATAAGCATCTTCCAGGATCACCTGCATCTTTGAAGGATCAGTTACAAAATAAGGCGAGAGATATCCTTTATCAAATTGTAAGCCTTCAATCCATGTTGATTCAGTTTGTAAACTCTTTCCCTCTTCAACCGTAATAACACCGTCCTTACCAACTTTTTCCATCGCATCGGCGATGATTTTACCTATCTCAACATCATGATTTGAAGATACGGTGCCAACCTGCTCTATTTCTTTTCTGCCTTTTACAGGAATACTCATTGATTTCAATGTCTCAACGACTTTATCAACAGCTTTTTCGATACCTCGTTTGAGTGCCATTGCATCTGCGCCTGCGACTACGTTTTTCAGCCCCTCCAGAAATATAGCCTCTGCAAGCACTGTAGCAGTAGTGGTACCATCACCGGCAACATCACTCGTCTTTGAAGCTACAGATTTTACCATTTGGGCCCCAATGTTTTCTATATGATCTTCGAGTTCTATTTCTTTTGCTACTGTTACACCGTCTTTCGTAATTGTGGGTGACCCAAAACTTTTTTGCAGTATTACGTTTCTTCCTCTTGGACCCAGGGTTATTTTGACAGCAGAAGCGAGTTGATTAATACCTTTCTTCAAAGCATCAAATGCGTCCTGATCAAAAACAATTTTTTTCTTTTCGGCCATATTTAAGAACCTCCTTTTTTTCGGCTATGCTGCAGTTAAAATAAGTTTTTATATTTTTAGTTGGAAGTGAATAGTATAGCAAAAAAAATGCCTGATGTGATATTCTTATTTAATATCTGAGTATTTTGCCTTTGATTTTCTCCTAAAACGTATGCTGTCAACAGATCATAATGCTTTTAGTTTAGAAAAATCAGAAATACTTTTTTGTACTAAAAGGAATGGGATACAGGTGTACTGCCGAATTGGCAGTTGTCCATTATTATGCAAACTCAGGAAGATGTCATACTGGCAGTTGGCTATGAAGGAGGGTTTTTAGATGTGAGTATTGATCATAAGCGTTTATTAATAAGAAGCTTATATGTTTTCTGAGGCAAGATATGCCGAAGGGGGGATTCGAACCCCCACATCCTTGCGGACATTAGGTCCTGAACCTAACGCGTCTGCCAATTCCGCCACTTCGGCTATAAGTGTAATAACTCTTGAAACTTGACGATATTTTTGCTAATATAGTTAACTATATAACGGTTTGTCAACATGGAAATTGTTTCAACTAACAAAAAGGCCCGCTTTAATTATGAAATTATTGAGAAAATCGAAGCGGGGATTGCTTTAAAAGGTACGGAAGTAAAATCAATACGTAACAGAAATGTAAGTATAGGTGAAAGTTATGCTCAAGTAAAGGACAGCGAGGTTTTCCTACACAATTTACACATAAGTCCATACGAACAGGGAAATCGGGAGAACCATGATCCTATACGTGTAAGAAAGCTACTTCTTCATAAACGTGAAATCAAGAAATTAGTTGCAAAAATCCAACAGAAAGGTCTCTCTCTGGTTCCTCTCTCGATTTATTTGAGGAAAGGAAGGATAAAGGTCGAGTTGGCTATTGGCCGAGGTAAGAGGTTAGTAGATAAAAGGGAAACCTTAAAAAAGAAGACTGTTGAACGTGAGATTGAACGCATCGTTAAAAGATAAAAAGGGTTATGTGAACTAAATGGGGGGCGAAAGGTTTCGACCGAGTAACTGGATGCAAAAGTTGCACTCTGAGGTGGTCAGGCGGCCTCATTAAAAACCTGGCAAAAACTTAAATGCTGATAATGAACTAGCATTGGCTGCGTAAAAACGGCCGCGTCTTTTCAATTTTCTCCTGCGGGGTTGGATAGGCGAAAATTAGCAGGATAGCTAAGCCTTTTCGCTCAAAGAAGGCTTGGCGAAACTTTAATTTGAGATAGTTGTTTTGAAGGCCTGTCTGTCGGCATTTAAAACAGCGAAATTAAAAGACAGACTATGTGTGTAGACACTTTTGCTGAAATACTTTGGGACGCGGGTTCGACTCCCGCCGCCTCCACCATTTTTTATAACGAACTAAATAAAATGAACATTACCAGGATATTAATAATTGCAGATGCAAGGGAAATTGTTGACGAGCTTAGAGATTTTTTTGAGTTAAACGGTTTTGAAACGGAAGTTGCCCTGAATGCCAAGGTCGCGTTTGCAATCCTGGAAGAAAGAAGAATGGATCTGGCAATAATAGGTTTTAAAGTTCAGGATATACCAGGTCTTGACGTTTTGGAAAATGTCAGGGGCATAGATCCTTTTCTTCCAGCTATTATAATCCATGGAAGTAATTCCAAAAAAATAAAGTCTGTGATAATAAAGGCAGGAGCCCAGGGATACATTCCAGAACCTATCGAATGGGATCCGTTTTTACGTAAAGTAAGAAAAGTACTTGCATCTCATGTGAGCAAGGCAGTACAAAGCCGCCTGTAAGGGCTTGGATAAATATGGCCTGAATAGGATGTGAAAAGGCCAGGCCGTTTTTGGCCAAACTCTGAGATGAAACTCATTTCCAGAACTTATCAAATCAGATATAAAACCTCCTGTTTCTTAATAATTGCCTTCGTATTTTCATGCATCTTATGTTTAGAAAATACATGGTCTACGCCCGAAGAAGGAAAATTAGAGGAAGGCATAAATGCAATATTACAGAAATATAAGCCAAAAGACACCGTTGTCGGCATAAGTTTATTCTCCATAAGTAAAAACAAATCTCTGTACAAAATCAATCCTAACAAATCTTTTGTCGTTGCTTCCAATATGAAGTTGTTTACTACGGCCACCGCTCTGGTTTATCTTGGTGCGGACTTTGAATACAAAACTAAAATATTGTATCGTGGAAACATCTCTTCTGATGGTAAGCTGGATGGTGATATTGTCATAAAGGGAAGCGGTGACCCTAATATTTCAGGAAGGTTCTTTGAAGGTGAAATTACTGCTGTCCCAGACTACTGGGCTGGTGCGGTTAAAAAACAAGGTATAAAAGTAATCACTGGAGATATCATTGCTGATGACAGCATCTTTGATAGAGAATTTGTTCACGATAGCTGGCCAAAAGATCAGCTTTCGGAGTGGTACTGCGCTCCGGTTAGCGGCCTCTCGTTTAATGATAATTGCATTGATATTATACTGGAACCCAACAATAAACCTGGAGGTCTTGTTTCCATACAAATTGAGCCTGAAACATCCTACGTTGAGATAATTAACGAATGCAAGACCACAACGTTAAAATCAAAGCATTTTTATTCATTTCACAGAAAACCATTTACAAACCGGATTAATATTAAAGGTTTCTTATGGTCAGAGACCAGGCCTCAAAAAGAGTGGATCACTATACATAATCCACCTCTATATACAGCGACTGTTTTTAGGGAGATATTAGAACGAAAGAATGTCCGGGTAATGGGGGATGTAAGGGTTATTAACGAATCAGATTTAAATGCCAGACATAAGCTTCATAAATTAGCAGTAACTACTTCGAGTTTAATACAAGCTATCAATGTGACTAACAAGCGCAGTCAGGGTTTTTATGCGGAACAGATACTAAAGACTATTGGGGCAGCCGTTAAGAAGGAAGGGACGTTTTCCGGTGGGTTGGACGTAATCAAGGATTTCATCTCAAAATTAGGAATTTCAGAGGATCAATATCAGCTTGATGATGGCTCCGGTTTGTCGAGAAAAAACGAATTGACTCCGGAATTGATAATAAGACTGTTACGCCATATGTATAGACATAAAGATGCAGGTATTTTCCTGAAATCACTTCCAATCTCCGGCATGGATGGTACGCTGAAGAAACGTTTGAAAGAAGAGCCGTATAAATCAAGAATAAGGGCAAAGACAGGATATATTCGCGGGACAAGTACGCTTTCCGGATACATCAAAACATTAAACGAAGAAATAATAGCGTTCTCAATATTAGTAAACGAAATTAAAGGTAGTACATGGCAGGCAAAACAGCTCCAGGATAACGTGTGCAGATTCCTGGTAACTTATAATAATTAAAGAATTGTAATTTCTTGTTTTTTTTATAAAGTGTAAGGTGTTTCTGAAGAATAGACGCTGTCCATGACTTATAACTGACTTATAAATGGTTTGCTTTAAATTACCATATTGTAGGTGAATATAATGCCAACGAAGATCTACTCCCTGTACTCCCACTTTTATGATAGTTTGTTTGGGGCACTGTTACATTCCGGGCGTCGTATGGCGAGTATATTAATGGACATTCAACCGGGCGAAAGAATCCTTGAGGTTGGGATCGGCACTGGAATATCTCTGCCTCTTTATCGAAGAGACACCGATATCATTGGTATCGATATAAGCTGGGACATGATTAAACGGGCTCGAGAAAAAAAACAACGTCTTGGTTATCACAATGTAAAACTGTGTATAATGGATGCTTCAGAAATGGCGTTTAGGGATAATTACTTTGATAAAGTAATTGCCTCTCATTCGATTGCTGTAATCCCAAGGCCTTTAGAAACACTTAAAGAAATAAAGCGTGTGTGCAAGGAAAATGCCGAGTTCTTTTTTCTAAACTATGCTGGAAGCGATGATAATCTTGTTGCAAAGTTTGAGAAAGCATTATCTCCCATACGATGCAAGTTGGGTCTTGGAAAGGCCATAAACCTTGAGAAATTATTGAATAGTGCAAATTTCAATATTGATTTCAAAGACAGGATAAATACCTTCAAACTAGTCCAGATCATAAAGTGTAGAAATAACGGTGTGTAATGAAATTGTGAATTTTTTACATACCGCAAACACTCTTTAAATATCTTCCAGTATAAGATTTTTTGATT
Organism: Candidatus Scalindua sp.; assembly: GCA_021776915.1. Taxonomy (GTDB): domain Bacteria; phylum Planctomycetota; class Brocadiia; order Brocadiales; family Scalinduaceae; genus Scalindua. The sequence continues at coordinate 33,521 of JAIQZU010000043.1, read as the reverse complement.
CGACATATTTTTTCAGGGGGGCCGACAGCCACAACCTCTCCTCCTCTTTCACCTCCCTCTGGCCCAAGATCGATTATGTAATCTGCTGTCTTGATAACATCAAGGTTGTGCTCAATAACTATAACTGTATTCCCCATGTCAGTCAATCTGTGAAGTATCTTCAGGAGGTTTTGTATGTCTGCGAAGTGGAGTCCGGTTGTCGGTTCGTCAAGTATGTAGAGTGTTTTTCCGGTACTCTGTTTTGCGAGTTCAGTTGACAGCTTCACCCTTTGCGCCTCTCCACCGGAAATGGTAGTGCTGGATTGTCCTAGAGTTATGTATCCCAACCCGACATTACGCAATGTCCTCAATATACGTTCTATGCGTGGAATATTCCTGAAAAAATCGTATGCCTCCTCTACACTCATGTCCAGTGTGTCGGAAATGGTTTTACCCTTATACCTTATTTCCAGTGTTTCAGGATTGTATCTTTTGCCCCTGCATTGTTCACAAAGAACAAACATATCCGGCAGGAAATTCATGGCAATCTTCTTTGTGCCCTGTCCTTCACATAGTTCACACCGGCCTCCTCTGACATTAAAACTGTAACGGCCTGATTTGTAACCACGTATTTTAGACTCTTTTGTCTGGGCAAAAACATTTCTTATATGGCTGAATAGATTCGTATATGTTGCAGGATTGGATCGCGGCGTACGTCCGATCGGGGATTGGTCTATTTCGATAACCTTATCGATCCTCTCTATGCCCGTTATCCTGTTGTGTTTGCCAGGCTTGGCACGGCTGCCATAAATTGCTTTCATCAACGCTCTGTTTAATATCTGGTCTATCAGTGTGCTCTTGCCTGAACCTGAAACTCCGGTTATGCAGCAAAAAACCTTTAATGGAATCCTGACGTCAATTGATTTAAGGTTATTTTCACTGGCGCCTTTTATCAGGATAGAGTTTTTCATATCTACCTTCTTTCTCAACCCGGAGACTTCCACCTTAAGTTTATTATTCAGGTATTGAGAGGTTAATGAGCCGTTATTGGATATAATCTCCTGAACGGTGCCCTTTGCGACTACCGTTCCTCCATGTTCGCCTGCGCCCGGCCCCAGATCAATTACATAATCTGCGCTGCGTATGGCAGCTTCATCATGTTCAACCACTATCACGGTATTCCCCGAATCCTTCAATTTTTTTAACGTACCTATTAATCTTTTGTTATCTCTCTGGTGTAGCCCTATTGTTGGTTCATCCAATACGTAGCAGGCGCCAATCAGGCCTGTACCCACCTGAGTGGCCAGTTGAATTCTTTGCACCTCTCCTCCGGAAAGAGTATCGCTTCTCCTGTCCAGTGTTAAGTAGCATAACCCTATGTCAATCATAAAACTTAATCTTGTTACGATTTCTTTCAATATCCCTCTGGCAATAATCTCTCTTTCGCCCTGGAATTTAAGAGATTTGAAAAAGTCGAAGGCCTTTTCTACAGTCATTGAGGTGGCCTCAGTTATCGACTTGTCGTTGATCTTTATTGATAAAGCCTCCGGCCTTAATCTTGCTCCACTGCACTCCTCACACACATCATAATCCATGTATCTTTCAAGCCGTTTTACGACATCGGGGCTGTTTGTTTTATCATATACACGCCATAAAGTCGGGATGATACCCTCAAAGCGCTCAGCATTATTATTTTGTACCTCACCATATAATAAGATGTTTCTGCCCCTTTTGTTAATCTTCTTGAATGGCGCCTTCTGGTCTATACCGAATTTTCCTGAGAACTCATCTATTAGACGAATATAATGATCTTGTGTGATTGGACTCCAGTTCGACCACGCATGGACTGCGCCTCCGCTCAAACTTAACTCTTCGTTAGGAATGATCAGATCCGGATCAAACTCCAGCGTCATACCCAACCCTTCACACTCCCTGCACGAGCCGTACGGGCTATTGAAAGAAAACATTCTGGGAGCAAGTTCCTCATAGCCTGTTCCACAACCAGGGCAGGAATAATGTTCACTGAAAATCATATCTTCCCACTTTCCTTTCTTTTCACTGGCAACAATCACTACACCTTCGCCCAGCTCCAGGCTGGTATGTATTGAGTCGTAGAGTCTTTTTTGAATGTCACTCTTAACTATCAACCTGTCAACAACAACGTCGATATCGTGTATCTTATACCTGCTGAGTTTAATGTCGGTATTTGCATCAATAATATCTCCATCAACTCTGGCGCGTACAAAACCCTTACGTCTTATTTTCTGGAAAATTTCTTTATGCTCACCTTTTTTGCCCTTGATTATGGGTGATAAAATCATGATCTTTGTTCCTTTGGGGATTTGGCTTACCCTGTGCAAAATCTGCTCCATGGTTTGCCTTGTGATTTCTGTACCGCAATTATGGCAATAGGGCGTGCCTGCTTTTGCAAAGAGGAGGCGCATGTAGTCGTATATCTCTGTTGTTGTGGCAACAGTGGAACGCGGCCCTGTATTACTTGTGCGCTGTTCGATGGCAATCGTGGGAGGAAGACCTTCTATGATATCAACATCCGGTTTCTGCATCTGGTCGAGAAACTGTCTTGCATATGAGGAAAGGCTTTCTATGTAGCGTCGCTGGCCTTCTGCATAAATAGTATCAAAGGCTAGTGAGGACTTGCCGGAACCGCTCACTCCCGTGATGACCACAAGCCTGTCTCTGGGAATATTGATGTTTATACTTTTAAGGTTATGTTGCCTTGCACCCTTTATTGATATGTAGCTGTTGGAGGCGTAATCTTTCAATTGGTTAAAGTATCTTTGATAATTCGTTGGGAGTATAAACAGGTATGATTGATCGCTTAAAATCTTTTACATTGCGACTGACTATGGCATCGGCGCCAACATGCCGGGCAGCTTCATGTATGACTGCATCTTCAAAATCGGTAATATTTGATTTTGCGGCTTCATCTAAAACAGCTCGATTTACAGGGGCGATTTCAAAAAGTGTAAATAATTTATCGATTTCAAGTTTAGCTTTTATATAACCAACTGCTTTCTGTGCAAGATAATGTATAGTAGTTACCGTAGTTGCGCTGATATATCCTGTTATTTCTTCAGATTCAACCTTAGAGAATAATTGGGCAGAAACGCTTGAAAAAGGCTTACGATCCAACATAACGTCAAGTATCACATTTGTGTCAAAGAGAACTTTCAAAGATATTTCTTCTCTAAATACAATTTATAGTCTTTCTTGTTTATATTCTTCCCTTTAAGGCTGCCCTTAAGTGATTGGACTATGGGGGTATTTTCAGAGTCTGATGGTGAGTATTTCTCAAATAGTATTGAAAAATAGTCTGAAACTATCTGGGAAATCGATTTCCCCTCTTTTTCTGAAAATCGTTTAACCTTTTCAATTAGATTCTCATCAATTCTTAATGTTAATTTCTTTTGCATTTCTCTACCCAAAAATAAACCTTGCCGTATATTCTTGCTAAAAGTATACGGCATAATTAATCTTTTGTCAAATTTATTTTTCACATTGGTTTAAGTATTCGTATTCATTTTTGGCCGGTCTTCTTGCGCATCTTCTTCCAGTCTAGAATCAATTGTGTTAGTAACCGCACGCCAACTCCGGAAGCCCCTTTTCTTATGTATGGAGTGTCTTTTTCTACCAGGAAAGTTCCGGCAATATCAAGATGCACCCATGGGAAGTCTTCTACAAACTCACCTAAAAAACATGCAGCCGTGATAGTGCCTGCGTATTTACCACCGGTATTCTTAATGTCAGCTATGTTACTCTTTATCAGGTCATAATATTCCTTCCATAGCGGCAGCTCCCACACCCTTTCGTGACATTTCTTACCGGCTTGATTTACCCTCTCTTTAAGTTCATCGTTATTGCCGAGCATGCCTGTTGCAAATGTGCCTAATGCGGCGACACATGCACCGGTTAACGTGGCAATGTCTATTACGGCATCCGGCTTGTACCTTTTTGCATAACTGATAGCATCCGCCAGGATCAGGCGCCCTTCAGCATCTGTATTCAGAACTTCTACCGTCTTTCCTGACATGAATTTAATAATGTCACCTGGTTTCAAGGCGCTGCCATCGGGCATATTTTCTGTACACGGTATCAGACCAACAATATGAGTAGATGGTTTCAGGCCTGAAACCGCCTTAAAAGCGCCGAGGACAGCGGCAGCGCCTGCCATATCGGCCTTCATCAAGTCCATATCCATTCCCGGCTTTAAGGATATTCCTCCTGAGTCAAATGTTACTCCTTTACCTATAAGAACGATTGTATCATTATTCTTTTTCCTGGTATTATATTCAAGGATGATAAATTTAGGCGGTTGAGAACTCCCTCTCGATACATTCAAAATACCGCCCATCCCCAGTTTCTTCATGTCAGGGTGTGATAATGTCCTGCATTTAACACCGGTTTTCTTTGCAATCTCTTTTGCTTTGTTTGCAAGGAAGGTCGGCGTTGCGTCGCTTCCAGACATATTTACAAGGTCACGAGTGAAACAAACGGCTTCAGCTACAGTTTGAGTATTTTTTGCTACAGATTTAACCTTTGCCAGGACATCTTTCTTCTGGACAATCAATGTGAAATTATTAATGGTAGCTTTATCTTCCTTCTTCAATGTCTTATACATGGTGAAATTATACAGGGACAATAGCACTCCCTCTACAACTGAACTGGTAATCTCTTCTATGGAAATGCCTTTGTATTCTGTTTTATTATATAGCAGCATAGAAGGGTTCTTGAATTTCTTTCCCTGGATTACCCTGGCTGCAGTACCGGCTGCCTGACGAACTTTATCCGATGACAGTTCCGTTGCTTTTCCTAATCCAACAAGCAGGATCCTTTTTGGAATAGACTTCTTATAAGTTGGAATCATTACGGTTTCGTTCAGCTTGCCGGTAAAATCCTTGTTCTGCAGTAAATTTGATATGGTTCCTCCGGATGCTTTATCAAGAGAGTTTAACTCGGAAGGTATTTTTTTTACATTTTCAAAGAGACTTATCACGATTACGTCTGTAAATTCCTTTTCTGCCGCACCAGATTTTACTGAAATCTTCATTCTTTATCCTCCATACAAGAAGAAAAAACTAATAATTTAATAATGATTCTGTCGGCATATTATACTAATAATGCCTATATGACAAGAGAGTCTTTTTCTTTTGACAATCATAATTATATACATTAGAATCGAAAAATTATCTATAATATTTTAAAATCGACAATGGGGAAAGTAATGAAAATAAGGATTTGTTTTACACTGATTTCTTTTAGTTTCTTAAGTTTATTAATAAACGGCTGTGGTGATGATGGACACAGCAGTCATTATTCTGGTGGTGGTGGCGACATGAATTTTGAGCAGCAGGCGTTGAAAATGGAACAGGAAGATATTGCCAAATTAAAGCCGAGTGAGAGGTATAAATCAGAGGACTTTGCCAAAATACATGAAGGCGCTGGAGATGTTACAGCAACGAAAGACCCTAACGAAGCTATTGCAATAGTAAATGGCGAATCAATCCTTCGTCTGGAACTTGACATGATATTAGATAAGATAAAGCAAAAGATGGGCACAAAAAGACTGCACCTGGTTGAAGAAAAAATTATAGATGATCTTGTTACACAGCTTGTACTCAAGCAATTTATCAGAAAAGAAAATATTCAGGTTGATTCAGACCGCATTGAAGAAGAGATAAATACCTTCAGAGAAAATATCAAGAATAACCCTGATACTGCTGATAAAAATCTTGAGACACTTCTGGAAGAGCAGGGTGGGGGCATAAACGAGTTGAGAGTGGCCATGGATATTTCATTATCGATAGACGACTACCTGAGCAGGATAACATCGGAAGAAGAGATGAAGAAATATTTTATCGAAAACATAGGTATTTTTAACAGTGAAACTGTAACTGCAAGTCATATACTCATAGATACGAGAACTATAAAGGATGAAGAGGGATTAAATAAGGCAAAAGAAGATACAGAAAGATTAAAGAAAGAACTTGATAATGGGGCTGATTTTGCAAAGCTTGCTGAGGAAAACTCCGATTGCCCTTCTGCAAAAAATGGTGGAGAATTAGGTGTTATTGTCAGGGGGCAAATGGTGGAGGAATTTGAGGAAACGGCCTTTAATACGGAGGTAAATGGCATCAGTGAACCGGTGAAAACCAAGTTTGGTTACCACATAATAAAGATTACTGATAAACAGGTGGGCAAAGACGTCACGTTTGAAGATGCAGAGGATAATGTCAAGCTTGCACTCTTTAATGAAAAAACAGTAGCGTTAATACAAGAATTAAAAGACAAAGCAGATGTAAACGTTTTATACAAACCAACCCCATATGCATCATCCGGTGGTCATGGCAGCATGTCAGCTCATGGTAGTTCCATGTATGGTGGTCAGGGTGCTTCGCCTCATGGTGGTAGCAGTACTAGCCGTGGTAATCCTGCTCCTCACGCTGGAATGCCTATGCCGGGTGGTTCAGCCTATGGTGGTGGTGATCCTCATGGTGGTGGCAGTTCACCTCACGGCGGACCAATGAGTTCAACGGAAAAACCATAGACCCTTACAAATTGAGGGACTGTAAGCAACTATCCGGATTTTGTTATTCCCTTCCGGCCCTGCTTATTGCCGGTTCAATCTTGCAAAGCTGAGTTTAGCTCTGCAGATTGAACCTAAACGTTTCGGCCAATAAACCTCATTGACTCTATTGTTTTAACAATTCTCCCTCTCCTCCAGGGTGGGCGAGTTTCCCCATTTATAAAAAGGGGGATTTGAAATTAGTCAGTTAATAAAATGGATCCACAGTTATTTATAAAATTATCTATCAGCTTGTATTGGTGTTCATTACTTATATACACCTCTTACTGGGTAATCGGTTTTCTGGGCAGAGGGACAAGGTTTTATGTGCTCCTGGGTGGGGTTATTCTACATTCATTATCAATTACTTCCAGGGGTATTTCCATAGAATATTTCCCTCTGACAAACAAGTTTGAGTCTTTCACCGCATTTGCCCTTGCCTGCTTCATTGTGCTTTTGTGTTATTCCAGAGTGGAAAGTTACGTATACAGGATTTCCCTGTTTTGTGTGGGATACTGCTTTTTTGTTGTAGCCTCAGTCTTTTTTTCAATGAAACAATCATACGCACCTCCACTGATGTTGACTATATGGTATATACTTCACGTCCCCATATCTTTCTTCTGTTACGCATTGTGGACGAGTTCGGCTGCGGCGGCTTTGGCGAGATATTTCTCAGAGGGAGATAAAAGACGGTTTGAGAACATAATAGATTTCGGTTTTCAATACGGCCTGATAGCATTCTCAATATCAATGATTTTCGGCGGCCTGTGGGGATACGTAGCCTGGGGCTCTTATTTCCTGTGGGATGCTAAGTTACTATGGTCTGTGATTATCTGGTTCTTTTATGCTACATGTATTCACCTGGATTACTGGCCGGAGGCCAGAAAATTCAAGACTCCGATGGCCCTGGTCGGTTTTGTAATATTACTTATGACGTATGTCGGTACGAGTTTCCTTATAAAGAGTTCACACAGTTTTTAGCTTTTTTTGCCACGAAGACACGAAGTAGTAAAATATAATTTAAAAATCCGTTTAATTCTTTAGACGGGATTAACAAGATTTACAAGATTATTTTTATCTTTGTTCATCCTGTTATCCTGTCAAAAAACATAGTTATTTTAAAATGAAGCAGATATACGGTTTCTTAAAATCTCAGAAGACGGGAATTATAGTCGGATTTACGCTTACGGGACTCCTGATAATAGGCAGCCTGATAATGAACTATTTCCCGGAATCCTATGAAGGGCTTTCGGGAGAAGATATTACCTTCTTCTTTAATAATCCGAAGCTGATACACACATGGTTTTATATAATGTTTGTTGCCTTTGCCATGTATGGGATATCTATCTTCTTCTGCACACTGGACTCTCTTCTCAGGAAGATAAAAGTCCGATCCAAAAAGATTCCCTTATATGGAGCGTCAATTGTACACGTTGGATTTCTGATTACGCTGGTGGCTCATCTTATAGGCGGTATATGGTCAGAGTCCGGCATGCCGATCACGATTGCCGATAAATGGGTTCAATCCGGTGAATATGAGTTGAAAGTGACCGGCCTTGAAACCACCTCATACCCCAACGGTATGCCAAGGAAAATAAAAGCACAGATGAAAATAAGGAAAGACGGTGAAGAGATTGATGATACACTTGGCTTTAACAATCCCGTGCTTTTAGATAGCGGTACTAAACTATTTCTTTTACAAAATTATGGAAATATGTCAAACGCGGTAGTATTGAATATTGATGGCAAGACAAGTGTTTTTAATATAAAGGATGTTATAGAGATAAACGGATCAAAAGTACTCCTGGCCAACCTTTACTTTCCTCCACAGTTCCGCATTCCAGCTATTCAGTTAATTTCAAAAGATAAAGACGGCAAATACAATAAGTCCTACGTCCGCATCGGCAGGCAGAATGCTCAAAATGTCAAGGGAGTGAATGTGGCTTTTGAAGATATAAAATCTACACCTGCAGTGGTTGTTGCACCAAAAGAAAACCCCAGCATACCTCTCACACTGATTGCAATCGGCTGCTTCGGCTCCGGAATGCTCTTAGTGATCTTCAGGACAGCGTATAAGATGGTGAGAATTTAATATTGAAGATTGATGATTGTAGACTGAAGTAAGAAGCAAGACAGACGTTAGAGTCTACGTCTTTACACCAGAAATCATATCTGAGAAGGCTATTGTTAATTGATAACGTTGCAATTCAAGCAGCATCAAGTATGCCGTTCTTGTGTATGCGATCAATAGCCTCTATCAAACGCAACAACGGTTCTTGCTTTTTTCTAACGAAATGGAACAACTCAGAAAAATAAAGAGGTTCATCCACGTGGAGTGGTTTATCACTCCGCATTTCTTTAAATATTGATTTCCCTTTCCCTTTAGCCCATTCCTGTAGGTCTTCATTATCTTTATTCAAATCTACTTTATCTTCGAGCTTGGCTTGGCTTAACTCACTGACACTCCAGGGCGACAATTCCATCAAACAATCGAGGTCTTTTTCTGCTGTAGCGAGCAGCTTCGAATATACTCTATTATTAATCAGCGGACGGTTCTTTTGTAGTTCGATCCGCACATCATTGAACCGTTTAAACATTAATCTAAAATTTTCGCTTGCAGGAAGGTTTTTGGTGAATGCTTTGCTGTTAAATTCAGCAATAATCTTGTTGATATATTTCTTATCATTGTCAGACAGTCCCCGTACATCTCTTATTTTAATAAGCTCGTCGTATATATCTTGCGAAATGACAATTTGATTTGATGTTTCTAAAACAGTTTTGTAAGCACCCCAGCCAGCCCCAAACGAAGAAATAGCGATGCCGATGATCACAAAGAACGGATGTTCTTCGATAATGGAACGGATATTCATTAATTTCTCCTTTCTCATGATTGATTTTCAATCTAACAATTTATTATAAAGTTTCTGTATAACACCACAATTGTAATGATTAACGCAATCTTATACTTTGCCAGTTTTTTGTCAATTTATTTTACTAGCTTCAAGCCTGAATCAGCATAATGAATGTTTTTACTTCAAAATTCGGTATTCGCTTTTCTCATCTACTGTTAACCAATCTCTAATTTCCTGCTTATGTGCTAATCTGTGTTAATCCGTGGAATTCGTGTCCAAAATCTTTTTGTTTTTCTCTGAGAGCTTAGCGTCTTTGCGTGAGGTTTTGTCCTTTGCTTTTTGTTCTTTTCTCTGTGTCCATTTGAGGAATATGCGGATAAAGGCTTTTGACTTGACTGTTTATGGGTATTGTGTTAGATTTCGAATCCGGTTTATCAGTTCACATACACCCACTTGTCATTAGATAATTAAGGAATTTGGGAATTAGGGGATTTAGGAATCCTTCAATCATAATTCGTTAGTTATTTTATTTCTTTCCGTGTCAATCTACGAGAAATCCATGCCCCCGTCCCCGCCAGAATGAGTATCGGGCTGGCGAACGCCTGCCTGCCATTTGTCGGGCAGGGATTCATCCGGGCGGGCGACGAGAATTTTGGCGGGCTTGCCAGACGATTCGTGTGGCGGGAGCGTCCTATTTATAAAATGAAACAATATAAAAAATTAATTCTGTTTTTTTTGATTATAGTATTTGCCAGCTGTATCATTGCGCCCATCAAGAAAGTACCTCTGGACTTTATGTTGGAGAAGACGGGTTTCATGGCGGATTCGGTGGACTACGAAAATGGTATGTATAATTTCGGCAAGGTGATGAGAAGGGTATTAATGGTGGCTGCCCTGATAGTGTTTATAGTCTTCAGAAAATCGCTGAGATTCGGTACACTGATTTCTTCAAGTCTGAAGATGAGGCCGGGTTTCTTCAGGCAGTTTCTATTGGGTTTTTCACTGGCGGTATTGTCACTACTCATCTATTATGGTATTGGACTCCTTACAGGTGCGTGGGTTATTCATCTTGATTTTATAATTTACGATCAGCTGGATAACGATGTATTAAGAGAGTCGATATTAGACATTTTCAAGTATCTGTTAATAGGCTGTTTAATAGGCTTTATGGAGGAGATATTTTTCAGGGGTTTCCTGTTACAATCTTTTATGGAAAATATGTCAGCGCCGAAGGCTGTGTTCGTTTGTAGTTTGATTTACTCGGTTCTGCATTTTTTCAGGGCCGACGTCTTTGTGTCAACAGGTTTTCAGCCGTTTGTCGGCTTTGTAACCATGGCGCAATTTTTTAAACCTCTGTTTTTTGACTTAGTTAAACATCTGCCTGCGATTATAGGGCTCTTTCTGGTTGGTGTAGTGCTGTCTTATGCATTGATTCGAACGAAATCGCTGTACCTCTCCATCGGTCTGCATTCAGGAATGGTGTTTATGTCGAAGACAGACTCTATATTCATCTCGCGTTTCAGGGAAAAGCTGGTATGGCTGTTTGGCGGTGATAGCAAGTTAATAACAGGAATCATCATATGGGGTTTCTTAATATGTATCTTATTGATAATCAAAAGAATCTATAGCAATTCACACAATTACGGGAAAACATAAATGGAAAAGACATTGAAAGAGCTTGCCGATTACGTAGGTGGAGAGGTGGTTGGCGACGAGAATATAAAGATAAAGGGTGTAATGACGATTGATGAGGCAACAGAAGGCTATATCACCTTTGTATCTAATAAGAAGTATATAAAAAAGCTTGGATCGACCGGGGCGTCCGCAATCCTGGTGTCACCGGGCATGGAAGCTGAAGGCAAAAACCTGTTGGTGACCAAAAACCCTTACCTGGCATTTGCAAAGGTTGTTGACCTTATGATGAACCCGGAGGAAGTATATCCAGGCACAGTGGATGACTCAGCCAGAGTAAGTGATTCAGCCGAAATCGGTTCTAATGTAACCGCTTATCCGTTTGTCTTTATAGGTGAAAATGCAAAGGTGGCTGATAATGTGGTTTTATATCCCGGTGTTTATATAGGGGATGATTGCCGGATAGGGAAGGATACCATAATCCATCCAAATACTGTACTCCACAAAGGAACAATAATTGGAGAACGTGTAGTGATCCATAGTAATTCAGTTATTGGTTGCAGTGGTTATGGATACGCTCCGGATGGAAATACATACTACAAAATTCCTCAGATCGGAATTACCGTAATCGAGGATGATGTTGATATCGGCGCCAATACTACAATCAATCGTGCCGTACTGGGGGAGACCAGGATTAGGCGGGGAACAAAGATAGACAGCGAGGTAATGATTGCTCACAATGTTGAAATTGGTGAAGACGTTCTGGTAACATCACAGGTTGGGATTGCGGGTAGCGCTGTGATTGGGAATAACGTTATCCTGGCCGGCGGGTCAGGTGTAGCAGGCCATATTAAGGTGGGAGATAATGTGAAAGTGGGCGGCTGGACCGGAGTTACAAAAGACCTGCCTGCGGGAGGCACATTTCTGGGTACACCTGCAATAGAGATCGAAAGAATGAGAAAATGTTATATGATTATACATAGACTGCCGGAGATGAGAGAGACTGTGAAGGATTTAAAGGACAAGGTAAAACAACTTGAAGATAAGTTAGAGAAATGGAAAGATTAGGATTAATTGCAGGTAACGGAAGGTTCCCGATACTCTTTGCGCAGAGCGCAAAGGCAAAGGGTGTAAACGTAATAGCAGTTGCTATTGAGGATGAAGCATCTCCTGAAATTGAACAATATGTAGAGAAATTATACTGGGTCGGCGTCGCAAAGATTGGCAAATTGATAAAGACATTAAAGGCCGAACATATTGAAAAGGTTGTGATGGCAGGGGGATTGACAAAGTCACATATACATTCAAGATTTAAACACTTAAAATTAAGGCCTGACCTGAGAGCAGTCAACATGTGGTACAAAAAACTGAAGAGTAAGCACGATCATTCTATCCTTGAAGCCGTTGCAGACGAACTGGCCGAAGACGGTATAGAACTTATCAGTTCTATAGATTACGTGAAGGACCTTTTGGCAGAGAAAGGTTGTTTGACTAAGAGGAAACCATCAGAAAATGAAACAGCCGATATAGAGTTCGGATGGAAGATTGCAAAGGAGATTGCAGGGATGGAGATAGGGCAGTGTATTGTGGTAAAGGATAGAATAGTCCTGGCAGTCGAAGCGATTGAGGGGACAAATGAAACAATCAAACGTGGGGGCGAACTTGGCCGCGGCAAGGTTGTGGTAATAAAGTTAAGCAAGAAGGGGCAGGATCCGCGCTTTGATCTGCCGACTATCGGCACAGAGACTATTGATTATCTGAAAGAGGCAGGCGTATCCACATTAGCGATAGAGTCAGAAAAGACCTTGATTCTTGATAAAGATGATGCTATCAGGCTGGCGGACAAGAATAAAATTTCTATAGTCGCTTTGTGATAATTGTAGTTAAAGGACTGCGCTCCTTTAATGTGCGTTTACGTGAGATGTGAACCGATTGTAACTTGATTATATAGGATTTCCGTTTTAATAATATAGGTCAGGCATCTTGCCTGACCGCAGGCAGTGCCGAGGCAGGACGCCTCGGCTATTTTATAATTTACTTTTCTGATAAAACCTCCAGCATCTCTTTAGCATATTTGCTGTACATATTATTTTGTGATCCTGACAACTCCAGGATACGATTACACAGATTCCGTGCATCTTCAAATCTTTCAAGTTTAGAGTTGGCCATAATCGCATATTTGTGGGCTTCTAAATCTTCCTGATCGAGTTGGATTATCTTTTCTGATTGAATCAATGCCTCATTCCATCTTTCTGTTTTCAAATAGATGTAACTCAGGAGCCTGTAAATATCTGATATTTCACTGTCAGGATTTTCTTTGATGAATTCCAGAATGACGGCTTCCGCTTCTTCATATCGTTCCCCGTCATTCATAAATACTTTAGCGAGGTTTAAGTACGACGCCTGGTTGGAGGGTGCAATACTCTTTGCATCTTTTAACTGATGAATGGCATCTTCGTACAGTCCTTTTTCAGCATAAAGCTGTGCCAGTTTATTCCGAAATTCAAACTTAAACGGATGCAGCATTACCGCTTTTTTATAGTATTTTATTGCGTTCTTACTCATGTCATCGTCAGACATCTTATCAAGGAGATGATAAGCCTGGCCAAGGGTAAAAGCTGAATGGTAATCTCTGGGATAAAGTCTTTGTACGATCTCTGCACCTTCGATTGTATTTGCAAACCACATTGTTGTTTGTTCACGCGAAAAGATGTCCGGCATGCCTTCTGTGCCTCTTTCACTCTCTTTGCTGACACCAATTGCTGCCAACTTCAAATAAGTGCCATTGAGCACATTGTTGTAATTCAACGATAAAGGATTGTATTTTACTGCCATTTCATAGCTTTGAATTGCCTCCGTTATTTCATATCTATTGAGTGCCCTTCGCCCGTGTTCAAAATATATGTCTGCTTTATAACGATACAAACTAAGGGTGATAAGCAGGATCATTGAAAATATAATAATGCCGCAGAATATGTATTTTGCAAGTTTTCCAAGAGCGAGACTGCCGGCCCATCCGGTCAGGTTTGGTTTGTGTGTTACAGAATCTTGAGATTCGCTGGACGTGTGGCAGGTAATAACCGACATGGCAATAAGAAACCAGAAGAGTGTGATTATGGGTATATGTCCGAAACTAAACTGATTTTGAATAAAATATGCCAGGCAGCCGGAACAAAGACCCATTATGAGTATTCTGTCACGGCCGCTTGCCTTTATACATCTTTTCCATACCATTCTTGCATAAGCCAGGACGAACCATACATATACTCCCATGCCCAGAAGGCCGGTTGAGACTGTTATATTTAATAAGTCACAGTGTATCCTGTTTTGATTTTCAAAGCTCCTGTGCTCATGCATTTCCATATAAACCTTTGCTATATACTGAGGGTATATCATTCCTAATGTATCTGGGCCGATTCCAAGAATAGGATAATCATGAATAATCCTGAGACTTGTAAGATATTGTAAGAATCTTGTAAGAGTTGTGCCTTCTAATTGATGTGCGAGATCAACGTCCCAGTGAGTATCAGCATATGCAGACAGAGGAAGCAATTCCCGGTCTTCAACAGTGATCTCATGCCGAACCTGTTCTGCCAGGTGTTTACTCTCCAGGTTTTCCGTCTTTCTTCCTGATTTGTTGTCTAAGTGGACGGGCCTTATGTCACCTATGAATCTTCCGACAATGGACGTCTTATTATTTACATTAAAGAAAATTGAAATACCTATTATGATTGTTATTGTAACAATCGTTTTTGTCTTATTTGCCAGGAGATTCTTTTTGCCAATGAAAGAAAAGAAAAATAAATTAGAGATAATAAGACCCAGAAAGGAAGCTCGTGTCTTTGTATAATAAAATGCGACTACAATCAGTGTCAATATCCCTATATAAAGATAAGCCTTGAACCATTCTTTACAGGAGAAGATATTGATAAGTACAAGCGGCAAAACCATAATTAGAAAGGCAGAAAAGAATGCGGGATGTCCAAAGGTGGAAGCAACCCTGATTCCATAACCAAAAGACGTACTCCAATGATACAGGTCTAATCCAAAATGTTGCAGGATACCATATATAGATGCAGCGCCGGCAGTTAAGATAATTACATTCAGGAGTGAGCTTAATCTTCTCTTGTCGATGAAGTTCACAATGACAAAGAATAATGAGACGTATACAATTGTTGATATAAATCCTCCGTATCTTTTGTAAGTGCCTACTAAACTTAAATAAGGATTTATGGAAAATATAGTTGAAAGTCCACTGACAAACAGGAGGGATACTATCGGCAGGCTTAACGGTTGTGCCTTTGACAGTGGACTCAGGTTGAAACTGCTTAGGCGTTGTGGATATGAAGATTGAAAAAGTCCCTTTATAGACCATATTGCCAGCATGGCAAAGGTCAATACATACAGTATAGTAATCTTGCTCAGGTCGAAGACGCTGTGAATATTGACATCAAAATAGAGAGGAACCGCGATAATAATGACTAACAGGATGGCTATTACTATTTGATCACAGTATGGGAGAGGTTTAAGTTCTGTGGTAGTAGATGTTTGAGTTCTTTTACTAAACATGTTTAATAAATTCACAAAATGCTAAACTATTGTACAATCCTCTGAAAGTTTAATATAGATAGAGTCTTGTCAATACTGAAGAATTAGTAAAAGATTCTAAATGCATTAACGGCCTTACTTGAGAAGTAAGCTGTTTTCGTTGTTATAGTTAGTGAATTATATACGTAATATCAAACATTTATCAACAATTTCCTGTGTATTTTTTTTGGTCAATTATTTTTACGTTGACCGTTGTTGAGTAGAACAATGGTATAATCTTTGCTAAACTTGTATAAATACTAAACATTTAAATACTTGACACAAACATTAACAGGGATATAATCCGATAATTCCTGAGAAATTTGACTTACAATACAGATTGAAATTCTTACATTTTCATGAATTCGCTTTTCAAAAGCTCATAAATATATAATTATAGCGAAAAGGGGAGGGTGTATATGCGAATACCAGGTTTTAAAGTGTTTAATAAGGGTTTTACTCTTATCGAATTACTGGTTGTGATTGCCATAATTGGTATCCTTGCCGGAATCCTGCTACCGGTTTTGAGCAGGGCCAGAGAATCAGCCCGTAGGACTCAATGTATGAGTAATATAAAACAGATAGGTATGGGCTTGATAATGTATGCGAATGAGAACAGTGAACAGTTTCCATCGGATACTGCTGGAGGAGCAATGGCATCCTTAAACTTATTATATGATACATATATAAGCGATAACAGGGTGTTTAATTGCCCCAGTGACCCTCAGGTAACTGCTGCTTCAAATGCCGGTATGACAGTTTACGTACCTGGTGGGGCAACGGAAGCATTTACCTCAACTCAATGCAGTTATGGCTATGACAGGTCACACACACAGGCGGACGATGCGGATGTTGCGCTTGCTGCTGACCGTCCACCGCCTTCACCAGACGCAACAACAAATACAACAAACCATAACGGTAGAGGGCAAAACATAGTTTATGTTGATGGTCATGTAGAGTTTATTATCTCTCCACTTGCCGGTTGGTTTTATAGTGATGGTACTACGAGAGATAATATTTATACGAACACTGCGGGTGGTACAGCAGTTTCTGCGGGCGGAACAGATACCGTTATACTACAAGATTGATAGTTCATAATCTTTAGTTTTAGGCGTATTGCCATCCCCTGACAAACTGCGCCGAGGACTTTACGCTTCTACTGTAATAAAAATGAACCTGTTGTTTCTATTATACAAACAACAGGTTCATTTTTTATTTTAAGACTGCCTCATAATACATACATATTCTTAATCGCCTCCTCATTAATTATTTTAGTGTATATGAATTTCAATGTTTATAACACTTCGACTCCGCTCAGTGTGACGTCATCCTGAGCGGAGTCGAAGGATAGTCTTTTGTCGCGATAACGACCTGACTTGAAAGACATTTCTCTCTTCCGTCTGCAAAAATTAATCAGTATCCGTTGTTCCTGCCTGTTCAGGCTTGACTGCCCGACATGTCTTTCTTGCGGGTAGTCTGGACCGAAATGTTTAGTTCATCAATCTACAAGGTTGAACCGGCAGATGGATATCTTTGCCTGCCTGTGCGTTGTATGCAGACAGTCACATGACAAGGCTACAAAACTTGATTTTCTGTTGTAATGTTTGTAAGATAATAGTTCACTATTTAATAGTAGGCTATCAAAATGCTGGAATACGATTTCAAGAAAAGCATTGGTTATTCAGTCGCTATGGTAAATCGGGCCTTGAGAAAGGCGTTAGATGCTGAACTGGGGCACTACGGGATTACGTTTGCCCAATGGCAGGTCCTCGCAGGTCTGGCTCTGGAGGGTGAAATTTCTCAGGTTAAGCTGGCCGAACTGATAGGCGTAGAAGGCCCTACACTGGTCAGGATACTTGACAGGATGGAGCAGAAGGGCTGGATAAAACGAAAGATATCTTCCCGCGACAAACGTCAAAAATTAATTTCTCCTACAAAGAAGGTAGAAGGTGTATGGAGGAAGATGACTGAATGTGCTCATGGGGTAAGAAGGGGGGCCGTTAAAGGTATCTCGTCTAAAGATGTTGCAAATTTGCAAAGACTTTTGGGAAAAATAAGGGAGAATCTGAATGGATAATTCGGGACTGAAAACTCTGTATAGTCACAATAAGAAACGGTACTATTTGTTTTTGTGTACCGGAATCCTGATCTTTCACACAATTGGTTTGTTTTTTATATGTGCCACGAGTCTGGCACAGGATCAAATACCAAAAGCGCCTGTAGTTGTGTCACGCATCATTCAAATGGACGTGCGTCAGCCGGTGAAAATGGTGGGAACTGTCTTTCCGCTCAGGGAGAGTATTGTTGCCAGTGAAATAGAAGGATTAGTGATTGAATTTCCTGTTAAAAGAGGTGATTATGTTAAAAATGGTCAGGTATTGGCAACGCTCAGAACAACATCACTGGAAATACAACTTAAAGGCGCTAAGGCGGATGAACATCTCGCCCTTATAGAATATGAGCGTGCCAGGGAGCTTTATGAAGGTGATGCAATTTCCAATTCGGAAGTAGATGAGTTTGAAACTAAGCTAATCGCACAGGGAGCAAAGGTAGAAGGCATTGAAGACGACATTGGAAAGTGTACGATTACTGCGCCATTTGATGGAAGGATTACTGAAGAAAATACTGAGGTAGGACAATGGCTTAAAAAGGGAGACAGCGTTATTTCAATGTTGCAATCGAACTATGTGAAGGTCAGGGTTCCGGTTCCTGAGAAATATATCCAGAGTTTGAATGTTGGCGATGAAAGTAAGGTCAGTTTCTCCGCTCTGGGAGGTATGACAAGGACAGGTAATATTGTTCACATAGTACCGCAGGCAGGCGCGCGTGCCAGAACATTTCCTGTTTATGTCAAAATAGATAATAAGGATGAGGTAATTAAGAGTGGTATGTTTGCAGAGGCAACCTTTGAAACAGGTTCTTTGTTATCAGCAAAAATGATCTTGAAGGATGGTATTGTAAGGCGCGGAGGCATGGAGTTTATTTATCTGGCAGTAGATGGAAAGGTTGCAGAAGTCCCCGTTCAGACCGGTATTGCTCACAATGATTTAATACAGATTATAGGTGATGTAGAGCCGGGAGTTGATGTGATTGTAAGAGGTAATGAGCGTTTGCGCAGTGGTCAGGACATCCAGGTAACCGGAAGGATGGATCCTGATGAGATTGGTGAAAAGCCAAGAAATTAAGAGGGAAGAAAGACGAGGGACGAGAGATGAAAGATGAGGGGAGAAATGCAAAAAGGATAAATAGTGTGAGGGATTTAGAGGTTTATAAGTTGGCCTTTGAATCTGCTATGGAGATTTTTGAGATATCGAAAAGCAGATTAGTTTTGTAAAGATTGAGAATTTATTCGTCTGTCGTCCATCGTCAAAGTGAGTAACTGCAAGCGGGACGAACGTTCGTCCATCGTGTATTGTCAAAATGAGTCAAGACGCATTGTGTGCTAAGGATCGACTGTTGTTAAACACGAAAAAAGTTAGTGTTAATTACGTTCAATTTTGACTTGTAATGAAGATTATAGAATATTCAACAAACAATCCGGTAAAAGTAGCGGTAGGGGCGATATTTGTATTACTCTTTGGCCTCCTTGCCTTATTCCGTATTCCTGTTCAGCTCGTGCCTGATGTCGAGAAACCACAGATAACTGTAGTAACCCGCTGGATAGGGGCAAGTCCTCAAGAAGTTGAGCAGGAGATAATTCATGAACAGGAGGAGATGCTGAAGAGTGTTGAAAACCTGAAAAAATTAACCTCTAAAAGCTTCAATGGGCGGGGGGAGATATTACTGGAATTTGTGGTCGGGGTGGATAAAAGCGCTACCCTTCTGGACGTTGCTAATAAGTTGGACCAGGTGCAGGAATATCCTGAAAATGTGGATGAACCGGTTATCAGTGCGGTAAATACCGGTGACAGGCCTATTGCCTGGTTTACACTGCGTACACTTCCGGGAAACAATATTGATATTAATGACTTGAGAGATTTTGCGGAAGATCATATTGAGTCAAGGTTTGAGAGGGTGCCGGGAGTTGCTAACAGTAATATTCATGGAGGCGCAGAGAGAGAGATGCAGGTCATCATAGACCCTCATGCATTAGCCGGATCCCAACTGACAATCCTGGACGTACGCAGGGCTCTAATTTCTACTAACACAAATATAAGCGGTGGAGATATAGATGAGGGTAAGAACAGGTTTGTAGTGAGAACATTAGGACAGTTTAAGTCCGTTGAGGAAATAGAGAATCTGGTCATTACAAAACGGGATGATATTCCTGTTTATGTTCGCGACATAGCAGAAGTAAAGCTTGGATACAAGAAACTCGAGGCATTTGTCAGGCAGAAGAATGAGGCGTCCATTGCCATAAACGCGCAGAGAGAGGTTGGCGCTAATGTACTGACGGTTATGGCAGGTATAAGAGAGGCATGCCGTGAATTAAATGAAAATTTATTGAAAGATAGAGGTCTGCAGCTGGAACAGGTTTATGATGAGACTGAATATATAAAATCGTCAATAGGCCTTGTGAAACAGAATGTTGTTGTTGGCGGCCTCCTGGCGGTTATGGTACTCCTCTTATTCCTCAGAAGCTGGCGCAGCACACTTGTAATCGCCCTGGCGATTCCTATCAGCGCCGTAGGCACGTTTCTAATGATTACACTTCTGGGGCGATCGCTCAATGTGGTTAGCCTGGCAGGGATAGCTTTTGCTGTCGGTATGGTGGTTGACAGCGCCATCGTCGTTCTTGAAAATATATTCCGCCACTGGCAGTCAGGTGAAGGCCCGTTTGAGGCGGCTTACAAAGGGGCTACTGAAGTATGGGGGGCTGTTTTAGCTTCCACGCTGACCACCATCGGAGTCTTTATTCCTATAATCCTCGTCGAGCAGGAAGTCGGACAATTATTCAGGGACATAGCATTGGCCATAAGCTTTGCCGTAGGCCTGTCGCTCATCGTCGCCATTACGGTAATACCAACTACGGCTGCCAGGATTCTTTCCCGCAGAAAGAAGAGTGAAATTGCGCACAACGAGCCGTCATTAAGCAGTGGCAGCAGACTGGCGTCACTCGGACGCAATTTAACTGATAAAATTGTTGGAGTTGTAGATTATTTAACGAACACTTTGAGAAGGCGCTTGCTAACGATTTTTGCATTGATATTTATATCAATATTTCTTACCTGGTGGATGATTCCTGAAATGGAGTATCTACCGGAGGGCAATCGTAACATGATTCTGGCCATTATTTTGCCTCCGCCCGGATACAGCCTGGAAGAGCAAAAGGTTATAGGATTGATCATTGAAAAGGAACTGAGCCCTTACTGGCTTGCCAAAAAGGGGACTAAGGAAGCGGAGATGCTTGATGGACCTCCGATTAAGCACGGATTTTATGTTTCCCGCGGGAGGGCTATCTTTATGGGTGTTTTATCGGCTGAACCTGAAAGGGTCGCAGAACTTATACCTGTTCTCAGGCGGGTTTGCGGTAAGATTCCCGGGATGATAACGATAGTCCAGCAGGCAAGCCTGTTTGAGCGGGCATCAAGTGGGGGGCGTACAATAGACATTGAACTTACCGGGCCTGATTTGAATCGTCTGGTATATTATGGCGCTCAGGTGTTTGGCCAGGTAAGTCAGGTGTTTCCACCGGGTACACAAGCCCGCCCAGTCCCCAGCCTTGAACTTGGGAGTCCGGAATTACAGATCCTGCCGCGATTGGAACATGCAACTGAGCTGGGACTAACGGCCTCTGATATAGGATATATTGTTGACGCCCTTGTGGATGGAGCTTATGCCGGAGATTACTGGTATCAGGGTGACAAAATAGACCTTGTCATTTTTGGCCAGAGTAAATATATTGAACGAACTCAGGACCTGGAGCAGATATTCATCTTTACACCATCAGGTGATTATGTGCCTTTAAGTACAGTAGCAGATATACAGTTAGGAGTAGGGCCGGAAGAGATAGATCATATCGAAAGAGAACGTTCTATAGTAATACAGGTAATACCTCCGCGTACAATGCCGCTGGAAAGAGCGATTAACATAATAGATACACAAATAATTAAACCGATGATGGATAAAGGCTTACTGGGAGGTCTTTATAAGGCAAATCTTGCAGGTACAGCCGATAAACTTCAAGAGGCGCGAAAGTCATTACAATGGAACTTTATACTGGCCATTGTTATTTCTTACCTGTTAATGGCTGCTCTCTTTGAATCATTCCTCTATCCAATAGTTATTTTGTTCAGTGTCCCCCTGGCTGCAGTTGGCGGTTTTCTGGGTCTTAGAGTTCTGAACCTGTTTACTTTGCAGGCAATGGATGTACTCACAATGCTCGGTTTCGTTATATTAATAGGTACGGTTATAAACAATGCTATCCTGATTGTGCATCAGACTCTAAATAATATGCGGGAGGATAAAATGGAATCCCGCCCGGCGCTTATAGAGAGTGTCAGGACGCGTATCCGGCCAATATTTATGAGTGTGGCTACAACTGTGTTTGGTATGCTGCCGTTAGTATTATTCCCTGGAGCAGGGAGTGAACTCTATCGCGGCCTTGGCAGCGTAGTATTAGGCGGTCTTATAGTGTCTACTATATTTACGCTGCTCCTGATCCCTGCGGTTTTCAGTCTTGTTATGGATATTAAAGAGCGTATACAACACGAAAAAGTAGTATAATAAATCCACTTTAGTTCCATTTTAAAGAAAGGGGGAAAGAGTGGGGTTGTTTTGCAAGACAAAAGACATTAGACACCCTGTCTGCCGACAGGCAGGGAATTTCACGGATTTCCCCGGACAAAAGACGCCGAGGACATGGCACTAAAAGAGAAAGCAGAGGGGAAAACATGAATATTTAGCCACGGACTTTCACTGATTAAAACTGAAAGTATGGGAGAAAAGACTGAAGGCAAAACTAGAAGCTGGATACAAGAAATTTCATTTATAAAAAAGTTTGGATTTTATGGGTAATCGGGGATACGGCTATACTATCAGCAATACCTCCTGTTAAAACATCTAAACTTCCTTTAATATCGTACCATCAAAGATAATATCATCACCCTTTTTCATTGTCTTGAATGATGAAAATTTAATGGCGTCTTTTATCTTGTTTATATTGAGGTCGCCTATTGCTTCCAGGCCTTTTCCCAGTATCTTTGGCGCTATTGGTATTATCATTTTGTCTACGAGATTTACTTTAAGTAGGGATGTGTTCATTCCAGAGCCGCCTTCTACCAGTACGGACATAATCCCTCTCTTACCAAGTTCTTTTAAGAGGCTTGAGAAACTGACCTTACCATTCCTCTCTTTTTTCACTATCAATACTTCTACTCCCAACTTCTTGATTGCTGTTATTTTTCTGGCAGGTGCTTTAGATGTGGTGGCTATAATTGTCAGATGTGGATTGTCATCTGTCAGGACAGATGACTTGATGGGGATACGAAGGTTACTGTCAACTATTATGCGCAGGGGATTCTTTCCCTTTACGTGTCTAACCGTTAATTGTGGGTTGTCGGCAGTAACAGTGCCAGCGCCAACCATAACACAATCGTTTATAGCACGGAGACGGTGGACATATTTGCGGGACTCTTCGGAGCTTATCCATTGAGAGTCTCCGGTCTTTGTGGCAATCCTTCCGTCCAGTGTCTGTGCATACTTTACGGTTACGTAAGGAATCCCTGATTTGATAAATTTAAAATAGTTCTCATTTAAATGCCTGCATTCAGTTTCAAGTATCCCAACGTCAACTTTTATGCCTTTTGATCTGAGGACTTTAATACCTTTACCATTTACTTCAGGGTTAGGGTCAGGTGTGCCGATAACTACCCTTTTCAGGCCCTTCTTGATTAATGTGTCTACACAGGGAGGAGTTCGTCCATAGTGACTACACGGTTCTAAGGTAATGTAAAACGTTGAACCCCTGATGCTGCCCTTAGCATTATTTATGGCATTTATTTCGGCATGGCAGTCGCCACATTTTTTGTGATAGCCCCGACCGATGATCTTGTCATTCTTTACAATTACGGCGCCGACCATGGGGTTCGGGCTGGTTTTTCCAATACCTTTCCCTGCCAGACGGATTGCCATTCTCATGTAATAATTGTCATCGAATATTTTTTTCTTCATAGAAAACCTGCATTTTTAAAGATGTCTTTTATATTTTTAATCTCTGCATCAGTAATTGGTAAGAGTGGCAACCTTGAACCTCCTCCATGATATCCGAATAAATCCATAGCTGCCTTCAGCCCGGGGATGCCATACCTGGATGTTACGGCAATAGTCGGTTCAATAAGCCGCATCTGTAATGCCCTTGCTTCCGTGTGATTACCATCTTTGTACCACCTTATTATGTCAGAGCATATCTCCGGCAGTACACAGGCAATTGCCATAATGCCGCCCGCGGCGCCAATGCACAGGGACGGATAAAGAACTATACTGCTGCCTGTTAGAACACTGAAATTTTCATCTTTTGTCAAATTAATAATTTCAGAAAGTTGTTCAACATTTCCGGAGCTGTCCTTGATCCCGATTATATTTTCGTGTGATGAGAGTGCCGCCGCAGTATTGGCCTCTAGATTAACCCCTGTGAACGGTGGCACATTATAAAGCAGTACGGGAATTGGAGCATTATCGGCTACTTTCAAATAATGTTTCAGGAATGCTTCATGAGACATGTCATCCTTGAAAAAGTGAGGTGTGATAACAACGGCAACATCAGCGCCGCAATCGGCGGCTTTTCTTGTTAACTCTATGGCGCCTTTAGTGGATTCCAGGCCTGTTCCAACAAGCATTTGCTTTGACGATGGGATCGCTTTTCTTGCTGTGTTTACAATCTCAATCTTTTCTTCTTCGTTTAAGAAAGCAGTTTCACCGTTAGATCCCAATATCAGATAGCCTGACACCTCAGTTTCATTCCATTTTTGAATATTTCCAGAGAGATGGTTGTGTTCGATACAACCATTATCGTCAAAAGGCGTAGTAACAGGCGGGAAAATCCCTTCAAGTCTCATCTTATTCACTTTTTCACATTTCTATTATTTGCCGAAACTCGAACTTTTCACTCCAGGGATACATTGAGCAGCTTAAGCATTTCTTCAGTATCTGTTGTAGGCATCTTACATGCATAGTCAAGACAGACATATGCAGTAGCCTTGCCGTCCAGGCTTGATTGATACTCTGTAAATTCGGCAAGGCGGATAATATCAGGTGTTTCCTGGTCAGATGGCCTTAAGAGAACAACCTTGTTGGGTATGAAATGCTTTCTGAGAGCGTTAAGCATTTCCTTAGTGTCATTTGCCTGTAGGTTGCCAACTATAACAATCTCGTAAGAAGGACCTATCCCAAAATCGAGTGCAACCATCATCTGTGTATAACCGGAAGGCACACTCTTCACATCTTCGGAAAAGGCGAGCATTATCTTATTTGCCTTATCTTCAAGATCAGAGTCTGCAGTGATTCGCGCCAGCCTGAGTAAGTTTAAGACTGCTACGGAATTTCCGGATGGTATTGCGCCGTCATAAATCTCTTTCTGCCGGACTATCAGTTCTTCCGCATCATCTGCGGTAAAATAAAAACCGCCGTCTTGTTCATCCCAGAAATATTTTATCATTTCATTGTTCAGGTCAAGCGCTGTCTGGAGGTAATGTACGTCAAAGGTTGTTTCATAGAGTTCCAGCAATCCCCAGATCAGGAAGGCATAATCATCAACATTGGCAAGTATTGCAGCATGTCCATCACGGTAACGGTGCAGGATTCTTCCGTCCTGCCTGCGCATGTCGGTGAAGATGAAGTCTGCAGCGCGCTTTGCCGCATCAGCATACTCAGGCTCATTGCATACCTGAGCGCCTTTTGCCAGAGCGGCAATCATTAACCCGTTCCAGTCTGTTAAAATTTTGTCATCTCTATGCGGACGGACTCTTTTATTGCGGGCTGTGAATAATTTCTGCCTTGCGGTTTCTACACGCTCTTTGAGTTCATCCACAGATGTCTTATTCTTAAAGGCAATCTCAGTAAGGGTTCTCTCCAGATGCAGGATATTAGAGCCTGTGTTCTCTCCGGATGCTTCATCGCTGAAATTCCCTGATTTTTTAACATTAAACACATTTATAATCAGGTCCGCCTCTTCCCCTTTCAGAATCTGTCGAATCTCATCCTCCGTCCAGACATAAAACTTTCCTTCCACGCCCTCGCTGTCAGCATCCTCGGCGGAGTAAAATCCCCCCTTCGTGTCTGTCATGTCTCTCAGAACGTAAGTAAAAATATCCTTTGCTGTTTCTTTGAATTCATTCTTTCCTGTTGCCTGATATGCCTCTATATACGCCATTGCCAGCATGGCCTGATCATAAAGCATTTTTTCAAAGTGCGGTACTAGCCAATGTGAATCTGTAGAATATCTATGGAAACCAAATCCGATGTGATCATATATACCACCCTCCTGCATGGATTGAAGGGTTTTTACCACCATCCTTAATGCCTTATCGTCATTAGTACTCTGCCAGTAACGCAGTAAAAACAGAAGGTTCTGGGGGCTGGGGAACTTTGGCGCATCACCGAAACCGCCGTACTGTTCACTGAATCTACCGGAGAGTTGTTCATACGCCGTCTTTAAGGTTGACTTGTCAAGTTCTGCACCTGAAGAGTTAATAGAAATCTGATTAAGCCTGGCCGTAATCTGATCAGCTGATTTCAGGATATCAACAAGTTTATCGTCCCAGGCATCTTTGATGCGTGGTATCAAATCCAGCAGACCTATCCGCCCACGTTGACTTTCCCTTGGTATATATGTGCCTGCAAAAAATGGTTTCTTGTCAGGCGTCATGAAGATGGTAAGAGGCCACCCGCCGCTGCCAGTTATCATCTGGCAGACACGCATATAAATATTGTCTATGTCCGGACGCTCTTCTCTGTCGACCTTAATGCAGACAAATACCTCATTCATCAATTTAGCAACCTCCGGGTCCTCGAAAGATTCGTGCGCCATTACGTGACACCAGTGACATGTTGAGTAGCCAATGGAAAGAAAAATGGGTTTGCTTTCCTTTCTGGCCTTCTCAAAAGCCTCCGGTCCCCAGGCATACCAATCTACCGGGTTATCTGCATGTTGGAGTAAATAAGGACTTTTTTCATGTATGAGCCTGTTGTGCTTCTTCTCAGTATCGCTATTTGCTGATTTATGTTTCATGTCTTTTACCTCAGAATTTGAGGAGAGAGCCCTCAGATTCCCTGTAAATAATGTTATTAAAATAATACCAGACAATAGTGATGATAATGCTTTTTGCATGTATTTTGCCTTTCTATACATAAAACAAAATTATCTTACGTTCAAAGCTTGATAAATTATTATAACTGAATAACACTGCAATTAATATAGTATATTTTTCGAAGGTTTTTTAGTTGTTATTTAAATAAATCTCAAATGTTAAGCCTTGATTTTAAGTGATATTTAGGATTAAATCGAAAGATTATGAAAACGCTCATTTGCACAGCAACTTCTTTAGAGCTTAAGGGGATATTCCCATCCATAAGTTTGTCAGAAATAGAAAATGCCTGTACCGGTTTTGAAAAAGAGGGTTTGCTTTTTTTGGAGACTGGAATAGGGGTGTTAAGTACTTACGCTTCACTGGTACGGTTTCATACAAATACTCCTGTTGACAGGGTGTTGCAGATTGGTATTGCAGGCGCTTATACCTCTGCAAGAGCAGAGGTGAAGGTGTTGGGTACTCCTGTTATTATTGAAAATGAGGTTGTTGCTGATCTGGGGGCTGAAGATTCCGGTTCTTTTTTAAGCCTGGAAGATCTGGAGTTAGGGGAATTGGAATATTATGAGAGTAAGTGTGTGCCTGTTTTTGACGACTTGTTTGGGGATTCTCTAAAGTCTCTTCCGGTTGTTTCGGGAGCTACGGTAAATATGGCTACCGGGAAAAAAGAGACCGGTACTATCAGGGCTGAGAAATACGGCGTTGAGGTTGAGTCTATGGAGGGGGCAGGGGCGTTGAAGTTTGGTGAAGACTTTAGAGTTCCTGTTTTACAGATTCGAAGTATTTCCAATATTGCTACTACCCGGGACAGGGAGAGTTGGGATATTGGTGGAGCGTTAAAGTCACTCAGGGATTTGTGTGGAGTTTTATTGTGAAGTTGAAGATTGGCATTTCACCCTGCCCTAATGATACCTTCATATTTCATGCACTTTTGAAGAGCTTGGTTGATGTGGGTTCGTTTGAGTTTGATCCAACTTTCGCTGATGTGCAGAGTCTGAATGAAGCTGCTCAGGCCGGTGATTTTGATATTGTAAAAATTTCTTATGGAAACCTCTGGAATGTACAGGATAAGTATGGGCTTTTATATTCCGGCGGCGCCATGGGGTATGGATGTGGTCCACTTTTACTTTCTACAAAATCGAATAGTCTTGATCCTGGTATTCCGGTTGGAGTACCCGGTGAGAATACTACGGCAAACGCCCTCCTCAGGTTCTGGGCAGAGAGCGAGGGTGTGGCATTTAAAGCGGAGTATGCCTTTTTCGATGAGTTGTATCGTGATTTGTTGAACGGGAACAGGGTGCAGAGTCTGGTGATTCACGAGAATCGATTTACTTATGAGAGTGACGGGCTGTATCTGATTTGTGACTTAGGTGAGTACTGGGAGAAGAGAACGGATGCCCCGATCCCACTGGGCGGCATAGTGATTCGTAGAGATTTGGGTATAGATGTGGCCAGGAAGGTGGATAAATTGATTCGGCAGAGTGTTGAGTTTGCCTGGAAAAATCCTGAAGAATCAGAGTCTTTTATTAAGGAGCACGCTCAGGAAACAGAAGAGAGTGTTGTTACGTCTCACATAGGTCTGTATGTGAATGATTTTTCGGCACATATGGGTAATAAGGGAGAAGTTGCTGTAGAGCGGTTACAGCAGTTGATTGCGCCGGAGTCTGGTGATGTGAAGTCGTTGTTTGCTTATTAGAAGGCTAATCGATTTCACCTCCATTTCTGGAGGAGTCCAGTATTGGAATCCTCTAGAAATGGAGTATTTGTTTTTTAATAGAAGAATTTCAATGTTTCATTTTTAGAGTTCTGGCTTTTGTTTAAACCGCCGGATAGTACGTCTCTTTATTGTGGCCTCATAAACATTCACTATAGACCTTGCCGTATTACTTTCGATTAAGGTATTTAGTTTCCTCTGAAGATGCCGTTATATTTTTGTAGCTTCCAGAAGGCCTTTTTCAGGCATGGTAGTTTTAAGGGTAAGGGAATGGTTTAATACAGATATATAACTATATTCTAGAAGTTTGCTTTTACTTACCTGGGTTTGCCGGTAAGCTTACTGATAATATCGTATTGTTCCCTTGCTTTATCGCGCAAGCCAACATTTATGTATGCCTGGCCGAGATTTTTGTGTGCGTTTATATAACCCGGCTTCAGCTCTATGGCCTTCTTGAACTCGTTAATTGCAAAGCTGTATTTACCTTGTTTAAAATAAACATAGCCTAGATTATTGTACGCTTCTGGAAAATCCGGCTTAAGTTTAATGGACATTTCATGCTCCTTAATGGCCTCATCAAATTTCTCCATCTTTAAATAGAGATTTCCCAGGTTTGTGTGAGATTCCGGAATACCTGGATTAAGCCCTAACGCTTTTTGATACTCTTCCATTGCGTAATTAAACATATCATTTGCTTCGTATGCCGCACCCAGGTTTGTGTGAGCCTCTATCCAATCCGGTTTGATTTCCAGTGCTTTCTTGAAAGAATCTATGGCAAGGCCCAGGTTTACTTTCTGGGTATATATACAACCCAGATTAAAGTGTGCTTTTTCGAAATTAGGGAAAATGGTTGTTGCCTTCTTATATTCCTCTATAGCATCATCTATCCTTCCCTGTTTCCAATGAATGGTACCGATATCATAATGTTCTTCAGCGTCTCTCAGTTTGCCGCTGCAGCCTGAGTTCAATGTAATAAACAAAAGCGATAAAACTAAAATACATGGAAGTGCAATAAAATTTCTTTTCATTTCTTCTAGTCCCATAATTGTGTACTGAAATATCTGTTGCCGGTATCAGGGAATATAGTAACAATCATACCTTCATTAATCTCTACTGCCAGATCTAATGCCCCTTTCATAAATGCACCTGAGGACTGTCCGACAAAGAGTCCCGTTTCTCTAGCCAGTGTACTACATGTGTCCTTTGCCTCTTCAGAGGTTATAAAGAATGTGTGATCTTCTATAAAGTCTTCCCTGTAAATCTTTGGTTTTATATATTCTGCGCCCATCGGCTTCAGTCCCTCAATCCCCGGGAAGTCTTCAGGCTTAATGACATAAATTTTTATATCCGGATTGTACTCCTTCAGCCTTCTTCCAACACCCATTACAGTGCCGCCTGTACCAACACCGCAAATAAAATGTGTAACTTTACCCTCGGTTTGTTCCAGAATTTCCTTGCCTGTTGTTTCATAGTGGGCTATTGGATTGTATTTGTTTGCATATTGATCCGGCATATAATATTTATCCGGATTTTCTTCTAACATCTCATGTGCCTTTCTTATCGCTTCATCATATCCCTTTATTGGATCTGTAGTGATAATCCTTGCCCCGTAAGCCCGGATGTTCCGTTTCCTCTCTTCGCTTGCATTACCCGGTATAACCAGATCCACTTCATATCCCAGCGCAGCGCCTATCATTGAGTAAGCGATTCCAGCATTTCCGGAGGTAGAATCCAGAATAGCCTTGTCATGAGTCAGTTCTCCGGATTTTATTGCCTCCTTTATCATCCGCAATATAGGGCGATCTTTTACAGAACCGCCAGGATTTAAATACTCTAGTTTTGCGTATATTTCCACTTTATCTGATATGCCTTGAGGAGTTTTGACCTTTATCAACGGTGTATTCCCTACGTATCGCAAAACGGTATTATCAATAATTTCGTCAATATCCAGACTTTCTATCTCTCCACTCATTATTTATATTCTCTTTGTTATGATATAAATATCTTAAATAATATGAGGCCTTTCTTTTGGTGTCTGTTATAGCCTACCTTAAAACACCTGAAGTAGCCTCTGAATTTGCAAACCAGTATTATAGTGATGATTACGTATATGTCAATTAAAGTTACCACTTTTGGTGAGTAAGATGTTAGAATGTTTTGTATGATGTGTTGTTATTTGTGTCACATGATGCATTATTCGTGGCGTGATTCCATCAGTACTTTAAAATTTGTAAATTAATTTGAATTTAGAAAGGCATTATGAAAATAAATTATATCTTCATATCACACAGTACCAAAGATAGTGAGTTTGCAAGTATCCTGCGCAAGAGTCTGGAGAACGAGGGGTTGGACATACGTACTGATTCACGTGAGTCAGCCCCTGGTGAAGAATTAGAACCGGAAACAAAACAAGCGATTGAAGAGGCGCGTGCGTTTTTTGTGGTGATTAGTCCTGAGACGATAAATTCTCTCAGTGTTTTGAAAGAGACAAAATATGCGCTGGAGGTGAGAGATAAAGGAGGGGACGATTACAAGGTGATTCCATTAGTTATGGAAGGTGTTGAGCCTGCAGTATTAAGTACGTTTTTTGGGAAGGAACCGATTGGGACAAAGATTCAGATTGGTTCCGGCGGCATGAGTGAAGCCATCTCGCTGATATTCCTTGCATTGGGAGAACGCCTGTCTGACAAACAGAAACAATCGCTTTTTGACGGTGTAGAAAACTCCCTGTGCCGGCTGTCACCGGAAATCCGGGAAAAAATCAAGCCACTGGGTGTGTTTCAGGGAGGCGGCAGTATTTCAAATGTGACAAACGTTTTGGAGTTAAATGAAGCGGAAAGAGATTTGCTGGTTAGTGAATTAATGGAGATTGGCCTGGCAGAACCAATGCCTTATGGTTTCCTGCGCTTTCATCCTGCCCTGTGTCCTTATCTCTATCAGGAATTGGATGAAGCCTCACTTGGCAGAAGCAAGGCCAGATGGACTGAAAGCTTGCGGCAGTTGAGCGAATTTCTGTATAAGCAACAATCTGAGGATTCACAGATTGCAGATTCATTAACACTGCTGGAACTGCCTAATCTGATAAAGTCTCTGGAACATGTACAGGCGCAGGCAATCCCTGAGATAACTCTGGACAGGGCGGTAATACTTGAACAATTGACTATGCAAGTGAACAAACCACAAACCCTGGCAAAAGTAAAGGCGGTTATGGAGGAGGAAGAGAAGAAATCAGTGAATTGGGAGCATGCCAGATTTGAAGCCTTGAATATGTATGTTGAAAGGTTATTGGATGCCGGAAATTTTCCACAGTCATTAAGCGTTGCTCAGATACTGCTGGATAAATGTATGAAGGCAGGTGAGGGATCATATGAGGGGGCAGATTATGATATAGCGGCGGCTAATTTACTGCTTGGAAATGTATTGAGGTTGGGAGGCGCTGCTGAGGACGCCATTAAATCAATCAATGAGGCACACAGACGATTTCAACTACTTGCCGGAGATAAAAATGATGATGCTGCCGGAAAGATGGTATCTGCATCACTTGCCAGGAAAGGAGAGTGCCTGTTGGATATGTGGCGCTTAGATGAATCTGCTGCCGCTTATGAAGAAAGCATACACGTAGCCGAAGAAATAAAAAGTGAAAGGCATGTCGCAGTAGGAAAAGGCCAACTCGGGACAGTACGTTTTTCTCAGGGAAAGTACGAAGAAGCTATCAAGGCACATAACGAGGCCAGGGAAATATTTGAGAATCTCGGAGATCTGAACATGGCTGCAATTGCCTTGCAGCAGACAGGCGCTGTGTTTGAGGAAATAGGTCAATTTGAAGAGGCTGAGCAGGCATTCCAGCAATCGCTGGCCTTTAATGTACAGCAGGAAAATCCGTTGGATGAGGCCAGGAGCCTTGGGCGGCTTGGAAACCTTTACGCTAAAACAGGAAGGTCTGAGGATGCAGTGATTTCCTTCAGGCAATCAGCAGAGAAATATACAGAGATCAATGACATGTCAAATGAGGGACGCGTCCGTGGTAATCTTACCATTACATTAATCACGCTTAAACGTTTCGGTGAGGCCAGAAAGGAGATCCAGCGGGCTATAGAATGCTTCAAACCATATGGTTATCATGTTGAACCCTGGAGAGCGTGGGATAAACTGAGTGAAATTGAACTGGCTGATGGCAATCAGGAGGCAGCTTCCCGGGCAAGGGAACAGGCCATCCAATTGTTTCTTGCCTGCCGCCGTAGTGGTGGGGAAGATCAGAATCCGGGAGGGAAGTTATGTGCCTTGTTTGAGAATGCCTTGAAGCAACAGAAGCCGGAGGAGATTAAAAAACAATTGGACGAGGTAGCCGGCGACCCGAATATACCTGAGTCTGGAAAACTGCTGGTTTCAAAGTTACAAGATATCCTTACAGGTTCTCGTGAAAGAGAGTTGGCTTATGCTGCGGGATTGGATTATACCGATGCGGCTGAGATATTGTTTTTGCTGGAAAGGCTGGAAAGATGGTAGTTTCTTATCGAGCTAAAGTAGCAAGCAGTTTGCTACTCTTTCTTTCTTTTCTACGCGGATCGTAAGGTCCTAAAAAGCATATAAACTCTTTAAACAGTTCCGTATCAAAGCAATGAAGCATCCCATCCTTCATCTCCTTAAGAGCGGCAAATGGCCTCATTGCATCTTTATATGACCTGTTTGCCGTTAGTGCGTCGTATACATCTATTACGCGCGCAATTTTACCACAAGGATGGATTTCATCTTTTGTAAGCCCGTATGGATAACCGCTGCCATCATCGTTCTCATGATGCTGTAAGGTTACTATAAGTTCCTCTTTAAACTCAACCCCTGTTTCTTCTAATACTTCCGCCCCTAACACAGGATGCTGTTTTATTATATCAAATTCCTCATCTGTCAATTTCCCCTTTTTATTAAGTATATCA
>JAIQZU010000042.1 GCA_021776915.1 Candidatus Scalindua sp. | reverse complement strand
TAATAATTTATTGTTGTAACTATATATGAATGTTATTATTATGTCAATAGCAATGGCATATTGAAAATCATATATACTTGAATGTACGTTTGTTATAAAATGTTATAGAATTGCGGTTAATCCAAAATGGAACAGATAATTGAGGCAAAGAAAATACTTGTCAGAGCACCCAATTGGGTCGGTGATGTTGTGATGGCAACTCCTGCATTCAGGTGTATCAGGGAGAACTTTGCCGATTCGCAGATAACTTTGCTGATTAAGAAGAATTTAAGAGGCATAATAGACAGTTCTTCCTGGTTTGATGAGGTTATTGAATTTGAGCCCGGGAGGAGAAGTACAAAGGATTTTTTACGCTTAATCTACAAGCTCAGGCAGGAAAGATTCGATCTGGGATTTTTGTTTCCTAATTCATTCAGTTCCGCTCTTATGGTGTGGCTGGGCGGTGTGAGCAGACGCATTGGATACAGGCGCGACGCCCGTTCTCTCTTGTTGACAGACGGCATAGATAGGCTGAGTGAAAACGGAAAATTTCTGCCAACTTATATGGGAGATTATTATCTGAGATTATGTACTCAACTTGGATGCAAAACAGGGTCTAAGAAGCTGGAGTTGTTTATCTCCAGAGAATGTGAAGGTAGTGCGAATGAGTTATTAGAAAAATACAATATTGATAAAAAACCCTTTATCCTGATAAGTCCGGGATCATCTTACGGTTCTGCAAAACTCTGGACTGCGGATGGGTTTGCCAGAACAGCAGATTTATTAAAAGAATCTGTTGATTGTAACATAGTCCTGACTTCAGGTCCTGGCGAAATAGAGCTTGCTGATGAAATAGAGGGATTATCTAAAAAAGGCTTAATCAATCTTTCAAGGGCCTCAATCTCCCTTGATGTCTTTAAGGCAATCGTAAAGCGGTGTATGCTCTTAATAACGTTGGATTCAGGACCAAGACATTTTGCAGTAGCGCTTAATCGGCCCGTTGTCGTGCTGATGGGTTCTAATGATCCTAGATATGCAGAATCTGAATATGAGATTGGCAAGGTTATAAGGGAAGATGTTGATTGCTCACCATGCCAGCTTAAGATTTGCCCTACTGACCACCGTTGCATGATCCGGATATCACCCGAAAATGTTGTAGAGACATGTATCGACGTATTAAATTCGAGAAAAGAACACAACCAGACTTCCATTAAATCACTTCATTAACATTTCTTCATCATTCCTTCATCTTGTCTTAATGTTTGTTTATTATTTTATACAATATTTTAATTTTAAAGATGCAGAAAAATGAGAATCCTGATTGTAGAAGATGAAGAGAAACTGGCAAGATACCTCAAAAAAGGTTTGGAAGAAAGCTCATATGTAGTGGATCTTGCACTTAATGGTACGGATGGCCTGCATCTGGCAACACATGAGGCTTACGACCTTATGATACTGGATATTATGCTGCCTGAACATGATGGGGTTACAATCCTTAAACATGTTCGAAGCGCCGGAATTATTACGCCAGTAATCTTTCTGACAGCGAAGGATTCAACGGAGGATAAAGTTGCAGGATTAAATATCGGGGCTGATG
Source organism: Candidatus Scalindua sp. (assembly GCA_021776915.1). Classification (GTDB taxonomy): domain Bacteria; phylum Planctomycetota; class Brocadiia; order Brocadiales; family Scalinduaceae; genus Scalindua. Next base: position 32,906 of record JAIQZU010000042.1, on the reverse strand, counting down.
ACTATATAGTCAAGCCTTTCTCTTTTCATGAATTATTAGCTCGCGTCCGTGCCTGCCTGCGAAGGGGTAGTCATAAGACATCATCAGAATTAAAAGTAGCTGATTTAACACTTGATCCAATAGTCAGAAAAGTATTCAGGGAAGGAAAAAAGATTGAGGTGTCTCCAATTGAATTCTCCCTCCTGGAATATTTGATGCACAATGCCGGTCAGGTTGTGACTCGGACAATGATTTCTGAGCATGTATGGGATTCAAATTTTGAAAGCTTCAGCAATGTAGTAGACGTTCACATTGCCAAGCTGAGAAATAAGATTGATAAGGACTTTGGTGTAAAACTCATACATACAAGAAGGGGTGCAGGATATGTCCTCGAAGAGCAGGATTAGATTATTCAAAACTATCAGCGTCAGGATTGCTTTATGGTATTCATTATCAGTTATCTTAATACTGCTTTCCACTGACATCTTTATGTATTATAGATTAAGACATACGCTTAATAAGGAAACAGATCGCATTTTATTTGATGTAAGTGAAGATGTGCTGGACAGTATTAAAGGTTTCCATTTCTCCGTTAGTGATTTACAAAAGATGATAAATATAGAGTCTTCCAGCCAAAAGTACCTGAGAGCATCAATAAGATTGTATGATATTGAACAAAACACCTTCATTAGTTCCGAGAATTTTTTTGCTCCAAACTTAAAGATTTCTGATGATGACATTGCAAATGCGATAAAAGGAGAAAATACATTATCAAGTATATGGGTAGAAGGTTTAAGGATTCCATACCGCTTAATAACAAGATATGTAGAGGTTGATAATTCTTGTAAGTATATTCTTCAGATTGGTATTTATATGAGGCTCTCATATAAAACAGTAGAAAATATGCAAGAAAACTTTTTAATGTTAGTGCCGGTATTCATTATATTAGGTATTATCGGAGGTTGGTTAGTTTCGAGAAAGAGTTTGTCTCCGATAAAAAAGATAATCGAAAATACACGGGAAATAAATTCATCAACTTTGAATGCAAGGCTTGTGTCTGCAGAAACTGGAGATGAACTGGATGAATTGGCAAAAACCATTAATCTTATGCTCGACAGAATTGAAGCGTCTTTCAATAGGATAACACAATTTACGTCGGATGTTTCTCACGAACTCAGGACTCCAATTGCTTCTCTTAAGACCGGAACTGAAGTCATTCTCTCAAAGGAGAGGACGGTGGAAGAGTATCGTGGATTACACGAAGATAATTTAATTGCTCTTGAAAGAATGGCCAGGATGATCAGTGATTTATTAGCGCTTTCAAGGTCAGATTCAGGTGCAGACATCTTGCACCTGAAAGCATTCAATCTGAGCAATATGCTGAAGGAACTTCAAAATAAATTCAGGCCGGTGTCAGATTCAAAAAAGATAGGGTTATCAGTTAGTGGAATACAAGACGTTCAAGTCAACGGGGATGAAACATTATTAAGACGTGTATTTTCAAATCTATTAGACAATGCCATTAAATATACTTTACCGGGTGGTTGTATTAACGTCTCTCTGGGGTATGGCAAAGATGAGGTTATAGTCCGTATTGAGGATACTGGAATAGGCATGTATGAAGACCATCTCGAAAAGATTTTTGATCGTTTCTTTCGTGTTGATCCTTCACGATCCAGGGAAACAGGCGGAACAGGTTTAGGGCTTAATATCTGTAAAAATATAGCAGATCTCCATAAAGGAAAAATAGAAGTTATAAGTAAGTTAGGAGTTGGCAGCACATTTGTAATAAAACTTCCAAAAGATATAAAACTTGGCTAAATTCCCATTGTTTTGGGTTATGACTATGGAATTATTAAAGAATATATTATGGCTAGAGGCAATATCTTAAGAAAGCAAAAAGTATATAAACTGATAAAACGGTACATTCCATCAAAAGGAAGAATTTTAGATGTGAGTTGTGGTAATGGTGAAGTTCTGGATTGGTTACGGCAAGACGGTTACAGTGTAAGAGGAACTAATTACACAAAACATCTTGATGCCTGTAAATCTGTGGATATCGACGGTGGAGTGGATATCTACAGGGGACTTCCATACAAGGACGGTACCTACGATTGCGTTATATTGTTAGATGTTATTGCACACTTAAGCGATCATAATGCCGCTATAAGAGAAATTTCCAGGGTTATAAAGCCGGGCGGATATATCATTGTTGTGGCGCCTAATATTATGAGAATAAACTCGAGGTTACATTTTCTATTGACTGGCTTCTTCAAAGCGAAAAGAGCGTTTATTGGTTTTGACGTGCCTGACGAAGAGTCATTTAAATTTCATAATTATTTACCACATCTACCTGTTTTTTTGTATCAACTACGCACACATAATTTGAATTGTTTTCTAATTGATGCGGTTGGTTACAAGATGAAATCCTATTTAATGTGGTTTTTATTAATTCCCTTTATTATTCCAATGACTTTTTACAAGACTCATGTTATGGAAAAATTTATACAAAGATCGGGAGTTTCAAAACTTTTGTTTAAGGTTTTAGTTTCATCTAAAAGCTTATGTGGAGAAAACTGGCTTGTTATAGCCAGGAAAAGTAACGAGAACTTAATTGACACATAATTGAACATACCATTTAATAAGCAAATCAAACACAACTATCCCGTTTTTTTAGAATGGGATTAATTATTCAACCATTAATCATCATCAAATCATTTTTTCCCAGCAAAAACAATATTGTACATAAACATTTCTTAATCATCCCTTCATTAATACTATTTAATCTCTCCTTCACTTTGTCTTAATGTTCAACATGGTACAAAACTCTATTCAGTATATATAAAGTTATTAATAGAGTCTTGGTCTGGCAGGCAAAAAAGTTGATATGGTTCCTGTATCGAGCTTTTTGCCTTCTTGGATTCCCTTAGTGCAAACTAATTTAGTGTATAGGGATTTCAATGTTTTGGTAGGAGTCAACTCCCGTTGGCGATCGCCCGCCATGGCGGGTTCCTACCGTGTAAAAAGTCGCTGAAGGCTTAACTTGGTGTATAGGAATTCTAATGTTGTAACAAAACGTAGGGGCGTAAAGTTCTCGGCGCAGTTTGTCCTGGGATAATTATACGACACTACACAACGACAAAAAGTCGCCGAAGACCTGACTTGATGCATAGGAATTTCAATATTGATCACACTTCGACTCCGCTCAGAAGACGTCATTTCGAGCGGAGTCGAGGAATTTTGTCGTGATAGCGACCTGACTTGTGGAAAACCATGTTAACAAAAATATAGAAAACCTATAACCTTCCCTCAAACAATAAATCTATGTCAAAGAAAAAAAGACAAAAGATGCGAGTGCAGACAAATGATGCAGATGAAGGTGAGGGTGTTAATATCCACTCATCTCCCCGGCAATACAAATCATGGAAGACGTTATACTATAGCGATCAAAGATCGGACCGGTTTGACACTGCATATTATCATGGTCTCCGAGGGTACGTCAAAGAGCTTCTTAATAAAGTTCTCCTCTGGCGAGCGTTTCGGTGTGTTAATCCGGGGCAAAGGATAATAGAAGTTGCATGCGGTGCTGGCCGTTTAGCGAAGTTTCTCATGTCCAACGGATGCCAGGTTATAGCCCTGGACATTTCTGAAAGCATGCTGCAAAAAACGCGAAGCTATTGTGATCCTCCAGGGGTCAATTACAATGGATCACTCGGTTTGATCCAGGGGGAAGTAGAAAAACTTCCGATTCAAACCGGTTCTTGTTCTGGTGTTGTGAGTTTTCGTCTTATGCAAGCTGTTCCTTCTGCTCATCGCATCAGCTTTCTTCAGGAGATGAGAAGAGTATGTGAAGGGCCATTATTTATCCAATACCAGTCAGTTTTTGCGCTTAAACATTTTTTCCGGTGGTTAAGGCGCAAAAAGACAAGAATAAATCGTGTTGATAAAAATACAATAAACTGCGAGGCTGAAAAAGCTGGCTTACGCGTACATCTAATCATCAGTAAGTTCTGGTTCTTTTCGGAAGATGTATTAGTTATATTTCTACCACTATTAAATGTACGTGATTTCAGCTAAAACATGACAACTTCTCTTTTGCGGTTTTAATTCCGTTGTGTCTGGTCTAACTTATGAAGAAGATTTTTTAAGGATTTATTGTGTTACCAGTTATTTGAAGAAAAACAAAGAAACTATCCACCTAAGCCTTGTTTCCTCATCATAATTTATCTGTACAGTAAACCACCTGCTCTCAGGCTGTGTCACAATGTTTACAGTTGAATAAAAATAGAATTATATTTATATTGTGCGTTTGCAAAAACTCATATAATCTATGAAACCTGAGATATCTATAGTAATTCCTGTATTTAATGAGGAAGAAAATATTCCTGTACTTTCGTCTGCAATACATAGGGCAATGTCAGATATTGGATATTCTTATGAAAGTATTTTTGTAGATGATGGCAGTACGGATCATAGCCACAAAGAGATGAAGAATGTATGTGTCGAGTATAATAATTTCAGAATTGTCAGATTAAGAGAAAATTGCGGACAGACTGCTGCTCTGGATGCAGGCTTCAAGGATTCAAGGGGGAAGTATATTGTAATGATGGATGCTGATTTACAAAACGATCCTTTTGATATTCCATTACTTTTTGCAGAAATTGATGGTTATGACATGGTATATGGTTGGCGCTTCAAGAGACAGGATCCGTTAATTAAGATTGTGTCCGGTAAAGTAGCAAATTATGTCAGGAATAAACTAACCAGCGAGAATATAAAAGACACAGGTTGTTCCTTAAAGATATTTCGCAGGGAGTGTTTAAATAAAATTAAGTTGTATAACGGAATGCATCGTTTTCTACCCACGTTATTCAAAATGGAAGGATTCTCTGTTAAGGAGGTAAAGGTAAAACACAATCCCAGGGTATTCGGAAAATCAAAATACAACGTAAGAAATAGAATCTTCAAGTCTTTTTTAGACCTGCTGGCAGTAAGATGGATGAAAAGACGTAAACTTTATTATGAGGTGAGAGATGAATAGCCTTAATCTTTGGATGTGTTTTGGTTTTGTTGGCCAGCTTTTGTTTGGTTCCAGATTTCTTATTCAATGGATAGCATCAGAAAAAAAGAAGGAGAGTGTTATACCTTTGGCCTTCTGGTATCTGAGTATCGGCGGGAGTGCAGTTTTACTTTCTTATGCTATCCACAGGAAAGATCCTGTGTTTATTCTTGGCCAATGTACAGGGCTCTTTATTTACTTTAGAAACCTTGCCTTGATATATAAGAAAAAGACAGTGGATAATTCCTAGGTTTTTTAATATCTAAAAGTAATATCATAGTAAGAAGCAGACATTAGAAAATTATTACATGCCTTCTTTTCCCTCCGCTTAATATCACAGGTTATTGGTAAAAGAGATTAAATGAGCAAGATTGTTGTAAATTATTTCTGGAGACACACTCATATTCAGGTTACATTTCTGGTTATTGTTACAGGGTTTCTGTTTATTTTTGATCTGGGCAACAGAGATCTCTGGGCACCTGATGAGCCTCGCTATGCCCAGGTAGCATTGGAAATGTTAGAGAGTAAAAACTTTATTCTCCCTCGTTTAAATGGAGAGATATACCCTGACAAACCACCCTTGCTATTCTGGTTAATTGATCTTTTTTCCATGCCATTTAAGACGGTAACAGAGTTTTCTGCCAGATTGCCTTCTGCCCTGGCAGGAATTGGTTGTTGTGTAGCTGTTTTTTTTCTGGGTAAATCTATATTTTCCAGGAGGACAGGAATAATTGCGGCCTTAATATTAGCTACTAATGTCAACTTTCTATGGATAGCACGAAGATCTGCATTTGATGTATTACTTACATTTTTAATTACTATGTCTCTTCTGTGTTTTTATTCAGGCTATTCCAGGGATTCGAAAAGGACAATACTTTTTCTGCTTTCTTATGTATTTATGGGACTGGCAGTCTTGACCAAAGGCCCTCTTGGACTTATTCTACCGGTGATAACAATAGTATCCTTTCTTGCAATGGAAAGGAAACTTAAGCTTTACCGTTACATGGCTATAGGAAGAGGATGCGTTGTATTTTCAATTATAGTTTTTACATGGTTTATTTTAGCGTCCTTCGAGGGTAACAGGGAATATGTGAATGAAATTTTCAATAACCAGATCATGGGAAGATTTTTTAATTCGTGGAAGGATAAAGAGCCTTTTTATTATTATTTCACAAGGTTTCCGATGGAATTTATGCCGTGGAGTTTATTTATCCCTGGTGTCATAATCTACAGTATAAAACAGAAGAGTAAAGAATTTCGGAGTTTCCACTTTCCATTTGTGTGGTTTGTTGCTGTTTTTGTTTTCTTTTTGATAGCGTCTGGAAAGAAGGGTAGATATTTGCTGCCTCTTTATCCCGCAGCTTCATTACTGGTTGCATGGCTTTTTGATTCTATGGTTTTGAATCCTGAGAATAATAAGTTTCACCGGATTATTTGCATACCCGGTTATGTTCTTTTTGGCTTTATAATTGTTGCCGGCATAAGCTTGCCATTCGTAGTAGATACTTATTTCCCGGAAAAGATTATCTATTCTGTAATAATTTCTACAACGTGCATAAGTGTATCAATTTTGTCACTTGTATTTCTATATCGCAAAAAGATATTTGCTTCCTTGATGTCTATATTTCTTGCAGTACTGATCATATTCATATTGAGTGTTAAGATAGTAATTCCTGAAATGAACACAAAGAAATCTGCCAAGCCTTTCTGCACAAAGATAAATGCTATTATGGAACCGGAAGAGAAGCTTGCTATCTTTGGCTTTCATAAGGAAGCTTATCTCTTTTATACAGGTAGAAAATATATTAAGATTGTCCAGAATCCTGTTGAAATTAACCATTTCTTTAACTCAGAAGAAAGAAGGTATTTAATCATAAAACCAAATGTTTTAAACGATATACAAAAATGGCTTAAAGTGCCTGTACATATGTTATTAAGTGATTCTGTAGGCCACAGAAAATTAGTCTTTGTTTCCAACAAAGTGCAGGATTAAATATTTAAGAATAAATTTGACTTAGCGTATATTGTGATAGTTTTATCGTTGATTAATGATGTGGGATACTATTATCAGTTATATATATACCAACAAAGTTCTAACGAGAAGAGGTTGATACTCTATTCGCATGGAAGCAAAAGCTAAATTCTATCAGTCCTTTAGAATACACCGTTTTTCCTTGATTTACACATCTCTTAAAGATATCCTTATTTTGCATTTAAGCCTATGTATAGAACTGACATATAAATATATTAGTTTTTAAGACTTATGAAATATACAAAATAATACAATGTCAATAAGTACCGTAAAGAATGTAGCAGAGTGGACGGTAAGGGAAGGGTACGAAAGCATTACGGACAAGATAAACCTTGATAATTTCCGTTCTGGCATAAACGGTGAGAACTATACATTAATAAAGGAAAACAGGGTACGGTCAGTAATCTCAATGCCGGTTACCGATATAAACGAAAATGGAATATATATTAAATATTTCAAGAGAGGTGGCTATCGAGATTACGTAAAGTATCTGTTTGTACCAACCAGGATCAGGACTGAGTGGGAGGTTGGCAACGCATTATTATGTAAGAATATCAATACTGCCTTGCCGCTTGCAATGGTGAAGAAAAAGACTTACAGCCTGTTGGTTACAGAGGCGGTTACAAACAGTAAAGAGTTTATGGGATTCTGCCAGGCCAACTTCGAAGGCGCTTTGTCAGTGGAGCAGGAAACCGAGAAAAGAAAGTTGTTGCGTAAACTGGCAGGCTTTATAAGGGATATTCATGAAAAAGGTTTTTGTCATTATGACCTTCATACCGGCAACATACTGATAAGATTCAAGAACAATCAAACCTCCTCAATTTATGATTGCGACCTCTACTTAATGGACCTTCACAGCGTGAAAATTCTTAAGAGAATGCCATTTCGTAAGAGACTGCACAATCTTGCACAGATTTTCAACTCATTATCATCCATACTGACAAAGACCAACAAATTAGATTTTCTTAGATCGTATGGGGTTAATGTTCTTAGTAGCACTACTGATGAAAACGAACTAGTCGGACAAATAGAATCGCAATCCTCAAGGATAAGGAATATCCATTATAAAAGCAGATTGAAAAGATGTGTGAAGGAAAGCAGCGCCTTTTCAAAGAAAAGGTCTGCCGGCATGAAGATGTTTTTCAGAAAAGGTTATGATACAAACCGCTTTGCGGGGCTGATAGAGAAACATCATAATGCATTGGTAAATGGTGATAAGGCCATAGTCATGAAGCGCGACTCAAAGACTGCCTTGACCAGATTACCTCTTGAAAATGAGAAAACTCAGAGTGTTGTAGTAAAACAATATAAGGTAAGTTGTGGAATATGCCTTATAAGGAATATCTTCCGTAATTCTGCAGGAAAGAAGGCGTGGATTGCCGGTAATGGATTATTGGTATACGGCTTCAACACACCTATGCCACTGGCATTAATGGAAAAGAAGGTATTATGGATCACTACAGACAGCTACCTGGTTATGGAATACGCCAGAGACTGCCTGGAGATGGACAGATACATATTGAAGAATTTTCATGATAAACCATCATTGAGTAAGTTGAAAAAGAAAAGGGTACTTATAAATAATCTTGCAGAGACTATTGGGGAGATGCACAACCGGAATATTTTCCATCATGATTTGAAGACGTGTAATATCATGATGAAAGAAAATGACAAATCATTCCATATCACATTCCTTGATTTTGATAAAGTCTCTTTTGAAGAAGAAGTAACTATCCGGAAAAGGATAAAAAATCTTACACAGATGAACCTGTCTACTCCGAAACTTATTTCGACAACGGATAGATTAAGATTCTTAAAGGAATACCTGAAGCAATGTAATATAATATATGAAAAGAAAAGCATACTCAGGGAAATAATAAATCTCAGCAAGACAGAGAAAATACTCTATGTCTCATTTAATGGAGATGTAAGCGAAGATTGGTAGATATATCCTTCATAATCGTAAACTGGAACACCCGTGATATCCTCATAAATTGTCTGAATTCAATTTATAAGACCGTAACGGACATTGACCAGGAGATATATGTAGTTGATAATAATTCAACAGACGGAAGCCAGGATGCAGTAAAAAATGGATTCCCAGACGTAAAGCTTATTGAGAACAGTACAAACACCGGTTTTGCCCACGCAAACAATCAGGCCCTAAACGTAATGCAGGGAAGATTCGCCGTACTTCTCAACTCAGATGCAGTCCTGCAGGAAGGCGCAATAAAGAGCCTGTTGGCCTTTATGGTAAATACTCCAGGAGCTGGAATTGCCGGGGTCCAACTCTTAAATGAAGACGGTTCAAGGCAGAATTCAATAGACAACTTTCCTTCACTGGAAACAGAACTCCTTAACAAAAGCATCCTTCGCATGATTTTTCCAAATAAATATCCGGGTAAAGCCGTGAATTATAATACTCCAATAGAGGTAGATTCAGTGATAGGGGCGTGTATGATGGTCAGGAAAGAGGCTATGGATTCGGTAGGCTTCCTTGACGAAGAGTACTTTATTTTCCTTGAAGAAACTGATTGGTGTTTCAGGATGAGCAAAAAAGGATGGAAGGTCTATCATGTTCCGGACTCCAGAGTTTTTCATCTTTCAGGTCACAGTAAGAAAAAGACGCCCGGAGAGTCACAAATTGAATATTATAAATCTCTCTACAAGTTTTTCAAAAAAAACAGATGTACTGTTTCATACCTTTTAATCCGCATTCTGAAGCCGTGCAAGATATTCATAAACCTTTTACTGAATATTATTGGCAACCTGATAACCCTGTTTCAGAACGAGAAACTCAGAAATAGATTATTGAAATATCATAAACTATTAATATGGCATTTACTCCTATGCCCTGATAATATGGGCATCCGGAAGAATCTGTTTTAGTCGGCAGTTACATTAAAAACAATAACAAAAAGGTTCAATAATGGAACATGGTGCAAGTCACATCGCAGAACTGGTATGGGTGATAACCGGTCTTCTGCTGATTGCTGCAGGAACCCTTGCCTTTACCAAGTATATAAAAATCCCTTTTACTGTTGCTTTGGTGATTGTGGGCATTGCGCTTGCCTATCTTGCTGAAGGTGGGCCACACTTCTTAAGGCCGATAGTAGAGTATCAAATTTCTCCGGAGATCATACTTTATATCTTTTTGCCGGCATTGATCTTTGAGTCGGCATTCAACATAGACGCCAGGCAACTTCGTCAGAACCTGCTGCCGATATTAACCTTGGCTATTCCAGGACTGTTGTTATCTACTTTCTTAATCGGGGCCTTCATCTGGGTAGTTACCTCCATCATATTCTCTGCCACCATACCTTTGCCTGCCGCCCTTTTACTCGGGGCTATTTTGAGTGCCACAGATCCTGTAGCTGTTATCGCTCTATTTAAACAATTAGGCGCTCCGAAGCGTCTCACAATCCTTGTGGAAGGTGAAAGCCTCTTCAATGATGCGACATCAATCGTAACGGCAAAGATTATTCTGGCTGTAGCTCTGGCAGGGTATTTTACCACAGGTACTGCCGTTGGGGGTGTAATCGAATTCTTCATCGTTTTCTCTGGTGGTATTCTGGTAGGTTGGGTTGCTGCGATTATTGTCGGCTTGATACTTGGACGCGTTGAAAGCGATCAGTATATCGAAATCTCTCTTACTACGATCCTGGCCTACTTTTCTTTCCTCCTTGCCGAAGAGGTATTCCATGTCAGTGGTGTGATGGCAACAGTTGCTGCTGGTGTGACCATGGGTGGATGGGGACGTACTAAGATATCTCCTTCAGTGGCCGGTTATCTGGAACATTTCTGGCAATATATGGCCTATGTTTCCAATGCCTTGATCTTTCTGCTGGTGGGATTGAGGGTTGATCTTTCCTCGCTTGTAAACAATATCGGCCTCGTTTTGGTTGTCTTGATGGCAATGCTTATCTCCAGGATGGCAGTAGTGTTTGGACTTGTACCCATTGTTGGAAAACTGCCGAATTCTCAACCGATCAGTAAAGGCTACCAGACAATTATGTACTGGGGGGGATTGCGTGGCGCCATTGCTCTTGCCATCGTACTGCACCTTCCCGGAGATTTTGTCTATGCAGAGGCCTTTGTAGCCGTGGTAATGGGGGCTGTTCTTTTCACTCTTCTGGTTCAGGGTTTAACCATGGGAAAGCTGGTAGGCTTCCTGGGCCTGGATAAACCATCACTTTCCGATCGTCTGTCAAAGGCGGAAGGTATCCTTTCTGCAAAACGTCTGGCACAAGTTAGAATTCCCGAACTGCAGGCAGGTGGATTTTTTTCCGCCCGCATTTCCAATATGATGCAGGAGCGTTACGATAAAGGCATTCAACAAATTCTGAAAGAAATCAATACTTTGCATAAGAGCGAACTGGACAGCAAGGAGGAATATCGTTTGATGTTTCTGCGGAGCCTGTCACTGGAAAAATCCAGGTACTATGAGATGTTTACAAAAGGATATTTGAGTGAAAGTGCATATCGAGACCTTGATCATTCCATTAATGTACAGATAGATTCCCTCAGAGATAGTGGAAATGTACCGGCGTATACCATTTACCCAACTCGTGAGAAATATTTTGTAAACACCCTTATCCGATTTGTGGAAATGTTACGTGGACTTACATTCATACTGGAACAAATACGCTCAAGGCAAATTTACATGGACTATGAGAAGGCCTGGGGACGCCACCAGGGAAGCAAGAAAGTACTTGAGGAATTTGATGAGATTTTGAAAACAGAGTCACTCCGGCCGGAAGCGGTGGCAAAGGTGAGAGAACATTACGAACACTGGAGTGCGGCTGCACGTAAAAGAATAGATGCCACAACAGAGCAATTCCCGGAATTTGTCACTTCAATGCAGGAACGGCTTGCGGCACGTCTGGCATTGCATGCGGAACGCGAAGCGATCGATGAAAAGACTCATGCCGGAAGCATACCCGGTGGTGTGGCTGAGACAATGCTGGATGAACTCGTTGAGGAGCTTCGCGACTTGCGTGGAAGCGAAGTAAAAGAACTTCACGTTGAACCCACAGAGCTACTGCGTAAGGTTCCATTTTTTCAGGAAATGCCGCTTGAAGAGTTTACAGGCGTCGCTAACAAACTGCAACAGAGTACTTTTCCGTCAGGTAGGACCATTATTAAACAGGGGGAAAAGGGGCATTCGCTGTTTTTGATTGCCCGTGGAGTAGTGCGTGTCTCCCGCAGGGAGAAAGATATGGATCGTGACCTGGCAACATTGATGGCAGGTGACTTTTTTGGAGAAATGGCGCTCCTGCACCACGAACCCAGAACGGCCACATGCAAAGCCGTTTCACCCTGTGCACTCTATGAATTAAGGCAAGAAGATTTTGACAAACTCTGTAAGAAATATCCTCTGATTTTAAAGGCGCTGGAAAAGACAGATCGGGAACGTGCTGAAAAACTGCATTAAATCAACTATTTAGTAAAATATTGATTCAGTAATTGAGTTGCGTGTGAAGTTGGTTTAATATTATTTACATCTGGGCGAGCCTGCCTCTTAAACATTTCGGAAACAATTTCCCTCTTTTGTTAACACGGTAGTGCAATCCTTAAACTGAAACCATATAACAAAGTCATATTTGAATATCACAACAGATTTAATTCTCTACATTTGTCAAGAAATACTAAGGACTTACAGAATTTTAAGAAATATATTTCTAAATATTTAAGTAATGGTGCGGATTTTGCTTTATTACTAAGGATGACAAATCTTTATCTGTACATAAAGTATAAGGAGGGAAACAATGGAAAGAGACTTATTAAATAGCTCGCAATACGACAACTATGATGACATTTATCCGTCGAGTTTAAAACAGCAGCCGTCATATTTTAAAAGCGTATGTTCGTGTTTGAGTCTTTCTTTTATGAGATTTTGGCATAAGGCGTGTTATTTTATAAATATGGGTTCTGCACGGTAAATGAGCTTTTTCAAGCAAAACATAATAACCGAGTAACTGCAAAGTAAGCTAATTTATTCTATTATATGTTGTTGATGGTCCATCAGGTTCATCAGGGCCTTTTGGCTCGTCTGTTAAGGTGAAATCGTTTGCAGAGATGGAAATCTTAAAATAACTTGGCGGCATCTGTCCGGCAAAGGAGTCGCCCCTGAAATCTATAATTATACGTTCCTCTTCTACAAGTTTGTAATTGCCATTTAACTTTCGACTCATACCTCTCTGGCCAGCGACAATAATCAGTACAGTTCCATCATCGTGGAATTCATATGATTCTGTCTCTTTTTTATTTGTCCACTTGCCGTACAGTTTCCTTTCCAATTCTATAAAAGGCCTGTTTTCTATCTCATCAGATTTGGCTGTCAAATTCTCAGTTGATTTCTTTGTTGATGTCGTATTCCTGTCTTCAAGTGTATTTACAGTCCCTCTTCCATGACCCATCATTATGCTTCCAAGCCTTTTCTGAAGCTTTTCCATATCTTGTATCTTGTTGTTTAACTCGGATTGTTTATCAGCTACAGCCTCTTCCTGATGTTCTGCCGGGTTGGATTGTGATTTACTGAGTTTCGCATTTTCAGTATCAGCTTGCGTGATATCCGGTTTAAGATTTGAATCTGACGTTCTTGGGGCAGTAGCGTTATCTGTAGTATTACAGCCATAAATGGCAAATAACAAGATCAGTGCGAAGAAAAATTGACGTAATGTAGGATTTTGCATGATTTTCATTCTATGATTACTCCATATAATATTTATTAAATTGACTGCTTTAAAGTTAAAAATATATATTACTGTTTTTAGTAAAGACTGTAAAGGAATAACTCTACATTAAGTTGACATGCAAATGTTTATATGCTAGAAAATAGACTTGTTCGAACGGTGCTAATCATGGTGTATATTATAAAATCTATGACCAGTATCTGTTATTGCTTTGCCATCGGTTACAGTTTGTATAATTTTTAGAATGGAATATTTATTTTTGATACTATGAGAGTGTCAGGAGCGTAAATTTTATGAGAATTCCTTTTGCTGAATATGGATCGAAAGAGCTTTCTTTTTTTGGAATGGTCTTTTTTGTATTTATAATTTTAAGCCTCTTTTTTTATCCATTGGTAAGTATACCGCTTGCTATATGTCTGTTTTTTGTCTTTTATTTTTTCAGGGACCCAAACAGGAACCCTCCTGATGGGGAAGAAAAATTACTGGCTCCGGCTGATGGGAGGATAATCGCAATTTCGCACGTACATGAGGATAATTATTTAAAATGTAAGGCGGTAAAGATTGCAATATTTATGTCTTTGTTCAGTGTTCATGTGAACCGGGTCTCGTATAGCGGGAAAGTTGAATTTATAAAACATGTACCTGGAAAGTTTCTGGATGCACGTTCTCCGGATTCTTCTGAAATGAACGAGCATAATTTGATGGGGATTCTCACCAACGATGGGAAAACAAAGATTATGATAAAGCAGGTTGCGGGAAAGGTAGCAAGAAGAATCGTGTGTGACTGCTCTATTGGGCAAAAAGTTGAACGAGGCCGGAGATTCGGTATGATTAAATTTGGTTCAAGGCTGGAAGTCTATATTCCTGAGGATGCAGATTTTGAAATAGCCGTAAAAGAGGGAGAGATGGTATCCGCAGGGACTACGGTACTGGGGATATTAAAAGGGAAAGATTAGGATGTTTACCGGTATAATTGAACATTTGGGCAAAGTAAAGCGGGTAAAACTGCAGACAGACTCTGCGATTATTGTGGTTGATATAGGCCCATTGTCAGATGATGTGAGTCCTGGTGACAGTATTGCTGTTAACGGAGCCTGTCTGACCGTGACACAGATAAAAGATTCTGATGTCTATTTTGATGTTTCTACAGAGACATTAAATCTGACAGCTATCGGCAAACTGAAGACTTCTGATAAAGTAAACATAGAAAGATCACTGAAGATTGGGGATCAACTGGGAGGTCATTTTGTAACAGGGCATGTAGACGGTGTTGGCGTGATTAATAAAGTAGAAAATGAACCGGGACAATGTACCGTGTGGTTTTCTGTAAGTAAAGAACTTGCCAATATGATGATTAAGAAGGGTTCTGTTGCTATAGACGGGATTAGCCTGACTATTGTGGAAATCAGAGAAGGACTGTTTTCAGTTGCGCTTATTCCATATACGCTTGAATTGACCACTCTGGGTTTCAAGAAAGCGGGTGAGCAGGTTAATATTGAAACCGATATGTTAGGTAAATGGGTCAAGAGGATATTAATGACTAATGACAGTACTACATCCGGGATAACTGAGGAAATGTTAAAGAAAAAGGGATTTCTATGAAATCTGAGAATAGAGAAAAAAATCTAATCGGCATAACTATGGGGGATCCCTGCGGGATAGGGCCGGAGGTGATTCTCAAGGCATTGTCGTCACAGGAAATAGCGACTGTGGCAGACTTTATCGTAATCGGTTGTTATAAAGTTTTACGTGATGTTGCTGACAGTCTCAGTATAGGAAAAAAGCTTCAACTGTCACGGCTTGATAGTACATCTTTAAATGCAGATAGAAATTTAATAAATAACATAAACGTGCTTGACCTTGATAACGTCTTTGTTCAGGATACTATTTCCCACAAGCCTTTACCGGGCAGCGGCAGGGCATCCGTGGAGTATATAATGAAAGGGCTTGATCTTGCTATGGGAGGAGAAATCGATGCGATTGTAACAGCACCCATAAGCAAGGAGGCGGTTAAAATGGCCGGTTTTGAGTTTGCTGGTCATACGGAGTTGCTGCATGATAAGACGGCTGCTGAAGACGTAGTAATGCTCATGGTCGGGAAACGGCTGAGGGTCTCATTCGTTACAACTCATCTGGCAGTAAAAGATGTATTCAGGTTTATAAATCAGGAAAGCGTATTTTCCACCATTCAAACCACTGCAACAGGACTTAAACAATTCTTTGGCATGACTGATCCGAGGATTGCCGTTTGCGGTTTGAACCCGCACTGTGGCGATGGTGATCGTTTTGGAACTGAAGAGAGGGATGCTATCATACCTGCAATAAAGCGTGCACAGAAGATGCGTATTGATTGTATCGGGCCGCTCTCATCCGACACGGTATTTAATAAGGCGCTTAACGGGGAGTTTGATGTAGTGGTAGTACAATTTCACGACCAGGGTACTATTCCAATAAAAATGCATGCCTTTGATTCAGGAGTAAATATTACACTTGGCATACCCATTATCAGAACTTCACCCACACACGGCACAGCCTTTGACATTGCCGGCAAAGGCGTTGCAAACCCGGGCTCAATGATTGAGGCGATAAAAATGGCAGTTATGATGGCAGAAAAACGAAAACATTCATTTGTGTAACAGACAAGATTGAAAGGAGATTCAAATATGGGGAAGGTTTTAATTGCATACTATAGCAGGACTGGTAAAACGCAAAAGATGGCAGAATATATTGCCGAAGGTGTCCGTTTCAGCGGCAACAGCGCCGAGATCAAGAAACTTTCTGAGATAAAGAACGAGAATGATCTGGACGGTTACGACGGCTATGCCTTTGGTTGCCCTACCTACCATAGAGATATGACGGCAAATATGAAGACGTTTCTATTCCTGGTAGAAAAAGCAAATCTGAACGGAAAGGTGGGGGGCGCTTTTGGTTCTTATACCCACAGTGGTGACGCCCCTAAGTATATCTTTGACACAATGGAGCATGTGTTTAAAATGAATATGACGTCATTAGGTTCTTTCAACTTGTTAGAGCATTTAGTAGAAGATACAGAGGGCATGAGGGCCTGCCAGGATTACGGTAAGGCCCTCAGTGAGAAGCTGGGTTCGTAACTCTATATTAACGAGGAATTTCCATTTTATATCTTATTGATGTAGGGGCGAACGGACGTTAGCCCATTTTCAGCGAAATCTAAGTCAAAAAGACAAAAAAAGGAAGGATAAAAATATGTCAACGATGGATAATCTAAAGGATGCCTTTGCCGGTGAATCACAGGCAAACAGGAAATATCTGGCCTTTGCCAAAAAGGCTGACGAAGAAGGTTTTGGACAGGCAGCAAAGCTTTTCCGTGCCGCTGCGGCAGCAGAGACGGTACATGCCCACAACCATCTCAAGGTGATGGGCGGCATCAATAGCACTAAAGAAAATATTCAGGAGGCCATAGAGGGAGAGACGCACGAGTATACGAAAATGTATCCTGAAATGATTGTGGAGGCTGAAAAGGAAGGGGAAAGCAAGGCCGTGAGGAGTTTTGATCTTGCCAATAAGATAGAGAGTATTCACGCAAGTCTGTATCAAAAGGCTTTGGACAACCTGGGCAATAATGAATCAGTAGATTATTATGTCTGCCAGATCTGCGGGAATACGGTAGAAAACAGCGCACCTGATAAATGTCATGTCTGTGGTGCGCCCGGGACCATGTTTACAAAGATCGATTGAACTGATGTCGATGAATTTCAAAAAAGCCCACGAAACACACGAAAAGACATAAAAAAACTTTCGTGATATTTCGTGATTTTCGTGGGGAATAGTAGTTGCCGAAGGCATAATTTAATGCATAGGAAATTCAATAATATTGATCATACTTCGACTCCGCTCAGTGTGACGTCATTCCGAGCGGAGTCGAGAAATTTTGTCGTGATAGCGACCTAACTTGAGTATGTTATTCGAAGACATAATTTCGTTAAATGGTCCTCACACAAAATCAATGTTGAAGGTGCTTTTTGAGGAAAGAGGCATTCGCATCAAGAAGCAGTGGGGGCAGAACTTTTTAATAGACCAGAATCTATTGCAGTTTATCGTCAAGACTGCAGATCTGAGCCGTAATGACGTAGTACTTGAAATAGGTGCGGGGACAGGTTCTTTAACAAGGCTGCTTGCTCAAAAAGCCGGGCATGTTTTTGCTGTAGAAGTTGACCGTAAGCTGTTTGAAATCCTGGAAGAGACATTAAAGGATTTTAACAATGTTACTTTAATTAACAGGGATATTCTGAAATCAAAACACCATATCCAGCCGGAAATAGTAGAGGCCATGTCTGACCACATCAGTACTGCTGACTTTCATTCTCTTTCTGCAGGGGATTCATGCATCAAAGTAGTTTCTAATCTACCATATTATATCAGCACTCCGGTTATTATAGATTTATTGCAGGAAGTACTGCCTATCAAGACCATGATCCTGATGCTTCAGAGGGATACTACAGACAGAATTATGGCACGTCCGGGTACTAAGCGTTATGGAGTGCTGTCTGTTATGACAAGGCTTTTTGCTGAAGTGAAAGTATTGAAAAAGCTGCCGCCCCAGGTATTCTGGCCTGTCCCGCTCGTAGAATCTGCAATTGTCAAAATGACGGTTAACCGACACAGATATGCCGACAGGATTCGTGATTATAGAGATTTCCAGGACGTTGTCAGAACAATATACGATTCAAGGCGAAAGACCCTGTCGAACAGCCTGTTGTCGCTTTGTGCAAGTCATGGAATAAAGAAGAGCGAAACACGTCAGGATTTAATGACTATTTTGGCGCGTGTGGGTATTATGCCTGAGAGCAGGGGGGAAGAGTTGGAAACAGAAAAGTTGATTGAGCTGTCCAATGAAATTTCAGATTATATAATCCTGCAAAGAAAATCTGTGTAACTACCATGAATCCTCGTGCCGCATCAAATCCCCGGCAATTCATAATGTTCCATAAACCTAAAGGAGCTATTGTTACCCTATCCGATGAAGGTGGGCGTAAAACGGTTTATGATATTTTACCCGGGTTTGTGCTTAAAGACAAGTGGAGGCCGGTAGGGAGGCTGGATAGGGATTCGAGAGGATTGCTGCTATTTACACGAGATGGTGGATTGATCAATCGTCTTACACAACCCGGACAATACTCAAAGATTTATGAGGTGTGGGTTCGGGGGAGAATCACAGAGGAACAACTTCGACAGGTATTAAAAGGCGTAAAAACTGCAATAGGTATATTAAAGGTGGAGAGGGTAGATATCTCTGGTTATGCAGGCCCCAGAACCAGGCTGGTGGTTGAAGTGTCAGAAGGGAAAAACCGGCACATTCGACGCATTTTTGGAGCACTTAAAGACCCGCAATTTAATACCCCTTTAAAAGTCCTTGACTTGAAGCGGATTCAAATAAGTACTGTCAAACTTGATATACCATCATCCCGATGGCGGTTTCTTACACATAAGGAGGAAAGCGAATTAATCCGTGGCACTGTTTATTAGTTTTTCGTCAATCTTACGGCATCTTGCCATTTGACACTATGAACTTAATCACTTATCATATGCAGAGAATGAAACTACCATCCTTGTGCAATGAAAGTTGGGTCGCTATTGATTTCGAGACTGCGACAAGAGAGAGAAACAGTGCATGTGCAATCGGACTTGCCTTTGGCCGCAAAACCGAGTTAATAGGCAAGGCGTCTGCGCTCATAAAACCTCCGGGTAACAGGTTTGAAGAAAACCATACAAATCTTCACGGAATAGATGCATCTACGGTAGAGAGAGAAAGAACATTTCCGGAGCTTTGGCCTGAACTGATCCCTGCATTCAGCGAGGTGGTAGTCCTGGCTCACAATGCCTCATTCGATATAAGCGTCTTACAGCATAGCCTCGATGCTCATGGTTTCACATATCCCAGCATTCAATATTATTGCACAGTTACTTTTGCGAGAAAAATGTGGCCGTCCTTAAGGAACCATAAGCTTAACACTGTTGCTGAGCACCTTGGAATAGATTTCAAACATCATGACGCAGAAGAAGATGCGTCAGTATGTGCAGGGGTAGTAATTGAATGTATGAAGACTACAGGCCTCGAAGATATAAGATTACTGGGGAAGGCGCTGGGAGTTCAAGCCAGATATATTTAATAAATAAGGCATCCGGCAATAAGCTAGAGGAATTTTAATGGTCAGTTTGAGAAGAGAAGGTGAAATGAAGTTGCAAAGCTAAAAGTGAGCTAAAGTGAACTAAAGTTAAAAAAATAAAACTCCTTCACTTTAGGCACTTCACACTTTAGGCATTTTAGTCTAGAACTTTCAGGTATTATATTTATTAGAGAATGCCACTAACTTGCTTATTAAGCTTTCTTTACCTGGAGCTACTGAAATGCTATTTAGTAAAGTCCAATCCCTGGTATTGGCTATTTTATTTATTGTGTTTGTTATATCACCTGGAAATTTACAATTCTCTCCAATACTAAGATTAACTTTTAATTCAGAAGTCTGAGTATTATGTCTTAATGCAATAATTGCTTGAGATTCAGTAGGTTTTGTACCGTATTTTACCACGGTTTTTCCTGTTTTATTCTCATAATCTTTTATATGTTCACTGCGATCCTGCTTTGGATAAATAAATCTTACCAGTACATCAAACTTACTCCTTTCAAAAAATCCTGTATGCAGTACACCACTCTTTACATCATATCTTGAAAGTCTGTGTTCCAATAATTCAAATAATTTGTCATATTTCCTTTTAGTGATTCTCGGGCTGATATTTTCAATAGGAATTGTTGTCGAATTCATAATAGAGGTAATTATCTTAAAGTAGTGCGTCTGGTAATTTGTTTTGTAATTTACACAAATACTTAAATAAATCAAGAGATTATTCTTTATACTCTGAACTCCGAACTCCGAACTTTTCACTCCGAACTAATAAAGCAGCATCTTGCTTCTATCCTCTCCGCTTCTTTTATCCCTTAATTTCTTAATTATCAATCTTTTAATCGCAAATAGTCAATCGTAAATCATTTTACCCCCTTCCCCGGACAAAAAGCGCCGAGGACTTTCCCCGGACAAAAAGCGACCCTGCCCGTCCGGCACAGGCGGGGAGGACTTTCCTCGGACTAGACAGGTGATGTATATCTTGACATGTCCGTCGAATAATTAATCAGGGAGACACATTATTTTATTTGAACATTATATAATGAACATCTCATTTTGTCGGTACCAACAAAAACACAATCTACCTAACGTTCTGTAAAAGTATGACTTATGTTTCATAATTTACTGAATATATGAACCAGTAAGATTGTGTAGCTTAACTGGCATGTTTATTGCTTTCTATTCAGTCCAATCAAAAAAAAGATATTCTAAATGGATAATCTCCTGTTTGTGTCGATATTAAAGATAAAGATATAAAAAGTCTTTTGCAAGTTCGTGTATCGTATTGCTTCGTAACCTAAATCACATATCATTTATATTAAATTAATCGGTAGGTTGAAGTTACTGCGCGGCATATTGAAAAGTCTTTTTTTATTTAATATCTAAATTGAGCGATTTTATATTATATGCCATTGTAGCCGAAGGCTTCCTGCCCGAATAGGTACAGGCGGGTAGCCTGCGTTGCTCAGTAATCGATGGGGGATACGTAAGTTTCGCAACCTCAAGGTTGCAGCTACAAAATCGCACAACTTAGGCAATATCCTTCCAATTTTTCAAAATAGATAATATGGAATAATCTAAATCGAGCGATCTTAGGACTTGATTTGTGGTCTTTTGATAGAACGGTTCAAAACTATAATTCCCGCCTCAGGCGGGTTAAGTTTTAATAAGTTGTAGAATTTCAGGGAACGTTCTTAATTATAAGGGAGGAGATGTAATTATGAAAGCGAATAGACATAAAAGCGGAGGTATTACAGGTCTTGCTCGAATAGGAGTAAACAAATTATTGATCCTAGGTTTCGGAGCATCAATCATTGCGTCAATTGTGGTCGGGTTGGTGGCCTGGATAAGTCTTACCGGTATAGCGACTAGCGTTGAAGACATTACGGATAATGCGCAACTTGTAAATGATGGTATGGTGGAAGTATCCGCCAATACAAGACAGGCTTCCGATGAAACTGAAATCATGGTAAATGACGCAGGGGCCATGGTAAACGATGCAAAAGCCATGGTTAAAAACGTGGAGGAAAAAGTATTATCTAATGTAAAAACAACCTCGGATGGTATAGGTCTTATTGGAGATTCCTTAGAAAAAATCATGGGGAAAATAACAAACTCAACAACATTGGCCACGAAGGCCAGTGATAACATGGTAAAAATGGTCGACACTTTGTGGGAGATCGACGATACTGCAACCGATATTTCAAATGATATAGAATTGAAGATTAATCCGGCAGTCGAGTCAAGCATGAAGGGTATAGACAGTATCGAAAAGTCCTTTGAAAAGATTGTGAAAAATTTTACAGAACTGATTGAAAAGGATGGCATCGACGTGAACACCTTGATTATCGAGACCCAGGCCCTGCTGGAATCTATAAAGCGAGTTTCCCTGCCTCTGGTCCTGTCCGTAAAGGACAATGTCAAGACTGGCTCGAAGGAGATAAAAAGTGTCGAGGAATCCCTAAATGATTTTTCGGCTGAACTGGGCTATTTTACTTCAAATACGGAAGATGAACAAAAAAGTATGGCAGCAATGGCAAGCGAGCTGGTAGAGAATAAGAATGAAATAGAACAGAAATTTCTGCCGTTAGTTGGTGAAGTAAAGGCCAATACCCAGGCAGGAAAAGCTCAGATGCTGGCAATGGTGAAGACACTGGAAGGCCTCGGCTTAAAGCTTGAGGGTTTTAACTCACAGCTAAAAGAGTTCGGCTCAGGGTTTGGTTTATTTGTCCAAAAGTCAGAGGAGGCATACGGGGCATCTAAAGCGATCAAAGAGGAAGCATTAGGCGCATCCGGGAATGCTAAGTCTACTAAAACTATGATGCTTGTGATTATTGTCAGCATTGTTCTCGCTCTTATTGGGCTTTCTGTTGTTATACGCAACGCTATAAGCAAACCAATAAAAACAGCCTTAGAATCCTTAGACAGCGCCTCAAATGAGGTAACTTCAGCTTCAATACAAATATCCGAATCCAGCCAGTTGTTGGCCCAGGGTGCTTCAGAACAGGCATCTTCACTTGAAGAGACCTCGGCATCAATGGAAGAGATGGCGTCAGTAACTAAGCAAAATGTTAATAATGCAGAAGACGCTGCCAAGCTGGTAAATATGTGTAGTGACGCGGCGGAAAATGGCAACAAGATTGTAGGAGAAATGAGTAATTCAATGGAGGAGATTAATGCCAGCAGCAAGAAAATAGCAGAGATTACAAAAGTAATAGATGGTATTGCATTTCAGACTAATCTGCTGGCATTAAACGCGGCAGTGGAGGCTGCACGAGCTGGTGAACATGGGAAGGGGTTCGCTGTGGTGGCAGAAGAAGTGCGCAATCTGGCTCAAAGGAGTGCTACTGCGGCAAAGGATACTACCGTCCTGATAGAAGATAGTGTTAAAAAGGCCGGAAATGGAGTCGGGCTTGCAGTTAAGTGTGAAGAGGCTTTGCAGGATATTGTAATGAATGTCATGAAGGCTAAAGTACTGACGAATGACATAACAAATGCATCTTCCGAACAAGCAGAGGGGATAAGCCAGGTGAGCACTGCAGTGCAACAGATGGATCAGGTTACGCAGCAGAATGCGGCAAGTGCTGAAGAAACTGCATCTGCAAGTGAGGAGTTATCGGCCCAGGCTCAAAACCTGAAAGAACAAGTCGAGATATTATCCTCGCATGTTGGAATTAAAGAAAAAGGATCGTTGGATGGCAGCAGGAGTAATGCACAACTGCCGGAAACCAGCAATGTAGAAGGTAATGATAACAGTGCAACAGAACCTGAGGCATTAATGTCACCGGATGATAACAGGATTGTGGAACATAGTGAATACATGAAGGTTTGAGGAATTCCCGCCCAACAAACTGGTGGGCAGGGAGGAATTTTCGCCTAACCGGCAGGTAGTGAGGAATTAGAGAATCCCTTAATCATAAAGCCTTTTTTATCTGTATTATGTCCTCGTTGTCTTTTGTCCGGGGAAAGTCCTCCCCGCCTGCCGGACGGGCAGGGGCGTCTTTTGTCCGGGGATATCTGTTTTCTTTGTGATTCTCTTTTTAATATTTCTTTCTATCTGCTCCAGCGACCGACCTGAAAGAACCTGCCTCATAGCCCAGAAACGAGGACTCTGGAATTTATGGGTTTGCGCTTTCTCGACTAATGATTGAAACAGCCTGGTCTTTTCATCCTTTTCTGTCTCGCTGAGTGTATTTAAATACGCGGTTAATTTCCTTGGAAAATCTTCCATTGTCAGTTGTTATCAACTAATTGAGGAATTAGAGAATCCCTAAGTTACTCCATCCTGTTTTATCCCGTTATCCTGTCTAATTGTCTTTCCCTTTGTGTTCTTAGTGACTTCGTGTGATTATTGTTCTTTTATGCAAGTGAAAACCGCACGTACTTGATAACTCGATTATCGGCAAGATGTCTTTTCTCGTAATTCGTTTTGATGTAAAGGTCTTCATGTAGTTTTTCGTCATCATAAACATCATCGATCTTTTCTTCAATTACACATTTGTTTTCTCTTAATGATTTGAGACTAAAATCGAAGAAAGGATTTGAATCTGTTTTAAGGTGGATTGATGCTCCCTCTTTTATCACATGTTTATAGACATCCAGATATCTGGCTGCGGTGAGTCTTTTTCTGAACTTGCCATTTTTCAAGAAAGGATCAGGAAAGGTAATCCATGTTTCGTCAATTTCCCCTTTAGCAAAATAGTGAGCAAGGTTCAGAATCTCTATGCGAAGGAAAGCTACGTTAGTAAGGCTACGCTTCCGTGCTTCAACACATCCGGTCCACAGGCGTGAACCCTTCATATCAACACCAATAAAATTTCTATCAGGATATTTCTCTGCAAGAGCCAGAGTATAAGCGCCTTTGCCGCATGCTAACTCCAGGCTGATTGGATTGTTGTTCTTGAAATGATCTTTCGCCCAGGTTCCATGATACCTGAAATTATCCTGTTCCGGTTGATCTGTAAATTGTATGATGTTCTCGAAGTTCTCAAGTTCACGGAGCTTTTGTAGTTTGTATCTTCTCACAGTCACATCTCATTAGCTCATTCAGGAATTCAGGTATATGAAGGATTTAAGAATTGAGGAATTAGAGAACCCCTAAGTTACTCCAACATGCTTTATCCCGTTATCCTGTCTAGTTTTTAATAATTGAAATCTGGCCAAGTCTGCCGATGGCTTAACCGGTGAAGTTTGCTATTAGGAAGAAGTGCTGTTAAAATCGAAATTTTTCAATCTCAATTAGTAATTACTTGTCTGTTAGTGGTGATGATGTTGTTGTTCTTCCATTCCTTCCAATGGCCCGCCTACTTTATCAAGAGCCTCGGAAAGCGATTTGCCAGCCTCTTCCATATCACTGATAGCCTTATCCAGTAATATGGCAACTTCATGGCCGGATTCTTTTTTCGCCTCGCTCTCCCACTTTCTGAACTCAGCTATATGGTTTTTATTGTGCTCAATCCAGTGTGGCAGCAATACCCGAAGCTTTTTGATTGTGCTTTGTTCTGTCATGTGTCTTTATGTTACTTGAAATTATAAACTGTTTATTTCTTGAAGTATTGCTGTTCCGGAAAGGAAATCAATCTTTTTTACGGCTACTCCTGAAATAACTTTTGGCTCTTCAAATAACGTACTAACCTTGATTCCCTCTTTAGTTACTTCAAGATGTGCAACATCTTCCATTACTAATTCCTGTTGCCCTTCCTTATCCAGCATTACTTTCATCTGACACATAGTCTTTCCTTTCTGTAATACGAAGCCGTGGATATATCCGGCTGAGTTATAACCCAACCTTTTTACAGTATCTTGCAAAAGCGACTTCACGGCAATCAGGTGCCACATCTATCATTTTGGGTTTCAGATCGGTCTTGATAAGCCTCCCTGTGATATCACTAAGTAATCCGCTAAGTTCAGGGACATTTTCTACCAATTGCTTTCTGATAGAAGCGATATCGTTGAAACCTTTCAGTCCTCCCAGATTTGCCAGGATGGCGTGAGGAGTCGAATCCTGACTTACCGGAAGATTTGTTTTCAGGAAGGCAAGGTAACCCTTGTCATTAATCACAGCGCCTTCACTCCTTAACGGGCCTGCCAGCGGTAAATGTACATCCGGCTCCACTCCGTTATCGTGGTTGCTCATCATAATGACTTTTGTAGATTTTAGAGGTTTTTTCTCCAGATATGCTCCTATCAGCAAAATGCACTCTACTTCAGAGTTGTCCCAGGCTATGGCTCCAAGCTTTTTTAATAAGGCTGCATTGGCACTGTTGTGCAATTTTGCAAATGGGAATTTATTTGGCTCTGATTTCTCACCGGGTAGATAGTAAAGAGTTCCGTCTTTTTCATCACAGAGTTTTTTTGCCGTAAAGAGTGTCTCAATGGTTAATCTGGGAGAAACAATAACAGCCAGTTTACCGGATTTGTCTAGAAGCCATCTGGCTCTATCCAGTTCCTCTTTCAGCCCGCCGTCACCATGTTCGAGCAGCTTGTCCTGGAGGTGATGTGCGAATCTGCCTTCTTTGCATATCAGGGCATGGTTAACAGGGTCATTGTCAACGCTTTCCACCTTGGTTATCACGCTTTCTTTGGTATGTACATTTATAGCGCACCCTCTTGGACATGATGGGCAGGTACTGATAATAGTATCGTTCAGCCATGGGCCATATTCCTTGCCAGTATTTTCAGCCATAGCGCCGGTCGGGCATAAGTCAATGCACATACCACAGGCGTCACAGTCAGTACTCTGAAGCGGGTCTTCGAAGTTGGGTGCTATCTTGGTGGAAAATCCTCTGTTGACAAAAGAGAGGGCAGAGATATTTCTGACTTCACTGCAGACCCTGACGCAGCTTCCGCAGGTAATGCATTTATCCGCCTCAATGCTGACAAAAGGATGTCTTTTGTCAATCTCATACTTTCTCCTGTTACCTTTAAACTTGATATCTCCAATATCGTATTCAGTTGAGTATTTTCTGAGGTCACAATCAAACTTGGCCTTACAACCGCATTCTATACAGCGTGTGGATTCAGCCATTGCATGAGCTTCACTGAGTCCTACGTTTATGGCATTATATCCCCCTTCTGCCATGCGAACTTTGGACGGATAGGTAGCTTCCATGGCTCTTTTCTGATGTACATATCTGGGAGAAAAGTCTGCCATATCCAGATCCCTCATTCTTCCTCTGGATATATTGTATTGCTTTTTTATTTCAACCTTGACTCCTTTCAGGTAAAGGTTGATAGCTTTAGCTGCCTGTTTTCCCTCAGATACTGCCCTGATTACGGTGTCTGGACCGAAGGCACAATCTCCTGCCGTAAACACGCCTTCTACTGATGTTACCATTGTTTTTTCGTCGTAAGTGAATGTGTTCCATTTAGTACATTCCGGTACATCTTTCTCATTTTCCACACAGGAAAGATCAGGGTCCTGGCCTATGGCGCAGATGATTAAATCAAAATTGAGATCATCCTCGCTGCCTTCGATTGGGACAGGTCTTCTCCTGCCGGAGTCATCAGCGTCTTCAAGCTCCATGGAAATTACAGTTAAGCCGGTAGCCTTGCCATCTTCCTCCAACACCGCCACAGGAGCAGTCAGGTAGTTAAAATCAATGCCCTCTTCCATGGTTTCATCCTGTTCATGCTGGAGGGCGGGCATCTCCTCCTGAGACCTTCTGTAAATCAGGGTAACGTATCTTGCTCCTGCCCGCCTGGCTACTCTGGCGCAATCCATGGCAGTGTCTCCACCGCCAATAACGGCTACTCTCTTTCCAATCTCCATCGGTTCGTTCAGTACAACCTTGCGTAGAAAGTCTATGCCTCCGATTACCCCCTCTACATCTTCATTTTTCATCCCCATTTTCTTGGCTTTGTGCGCACCGATAGCCAATAGTACAGCATCGGCGCCGTTTTTCTTGAGTTCATCAATGGTAAAATCCTTGCCCAGTCTTTGATTGTTATTAACTTTTACCCCAAGGCCGATAATAGATTCGATCTCTTTGTCCAGTTTGTCCCACGGAAGCCTGAATCTTGGTATACCGTACCGTGTCATACCTCCCAATTCTGGCAGCGCCTCATGGATTTCTACGGCATGTCCCTGTTGTCTTAAAAAATAAGCGGCAGACAGCCCGGCGGGCCCTCCTCCAACGATAGCCACTTTCTTGCCGGTATCTTGTCCTGTTTCCGGCATAAACGGGCCATATTCCAGTTCATATTCTGCAGAAAACCTTTTCAGCGGGTTAATAGCGACCGGTTCATCAACCAGGCCTCTTCTGCATTGAGATTCGCAGGGATGAGGACATATTCTACCGCAGACAACCGGCAGGGGGTTTGTCTCTTTGATTAATTTAACTGCAGCAGGAAAATTACCATTTGAAATGTGTGCGATATAACCCTGTACATCAACATTTGAAGGACAAGTTGCCTCACAGGGTGCGATGCAGTCACCATAGTGATCGGACAGCAGCAGGTCGAGAGCCATTCTCCGTGTTGTCTTTATGGCTTCGGTATCGGTCCTTATAACCATACCGTGTCTGACAACTGTACTGCAGGCAGGTATCATATTCTTAAAGTTTTCCACCTCTACAACGCATAAAAAACAGCTTGTATATGCCTTTAATCTATCATCAAAACAAAAGGTAGGAATTTCAATCCCCTGACTCATCGCCGCTTGTCTGATAGTTGCGTCAGACGGAACTGCAATTTCCTTTCCATTTAATGTGATTGCTACTTTTTCACTCATTATTTATCTTTTAAATCTTAAATTTACTAATACCCAAATAATTAATCATACAAACGCAGGCTAAAGCCTGCGGCTACAGAAATATAAAATATACTATTCAACCACAATAGCTTTAGAATTGCAGACTTCAAAACACATTCCGCAGTTGATACATTTTGCCTGATCAATTGAGTAAGAGCCTTTTACTTTCTTTTGTCCTGTTATGGCGTCGACAGGACATTGAATGTCACACAAAGAACAGCCGGTGCAAGTGTCAGGAATAATGGTGTGGGTTATCAAGCTTTTACATACCGCAGCAGGGCATCTCTTGTCCTTAATATGAGCCTCATATTCGTTGCGGAAATATTTTAAAGTGGTTGCAACAGGATTGGGCGCAGTCTGGCCAAGTCCGCACAGACTGGCCTTTTTGATCTGCTCGGTCAATTCATCAAGCGCATCCAGATCTCCCATTACAGCATTTCCATCACAAATCTTTGTCAGAAGTTCCTTCATCCTTAAGGTGCCTATTCTGCAGAAGGTGCATTTTCCGCATGATTCCTGTTGAGTAAAACTGAGAAAATACCTGGCAAGGTCAACCATGCATGTGGTCTCATCCATTACTATCATTCCACCGGAACCCATGATTGCTCCGGTCGCATTTATAGCGGCATATTCGATTGTAGTGTCAAATAATTTCTCCGGGATACATCCGCCGGACGGCCCTCCAAGCTGTACGGCTTTTAATGGTTTTCCTGATGAAGAACCACCTCCGATAGATTCAAGTACGTCACGGATCTTTGTTCCCATAGGGACTTCTACCAGGCCTCCTTTTTTAATGGCTCCGGCCAGTGCAAATACTTTTGTTCCTTTAGAGTCTTCAGTTCCGTAAGCGGCGTAGGCTGCCCCGCCATTGCTGATTATCCAGGGCAGATTCGCCAGAGTTTCTACATTGTTGATAATAGTCGGTTTACCGAACAATCCCTTAATGGCCGGAAATGGCGGCTTGAACCTTGGCATTCCCCGCTCTCCTTCAATTGAAGCAATAAGCGCTGTTTCTTCTCCACATACAAAAGCTCCTGCCCCTTCTTTGATTTTGATGTCAAATGAAAAATCACTTCCCAGAATGTTCTTGCCCAGAATATTCTGTTCATGGGCGTCCGCTATGGCCTTTCCGAAGTTTTTCACAGCCAGTGGATATTCTGCACGGATATAAGCATAACCCATGGAGGATCCAATGGCGTATGCAGCTATCAGCATGCCTTCTATTATATTATGAGGATCTCCTTCCAGGAGTGAGCGATCCATGAACGCGCCCGGATCTCCCTCGTCACCATTACAGATTAGATATTTGATGTCTCCTTCGGATTGTCTGGCGAAATTCCACTTTAAATGTGTTGGAAATCCTGCGCCGCCGCGGCCTCTGAGATGTGAGGCTTCAACCTCTCCGATAACCTGTTCAGGAGTCATATCTTCGATCACTTTCTTGATGGCCTTATATCCATCTCTTTGCTGATAATCTGATATAGAAGCGGGATCCATGAGTCCAACATTTCTAAGGGCTATCCTGGTTTGATTCCCAAGATATTGCCATTTGTCTGAACTTTGTTCTTCCGGAGAGAATATCAAATGATCTTTGGGAAGGTTTCCTTCGCCCATGTGATATCTTATAATCTTGGGCACCACCTGCTTTGTGACCTGGCCATAGAGAAATCTATTGCCGTTGTTATCGTTTATCTCGGTGATTACTTCCTGATGACACATTCCGACACAACCGACGGTCCTGATGTTTATTTCAGGATCATATTTCCGGAAGGCGTCAATTACTTCTTTTGAGCCTGCCGCAATCCCGCAAGTCCCTTCTCCAACAATTACGTTAAGGTTATCAGCATCCATTATTCAGTTCTCTATAATTAATTTTGTACACTACAAAATATTAGTTACGATTTCATCGTTCTGTCTGGCATGTTTTTTCAATGCCCTTTGTGCCGCAGCGCCTGAAAGATTCCCCAAAACATCTTCTGAGACAACCATCACCGGAGCCTGGCTGCAGCATCCGATACAGGCTACTTCTTCAATAGTATAGCTTCCGTTCTCAGCAGTGTCCTGTTCTTCGTCAGAAATATTAAGAATGTGGCGAAGGGAAGTCTTGAGTCTGTCAGCGCCTGAAACATGGCATGCCGTCCCGTGGCATATTCTTATAATGTGGCGTCCGACAGGCTTTAATCTGAATTGAGAATAAAAAGTAGCTACGCCGTAAGCCTGACTGCCGGTTATATCGGAGTTTTGAATTATCAAATCCATTGCCTCCCTTGGCAGGTAGCCATATTCAGACTGGACTGCCTGCAACAGAGGAACGGTTGATGATGAGTCGCCTCCAATTTTCTCTATCCAACCCAATATAACTTCAGGTTCTACTTTAGCTTCCAGTGCTTTTTCCATTTTTGTAGTTTCTTTGTGTTCCGGTTATTAAATACAGGAACAAAATAAGTTAGAAATCGCTTTTTAGGCAACCCTTAGTATTAAAACAAAGGGCACGAATATAACCATTTTCTCATAATTGTCAAGGCAAATAGAAAGTGCGAAATACTTCTCATTATACCATAATTTAATGCATAGGAAATTCAATAATATTGGTCACACTTCGACTCCGCTCAGTGTGACGTCATTCCGAGCGGAGTTGAGGAATTTTGTCGTGATAGCGACCTAACTTGGACTCATGCACATAAAAACAAGCTGAAGGTTATATCCAAAATTAACAAACTAATTGGGAGATGAACCAGGAATCTCCCAATCAGCATTTTTGGTAGAATGTTAACAAATCTGTTAATCCATTCTAACAATTATCCCTCTTTTCGCCAGATAATCCTTTACCTCAGAGACTTCATATTCTTTAAAATGAAATATAGAGGCAGCCAATGCGGCATCTGCTTTGCCTGTAGTAAATACATCGTAAAAGTGTTCAAGGTTCCCGGCGCCGCCGGAAGCTATAATGGGTATTTCCAGTTTTTCGGAAATTGATCTTGTAAGTTCCAGATCAAATCCTTCCTTGGTTCCATCGCAGTCCATACTGGTAAGTAGTATTTCACCGGCGCCTCTTGATTCTACTTCCCTGGCCCATTCAATAGCGTCTTTGCCGGTGGGGGTGCGTCCTCCATTTATAAATACTCCCCATCCATCACCTTCTCTTTTGGCATCAATGGCTACCACGATGCATTGACTGCCGAAACGTCTTGATGCTTTATTTACAAAATCAGGATCTTTTACGGCGGTAGTGTTTATTGATACTTTGTCTGTACCGGCATTCAGGAGGTCCCTGATGTCTTCAATAGTTCGAATTCCACCGCCAACTGTAAGAGGCATGAAGACTTCTTCTGCCGTATGCCTGACTACATCGAGAATAATGTTCCTTTTCTCATGTGAAGCCGTAATGTCAAGAAAGACCAGTTCGTCTGCGAATTGCTTGTCGTATAACTCTGCAATCTCTACAGGATCACCGGAGTCCCTCAATTCCAGAAATTTCGTTCCTTTTACCACTCTGCCATCTTTAACGTCAAGGCATGGTATGATTCTTTTTGCTAACATGTGTATCCTGTTTCTTTAGATAATAAACAAAATCAGAATTAGAATTTTAGATTCCCGTCCGAACGACCTGGCGGGGAGGGTGCGAATTACGATTTGAGATTTTGAGTTTTAAAATTGTATTATGAAATCGTAAATAATAATTTTTGGCAAAATTGGTAAAATATTTGTATCAAGCTACTATTTGGTATTTATTTGTCCTGTCCAGGTTGGAATTAAGAGGCCGGGTGTGAATCTATTTTATCGTTAAAAATCTTTTAAAGGGCTACTGGCGTTAGCATATAACTTTTTGGGTATTCTACCTGATAAATGTGCTAAACGGCCAGACTCGCATGCCAGCTTCATCGCCCTGGCCATTTTAACAGGATCTTTTGCCAGGGCAATACCAGTGTTCAGCAATACACCCTCGCAACCAAGTTCCATAGCTACTGTTACATCAGATGCGGTACCTACGCCTGCATCAACTATAATTGGCACACTTAATGTCTCAAGAATGATCCTTATGTTATTCGGGTTCAAGATACCCTGGCCGGAACCTATTGGCGCTCCTGCCGGCATCACGCTTGTGGCACCCGCGTCTTCGAGACGTTTTGCAATGATAGGGTCATCAGAGGTGTATACAAGTACCGTAAAACCTTCTTTAACCAATATTTCAGTGGCTTTTAAGGTGTCGACAGGGTCTGGCAGCAGT
>JAIQZU010000041.1 GCA_021776915.1 Candidatus Scalindua sp. | reverse complement strand
ATGTTCGATTCCCACCCTGCCTACCTCGAAATAATTTTTTATTTGATGCTTTTGTGCAAATTCCCTGAGAAGCTTGGAGTTCTGGGCTGATTTAATATCCTTATTTGGTGTAAAGTGATCGGGGACTAAAACAATATTATCCGGATTAAATACTTTTTCTGCTCCAAGTGTTTCGAACTGTTCAATAGCGATTGGAGCAGTAATATCATTACCCAGACATATATCCACATCTGCATAAACAAATTGGCCGGCACTTACTTCTTGATGTCCGGAATGTGCTGCAATAATTTTCTCGGTAATTGTCATTCCCATAGTCGGTATAAATACTAGTAATTATTTTCTTTTAATAGCAAAATTAATTTAAGTCAAATGGAATATATTAGCTAACGTTTTGAGGGATTAAGGATGCTTTTATGCGAAAACATACTGTCCTTGAAATGAAACATAAACATTTTGTTAGTTGGTACATTAGTCGCCACAATTTTACTAACTGGCTATTAGATCTGATTGCCAAACAAACACCACTATCTCTTCTGTGAAGAGGAAGGTCTAAATTCTAAATCTTAAAGCTTTATTCCATTTAATATCAAAAGTTTCTTAAAAATCCCAAAGGATTTAATTTTCAGAAAAACGGCCTCTTCTTATCGAATTAATCGAGAGAGGATCCTGTAAATACCTACTATGACATTTACAACATAAATCATAACGAAATGTCTTATATTCAATACTTTCTATCTCGTCAGGATCAAGATTATCCATTTCGTCATCGCTTTCTTCGTCGTCATCGTCTTCTTCAAAATCATTTATAAACTCCTCATCTTCGCAATCAGCGTCCATAGAGTCACATGCCGCATAAACTTCAATTTTAACAACATATCTATCGTCTTCTTCAGGAACTAGTGACCGTCCACACATATCGCAGCTATAACGAATCATTTAAGAATCCCTCCCATTTGGCTTAACCCATTGTCAAAAATAAGACTTGAAGAAACAGTCGTATTCTATGGATTTCATTTTATCCGGCGCATAATTATAAATAATATTAAAGCACTTTATCTTCTCATATTTCTTCACATCTTCAATTGCAAAATTATACGAAAATGGATATCTTTGTCAAGTACATTGAATTAGAAAAAAAGACCAGACTCAAAATGAATAACTACTGAATATAAGCGTAACACACAAAAGTGCTGTAAGTTATGACTTTTTACAGATACAATCGCTGTATTTTGTACCTAAAAATTATGGTTTTGCTAACCCCTATATATTTTGCAATTTATGACAATTTTAAACGACAAATAACAATAATTATTAAATAATACCTATTATTAATAAATTTGCTACTATTAATTCGTTGAAACAAAATTTGACATTCTAAAACAAAATATTTTAGATTTTTTAATCCTGCCACTTTTTAAGCTTAATATTTAACTATACTTGACTTTAAAATTATATAACAAGTACACCCACATTGTTTACCAACTTGATTTACTGCAAATTATTCGTTAAAATGAGCATTGAACTTATGCCGATCTAAAGATACCGTGCATGTAATCGGCATAATTCGTAAAAGTACTTTTATCTTTTTCTCTTAATTTTGAATGTCTAGTTTTTTAGGGTTTAGTGACGGCCTATTATAATTTGATAAGACCAAAAGAGAAGGCAAGGAGCAGAAATGAATAGAAAAGGTAAACCCGTACGAAAATGTCATGGTTGTATATTAAATATTGGAGAACGTTGTGCAATTTACGAAGAACCACATGATAAATGGCACCATGCAAAGTGTTCCAGCTATAATGACCAGGAACTCTATTGTAAATATTTAGAAGACATGGAAAAACATCCACAAAAGAATACGAAAAAACAAAGAATGGAAGGTGCCAAGACACACAAAACAGAAGAACACCATCAAGGAATGAAGGGAAAGAGATAATCTCAAAAAATAACCAGTGAGATTATCATAGCTTTTGTCTGAATTTACCAATAACATGCAGTGACGAGTACTTTAATTTCTAAAAATAACTAACTAAAGTCAGATATTTTATCAAGAATAGTTTTTTTCACTTTATCATATTCAGGGGGAAGCTCAACAGGTGCATTTGCATACTTTGATTCGACTTCTTCCAGTTTATTTTCATGATATTTTACTTTAAAATCTGTAAATTTCAAACCATGTGCAGTTGAAATAATCACGATTCTTTCGTCCTTTTTAATCTCATTTCTTTTTAAAAGTTTAAATAGCACCGCTAACGCGACCCCAGTATGAGGGCAATTAAAAAGACCCGTTCTATCAGCTAAAGCCGCAGCATTAGCGAGTTCATCTTCTGTAGCCTGCTCTACAACACCATTAAACAACTTCAGCATCTTGATTGCCTTGTTAATGCTGACAGGATTTCCTATCTGTATCGCACTTGCCAGTGTCTTTTGAGCCTGAATCGGCTTAAATTCTTTAAAACCACTCAAATAGCTTTGGTATAACGGGTTTGCCTTCGAGGCCTGAACACATACAATTCTTGGAAAACTGTTAATCATGCCCAGTTCTTTCATCAGGAGAAAACCCTTGCCCAGAGCAGTAACATTTCCTAAATTACCACCCGGAATTATAATTACGTCAGGTACTTCCCAATCAAGCTGCTGGACCAATTCAATGCTCACGGTCTTCTGCCCTTCAATCCTCAGGGAATTCATTGAATTAGCAAGATAAATATTATTCTCCTTGCAAACTTTCTGTACTATTTCCATACATCCATCAAAATCAGTATCAAGTGAAAGTGTTAATGCTCCATTCGCAATCGGTTGAACTAATTGAGCAGTGGAAACTTTATCCTTTGGCAAAAACACAATTGCAGGAATTCCTGCCGCAGCACAGTACGCAGATAGAGCGGCAG
This sequence comes from Candidatus Scalindua sp., assembly GCA_021776915.1. Classification (GTDB taxonomy): domain Bacteria; phylum Planctomycetota; class Brocadiia; order Brocadiales; family Scalinduaceae; genus Scalindua. The sequence goes on along the minus strand of JAIQZU010000041.1, from coordinate 29,387 downwards.
AGGTATCACCCGTTGAAGCACATGCAACCCCCATTATGTCCTTCCCTTCTGAGATCATCTGCTTAACCATAGAAACTAACACCGTCATACCCAAATCTTTAAACGAACCTGTATGAGCATTACCACACTGTTTGATCCATAAGTCTTCTGTACCAATAATATTACCAAGGCGTTCGGCCCAGAATAAATTGCTGCCACCCTCATAGAGTGATACCACATTTTCATTTTCCACATTTGGACAAACCATTTCTTTCTTTCCCCAAACAGAACTCCCGAAAGGCCATTTATTCCTTCTATAGCGATCGTCGAAAAGCCTCATCCACGATCCAGGACTGCGACGTTTCAGTTTTTCAACATCATGCTGTACCTCCAACAGGCCACCACACTTTTTGCAATTGTATATTATCTCATTTAATTCATAACGTTCATCACAACCTGAAGAACATTGAAACCATGCTTTATAACTCATATTTCCTCTTTTCCATTACTTATACTGTTAACCTTGAAGTAATACTGATTTAGTTAAATAGAAAAATCAAAAAACTAACAGGTTTTTACCTGTATTACTTCATTTAACGGGGATTCTTTGTAGAACCTGCGTAATTATAAAAACACCAAATATTTATTACAAGGAAAATATAACTTCATTCGCCTTGACAATTTAAAGCCCACAAAGTATCCTGCATATCATGAAAAGCGTATGTGTTTTCGAAGATGATGCATATCAAAATTTCCTGCCTTTGGCTTACAACAGACCTGTTTATGAACTGCGTTCCGGCATTTACAGTTTTCTTGAAAGAATTATCCTCTGCTATCCCGACACAGAGATAAATCTATTCTGCAGAGAATATCTTAAGAGTTTAGTCAACGAAAACTATTCTTATAATGTAAATAAAGTAAAAAGTAATAACAAAGGATGTTTATTTGTAAACGGGAGACTCTTGATGTCTACGCCGATCTCAGTTTCAGGAAAAGAAGAAATTGGAATTATGGACAATACAATAGTATATGCAAGGTTACTCATGGAAAACTGCCATGCATTTACTGCAGAAAAGTTTTTAGATCAAAACTTCATAAATGAATTAAAAAGGAGATTTAATGTTAAAAATATCAATGCAAGGCTTGTACAATACCCATGGGGTTTGATTGATATCAACAAAGAGCAGATTAAATCTGACTTTACATCACACATTAAAGATGGACTTATACAGGGAATAATATACGAGGGAGTTCACATGATAAAGGATTCTCAAATATTTACAGGAAAGAATACGGTAATAAAGCCAGGTTGTGTTCTCGATGCAGAAAATGGCCCAATATTCATAGGCAATAATGTTAAAATATCTTCTAATTCAGTGATTGAAGGCCCTGGATTCATTGGTGACGATGTCGTCATTCGACCTCTTTCAAGAATCCTGTCAGGGTCAAACATAGGAAAGGTCAGCAAGGTAGGTGGAGAGATTGTAAATACGATTATTCAAGACTACTCCAACAAACAACATGATGGTTTCCTTGGAGATTCTTATATAGGTTCGTGGGTTAACCTGGGAGCTGATACAGTAAGCAGTAATCTTACAAACACATATGGAACGGTTAAGGTACAAATGTTTGATAAAACAGTTGATACCGGTCAAACTTTTCTTGGGATGATAATGGGAGACCACACAAAAACCGCCATAAACACAAAGTTTACGACCGGAAGTATTGTAGGGTTTGCCTGCAACATACTTATGACACGTACACCTCCTAAATTCACACCATCCTTCTCATGGTATTCCGACAACGTTACAAGAGTCTACGACATAAAAAGAGAATTGCAGGTAGCCAGGCTAATGATGGCAAGGCGCAACAAAAAAATGACACGCAACGAAGAAAAAGTATTCAAGACTATTTTTGCACTAACTGAGATGGAAAGAAAGTTGCACGACAATTAGACACGAATTTCACTAATTTACACTAATAAATAAAAGATTTCGAATTTCAGAATGCGGCCCACCCTGCGGTCTGGGCCAGGAATTGCGTAGTAGCGGAATGGCTAAGCCAAGCTTTGCAGGCGGGCGGAATCTAAAATCCGCATTCCGAAATCCAAAATTGAAAAGAAACTACTCCACCGTTACACTCTTAGCCAGGTTGCGGGGCTTGTCAACATCACACCCTCTCATCACCGCTATGTGGTAAGCTAATAATTGAAGTGGTATCACAGATAAGATTGGAGTTAATACATCAATTGTTTCAGGTATATAAAGAACATGGTCTACCATTTCAGAGATTTCGTCATTTTGCTCATTTGCTATAGCGATTACTTTACCACCACGAGTACGCACCTCTTCAATATTACTTAAAATCTTGGCATACACACTATCCGTGGTAGCAATAATTACTACTGGCATATTCTTATCTATAAGCGCTATTGGTCCATGTTTCATCTCTGCTGCGGGATAACCTTCCGCATGTATGTAGGATATCTCCTTTAACTTAAGAGCGCCTTCCAGGGCCACAGGATAATTATACCCTCTCCCCAAATAAAGAAAATTGTCACTATCACAATAAAGTTCTGCAATCTTGATTATTTGGTCTTCTCTATCAAGGATTTGCTGAACTTGCCCAGGAATTTCCCTCAACATATTCGTCAAATCACTGTTAAATACTTCTTTCTTTCCTCTTATCCGGGCCAGGAAGAGAGTTAGTAGAAATAGAACAGTAATTTGTGACGTAAATGCCTTTGTAGATGCAACGCCAATCTCAGTACCGGCATGTAGGAAAATACCACAATCCGCTTCCCTAGCAATGCTGCTCCCAACCACATTACAGATCGATAGAATTAACGCTCCTTTCTTTTTGGCCTCATGCATTGCGGCAAGTGTATCGGCAGTCTCGCCAGATTGGCTTATCACCAATACCATAGTTCCCTCTTCAATAATAGGATCTCTATACCTGAACTCTGAAGCGTACTCTACCTCAACCGGAGTTCTCAAATGTTCCTCTATCATATACTCCCCAATAAGCCCGGCATTCCAGGAGGTGCCACATGCCGCTATTATGATGCGCTTGACATCACGCAGAATATTTTCCTTTTCTTTTAATCCTCCAAGATGCACGAGATTGCTATCCTTCTCAAATCGGCCCAGCATTGCATCATGCAGAGTTTGCGGCTGCTCATATATCTCTTTAAGCATAAAGTGCTCATATCCGCCCTTTTCTATCTTATCAATATTCCATTGAATCTCATCGATACGTTTTAATGTCTGCACGTTGTCAACATCGGTAGTTTTCATCTTATCCCTTGTCAAAACAGCAACCTCATTATCGTCCAGGTAAACAACCTCTTTTGTATACTCTAAAATGGCAGCAACATCTGAAGTGACAAAATGCTCTCTCTGGCCTATTCCAACTATCAATGGACTTCCACGCCTTGCAGCAACCAATTTGCCGGGATCGTCCAGGCTTATTATGGCCAGGCCATAAGCGCCATCAACCTCCTTCAACGCTCTCCTTACGGCATCTTCCAGCTCCCCTTCAAAATAACTTTCTATAAGATGTGCAATCACCTCTGAATCTGTTTCACTTTTAAATATATGTCCTTCTTTTTCCAGTTTTGCCTTCAGATACTTATAATTTTCAATTATACCGTTATGGACAATTGAAATCCTTCCGGAACAATCGCAATGTGGGTGTGCATTTTCTACTGTCGGTGCTCCATGTGTAGCCCATCGAGTATGAGCAATACCTAAAGTGCCTTCATTAAACTTACTACCTATCTTCTTCTCCAATTCATCAATATACCCTACCGATTTCGCACAAATTATTTCGTTATCCTTTATAATGGAAATCCCGGCAGAATCGTACCCTCTGTACTCAAGCCTTCTTATTCCATTAATGAGTATTGGCCTGGCTTTTTTTTCTCCAATATAACCAACAATCCCACACATATTCAAATCCCCAAATTATTCAAGTAAGAGTAAACCGAAATATTTAACATATTCATTTTTATGCTCTAGAAATTTTATTTCAAAACCATTATTGCGAACAGTCTTAAAGACGTCGATACCACATGCCTCCATTGACGGCCTTGCATCTTTTGGCATCACACAGGAACCATCTACATCGCATGTAGTACAAAGCGGACACGGTCCGGCATTTAGGGCAAAGGCCTTATAAAACCCGGCAAAGTTTGCCTTGTGTTCAATACTTAGAAGCATTTCTTCAAATTGTTTTGCAGGCGGCTGACCTTCTATCAGAATGGCACTCTCATAACAATTCATCAATTCCTGAGTTTCCTTATACGTTGGCGTATGTGGTGGACAGGTTTTGTATTTGCCGAATTTTGAGCAACCAAAACGGCACTTCAACTGAACCCAGGGCTCTACAACAATACTCTTCGTGGAAACTATTTTGGAAATCGTTGCGCCTAATTTAACACTCTGCTCACATAACAATTCCATTTTATTTTTATTCATACAATCGACAGTTTCAGGTCTTATCATAGCAGAATCCATTAATTTCAAAAATAAATTAAAAACAGGAACCACAGATTACCCCGATGAAATAAAAGAAAACAAGATTTCATGGGGCAGGCGCAGATTTCACTTATTAAATTAATAAAATGTAACTCATTCTTGGTTTGAGTCGATCAACAGTATAAGGTTAAAGTCATAACTACAAAAATCACAAAAACTTAAAATGGAAATCCATATATAATTAAAGCAGGTTGGATTTTAAAAGACAAAACCCGAACGACTTTTTACGTTACTATGGAGTGCATTGACCGTGTCAATGCTGTCATGCCACAGGCAGATTTATTGTGGTAGACATCGTCACGGACGATGTATTCCAAAACTTATTAGTTTGGCAACCCTGTATCTCCATCAAAATTCCTCATATGATAATTTTATTTAGATCACCAACGAGGAATCATGATTCAAATACTTATTTCAGAATACTATTTACACCTTAGTCTGTTGTCAACACGAAAGTTCAGTTTGACAGCACCTGTATTCGTGTGATATAAACTAAAATTTACTCGTGTCGAGTATAACATTTCCACTGGCAGGAAAGGAATATCTTTTTGTGGAATTTACCATAAAGCAGATTAACGAAATTATTGGCGGTAAGGTGCTGGGAGATGAAAACCTGATCATCACTGGTGTGTCCAGCATCGAGAATTCAGATGAAGGCGATATAAGCTTTATCAAGAATGAAAAGTTTGTAAGCAAAGCATTAGAAGCAAAAGCCTCTGCAGTTGTATCACATAGACCGATAGAGGAAACAAAAAAAACATTAATCATTGTCGACAATCCATTCCTGGCGTTTATTAAACTTCTTAAGGTCATTTCCGACCAGAAACAGCAACAGCCACGCACTATTCATCCATCAGCAACTATTTCTAAAGACTCTTCCACTGGCAATGATATATCTATTGGGGCAAACGTAGTAATTGATGCAAATACACAAATAGGTAATAATGTAACCATTTACCCCAATACCTTTATAGGTACAAACTGCAAGATTGGTGATGACTCAATAATATACCCAAACGTTACAATAAGAGAAGAAGTTACAATAGGTAAACGCGCAATAATCCAATCCGGTGCAAATATTGGCGATGACGGCTTTGGATATCTTCAAATAAAAGGTAAACACGTAAAGATTCCCCAGGTAGGGACAATTGAGATTGGTGATGATGTAGCAATTGGATCAAACGTCACTATCGCACGTTCAGCGCTTGACAAAACTATCATAAGCTCCGGTGTCAAAATAGACAACCATTCCCACATAGCTCATAATGTATTTATAGGAGAGGACACTATGCTGATTGCATACGCTAAGATTTCCGGAGGTGTAAAAGTAGGTAAGAATGTAATGATAGCTGCAGATGCAAGCATTATTGATAATATAGAAATTGGAGATAATTGTATTATTGGCGCCGCATCTGATGTTTATAATAGTTTAGAGGCAGGATCAGTCGTCTGGGGATCACCGGCAAAGGCACATACTCTTGAAAAAAGAATCCAGGTATTAATAAAAAAACTCCCTGATATTTATAAGAAAACAAAAGCCATTCCCTGACTTTCTGACAGTATAAAAGAGATTTCTTCTTATCAAACCTGCTGATATTACTTTACCTGCCTTTTGTCTGGCATTTTGTATTTGCCTTTTGTTGCTAGTCTTCTGTTTTCAGTTTTACTCAAATGATTTCTATCTGGATGCCCCTTCTTTTAGTAACTCAATTATATCTTCATAGCCTTTTTTTGTCGCAAGTTTGAGTGCAGTGTCTCCATTTCCGATTTTTGCATTAATATCAGCGCCTCCCGCCAGCAATGCCTTCACTACCTCAGTTTTACCTCGCTCAGCCGCATATAAAAGAGCTGTATAGTTACTATCGGTTCTTGTCTCCACATCAGCACCAGCAGTCAATAAGGTTTGTACCACCTTGGCATTCCCGTAATATGCCGCAGAAGACAAGGCTGTGTAGCCACCCTTGGTTTTAGCATCAATGTCAGCACCTTTATCCAGCAGTATTTCCATGATCTCTGTATAACCGCTTTGTGCAGCATACATGAATGCTGTCATATCATCTTTACTACTCTTGGCATTCACATCAGCACCCTTATCCAACAGGAACTTTACGGTCTTCGAATGACCACGAGACGCTGCAACAGCAAGAGGCTTTAAACCTTTCTCATTTTCTGAATTTGCATCAGCACCATATTTGAGTAATGCCTTTACAACACTTTTTTGACCCGTTTCAGCAGCAAGTCCCAAGTCATTATTTATGTTAGCTCCTCCATCCAGCAAGGCCTTTACAGCTTTAGTCTGGCTATCATTTGCCGCAATCATAAGAGCAGTAGCCACGTTATTACCTCCTGCATCAAATCCTACAACATTAACATCTGCACCTGCAGCCAACAAGGCATTTACAGCATCAGTACTGCCTGCCCATGAAGCAATTATCAATGCTGTTCCACCACCTGTTTTTGCATCAATATCCGCACCTCCTGCCAATAAAGCTTCTACTGTTTCCGGATAGTTAGAATATGCAGCAAGCATAAGGGCTGTTACACCATCCTCATTTCTTGAGTTTACATCTACTCCTTTGGCCAGCAGTTTTTGAACTTTTTTAGTACTGCCATTTTTAGCTTCAAACAGAAGTTTTTCCGCGTTGCCACCGTAAACACATTGAATTGCAAATACCAAAACCAGCAATAACACTGATAGTTGAACAAAGCTGCATCTCATTTCCCCACCTCCTTCTAATAATGGAATAGTGATTTAAAAATAACTTTATTTATCCTATAATTGAGCAATTTTGTATTACATGCCGTTGTAGCCGCTGGCTTTAGCCTGTGTTTTTCATCATTTGATGGGTCTGCGTAAGTTACGCAACCTCAAGGTTGCGGCTACAAAATCGCACAATTTGGTTTTATATAAATCCCTGAGTTCGAGCCGATAGCAAAGCAACAATTCTGATATAATTTCCGTCTATTAAAGAATAGAAGATGAAATAGTTATGTATAATTCAAATCTTCCACCTTGTAATAGCAATGACTTACTACTGAGATTTTTTAGAAATAAACTGTATTTGAAGTGAGTCTACAGAGTCGTATCTGGCAAGAGAGTTCATGTATCTACATCTTTGTAAACATAAACATTATTTAGTCGTCCCTTAAATGATATAATATCGAAGCGACTATTTTAGATAACTTATCCGCATCACACGATACAGTAAAGTTTAGATACTGCTGTAGTTGAATGAGCCGACATATTAAGAATTTATAATGTTGGTGTCAACGAAAAGACTGAACCAAAAAGCTAAATTAAGTATTCCGTGGTTTTTTTGACGCTATGATAAAAGAACTTAAGGGCGTATTGCCATACGCCCCCTACCTTGTAACAACTTTAAAATCTTATACAGTAAATTAAAAACCAAATAGTGTTAATTTACCTTATAGTGTTATTTCAATCTCTGCTTTTTCATACAATCCCTTCATAATGTCTTCGGTCTTTATTTGCATATAAACAAAATCAACCATGTCTGCAACATCTTCATAGCTGACATCTTTCCCCTCTTCTTTATCAGTTACCTTAATTATGTGATATCCGAATTGTGTTTTTACAGGTTCACTTATTTCTCCAACTGGCATTGAAAAAGCAACTTCAGCAAACTCCTCTACTATAGAACCTTTTCTCTGGAAGAAGCCAATGTCGCCTCCATTTTCCGCAGAAGGACAGGTAGAGTATTTCTTTGCCATTTCGGCAAAGTCAGCGCCATTATCTATCTCCTTCTTTGCCTCATCGATCTTCTGTTTTGCCTTTTCAAGTTCAGCGTCAGTTTTTAATTCTGTAGTACCAATCAAGATATGGCTTGCTTTTACCTTTTCGTCGTTAAAGGCATTCCTATTCGCGTTAAAATAACTTCTCTTTTCATCATCACTAACTCTTTCATCCAAATATTTACTCAAAGCCAGGGTCCTTCTTATCTCATCCTTGAGATCAGATATGTTGGAACCCTGAGTTTCCAATATCTCTTCAAGCGACTTTTCGCTATTATTCGGATTGGATTCCAGAAAATACTTGATCTTTTCCAACTCTCCCTGCACCTCTTTATCACTTACGTCGATATTCTGCCCTTCAATAAATTGTTTAAGTAATACTTTCTTTGTTAACTGGTTTACTACCTGTATTTGAACAGAACGTGTCACTTCCTGATTCATACGCTTAATGACATTCATCCTTCTGTCAAAGTCTTTGCGTATAATCTTTTCACCATTTACTGTAGCAATGACATCATTCTCTGTCTCAGCTACGGATTCCGTACCCGCCTCAGCCTTCACCTCGGCTTCAGCTACCGCCGTTGTATCTGACTCAGCTTTTGTCTCTTCCGTCGCCTCTGTTTTTACTTCCGTCTTTGCCTCTGTATTTTCATTTGCAAACAGTAATTTGCTGGTTTGCAAAATAAAAAGTAACAACATAACAGGTACTATGATCTTCTTATACATACATTTATCTCCTTTTATTTTCACAATTTGTGTCCAATGATTAATCCTGAATCCAGGTTCAGATTAACTCTTTTTATGTTTTTAAACCCCACATCTTTTAGCCACTCCTTCATTTCAACATATGAATACGATGAGCCCCTATGTGTTCCCATCAACATATTCAGGCTGAAAAGCGTACCAAAAAGCGGCTGCGTCTTGGCAGAATTTAAGATAAATTCTTGAATGACGACTATACCTTTTTTTAATAAGGAATCCCAACACTTTTTTAATATTTTCAGATTTTCAACCGGTTCATAAATATGCAATAAATTTGACACAAAGACAATATCATACAATTCTTTACCAAAACTGTCTTTAAGACAATCCCCCGCCTTTGTAGCAACCTTACCTTTCATACCTGATTTATTAATATACTCTCTTGCTATCCTGGTTACATCAGGAAGATCAAAGACTACGGCTTTCAGCTCCGGGTTTTTTTCCACAAACCTTACGGCATAGGTACCCTGACCGCCAGCCAGATCCAGGAGACTGCGGTATTTATTCAGGTGTAATTTCCTGCATACTTCCTCTGCCTGTACTGTGCCGATATTGTGCATGGCCCTGATGAATTCTCTCAATCTTTGATCATCAACCTCTTCTTCTGCGTTATCATATGCAGTCGGCTTACCGGTCTTGACAGCAACATTCAATTTTGACCAGTAATCCCACATGTTATGGAAATGGTGGATCCTGTCCCCCTGATACAGAGGGCGGTTTTTCACCAGATGACGACTGGACATTGCCGTATTCCTGTACACACCTTTAACCTTTCTTAAAAGTCCGAGAGACACAAGAGCATTTAACACCATTTCCGTTGCTCTGAGCTCAGTCCCAAGCCTTTTGGTAAGGGCTTTGCAGCTTTTTCCATCACCGTCGATTAACGTAAACACGTCCATATCGATAGCTACAAAAAGAACCTGTGCCTTCCAATAGCCATAGCTTATTTCATTAAGATATTCTATATCTTTAAGTTTATTCATATGAGCACAAAGTCTGTTCGAAATGTTCAACCAGTTTCCTGTTCATCTGTTTTGAAAACGTATCACTTTCATCATACACACACGAGTCACGTTCTTCATCTTTAGCCCTCCTATTCAAGGACAAATCTTTAAGCATCTTGAGGCAAAATTTATTTATATCTTCTGATAACGCCTCTACTGCTTTATCTTTGAATTCATAGGCGCTTTCATACCCAAGCTTCGTGCCGGAACCAGTACCATTATTCCTCATTTCATAATCAGACGTCCCTTTGAATACCGTCTGTTTGTGGTGCAGTAGATGGGCTGTAATGCTCGGATAATTCAGCATTTCCATCTCTTTAAGGAATTCATAATTAGCCCTCACATCTGCCAGTGTTGAATCAGGCTCAAACATGATAAACCCGTAATTGGGCTCTATACCATACCGTCTCAGGGTATTAATAGCTTTTTTATTGTCTTCTACTTTTGTAAATTTTCTGAATTTATTCAGAGATCTCTGGCTACCGCTTTCAACTCCGAGAAAAACATCTTTAAGTCCTGCCTTAACCAGTATACCAATCGGTTTGTCTTCTACATCATTAACCCTGCACTCAATCCCAAACTTAATTTTTAAGCCTTTATCTATAATGAGATTTGCCAGTTCACACGCACGTTCTTTTCCTTTCTTACCAGGACCGAAGAAGTTAGCATCGGCAAAATAGAAATATCGCTCCTCATGATTTTCATAAATACCATAAATCTCATTAAATACATTTTCAGGGCTTCTCCCCCGCCAGGATGATTCATCACCATAAAAATTATCCAGATAACAGAAAGTACATTTTCCATAGCAGCCTCTGCTGGCAAGGATATAGGTAGAGATTCCATTTTTCTTTGTTGATTCGAAGTCGTTGCGATAAGGAAATGGAAGACTGTCAAGATTTGAAACTGGTATTCTCGGCATGTTCAGAATTACATTGGGTTTAAGGATACCTTCTTCTATCTTACTATTGATGGAATTGAATGCAAGACCGTTAATAGCATATAGTGCAGAAGTGTCTTTGTTGTCTGTAACTGCGTCTGCAAGCTCCTGAAACGTGGCCTCCGGTTCGCCTATAGTAACAGAGTCAACAAAAGGATAGTTTGTCAGCAGTTCTCTGAATGCAAATGTAGGGAAGTGCCCGTAAAGATTTATGTGTACATCGGGAATGCTCTTCCGGAGGCGAAGGAGCATCTGAAACACATCTTCCGTGTTCTCCCACAAATAGACAAGATGAACACCTAATAATTTGAAGTTGCTCTTTTTAAGCTCCTGAATAGTTTTATTGAAAGTCCACCCGTAAAGATTTGAGTCAACAGTATCCACATAGTGATGATTTGATTTCAGTGTTGACGCAATATAACCGGTCATCAAACATGCAGAAAGTGGCGTATTAACCACAGATTCATATCTTTCAGGAGTTCTTGGTCTCGGATGTTCTAACAGGACAATGGACATGTTTCTTGCTTCGATAGATTAATAGACGAGGATTAATTTTGCATATCGTTCTGAAGGAAAAACGACTGAAGAATCTTTCGGTCGCCCCGAGTATGGAGCCTTAGACTCTTCTCTTCGTTCAAAAAAGGCAGGTATCAAGCCGACATTGCAATTGATACTAGAAACCATTTGATGACACTGCCGTTGTGTAACTCTTTTTTTTGCTGTCTTTCAGATCATCTTCATAATATTCCATCACACCCTTTAACGAACACACCGGACCACACATTGTACATGTTTCCTCTTCCATTGGCGGCCTGCTTTTTCTTATCTCCTCCGCTTTCTCTGAAGTGATTGCCGTTTCAAACTGGGTCTTCCAGTCAAGGTCTCTCCTCGCAATACCCATTTTCAAATCCTGATTTTTCACTTTATCCTTAAGTTTCACCATATCTCCAACATGAACGGCGACCTTTGCCGCCATAACGCCCTCTCTAACATCATCAGGCGTAGGAAGCGCAAGATGCTCAGGTGGTGTAACGTAACAAATGAAATCGGCGCCATACCGTGATGACAAAGCAGCGCCAATTGCAGAAGAGATATGGTCATATCCTGGTGTCACGTCGGTAGTGATCGGGCCAAGCATGTAAAACGGAGCGTTATTACTCATCCTTTTTTGTATAATAACATTTGCCTCTATCTCATCTATTGGTATGTGTCCGGGGCCTTCTACAATTATTTGGACACCCTTCTTCTGGGCATATTCAGCAACCTCTGAGTTCATAATCAATTCCTGGATCTGAGCCCTGTCGGTGCTGTCATGTACCGCTCCGGCTCTCAGACCATTCCCAAGACTTAAAATCACGTCATATTTCTTCATTATATCAATGAGCCTGTCAAGTTCTTCATATAATGGATTTTCTTTCTTATTATGGTTCATCCATGCAGTCAAGAATGAACCTCCCCTGCTAACAAGGCCGCCATATCGATACCCCTGTTTCCTTAGACGTTCTAACGTAATCATATTTATGCCGCAGTGAATCGCCATAAAACCGATTCCATCCTGTGCCTGCCTCTCAATAATCTCAAACAGGAAATCCGCCTCCATTTTTACCACAGAACCCTTCTTTTCTATAGTTTCCATTGCCGCCTGGTACAGGGGTACTGTTCCAACCGTTAAACTGATTGAGTCAAGCACCCTTTTCCTTATTTCACCAAGATCACCACCTGTTGAAAGTTCCATCAATGTATCAGCGCCGGCTTTTTCAGCAACTTTGGCCTTTTCTACTTCCATATCAAAGTCGATGATATCAGGGGAAGTCCCGATACTTGCATTTATCTTTGTCCTCAGGCCCTGTCCGATACCGACAACCCTGGATTTTCTCTGAGGATTCCCGTATATAACAATATGGCCATTAGCTATACCATCACGTATAAATTCAGGACTGACATCATCATAGACAGCAGCCTCTTTCATTTCTTGTGTAATTTCGCCATCTCTGGCTCTGTCAAGTTGAGTCTTCATTCTGTTTTCCCCTTTCCGAATTATGTAAGTACTTTCAAGCTACTGCAAAATTTTAGGATAATAAGCAATATTTGTCAAAATATTTCTGATTTAATGGAGTTATTCTTCATCACAAGCCATGTTGGTTTAGCTTTGTCAGCTTCGGCGTGACAATGTTGTAAACAATCCCTCAATTCCTTAATCCTTTAATTCTCAAATTCCAGAATCTTATTTCTTATCTTTAAGTTTCTTCCACCACTCATTCGGATCTGAATGTTCTATGATTGACAGTAGTTTTTTTGATGATTCACACCTCAGCCTGTCCTTAGCTCTTTCGATCCAGTCTACGGCATCTTTATACCCTTGAACCTGATACTCCCTGGCCTGCATTGCGCATTCCAGGATGTCCGCATCTTCAGCAACTATGCTTTCCCTGCTTTCCTGATTTGCCAGATCACTTAATGTATCCGTTATCTCATCTCCTATAGAACCTTTTAAGGGTTCTAACTGCTCCTGTGATGCTTTGTTTCCCGCCTCTTCAAGATTTATGTATTTTTGTGCTACTTTATGCAGATCATTTGTTCTCGCCTCATGTACATCATGGAACAGACACATCATAATCACTTTAGATGTATCAACCTTTTCTAATTTTGACAAAATATATCCTAAGATCGCACAACGAAAGGAGTGCTCTGCAACACTTTCAGGATATTTATTTCCAAGTAACCACCATCCACTCCTGCGAACCTTCTTTAAATAACCTACTTCAAATAGAAATTGTGCTAATTCCTGCATTGTGTATACCTCCTGAATGGAATATATCATTTGACAAAATGGTTTTACACTATAAACTATTTGTTCACTGTTATAAAGATATGTTTTCCAAAGGAACTTAATTATGCAATTTCCAAAATACCGTCCACGCAGATTACGAAGTAGTAAACTTATACGTGAGCTTGTCCGAGAGAATCATTTATCTGTAAAAGATCTCATCATGCCACTATTCGTACGTCCCGGAAATGGTATCAAAAATGAAATATCCTCCATGCCCGGAAACTACCAGTTTTCTGTAGACACACTGATAGAAGAGGTAAAAGAGCTTGCCTCTCTCGGAATCCCCGGTGTAATCTTATTCGGTATTCCGAGTACCAAAGATGAGTTAGGCACCGAAGCGTATGCCGATGACGGTATAATACAAAAAGCCGTCAGGGCAATTAAGGAAACCGTCTCTGACATTCTGGTTATAACAGATGTCTGCATGTGTGAGTACACCAATCATGGACATTGTGGTTATATAAAGAAGGACGAAAAGACTGGTGAATATCTAATCGACAACGATGAGACACTTAAACTACTTTCCAAAGAGGCCCTCTCACACGCAGAAGCCGGTGTAGATATTGTCGCTCCAAGTGACATGATGGATGGACGTGTTGGCGCAATCAGGGACATTCTTGATGACAACGGCTATGACAATATACCTATAATGTCTTATGCGGCCAAATATGCCTCGGCATACTATGGCCCATTCAGAGATGCGGCTGAATCTCCGCCAAGTTTCGGAGACAGGCGGTCGTATCAAATGGACGTACCAAACTCTGAAGAGGCGATACGAGAAGTATCACTGGACATAGACGAAGGGGCAGATATTGTGATGGTAAAACCAGCTCTTCCATATCTTGATATAATCAGACTTATAAAAGATCAGTTTGGATATCCTGTAGCTGCTTATAACGTCAGTGGTGAATATTCAATGGTAAAAGCGGCCCATGAAAAAGGATGGCTGGACGAAAAGGCGGTTGCCCTGGAAACACTGATGGGTATTAAAAGGGCTGGCGCAGACATTATTCTCACATACTGGGCTAAAGACGCCGCACGCTGGCTATCGTCTTAACAGATCGGAAAACCCATATAAGCATTCTAACCCCGATTCCTTAACTCTCTTTTTTTGAAAAAACCTTTTTTTCTGTTCTCGCAATAATTCTCTGTATATTTGATGTGTGCTTTACAATTATGAGAATAGCAATCGCCACTGACATTGCGGTCAGGTAGGCGTTGTCCACAAAAGGAGAATTCACAACTACCACAATAGCCACAACAAGGGAAAGAGCGCCTATTATTGACCCCAGAGATACGTAACGTGTCACTATAACGGTAAGAAGCCAGACGCCAAATGCGATTGCTATAGATATAGGCGCCAACCATATAAACACTCCAAAGCTTGTAGCAACGGCCTTACCGCCCTTAAACTTCAAATATACTGGAAAGGCGTGACCCAACACCGCACAAAAACCACAGATAATCACCAGCAGGTTGCCTGTCTGCGTGCTGTCGTACAGCACAGGCAGGTCAGTCGTTGTTAGGATATTTACCACACTGCTAACAGCCGTAGGCACGAAAAATACGACAGCAAGCCCTTTGAGCATATCCAGGATAAATATTATTAATCCATATTTTCGCCCAAGTACTCTGCCGACATTTGTCGCTCCTATATTTCCACTGCCCTGTGTCCGAATATCTATTCCCTTTGCAACGGCTATTAAATAACCAAAAGGAATAGCTCCGATCAAGTATGATATAATAATTCCAGTGATGTATGATATAATCACAAATAATTCTCCCTTAACTGTAGCCGCAGGCTTTAGCCTGCGTACACATCTTTTGATGGTTATATGGAAATTTCACTTAAGTTATACAACCTCAAGGTTGCGGCTTGTATGTGTACGGGCGTAAAGTCCTCGGCGCGGTTTGTCCGGGGATTGCCATACGCCCCTACGGCCTCCTACCCACCACCAAGAACCCACCATAATCTATGAAGACTATGAGATGTATTATAAGACTGAAGATAATATCTAAGTGGTTTCTCATTTTTATTATCTGTTTTTATATACTCCTTCAAAAATCTTAATTTATCAGTTTTGGATATTGGAAACGGAGATCCCGGACCAAACACATCTTTATTGTTTCTTACCATTTTTTCAACCGATCTGTCCAGGCGCATTATATTCCTCATTCTTTTATGTAAGTCGATCTTTTCATACTGCCTGGATTTATCTAAATCTATTATATACGCATCAACTGAGTCACATTCGGCAAATTGAACTAGAATATTTTTCAGATGTAGATCAGCATGGTAAATGCCGGCGTCGTGCATCTTTTTTACTGCCTCCGCCACCTTATTAATAATTTGTCTCTTTCGTGCAACTAATTTATCTGTCTCAGGTTTTAATAGTAACTCCATTAAATCTATAGCACCTGTTATTTCCCTTGAAATTAACCGGCACTTATAAAGAGACCCCAGAATCTTATTCTTAACTATTGCAACAACCTCTGAAGTCTTAATACCGCTCTTGCCGGCAGCCTCACATATTGACAACTCTCTTAAAGGACGCAGCCTGTCCCAGAAAATGTCCCTTAATATATTTCTAAACAACCCGCCATGCCAGTAATCTCTCGCTACAAAACTTGCATTATCAATACTCTCCATTATGAGGGTTTTACAGGGTGTTCTTCCGTGGTAAGAAACCTTTAATTTATCACCATCTTTGTGCAGGCCAAAAAGCATGTCTATATCTTGTGCTGACAACTTGTGTTCATACTCCTTTTTAATATATAAGGTTATTTTCCCTTTGGTCAAAGTTGAGAAATTAGCTGGTAGTTCCACGTTCTTCATTGTTGAGGGATTATACTATAGTGTGATTGCTATGTCAAAAAAGTTCACAGCAATTCACCGCAAAGGGCGCAAAGGAAAGCTTAAAGATAAACAAAGAAACATTTCCATTCATGACTGAAAACTTGTAAAATAATAACCATGGGTATATTAATAACTGAAAAGCCGGAAAAAATATTGATAATCCGCCTCAGTGCAATTGGAGATGTAGTCCACGTACTCCCCGCACTCAGACTGTTACGCTCTCGTTTTCCGGAGTCAAGAATATCCTGGCTTGTAGAGGATAAAGCAAGTGATATCATCACAGGACACCCTGATATTAACGACGTTATAGTATTTCCAAGAAAGAGGTGGCAGAAGGAAATATTGAAGTTTAGTAAAACCCTTAACACATTATCTAATATTATTTCCTTTTACAAGAAACTTCGGGGAGAGCATTATGACCTTGTCATTGACTTTCAGGGCAACCTCAAGAGCGGGATAATGAATCTGGCAACAGGGTCCTGGAAAAGAGTAGGCTTTGGAAGAGGTTACTGTAAGGAATTGAATTATTTAACTACTCAATATCAGGCATATCCACCGGTAAAGAAGATGCACAGGATAGACAAAAATCTATTTCTGCTGAAAGAACTTGGCATTGAAAACGGATTTCAGAGACCAAAGCTTCCTGTCTTCAAGGCGGATAAGAAGTACATCTCTGAATTTATCAATTCAGACATTAACCCATCTCTCCCGATAATTATTATCCATCCCGGTACAAGTAAGTTCGGGTTATACAAACAATGGCCTCCTTTAAACTATGCCTTACTTGCCGATATGATACTGGATAATTATGAGGTTAACGTAGTCTTTACATGGGGGCCGTATGAATTCGGTATAGTCAAAGAGATAGTGGAGAAAATGAAACACAAGGCGATTCCCGCATGCGAAACCAGGTCTATCAAACAACTAGTAGAATTAATAAGTCACTCCAGTCTTTTTATTGGTGGAGATACAGGGCCTCTGCATATTGCATCCATACTGGATATTCCTGTTGTAGGAATTTACGGGCCGAAAGACCCTGAAATCTACGGTCCGTACAACGGCAAGGCAATAGTAATAAAAAAGGACGTACCATGCAGTCCGTGCAGGAAAAGAACATGCGGTGATCCAATATGCATGTCATCAATCCTGCCTGACGATGTCTTCCTCGGAGTAGAAAAACTTTTTACCACGGAGAAACACTGAAATAAGTCATGCCTGAGGCAGATTCGCTAAGGCAAACGTTTACGTCCACCATCGCCTTCTGATTGGAAACAAGGTGTTGTTCATTACTAGTTATTCGTAAATCCAAAGACTCAAATCTCCTTATCTTCTTAAAGTATCCTAAATAGGAAAAATTTGCCTGTTTCGTTCTCGCAATTCATTCTCTTTCAGGTAATAAATGAGGAATATTATTTTATGTATCATGTTAAATAATTAACACTTGAGTCTTTTCTGAAAGAAAACTCTTATCACATGAAATTTATGGCATATTAAGATGCATAATTAAAGAATGTTTGTGGTAAACCGATAATATAGACAGTGCTTACATAAGAACATAAACCGGAATTAAAGTGAACATTTTATGAGGTTAATAGCTTATGAAAAAGAGTTTACTGATTTTGACATGCTGTATCCTTCTTTCGGTTTTGAGTACTCGTGCATCAGGACAGGAATCAGCTGCATCCCAGGAATTAATTGAAGACCAAATTCAAGCTCTTTCAGTGGAATTCTTCGAGTATATGTCTAGTTCCAAATATTCTGATGCTGCCGGATTATTTCACTGCCCTCAAGAATATACTACTGTAAAAAGATCTGGACAGACTCTTGGTATAAGTAAATTGCTCAAGGTCTTCGTTGATGAATTTGGTATCCCATCAAACTATAAAATCAATGAGACTCCCACTACTTATTACAATGTCACAGTGTGTGGAGGTGATAGGGAGTATTGGGAAAAGTATCCATCGTATATGCAAATTCCTTTAGAGGTAGTTTTCAGTAAAGAAGATGATGGGTATATTGTTATTCTGTTTTCTAATATTCTGAATAAGTGGGAAATAAGAGCTGTCGCTTATGGGCTTCCAGCTCAAAGACCGGGAGCAAAAGAGCGTATTGTGGAAGTCATGACTAAGATGTTGATAACATTACAGCCAAAGACTCACAAAACACCGACGAAGGAAAAGTATCCAATAGTTCTTGCATCAAATAAATGAATTAAATAAATCAAGCATCGCATTTATTCGTTTTATTCCCTTTTGCCTACTGTTTACTGTAAACTGCCTATTTTCTTTTACTTCTCTCCGATTCTCCGTATCTCCGTTACGTTTATCAATAAATTCCTTAATTCCTCAATTCTTCAATCCCTTAATCGCAAAACTTCTTTTTCCTTGACTTTAATGATGTGTAGATTTATTATTTCATCACATTCAATCCTGAAATCACAAAAACTATATCACGTAGCGTGCGTGGATAAGTTGTCTTAAATAAAGTTTATTATTGCAGGGATGTAAATACATGAACTTTCTTACCAAATATAGCCGTCATCAAATCGTAATATCATACTAAATTGAGGTTAGAAGAAGTTTTTATGATCAATTTTGACCAGTCCAGATTTAATAGTAACTATTGTGCTTCTCAGCCGTGTTAACAATAATCTTTTGCTTTTGAGTAATTGTCTGAAATATCATTAAAGCAATTCACTAAATGTGCCATATCACAAATTTGTGCTGTCACAATATTGCGCCATGTCACATTTTCAATATTCAGCATGTTTTAATTCAAATGAATTAAAATTATCAATAAATACTTTAAGTTATTATTGAGTACATGGATAAGGTTAAATAGTACTGGCAGGAAATGCTTATCTGACACACTGGCACAAATTTTGATATTTGAATGAGTGTACCTATTTAATTTTATTTTAGGTGGATGTAATTACCATGAATATGATTACCAAGAATCACCATTCTTAAACCATACTTATTCTTTAAATAGTAACTATATGATTCCGTGTACACAATATTTAATACCCGTAACTGTCATTAACATTAAGTAAAATGTCTCAATAGCGATTCGGAATGGTTTGTTAAACTTTACTTCTATTTGGACATAAAACATATTGGAGGGAACCAGCTATGATCAAATATTATAAACAAATTCTTTGCTTTATTAGTGTGATGTTATTATCTGGAGTAGTTCATGCTCAACGCGTTCCACCGCCTGTAGACCTACCCATACCCAACATTCAACAAGAAGCTGAAGTTTGGTGTTGGGTAGCTGTAGCTCAACAAATTATCCATTCTGTAGTTGGTCCTGATAATACCACACAACAGTGTGCATTAGTAGCAATAGCTAATGGCGCCCATCCCGGTGATTGTTGTTCTGGATATAATCCGCAGTGTGTACGTACAGGTACTATGCAGCAGGTACAATTTCTGATAGGACACTTTGGGGGACGTTATACTAACATTGCACCGCCAACAAATCCAATGATGCTTTACCAGACACTTGCATCAGGCCGACCCATTCTTTTGAAAGTTAGGTCGGGAATGAGAGGTTTTCACGTAGTAGTTTTGCGAGGTATGTCTTTCGTGCAAACACGCAATGGCGTGGAGTCTGTATTGCATATAAATGATCCAATGGCACATTTTACTCAACCTGTACCTTTTTCCAGATTAATTCCCATTTGGGTTGCAGCAATTGTCGTAAATTAGTTGTTAACAAGAAATCGCTAAAACTTAATTCATTTCATGGCTTATGCTTGCTGAGATATAGTATACCATAAGTTTTCAACGTTCTTCAGCATTTTGGAGGAAGAAAATTATGGAAGATAACGTAGATTTTCAAATGTTAAAACATGAAGTTGACTCACTCCAAATTCAGTTGACAAAGGAGAAGGCACCTTGGTATAAAAGCGCCCCGGTATTAATAGCCTTATTAGCGTTTATGTTTTCCTTCGGAACCACTATAGTATCCTATTACAATAGTCATAGACAAGAAATAAGAGAAAACAGGAGCGAGGCCAGGGAGTTACTGCAACGTATATCTAAGCTGCCTCTCGAGAATTTTGAATTATTAAAAAAATATGAAGGCGATGCTTTAGGTCAATCCTTGTCTGCAATGGTAAATCAGGAAAATCTTCTTCTGATAACTCAAACTGTCGAGATGATCAAAAGATTTCCTGATTCTTTTTCATCCACTGAATATTTTGCAGTTACTACAGCACTAGCAGGTTCAAACATTACAAAAGATCTACCATTCTTCTATGAAAAAGCAATTACAAAAGCAGAAAACTCCAATGACTACAATGTTGCATCGAGAGCCTTCGCTGGATATTTATTTACTGTCGGTAAAATAGATTTAGGTCGTAAGTATTATGATTTAGCGTTAAATGTGTGGAGCAAATTTCCAACAGAAAATCAACATTTTGTTAATTCTACCGATGCCCATACATTGATGTATTTGGCACAGGCAGAGTCGAGTATAAACAACCACCCTAAAGCTAATGAACTTATCGATATTGCTTTACAAAAAGCTCAGCTTCTGCCAAACAGTCCATTTAAAGACTCCCTTGTAAATCAGATCAATTATACCTTGAAAATGATCGAACAAACAGCTGCAAGGGACGGCTAACTCCGCCTCTGAGCCTAATCGTTGCGGGCAACAAGGTAATTATAAGAGTTAATAAACATAAATTAAAATAAAGGAGTAAGGTACTCTCTTGGAATTACTCCCTAAATTACAGTTATCGCTTTACAAAGAGATTATAGGTTGTCCCCCAAAAAACATATAATCAAATATACATAAACTGTCGTTATTACATGTTCTGTTAGAAAATATCCTCTTTTTGAACAATTTTTATTGCATGCATCAATGCCGTCATAATTCTTTCCGCCACGTGATGATCTTTTGTTTGGAAATAAATTCTAAGAAAATTTGATGGTTCTTTTTTGCCATCACTGTCAATGAAGGTAAAATAGTTAGCGTCATTCTTTGCGATAACAGCGATAACAGGGTCAGCGACTATTTGTTTAAAGAAAACTTCCTCCTCACCCCGTATTTATCAAATCAAGTTTATCCTTAAAGCTTTCTGTAATCCTTTTCAGTAGCATTTGCTTCTTTGAATTATTAGATTTATGACCTTCTTTGACGAACTCAAAGGCGTCTTCACGAGCAAGTTTTATTATGTCGTAGTCTTTTATTATATCCCCTATCTTGAATTCTGGTAGGCCGTGCTGTCTTGTCCCGAAGAACTCCCCCGGCCCCCTGAGCCTCAGGTCTTCTTCTGCTATCTTGAAGCCGTCGTTTGTTTCCAGCATTGTCTTGATCCTCTGTCGGGACTCTATACTTTTTGGCGTTCCAAAGAGCAGGCAATAGGACTGGATTGAGCAGCATCCTATTCAATCTTATTAATTAGGAGTGTCATCTTTGAACAGGATTCTTTTGGATATCACACATCTTTTAATGTAAATTAATCCTTACCTTAATGAAGAAATTTGAAAGGAAGAATAGTACTAAATGCGGTGCTTGAGTGGTATGTTTTACATAAAAATGAATTAATTGAGAATTGGGAATTTGCTGAAAAGAAAATGCCACTGAAGAAAATAGAACCATTAGAATAGTTAAAGGAGCAACAAAGAAATGTTTTTACATGTTACTGACGCAAAATACATAAAAGATTACACAATATGGGTAGAGTTTAATAATGGGACATCAGGCAATGTGGATCTCTCATCTGAATTGGATGTAGGCGTATTTAAACCACTGCAGGATATTAGTTATTTTAAAAACTTCAAGATAAGAGGACACACCTTGTCATGGGATAATGGCGCTGACTTCGCACCAGAATTTTTACATGAACGAGCAAGCGTGACCAAAAGTTGCACTTGACCTAAAAACCCCTCACCCCGTATTTATCAAATCAAGCTTATCCTTAAAGCTTTCTGTAATCCTTTTCAGTAGCATTTGCTTCTTTGCTGACTTTGATTTCCGGCTCTCATTAACGAGTTTAAAGGCATCGTTTAATGCTAATCTATTTTATCAGTTCGTGAGGTATGTTTGTATTGAACAGTTGATTGGAAAATGGTTTGTCAAATGTTAGTACCGGAGTTTTGAGTTCTAATAATATCTTCTTTAATATTACCGGATTTTATTTTAATGGAACCTTTATATTTTAGAAATGGTTTATTTACAGGTTCAACGAATATCTTGTCTTTTTCAATTTTCCATTCGATTGAATCGGATACACTTAAATTAAGTCTGTCACTGATTTCCCTTGGAATTGTAGTTTGATATTTAGAGGTGATCTTGGACTTCATCAGGATTCTCCTTGAATTTATAAACGGGATAATAGGGATATTCTAACAGTGCCTATTTTGTTGCCATGCGGCCAGGATATGCAAGAAATCATTGCATTCCGAGGATTCCGGATACTGGTACCTCCAGAGCATGAGCTAGTTTTTTTGCAGCTTTTAACGTAATTGGTTTTTTCCCGTTAAGTAAATCCGTTACATATTGCCTTGAGATACCCAGCCTTCTTGCAAGTTCTGATTTGTTTATGCCCTGAATTTCCATTAAGGCCGATATCCTGTCATAAGGCTTAATATCTTTTTCCCATTCCGGGATATCCTTAGAAACTGAACCAAGAAAGTCCGGATCAATTTCATTTATAACTACGTCTAAAGACACCTCTTTACGTTGAACTTTTAAACCAAGCTCTATCAATTCCTGACCAACCTTTAATGCTGTAACCTTTTTTTTAGTACGCATGCTTATTTATCTCCAATACATCAATCACAAAATTATTATCAATCTTTTTGAAAAAGACTCTATAACCTCTGTTAAGCCGACACGAATATTGTCCTTTTCGTTTTCCCTTTAACTTTTCTAAATGAAAACCTTTGACAGCTCTCAATCCCCTTAATCCGTGATTAGTAACAATTCCTTTCCAGGCTGAATAAGCAGCTCTGATTGATTTCTCTAATTTAATTAATGTTTTTAATATTTTACTTTCATCGACAATATATGGCATTTGGATCAGTGTAATACAATATGTTTACAGTGTCAACCAAAAATAAAGTAAAGGACGCATCTCTCTACTCGACAAATATAAAAAGGGCCTGATTTTTCACTTCTGCCTTCTATTTTTCCTTCACCCCGTATTTATCAAATCAAGTTTACCCTTAAAGCTTTCCGTAATCTTTTTCAAAAGCATTTGTTTCTTTGAGGACTTTGATTTATAGCCCTCCTTGACGAGTTCAAAGGCATCGTCTCTTGCCATCTTTAATAAAGCATAGTCATTGATTATGTCTCCAATCTTGAATTCGGGTAAACCATGCTGTCGTGTACCGAAGAACTCCCCCGGCCCCCTGAGCCTCAGGTCTTCTTCTGCTATCTTGAAACCATCGTTTGTCTCCAGCATTGTCTTGATCCTCTGTCGGGACTCTATACTTTTGGGTGTTCCAAAGAGCAGGCAGTATGACTGGTGTGAACTGCGCCCTATCCTGCCACGGAGCTGGTGAAGCTGTGCAAGGCCAAATCTCTCTGCATGCTCAATCGCCATAACAGTAGCATTAGGCACATCAATTCCCACTTCAATTACTATAGTTGACACAAGAATATCATATTTATGATTAATAAAATCAGTCATGATCAAATCCTTCATTTCTGATTTCATCTGACCGTGCAGTAGCCCTACATTTAGTCCGGTGAATACCTCATCCCTGAGACTCTCCGCCTCAACAGTCGCTGACTTGAGGTCGAGCTTCTCAGATTCATCCACCAGCGGATAGACGACAAACGCCTGCCTCCCCTTATCTATCTCTTTACGAATAAACCCGTAAGCATCGTTCTCTTTCTTAGCTGGTACACGATATGTCACCACCGGTGTTCGGCCGGGTGGAAGTTCATCAATGGTTGAGATATCAAGATCACCAAATACGGTCAGAGAAAGGCTCCTGGGTATAGGAGTTGCCGTCATGACGAGTACGTCCGGTTGTTGTTTGTGTCCTTTTTGCCTCAGTCGCGTACGCTGCATTACGCCAAACTTGTGCTGCTCGTCTATCACTATCAATCCAAGCTTTTTAAATTCTACGTCCTGCTGTATCAGTGCGTGTGTGCCTATCACAAGATCAATTTCACCCTGTTTTATTCGTTCAATATTTTCCTTCCGTATCTTTGCCTTCGCACCACCGGTGAGAAGCAGTATTTCCACCTTTGCCTGTTCGAGCATGAGACTGAGCGTACGATAGTGTTGTTCGGCAAGGATTTCTGTAGGCGCCATAAAGGCAGTTTGAAAGCCATTTGCAACAGCTGCAAGCAGTGCGTAAACCGCCACTGCTGTCTTGCCGGAGCCAACATCCCCCTGCAGCAATCTGTTCATTGGTCTCTCGCTGCACATGTCTTCGTGGATTTCACTGATTACTTTCTGCTGACTTTCAGTAAGCTTGAATGGAAAGAGTTTGTAGATGTGATTTTCTACATTCTGGCCAATACGGAATTTATACCCGCTCACCTCCTTTATACCGCGTTTGCGAAGAGCCATTGCCGTCTCAAACAGGAAGAATTCCTCATATTTGAGCCGTCGCTTAGATTCCTCCAGACTATCCAGGGAATCGGGAAAGTGAATATTCTTTATTGCGAGGGTAACTGGCACAAACTTCTGTTTGCTGATAATATCATCCGTAAATATCTCTTCAACCTTGTTGTAATGCTCATCAACGACTGTTTTCACCAGCTTACGGAAACTGACTTGTCTCATCTCCTCTGTCAGTGGATATACCGGCAAGATACCTACGCTCTTACCCTGACCATCTTCCTCTGAAGCTATCTCATATTCAGGATTTACCATCTGAAGTGTCTGCTTATACAAAGAGACCTTGCCATATAAAAACACATGGTCATCCACCTGGAATATTTCACTCTGATAGGGACGATTGAACCATTTAACCTGAAGCATGCTGGTCCCGTCACCAATTGATGCCTCAAAAATACTCTTCCACCCTCTGGTCCTGAATGACTTAATATTGATAACAATACCCTTCACCATTGCAGTGGTACCATCTTTCAAGTCTGAAATTTTCTCTACACGGGACCTGTCCTGGTATGTACGTGGAAAGCAGTAGAGAAGGTCTTTTACCGTGTGTATGCCCAACCGTGCAAGAGTCTGGGCTCTTTTGGGTCCGACACCCTTGATGTATTGAATAGATTTGTCTAAGTCAGATGTAGACACTGATATTCACCGCTCCCAGGACAAAAGGCGCCGAGGACAAGTAGACGCAAAGTGCGCAGAGAAAGAATTTAGATTCCCGCCTTAGCAGGAATGACAAATAACATAAGTTATATTTTTTATCTGTGTTTTTCCGTGAAAATCCGTGGTAAATCTCAGGAAAGTTTAGTCCGGTTTTTGAAGTGACAGGCCGAGATCTTTGAGCTGTTTTTCATCCACATCCGAAGGGGCATCAACCATGAGGCATGCTGCCTTCTGGGTCTTCGGAAATGCAATGACTTCTCTTATATCATCAAGACCTAATAGTATTGTTACCATTCGATCAAGTCCCAGGGCTATGCCCCCATGCGGCGGTGCGCCGTATTTGAGAGCCTCGAGCAGGAATCCAAATCTTTCCTGTGCCGTAGCCTCATCAATCTTGAGCAAGTTGAATATCTTTTTTTGCACATCCTGCCGATGTATTCTTATGCTGCCACCGCCCAATTCAACCCCATTCAGCACTATGTCGTAAGCCCTTGCCCTGACATCCAGCGGTCGCTCCTCAAGAAACTCAAGA
The DNA here is from genome assembly GCA_021776915.1 of Candidatus Scalindua sp. Classification (GTDB taxonomy): domain Bacteria; phylum Planctomycetota; class Brocadiia; order Brocadiales; family Scalinduaceae; genus Scalindua. Next base: position 2,945 of record JAIQZU010000041.1, on the reverse strand, counting down.
TCGTCCGGATGCGGTGACGTGAAAGGATGATGAAGAGAATCGTATCTGTCCATCTCCTCGTTATATTCAAATAAAGGAAAATCAACTACCCATGAAAGATTAAATTCATCTTCATTAATGAAACCATTGGTTTTAGCAATATTAATCCGTAGTTGTGACAGTGCCTGTGAGACTACACTTTCCTTGTCAGCCACAAACAGTAGCAGATCGCCGGGTACGGCACTGAAACGTTTTATTATTTCCGATTGAAGATCAGCGTTAAAAAACTTTGCAATCTGAGAAGTAAGTCCGTTTTCATCAACCTTAAACCATGCAAGACCCTTTGCTCCGAATTGGTTGACGAAGGTTGTAAGTTCGTCTATCTCTTTTCTCGAAAGCTTTGCACAGCCGGTAGCATTGATACCCCTAACCTGACCTCCGGATTCGGCTACGCTTTTAAATACCTTGAAGTTAGACTTTTTCGCTATGTCTGTTATTTCCTTTATTGTCATTTCAAACCTCAAATCCGGGGCATCGCACCCGTATAGACTCATGGCATCACGATACGAAAGCCGTTTGAATGGAGCAGTAATTTCTTTACCAAGTACGGCTTTAAATACCTCCACCATCAATCCTTCTATAATATTTATAACATCATCTTCCCTGACGAATGACATCTCCAGATCGATCTGCGTGAATTCGGGCTGACGTTGTGCACGAAGATCCTCGTCCCTGAAGCATTTGACTATTTGGAAATATCTATCTAAACCGGAAACCATTAATATCTGTTTAAAGAGCTGGGGGGATTGCGGAAGTGCATAGAATTGTCCCCTGTTTATCCTACTCGGGACAAGATAGTCTCTGGCGCCTTCCGGTGTGCTCTTGGTCAGGAACGGCGTTTCAACTTCAATAAAATTATTACTGTCAAAGTACTTCCTTGCAGCCTGGCAAACCCTGTGTCTGGAGGTTAAGTACTTCTGCATAACCGGACGTCTCAGGTCCAGGTATCTATACTTAAGCCTTAATTCGGTTGAAACATCGGTATCGGCTGTAATCTCAAATGGTGGCGTCTCACTTGTATTTAATATTTCAAGTTTGTCACTCATTACTTCAATCTCACCAGTCTCTAATTTTGGATTAATCATATCTTCAGGTCTTTCATTAACCTTGCCTTTTACTGCTATAACATACTCAGACCTGAGGTCTGATGCTTCTTTATGAGCTTCTGCATTATGTTCCGGGTTGAATACCACTTGTGTCTTACCGTATCTGTCTCTTAAATCGATGAAAATAACTCCACCGTGGTCTCTTCTGGTATCTACCCAGCCGGAGAGCGTAACCTCACTTCCAGCATCCGCCCTGCGAAGCTGTCCGCATGTATGTGTTCTTTGTAAATCAGACATTTATTTATTTCCTTTCACTATTTGTATAATCTTATCAGTATCACCCGAAAAGGTTTCGTCTCCCGTCTGCATGTTCTTCAATTTAATCACCCCTTTTTCAATTTCGTCAGGCCCCATAATGATAGTAAATCTTGAATTGATCTTGTTGGCTACTTTCATCTGCGCCTTTGGGGTTCTGCTTTCGTAGTCCATATCAACCGATAGACCACTCAACCTCAGTTCGTTAAGCAGTTTAAAACAGTGGTTTCTGGTCTCAGCGCTTATTGATACAATGTATACGTCCGGCGACAGTGACGACGTATCAGGTTGTGAGTTCTTATTATTTTCTCTAGTCTTTAATACGGCTATCATTGACGCCTCCATACCGGCAGCAAATCCGACTGCACCTGTTGGCGGCCCGCCAATGTCAGAAATCAGGTTATCATAGCGTCCGCCCGCACATATCGTGTCTCTGGCACCCATTGCCGGATGCGTTATCTCATAAACTGTCTTTGTATAATAGTCCAGGCCCCTTACAAGGTGGGGGTCTATTGTATATTCGAGATTTATATCATCGAATGCACCCTTAACGGTTTTAAAATGATCACGGCAGTCACTACACGTATGGTCCTCTGTGTTTGATACATTCTGGCGTATTTCTTTACATTTTTTATTTTTGCAATCAAGTACCCTGAACACATTCCTCTCAATCCTTGCCTTGCAGAGTTCGCATAATTCGTCTTTATATTGTAACAGTTCCTCTTTCAGTATTGCCCTGTATCCCGGCCTGCATTTCTCACATCCGATAGTATTTACCTTAACCACGTATCCATCCAGCCCAAGCCGGTCGTATACTCTCGTAGCAACCTTTATTGTTTCAACATCAAGCAATGGATCGTATGACCCTATCGCCTCTATGCCCATTTGATGGAACTGCCTTAATCTCCCTGCCTGTGGACGTTCCTTTCTGAACATTGGCCCGATGTAATAAAATTTCCGGAATTTCTTTGTCTTGAATAGTTCATATTCGAGATATGCCCTCATAACCGGAGCTGTATTTTCAGGACGGAGTGTAATGGTTGACCCTGCGGTATCACCAAAAGTGTACATCTCTTTTTCTACTATGTCTGTAGTTTCTCCGATACTCCTTACAAAGAGACGTGTATCTTCAAAAACCGGTGTCCTTATCTCATGATATCCGGCTATCTCAAACTCTTCCCTTGCAGCGTTCTCCATCTCTGTCCATAACAACCTTTCGTCAGGGAAAATATCTTTCATGCCCAGCGGGGCTTTTACATATTTATCGTTACCCTTATCCATAATTACAATATTTCATAAGATTAAAAGGTCAAAGGAGTTATATTTTTTACAATTATATCAATTCAGGTTCAATATTCAAGGAATTTAAAACTTTGCTTTTTGCCTACATAGACACCCTGCCTCGCAGACTGTGTCATAATAACAAGGACAAAAGAATTAGAAGGCTTAGTAAACATGAAATGTCTTTGGTATAATATACCTCAAGAAAGGAGGTATATGAATGGCATATAGATATAGTAATCGTAAACAAATGGCTTTGTTGCC
>JAIQZU010000005.1 GCA_021776915.1 Candidatus Scalindua sp. | reverse complement strand
GAAGAAGACATCATCGAGCCACCCGTCACCGTCAACAATGATGGATTTATCAAAATCACTCAAGTACCCGGAACAGGATATGAGCCAAACGAGGAATTTATCGAAAGGATTACCGTAAGGAAAGAGGTGTTCTCTGTGTAGGATGGCACGATGCTATGCCAGAGGCAGGTCTGTCCTTCGGCACGACATCGTGCCATCCTACATTGTTTATTGTAATATTTTAAAAATGAATATCAAATTTCATTTATGCTGGTTCAATCTTGCAGATTGAACCAAAACATTTCAGTTCAGGCTACAAGCCTGAACCAGCTTTGAATTAATTATAAATTTTTCGTGTCATAAACAGTTAAAAGTGTCTACCCTCCTGACTAATCTGTTCGGGTAGACAGAGTGATTCACAGTGAAAGAGAGATTGTGGATAGCAGTTTTGACGTTGCAATATATTTGTCTTTTGAAAACTAACAGAAACTGTTTGAATATCTCAATCATCCGGTACATAAAGAAGCTGTTGAAAAAGCTCTCAAACCACTTGTTAGGAAAGTTATAGTTTATGATTTTATCGAATAAGCTAAATTTTCAATCAATGGATTAATTGTCCCATATTTATTTGATTACTCATTTCAATTGGTATAAAATGATTCAGTAATCGTTGGGATTGTAGAATTAAGTGTAAATGGAATTTGACATTTGTTTTACCATCCCCCCCCTTATCCCCTTTAAAAGATGGACTAGTGGGGATTTATTAAAACGAAAATTACTATACTATAAATTTATGCAAAACAGTTCTTTTACAAATCCGAAAATGGTAAAATTGGCCAGGATCCTGATTATTATTGTGATTGTATGGATAGTTGCCGATTTTTTTGGTATAAAGCCTACGAGTTTTTTCCAGTCAAAAATTGGAATGCGCCCGGTGACACAGCCAATTGGGGATTTAGGAGCAGATGAGAGAGCCAATATTGAGGTCTTTGAACGGATTTCTCCTTCCGTCACATACATAACCAACAAGAGACTCCAGAGAGATTATTTTTCGTTTAACGTTATGGAAGTACCCCAGGGAACCGGCTCAGGTTTCCTGTGGGATAACAAGGGACACATAGTAACAAATTTCCATGTTGTCTATGAGGCTGACGAAATAGAGGTCAGGTTACAGGACGGAAAAAGCTACGATGCCGATGTAGTGGGGGCAGATCCTGACCATGATCTTGTAGTATTACAAATCAATGCCACGAACCTTAATATTTCACCTGTGATGATCGGGAGTTCTAACGATTTACGGGTAGGCCAAAAGGTACTGGCAATCGGGAACCCATTTGGACTGGATTATACCTTGACTACCGGCGTTATCAGCGCTCTGGGCAGAACAATCCAGTCTATGACCAAGAGATATATTCACGACGTAATCCAGACAGACGCAGCCATAAACCCGGGAAATTCAGGGGGGCCTCTTCTGGATTCATTCGGCAGATTGATTGGTGTAAACACCGCCATTATAAGTCCCAGTGGTACATATTCCGGAGTTGGATTTGCGGTACCTGTGGATACGGTAAATCGGATTGTCACAAAACTGATCAATCATGGAAAGGTAGGACGTCCGGGATTTGGCATTTCGCTTATTCCGGAACATATTATGTCCAGAATAGGGATAGAAGGTGTGGGAATACTTGAAGTATTTAAAGGGAGTTCTGCGGAAGAAGCTGGGCTGAGGGAAGTGAAACGTCTGCCGAATGGCCGAATAGAGATGGGAGATATAATAATTGAAGTTGATGGCTCTCATGTAAAAAACAGTACCGACCTTGTCAGAATTCTGGACAGACACGAAGTTGGAGACGAAGTTGATATTGTCATTATCAGACAAAATACAAAAAAACCTGTGCGGATTGTCATTCAGTCAGTTAATTGATTTTTTTAAATGACCCGGAACTCACGGTCTTAATATTCATCCCCGAAAGGCTTGAATACGGGGATATGAAAGTAGGCGGATTGTTTCCGGAAATAGAAAATCTGTAAAACTATTACTTCAGAATGCAATTAGAGAAAATATAAATATAACTGGAGTCGTTATTTATATTTATTTCAAAGATATCCCAGCATATAATACAACTTCCATTTCACACTCTTTGTTCTTGACAAACTACTTTAATAATTGTAGATTACGCGTGTCCTTATCAGACTAAAAACACATCTTGTTGCAGTATACAAACCCACAACTTTGCTAGTTAAAATAGTAATATAGCAGAGTAATATTCAATGCAAAGTGTATCTATCGTGCTTTATCCTTGCGGATATCTAGTTGATAGCTTTACTGCAATTGGCAATTTTATACTGTCGTAATTGCAAGTTAAGTTACAGTGATACACAATCATAGAATACATGTCGAATCATTTAGCAGAAAATAGACGTGTTATATAGAGATTATTTTTAGATAAGAGTATCAATAAATATGGAAGAAAAGAGTAACATAACTCAAAAAAAAGGAATCATTAATGAGAAAGACGGTTCTGCAATGGTTTATATTCCTGCAGGAATCTTTCTCATGGGAAATGAAAAAAATTCTGTAAATGTTGATGCATTTTATATTGATAAGTATCCAATAACAAATAATCAATACAAAAGTTTTATAGAAGAAACAAACTATGATGAACCTGCTTTCTGGAAAGACAAAAGATTTAACAACACAAATCAACCTGTAGTCGGTGTGAGTTGGGATGATGCAATTGCTTATGCAAATTGGGCAGGAAAGAGGCTGCCGGAAGAAAAAGAATGGGAAAAAGCCTCTAGAGGCACAGACGGAAGAGAATATCCGTGGGGAAATGCAAAACCAGATCAAAGTTTCGCTGTTTTTGATTTAGACATTTCTAAAGGCGCTCCCACTAATGTAGGAACACATCAATCCGGAGTAAGCCCTTACGGTTGTTATGATATGTCAGGAAATGTCTGGGAGTGGTGCCAGGAATGGTATACTGAAGGAAAATATCGTGTGGTTCGTGGAGGGTCGTGGATAAACCACATGAACATTTTAAGCTGTGCTTATAGAAGCTGTAGTGTGCCAAGTGGCAAAGACAACAATGTGGGTTTTCGTTGCGTTAAAAGCATAACGTGATTTAATATCTTATTCCTTTCTTCCATAAAGATTCCAGGAATACGAAAGATCAAAGTCGCCATCAAACCGGAATTTATCCTCGAATTCTGTTTGAAAATCATAAAGATTCATAAAATCATCTATTGAATCTGATTCCGTTCTACCCATTAATCCGCTCTCTACCAGATTAAAGACTATTTCTCCAAAATCTCCACTGTTAGTAATACCCCACAGATCAAAGACTTTCATTGTCATAAAACCAAACTTCATCAAAGCATATTTTTTGATCCCTTCCGAGAGCTCCTGTCCACTAACATGACGTTCCTCCTCCCTTGAGCTATTATATTTCTTCCCAAGTTTAGAAGCAGTAAAGTCAAGAGCTTCAAAAATAAATTGGTATGCCTGAACCGAGTAACGGCTGTCTTTATCAATTATCCGTTGAAGCTTCTTCCATGTATCTTGTGCAGTTTTCTTACCCATACTTTTTAATCTAAACTAATTGATTAATCAATATTCTTTACAATTATTATCTGTTAACTTGCCGCAGAATATTCTACCCTTGGAAAGATCGGCTCCCCTTTGCATACCCTGGTTCCAGGCCGGGTTCCACCCCATGTAATTTTATTATTAATAGACTTGCCATCTGAAGACAATCCCAACTGCCTTTGTATCTCAACAGCAACATTTGGCATAAATGGTAAAATGAATAGCGAAGATATTCTAATTGATTCAACAAGATTATACAAGACTTCATTAAGCTTATTCTTCATGCTCGTTTCTTTCGCCAATGCCCAGGGCTTCGAGATCTCTATATATTTATTAACCAGTCCGATGTGGTCCCAAATTGCTTCCAATGCCTTACTGAATTGCAGATCACTCATCGCAAGTTCAACCTCTTCATTAAGTTTCTCAACCCTATCAACTAATACCTTACCTTCCATCGATAAATTCTCGGCTTCCGGTACTGTACCGTCACAATATTTTTCAACCATAGTCAATGTTCTATGCAGTAGATTTCCTAAATCGTTTCCCAAGTCACAATTTATTCTGTTCACCAGGGCATCGTAAGAAAAATTACCATCCAGTCCAAATGGCACTTCTCTAAGCAGAAAATATCTATAAGTGTCTATGCCATAAGTATCCGTTATCTTGACAGGATCTATTGCATTACCCAGGGATTTTGATATCTTCTGTCCTTCCAATGTCCACCAGCCATGAGCATATATCTGGCAAGGCACTTCTATCCCCAACGACATCAACATTGCAGGCCACACAACACCATGAAACCATAAGATTTCTTTTCCGATTATATGTACATTGGCGGGCCAATATCTCTTCAGTTTTTCAGAGTATTCATAATATCCTAAAGCCGTTATATAATTAAAAAGGGCATCAACCCACACATAAATAGTATGTTTCTTATTCATGGGCACATGGATGCCCCATTCAACCGCTGCCCTGCTTACACTAATATCATCTATACCTCCAACTATCCTTCTGTGCAGTTCGTTTCTTCTCGATTCCGGCTTGATGAAATCCGGGTGTTTATCGAAATGTTCCAAAAGTAAATTCTGGTATTTTGACAATCTAAAGAAATAATTTTCTTCTTTTATTTTCTCAACAGAACGGCCACATTCGGGGCAATTACCTGAAGACAACTGTGATGACGTCCAGAAACTTTCGCAGGGAATACAATACCAGCCTTCATACTCTCCTAAATAGATATCCCCCTTCTCATACATTTCCTCAAATACGTTTTCTATTTGTTTAACATGACGCTCCTCTGTTGTTCTAATAAAGTCGTCATTAGAGATATCAAGAACCCTCCATAAGCCTTTAAATCTTTCTACCATCCTATCTGCCAGTTCAACAGGATTTTCATTATTAGCCTGAGCGGCTTTCTCTATTTTCTGGCCATGTTCATCTGTTCCTGTCAGAAAGAAGACATCATAACCTCTCATTCTCTTATATCTTGCTAAAGTATCAGCCGCTATTGTAGTGTATGAATGCCCTATATGCGGAACATCATTTACATAATAAATTGGCGTAGTAACATAAAAGCTTTTTTTATCTACCTTCATTCCCGTGTCCATGATCACAGGCAGATCCACATCCTTTTGCCATACCTGTCCGTGCGCCGCTTACTTGTTCTAAAATCTCTTTTTTTGTTACAACAACCAACTTTTTGTCTTTTGTTTCCATAGTTACTTTTTGCTGTAAGATATCATAGTCCACCACCTCGCCAACACCCTTGGTGGTGACTATCAATGTCCCTTTCTTCGGAAGCGTGTGTTTCATTTCTTCATACGCTTCATCTTCATATCTCAAGCAGCACATCAGCCTGCCGCATCTACCTGATATTTTTGACGGATCGAGCGTTGCTTTCTGGTTCTTAGCCATCTTCATGGTAACCGGCTCTAAATTCCTCAAGAACGTTCTACAACAAAGCTCCCTGCCACAATGTTCATATTCTGCCAACAATTTCGCTTCGTCTCGAACACCGATTTGTTTCATCTCAATCCTGGATTTGTACATCTTGGCTAAATCTTTAACCAATTCTCTGAAATCAACCCTCCCTTTAGCCAGGAAGTAAAAGATTATCTTCTTGCTTCCAAAAAGGTGTTCAACACTGGCAAGTTTCATTGGCAACTTGTGTTCTTTTATTTTTTCCTGACAGAAACTATATTCTGATGGGATTGTTTCTTCTTCAATCTCTTTCTGCTTTTTTTCTTCTTCTTCTGTAATCTTATGCAGCACCTCTCCCATCTCTGAAACAACTGCTTCATCATTCAACTCCTGTGGCTCTGAAAGAGCCACACCAAATTCTACACCACGTGAAGAACGTATAACAACTTTATCACCTTTCCTCAAATCTGAAGTTTGAGTAAAAGCATTTTCAACGTTCCTTAAAATACCATATCTTACTGCCACTTGATATCGCATGGTTTTTCCTATTGTTCTATAATAAAATTAAGAAACCAAAGCGTCATTAAAATTAACATAAAGGAATTAGATTGTCAAGTTCATCCAACTGTAACATTGCGTGAATATATGAGGGCATGAAATGTACCACCAAAATAATGTGTGACTTGCAGTATCTTATCTGATTTCTTAACTTTCTAAATCTTATCCGTTAGAAAGAAAACTCCTCTTGAATATCGTGAAAGTTTTTGTAGGTTAACCGCACAATTTTATTGACTTTCAGAGGAGTTTACTATATAGAGTAAACGCAAGTGAACCATTTTACACGATCTGTAACAAATCCAAGGAGGTAAGGCAGATGATAAAACAAGCAATAGGTTCTAACATCACCATCACCCCCCCCCCCCCCATATAAGTACTGATATACAAAGCACTTACATAGCTTTGGTTTTTTGTACGCCCTTTTTACATCTTTTATTCATTTACCGTTCCCACATCTTCTTTTCTTACCACTTAATACATATTCCCTTGCGCTCACCCTATATATTCTCAACACTCTTTCCATTTATCATCGTTGTCCGGGTAGGTTTTTGCATGTACGGTTTTTTTTACCCGATCTGTCAGAAGATAAGTAGGGCGAGGCCAAGCCAAAGGCAGGTCTGTCCTCCGGCACGACATTATCCATGCGCGAAAATTAAGAAAGCAAACCAAAAG
>JAIQZU010000040.1 GCA_021776915.1 Candidatus Scalindua sp. | reverse complement strand
TTTTTTCAATAATTTAGCATTAGCTTATAAAGTTAAGAAAAATTATGATGAATCAATTAAGATTTATAAGATAGCCCTGGAACTGGAGCCAACGAATCCCGCTATCAATCATAATTATGGTACAACATTATATCATGTTGGAAAACCGGTAGAGGCTTTAAAATATCTGTTAAAAAGTAAAGAATTGGGTTCTGACAACAAAAGGACAGATGAATGGATTGAGGGTATTTCAAAACAATTAGGTATTCCTGTTAAAGAAAAATGATATAATATCATTTCTAATATTAATAATCTTAGTCTTATATATCAAGCCAGGACATGACACTATTTTCCATTTTGCTCAAGCTTCAATAACCGCTTTTTTACTGATATCCCGCCACCATAACCAACAAGTTCCCCGTTACTTCCTATGATTCGATGACAAGGAATAATCAAACTAATTGAATTTGCTCCATTTGCACTTGCAACAGCTCTCACAGCTTTTTTCTTATTTATGAACTTTGCTATATCTAAATAAGAAGCAGTCTTACCGTAAGGAATTTTCATTAAAGCTTCCCATACACTTTTCTGGAAATCAGTTCCTACCATTAATACTGGGATATCAAAACTTGTTCTATCTCCATTAAGATACTCATCAAGTTGCACTCTTGCTTTTGACAATACATCATCATTTTTTTCTATAAAATCAGCCCTAAGACCTTTTTTGATTCGATTATCAACTGTTGCCCTCATTCTCCTATACCTATAATCAAGCAGGCATAATCTCCCATCAAAAGAACCTAATATTAGCTCTCCAATCCTAGTCTTGTAATATTGAATATTAATTTGATTCATTTTGCATACTTATCTTCTACTCGTAACACCGCTAATCAGTCGCGCGGCTTTTTGCGTCGGCTGAATTGGCCTTGTTATATTATTATTCTTATAAATACATTTAATTACCTATATTGTTGACAAATAAAACAAGTTTTGATACTTATAATTGTAAGTCGTGGACTTTTTTTTCGGGCGGGGTGTTAAGGACGCGACCTTTACACCGTTGAGTGTTTAATCGACACTTCTGGCAGTCTGATTCCAGCCCACGACTCTTACCTTTAAATCAATTCATATACATAGGTTCTACCGGTCTCGATATTTCATAAACACTTAAGAATTTATAATTCGTTATGCGTCTTGGGTCATCTGGTGACGCTAACGCCCAATCCTTTGGTAGGAATACGTGCCTCTCAATAACAACTTTAATCCATGCTGGCGCTCTATTATTAAAAGTAACCACCCGATAAAAAACTAACAACGTACGATGCTGAATAAGATTTCCATGATTAATAGGCTTTAGAGGTCTCCATTTTGTTGGGAAAATATTCTGGTCAAGAACATGACGGATAGAAGGCAGTAACATAAAAGAATTTGCAATGTTTTGCATAGATCGACCACGTCTTGTTATGTGACGCCACCCTTTCCAACTGAACTCTATTGGCCCAAACACCAGGTGTTTTTGCGGTTTTCCTAAAAGGTTTTGATAGTAATATTCTTTTGCAAATTTACGTATTGAATGGTTTAGAGGAATAGGTAGGATTTTCCCGACGGCCGGAGAAATCTTTGTTGAATAAATCCCTTGTATTTCAGAGATAATGTTGTCTCTATCTGTAGGCCCAAACTCATTTTTTTTATTTATACGTATACTACTTGATTCACTATCTGGTCTTATCAAAGTCCAATAAGCTTGAGTCGGAGGGCCTATATCAACACATATTAATACAACAGGAACATTTGATTCTCTCCACAGGAGGAGATGTTTTTCTGATACAGGTGCAGGGAAAGTCTCCCCAGGATATTTTGAATTAAAAGAGCTGGTCTTTATTTGCACATTAAACTGGTAAGAAGTCATAGCTCCATTATGAGTATCTAAAATAACACCGTCTAAACCACGATCGTTGGTTCCTTGAAAATCCTGGAGAATTGCACGCCAACCAGTTTCAACTACAGTTCTGATATAATTGGCTCCATGCCTCCCTATTTCATCACGGGGTGTTAATTGTGGTTTTTCCATATAAAGTTATCAATAAAAGTAATGTATTCTTTGTAAAGGAAAATATACAGTTAAATAGACTGCGACTATGCTAACCGAAATAGATTGCAGATGTCTATTTCGGTTAGCATAGTCATGATTTATATTACTTTAAGGCAATTTTCAAGTGAATTTTCTAATAACTCAGAAAAAGGCCTGATTCTCATCTGAGTTTCACCTTTACAAGAAAAAACGGAGCGTACTAATAATTATGGAATGTGGGCGGTATGTCTATCTGACTACGAGGTTTACGAGTTTCTTTGGAACTACTATTGTCTTTATTATCTTTTTGCCATCCAGATTCTCAATTATCTTTGGGTCATTCATGACGCGTGATTTCAAGTCGTCTTCATTTGTCTCTGAAACATTTGGTTGGTCAGACCCAATTACAGTCCAATTCATAGGGGATTTTATATTAGCGTTCGCGTAGGTTTTTCTTTATTGTTTCCGGATTTCTCGCACAATGAAATAGACCATATACAAAAATATTCTGCTTATCTATTTTAAAGTAAATTGCGTAAGGGAATCGTCTGAGTAGACAGCGCCTGAAATCTTTGTATATTGCTTGATAAAGAAAGGGATTCCTTGGTATCTCCTGAGAGCGTGCGTAAAACATGCGGAGGAATTCTTCACCGAGTCCTCTGGATTTTTGTTCGTACCACGTATATCCGTTCAAAACATCGTCTTCAACTTCAGGCAAAAATGACAGAGAATAGTTCATTTTCTACTTTCAACTCGTGCCTGTAACTCCTTTAGCGACAAAAGCTCTCCTGGGGATTTTAAATGTTTTTCAAATCTCTTATCTAACTCCTCTTTATGACTTTCAGGTATCGGAACTTCATTCTCATGAGAAACAATACTGTCCCAGATATCTTCTATAAAAAGAATTTTTTCTGGCACACTCAAATGTGAAATTTCAGAAATATCCTTTGCTTTCATGGTTCATCCTCCTTTATAATTTGTATAGTCAATTTCGGATAGTATAGTCATGATTTATATTACTTTAAGACAATTTTCAAGTGTTTATAGATTTGTTTGTGCATGGGATTTTATATATTTTAAAGGCCACTCACCATACATATCTGTAATAAGTTGCCTCAATTGTTGAGGTTCTTCGGTTGATAATTTGTCAGTTTCATAATACCAATTCACAAATTTCGTGATTCTTATCTTCTCCAAAGTCTTTTATTTCCTCTGAGTAATAAAATATTTTCTGGAATACTCTGAATTGTATCATAAGTATTTACTTTCATCTCTCGTATCATCAATTCATTAATGTTGACAATTGCTATGATGATAGTATTTTTTTGTCAATTAAAATGAATTGTCCCAGGTTCACTAATTAATTTCGTTCACGCATCTCTCGAACAATATCAACAATATCCTTAGAGGATAAGTTTAAATTATCTCCTGGAACATCTAAAGGGGATTTCGTAGTTTTAATGGGTTTTAGTACAAATGATTGGCCGTCTCGACGTTTAATTTGAACCTCTCCGTCTTTTCTTGCGCGTTCCAAAATCGCTGCTAATTTTTGTCTGGCTTCTGAAAAAGTATAAACGTTCATATGCTAAACCTCCATATTTGTGTATTTGCCATATTTCGTATCGCTCCAGCCTCTTTTTATGAATCCAGTCCAGCAATTGGTTAGGCTTTTAATAGCGCACTTTTTTTATAGTTGGGTAGAAAGTAAGTTTTCAAATTCTTTAATGTTGAGAATCGTTATGTTTGGAAAATCTAAATTCTTTACCTCATCAAAATGGTTGTCGTTTGTTACCAACAAATGTGAATTTGAATTAACAGCACAATCGCTGAACTTATTGTCATCAGTATCACCGGTTATTAAATTCCAATGATAATAAATTGAAGTCAGATATACATTAGGTAGCAAAAGAAGGGTTCTAATCACATTTTTAGCGACATCTGGATTGTATTTTAAAGCAATGATTTCCTCATATTCCATTAACACCTCATTTGTTATAAATAAATCAAATTCGGAATTTAGAAGTTTTTCAAAAATCCAATGATATTTTGATTTTGATGATATGGAGACAAGTAGAACATTGGTGTCTATGACAATTCTAAATCTATTTTTCATTTAACCATCTATCCATATCTTGGTTTGATAAACCCTTTTCAGTCCATATTTTGTCAGCTTCTTTGATAGATTTTTTAGCAAAATATTCTGCCAGTATTGTCTTGAGGTCTTTCAGGTCTTGCTCCTCTATATCAGTTGAATAGATTTTCAATATTTCCTTTTGCAAATTAGTTAATGGTGCGTTTATCATTCGATTCCCCTTCAGAATTCAAGCCTGATATTAAATAGACTGCAGATGTTTATTTCGGATAGCTTAGTCATGGTTTATATTACTTTAAGGTAATTTTCAAGTGAATTTTCTAAAAACTCAGAAAAAAGCCTGGCTTTCGTCTGAATTTTACCTTTACAAGAAAAACAGAGAGTACCAATAATTACATTAAGGTGGGGGAGAGATATCTACCTGACCACAAGATTCACAAGTTTCCTTGGAACTACTATCGTCTTTATTATCTTCCTGCCATCCAGATTCTCAATTATCTTCTGGTCATTCATGACGAGTGATTTCAGGTCGTCTTCATTTATTTCTGACGGTACAACCAGTTTGCTTCTGACTTTGCCATTAATCTGTATCACCATCTCTACCTGATCTGCGGCAATAGCATCTTCATCATATGCCGGCCACGGTACTGAGAATATGCCCGGTTTGTGTCCCAGTATCTCCCAGAGTTCTTCGCATATATGAGGGACGAATGGCGCCAGAACCTTTACAATAGATTCAAGTGAAAGTCTCAGTACATTTAAGTCATTAATGTCTGTTTCGTCATTAAATTCTTTGTCTTTTAATCCTGTACTGAAATCCACGACCATATTGAGCAGTTCCATCACAGCGGCTATTGCAGTGTTAAAGCTCCAGGATTTCTCAATATCCTCAGTGACCTTCTTTATGGTTATGTTTATGTGTCTGTAAAGTTCTTTTGACTTTTCTGAGAACAGGTCGCGTTTGATTTCTGTATCAGGCACATTCTTGAAATGTCCTTCAAATTCTGTAATATTATTCCATAGCCTGTTCAGAAAACGATACGAACCAATGACGCCCCGGTCGTTCCATTCAGCATCCCTCTGTGGCGGGGCGATAAACAACGTATAGAGCCGTTGTGTATCAGCGCCGTATTTTTCTGTGATCAGGTCTGGATTAACGACGTTGCCCTTAGATTTGGACATCTTGGCGCCATCCTTGACGATCATACCCTGAGTAAAAAGATTTCTGAACGGTTCATTGAAGTTTGTGAGTTTGAGATCAAAGAATACTTTTGTAATGAATCTTGAATAGAGGAGATGTAAGATTGCATGTTCGATTCCTCCAATATATTGGTCAACAGGCAACCACTTATTTACATCTTCAGAATCAAATGCCTGAGTATTATCTTTAGAAGAAAGATATCTCAGGTAATACCAACTGGAATCAACGAAGGTATCCATCGTATCAGTCTCCCGCTTTGCACTGCTTCCACACTTCGGGCATGTTGCGTTAACGAATTCGTCCACGTCGTCAAGAGGGCTCCGGCCATGAGGTTTAAATTCTACATGATCCGGCAGAAGTACCGGGAGGTCATTTTCGGGTACAGGTACAGCGCCGCAGCTTTCGCAGTATATGATTGGTATCGGTGCACCCCAGTATCTCTGTCTTGAGATTAGCCAGTCCCTCAATCTGTAGTTAATATTTCGTTCACCAATGCCTTTTTCCTCAAAGAAGTTTATAATCTTTGGAATAGCTTCCCTGTTAGGTATTCCGTCAAACTGGGAGGAATTAACCTGTACTCCATCTTCAACGTAGGCCTCTTCCATATCCTCAGGCCTAAGTGTTGTTTCATTATTTGAAGGTTGAATGACTATCTTGATAGGCAGATCGTATTTTCTTGCAAATTCAAAGTCTCTCTGGTCATGAGCAGGTACAGCCATAACGGCGCCGGTTCCATATTCCATCAGCGCATAATTAGAAACCCATAAAGGCACTTTCTCATCGTTAACGGGATTAATGACATATCTACCCGTGAAGATTCCCTCCTTCACAGTTCCTTCAGACGTCCTTTCAATGGTGCTCTGGCCTCTGACCCTGTCTACAAATCCAGATACAGGTTTTTCATATTCAGTACCATTTATCAATTCTTTTATTATGGGATGTTCGGGGGCTAATGACATAAACGTAACACCGAAAATAGTGTCCGGCCTTGTAGTGAAGCATGGGATTGTCTCGTCGGTTCCTTCTAATTTGAAATTTATCTTTGCTCCTTCGCTTCGGCCAATCCAGTTAGCCTGCATTGTCTTAACTTTCTCCGGCCAACCATCGAGAGTTTCCAGGTCATCAAGCAATCTCTGAGCGTAATCACTAATACTGAAAAACCACTGTTCAAGATCTTTCTGTTCTACCCTGGTGTCACATCTTTCACAAAGGTCGTCAACAACCTGTTCGTTCGCCAGTACAGTTGCACAGGAAGGGCACCAGTTTACGGCGGCTTTCTTCTTGTATGCCAGCTTACTCTCGAATAGTTTAAGGAATATCCATTGCGTCCATTTATAATAATCCGGTTCACAGGATGTGACTTCCCTGTCCCAATCGTAACCCACTCCCCATCTTTCGAGCTGTACTTTCATCTTGCTTATGTTGTTCCTTGTGTGAATAGAGGGGTGGATACTATTGGCAATTGCCGCATTTTCTGCCGGAAGGCCAAAGGCATCCCATCCGATAGGCGAGAGGACCTTGAAACCTTTCATGATTTTGTAGCGTGAGACAACGTCTCCGATTATATAGTTGCGCCCGTGTCCAACGTGGAGTGTGCCGGATGGATATGGAAACATTACGAGGCAGTAAAACTTGTCTTTGTCACACTCATTATCAACCCTGAACAGGCCGTTACTTTCCCAGAAATCCTGCCATTTCTTCTCTATTTTGCCGAAATTGTATTCTTTATTACTCATGTTTGTAATTAATATGGACGCAGATATCCCCGGACAAAAAACGCCGAGGACTTTCCCCGGACAAAAGACGCCGAGGACATGACGCAGATTAAAAGGATTTGGAAGAACTAAAAGACAAGGATGTTA
>JAIQZU010000039.1 GCA_021776915.1 Candidatus Scalindua sp. | reverse complement strand
ATGCATAGCCTTCCACATCAATTACAAAAACCCTCAATCTGAAATCCCTGTTATCATCGAAATTGATAACGCAAAAAAAGCTGATATTTTTGTGCAAGGGAGGTCTTTTGTGCTTGACAGGAGCCTACTAATGGGTGACCCATTTCCCCCTTTACCCCCCCCCCTTCCCTCTTTCTTATTGAGAGGTAGGCAATAATTATGATGTGTAGGAAAACGACTCTGAATAGGTGTATTATACGGAGGAATGGTAATAAAATACCTATTCCCTTTATATGATATATAGAGAACAGAAACTCCCTTGACTCATCCAGCACGGATTCTTTCACCAGGACATTAAATGAGTTCTTGATGTGTTCCAGGGGATTGCCACCCCTGACTAATATTGCCATAAGGCGTTCACTTGCAGACTCAAGCCATTCGGGGCATTTGCTCAGCAGGTCGCACCATTTCTCGTAGTACTGAATATTGTCATCACTCAAATTTTTTATGGGTTTCGGTAATTCCGATCCGAGGTTCTTTTTAATCTGCCAGCAGTGCAGTTTAAATAAAGATTCAATACTGTTTTTCCTGACTCTGTACAGTATCTCTTCCCAGTCTATCCTCTCTTTATAATATTGGCAGGTCATAACAAAATCACATAAATCCTGAATCTGGAAATTGATTAATTCCTGATGCCGGATTACATCATGAACAAACTTGTGGTAGATTTGATCTGTTGGACATGGAATATGCATTTTAATACCATCCATATTTACTTCGATTGTATTTGCCCAGAATGCATCCATATCAAACAGGCCAATATATTTCTGAGGTACCGGTTGATAGTGCATATCGACGGCTATATCCCTGCCTTCAAAGTCCTCGCTGAGGTCGTAAGGGATTCGGCCTCCTATATAAGTGAGGCCTGCTGTCTGCATACATTTTCTGGCAGCAGGGAAATCTTCTTCCTTAATGAGGATATCCAGGTCTTCCATTGACCTCAAATTCCAATTCTCATAAATATTTTCACAGAAATTTATTGCACCCTTTAAAATGACGGCCTTGATGCCATGTTGATTTAACGAACGCATTACGTCCTTTAACACATGCCTTAAGACAACGTTCAGCGCTACACCTTTTTTATATTCGAGGGACATAATCCGGTGCGTTTCCGGTTTCAGCCTGGATTCAAGCCCCAGTTGCCTGATCTTGTAAAATAACAGCGTCATTACGCGATTTGCTTGTGCAATATCGATGATGTCTTCCCACTCTATGGATTCCAATTTATTCCATAGTTTATCAATGTCCTCATCACCCGGTTTAAGGCTTAAGAGTCGGGCAATATGTCTTTTGGCGGTTGGATCATTCATATCTGAGATATCAGGCGTACGGCATCATCCACATTGTTTGTCTTCAGAGAATAACATTTACAGTTTCTAACCAGTCCAGTCAGGATTGTGACTGCTTTCCTCTTGTAATTGTGAACGTTAAACGACTGTCTCAGCAGCTTAATACACATCTGAGATTTGCTGATAGGCCTTAGTTCGTTTTTGAAGCGGCGGTTGTGTTTTAATTCTACTATGGCATACGGTTTCATTTTTTCGGTAGATAATTTATTTTTGATATCAGGATTAAAATATAAGATATTATCTGACCTGCAATAATACCCGTTCCTCTTATCTATTAAATTGGATCCGGCCAGCTTTTTAATTGCACCCTCCTTTATCAAAAAACTTCTCGGGAAAGGGATGACCATGAGTGACTTCGGGTCTATCAAGACTATATCATCGGAAAGGCAGCGATAATTATTCATGGTAAGGCTTAGTGTAAGAGTGGTCTTGCCTGAACCATGGTTGGCAGGCAGCAGTATAACCTTTCTGCCCTTTACCACAGCGCCGGCATGTATTTGGAAAAACTCCTGAAGATGGGACAGTGTATTGCACGTAACTATCCATTCAAGATGTGAAAACAATTCTGATTTACTGTTAGTTCTATACTTCTTTCTGCCGTCTATATAAATCTCGTATATCGTACCGGTAACACTATCGGTTTTCATCTTCAGTGAATAAATTATATCTGCATGCCCGTTGCGGCTGTTGTGTATAAATCTTGAGTTGGGATAAAGCTGTGAGCACAAATCTGCCAATTTTCTGTTTCCAGTTTGTATGGAAAACCGGTGTGATTGAAGTTTGTAATTTAATAAATACATGGTGGAGTCTGGCTGTAAAAAAAGCTCCATACTATTAAAATTAACGGTATGAAGCTTATGATCTTAAGAGTTCTTTTTTTGAAAAAACTTTAACGATCTTTATTATGTCTTCAATGACTGATTTGCTTTTTGGTTCGAAGCATTCCTCCACAATGGCGGCTATTTCTTTTATTGAATGTTTTCCGTCACAACATGTCCAGGTAGAAGCTGCTGTAACGTTTAAACTATGTGCTACATCTTTTTCGGTATCATAAAGTATGCAGCCGTCATCAAGTTCCTCAATTTCAATGCATTCTTTTGTTGCTGGTACAAAGTCCGCATTTATTTCCATTTTAAAACATATTACTTGTTTTTATCTTGTTTAATGTGCTTGACGAAAAGGTCTTCAATGAGTTCATATGCACTTTCCAGTCTGAGCACCAGTTTTTTCAGAATACTCAGGGCGACTAATGGATTGCCTGTTATCAATGTTTCCAAAACGTCCTTGCTTATAACATTCAGTCTGCAGTCGGAAACAGTTTCAGCCGTAATTGTCCTTGGTTTGTTTGTAATAACGGACATCTCCCCGAAGAATTCTCCAAAACCTAATGTTGCTAAAATTACATTTCCTTGGTTTGTTTTCTTGCTCAGTTTTACTTCGCCTGAGTTTATTAAAAACATTTCTGTGCCAATATCGCCCTCTTTAAATAACACAGTTCCTTTCGGAAATTTTTTCCCAGCCTCTTTGAACGTTGTACCCGCTAAACGCATATCAACATCTCCACTTTAGATTCAGTTTATATTTCACATAAAATACTTCTGTAAAAGCACAAAGTCAAGTTATAACTATATTATTAGTAACTGTTACGGAAGGTCAAAATAGCTAAAAGTACCATTCTAAATTTGCCCACCTGAATAACGCACACCCGGCCAGGCCGTTCGGACGGGGGAGTCGGGTTAGTTTCAGAATCAATATGTGTAAATATGTTAAGAGACCCTGAAACGAGTTTAGGGTGACAAAGCAGTGTTTCCGCACTCAGCAACCATATTATGGATACTCTCATTTAAATTATCTTGAATTTTTTTCTGGATATTAACTTGCTGTTAAACCTTACAAGCTTAACTACTACTAATAAGTGCAAATATCTGAATTTGATGCTTATTGCCTCGAAGTGAAGTTTTTTTCTTGACGAAAACAGAAAACATGGTAAAAGTAATAGCTTTAATAATTTCAACCTTTTAACATATATTATGACTAATCACACCGAAGAATTAACAAAGGATCTTGGTTCATTCCACCTGACTTCTTTATTGATAAAGAGGGTGAGGGAATTGATGGCTGGTTCACCAGCTTTGGTTGCGACAGATTCGAGTGACCCTGTTAAAACGGTATTTGAAGAGCTTGCGAGTGGAAAGCTTAGCATTACTGATGAAGTTGTAACAAAAGATTAAAATACGGGAACTTTATTGCTCAAAGTGTTGTTACCCTAAAAAAGCTCGAAGTATCCGAAAAGCCTGATCTGGAGATCTGCAATATGATTAATGTCAAAAATTTAATAAAACGTTACGTAAATATCAATGCGGTAGATGACATATCTTTTAATGTGGAAGAAAACGAAACGGTAGGACTGCTAGGTCCAAACGGTGCAGGCAAGACGACTACCATGCGGATTCTAACCTGCTTCATGCCGGCAACAGCCGGTACCGTAACCGTAGCCGGTTTCGATGTGTTTGCAGATTCACTGAATGTGCGTCAGCAGATTGGATATTTACCTGAGAATGTTCCGCTTTATCTGGATATGAGGGTAAATGAATATCTGATGTTTCGTGCCAAACTAAAGAATATTCCCAGGAGAGAAAGAAGAAAGAAAATAGATTATTGCCTCGAGATGACTGGCATATCAAATGTGCAAAATCAGATTACAGGTACTTTGTCAAAGGGTTACAGACAGAGGGTTGGCCTTGCTGATACCTTGATACATGATCCGAAAGTCCTTATTCTTGATGAGCCAACCATTGGTCTTGATCCAAACCAGATCATGCAGATCAGGCAGGTAATTAAAGGGTTAGGTGAAAAACATACCGTTTTGCTGTCAACGCACATCCTTCCGGAAGTTGAAATGGTCTGCGATAGAATTATGA
This sequence comes from Candidatus Scalindua sp., assembly GCA_021776915.1. Classification (GTDB taxonomy): domain Bacteria; phylum Planctomycetota; class Brocadiia; order Brocadiales; family Scalinduaceae; genus Scalindua. The sequence goes on along the minus strand of JAIQZU010000039.1, from coordinate 153,003 downwards.
TAATAGACAAAGGCAAGATAGTGGCTATGGACACACCTGCAAACCTCGTAAAACAGTTAAAAACAGGTTCAAGCCTGGTTTTAGAGATAAAGGGCAATGGAGAGAAGATAAAAGAAAGTTTGTCCAAAATAGGCAGTGTCAGTTCGGTAAGGTTTAGTGAAAAGGGTGATGCAAATGAATTCTTTGTCGAAGGTTCTGGAGAGGAAGATATAAGGGAAGCCGTCTTTAAGCGTATTGTGAAAGATAATTACATACTTCGCGAAATGAGACGACAGACCGTCACATTAGAGGAAATCTTTCATCAAATTACTACCAGGGAAACGGAGGAAGTCTCAGAAAATGCGTAACGTACCTACTATATATCAAAGAGAGATCATGTCCTACTTCTATTCACCAATAGCATACGTTGTAATTTCTGTATTCCTGATTGCCTCTGGTTTTTTCTTTGCCGGAAATTTACAATTCTGGCAGGAGGCATCATTGAAAGGCAGTCTGGATTCAATCCAATTTTTCCTCCTTTTGCTTACACCTGTAATCACCATGAAGCTCTTTGCAGACGAAACAAAATCCGGAACGATTGAGACGCTTATGACTTCGCCGGTTACAGATTTTGATGTAGTATTTGGTAAATTTCTCGCAGCTTTGAGTTTATATATTGTGATGATTCTGCCAACATGGATATTTGTTTTATTCCTGACTATTTTTGGAAATCCTGACTTCGGACCAATCTATTCCAGCTATATAGGTCTGCTGCTTATGGGAGGTCTATTCGTTTCTGTTGGTTTGCTGGTATCATCATTTACGAGAAATCAGGTTGTTGCAGCCGTAATCGGGATAGTTTCATTAATAATTTTATGGGTAATTGGGTTTTTGAGCTCATATGGCGATGGGTGGTTTTACGAGACTCTCAGATATGCAGGGACTTTCGATCATTGGGAGTCTTTTACAAAAGGCATAGTAGATACAAGGGATGTAATATACTATCTGAGCTTTACGACATTACTTTTGTTTATTACTGTAAGAAATGTTGAAAGCAGAAAATGGAGGTAGAGAAGCCATTGAATAACGAAGAAGCAAAAACATCAGAATCACTACATGGCCTGAGAAAAAAGAAAACTTTAATCGGCGCTAATGTCATTTCCATGATACTTATTGCTATAGTTATCTTTGTCTTTGTCAGCTATTTAAATGATAGGCATTATTACCGTTTTGACCTTACTGCATCCGGAAGATATACATTATCAGCCAAAACGAAGAAAATCCTGAAAAACCTTGATCAGCCGGTTTTTGTAACTTCACTGTTGGTACAAAAGCAGGATTATCGCTTTTACGGGCAGATCATAGATATTCTAGAAGAGTACAGGTATGTAACAGACAAGATAAATGTTACTCTCCTGAATCCTTTGACCGATCGTACTAAAATAACAGAGTTGGCAGAAAAGTTGAAGATGGACCTGGAGCAATTGCAGTTAAATTCAATAATCTTTACATGCGGAGATAAAAGCAAGCATGTGCAGCAAGCTGAGGTAATCGAAAAAGAATTTCCTTTTAAGTTCAAGGGAGAAGAAGTTTTTACCTCTGCGGTATTAAACGTAACACAGGAAAAACAGACAACCGTCTATTTTGTCAAAGGGCATGGAGAAAGAGATCCTGGAGATTTTGAACGTGCAGGTTTTGGTAACCTGGCAAGTTCGATAAAACGTGCTAATTATAACATCATACCGCTTGATTTATTAGAAAAGAAACGGGTTCCCGAAAATTGCGATATACTCTTTATTGCCGGACCTACAAAAGCTTTTTCGACAGAAGAAACAAACTATATTCGCAACTACCTTGGAACGTCAGCAAGACTAGTGGATGAGAAAGGTGAACTTAAAGATGGGAAATTACTGGTAATGCTTGAGCCGGTTGTGGGTGCGAATAAGCCCTCCGGTTTAAAGGCTATGCTTGGAGAATATGGTATTCTTGTCAGGGATGATGCAGTCGTATACAACAAAGTGAATATGCCGCTTTATGGTATGCAAACTGTTGTTGAGATATATATTAGTGATGATACGTATTTAGAACACGAAATAACAAAAGATATTGAAAAACTGACAACAGTATTTTATGGTTCAAGTGTAGTTAGTCTGGCTCCAGTGACAGATACAATGGCATTCTCTGCAAAAGCTATTATACGAGCGCCTGACAGCAGTTGGGGTGAAACTGAGATTGCCGGTAAAAAAAGACCGAAATATGATGATGATGCAGATATTTCATCTCCTATTACCTTAGCAATAGCAGCCGAGCTGAGGGAACCTGAACCAACTCCACATCAGGATGTTACAACCCCGCCACATGCCACAAAGACGTTTGAAGGTATAGGGAAAAGGGGGTCGCGTATTGTGGTGTTCGGTGATACGGATTTTGCAGCAAACGCATTCTCTGACAACCCGGGGAATCAGGACCTTGTATTAAACTCCATAAGCTGGCTGGCTCGCAGAGAAAAAGAGCTTGGTATATCACCTAAAGCTCCCGACGTCAGAAGGGCTATTATTAAACCTGCACAACTAACTCTTATTTTCTGGTTGTCTATTGCAGGGCTACCATCTATTGGCATTGTAATTGGTGGTTATGTCTGGTGGAGAAGAAGAAGGTAGGCAGGAATGTACTTACTGGAGCAACGAAATTTATAGAACTTAACCTTGTAATATTCTTATTGTCTTAACATTAGAGTCGAAAATTATCTTAATATAAAATTATGAAGTTTAGAACAACTATAATACTCTTAATAATTGCCGCCATAGGAGCTGCATACATATTCCTGTATGACAGGAAGCAATTCAGGACAGAAGAATGGGTGCAACGGCAGCAAATGGTTTTACCTGACTACAAAGCAGGCCAAATCAATAAGATTGAATTAAAAAAGGAGAAAGACGCAATAGTCCTTGAGAGTACTGACAATGTGCGATGGAGAATGTTGCAGCCTTTGCAGTTAAGAGCTGATAGATCTGAAGTGAATGACATTCTCTCTCAATTTGAGTTTTTAAGAAAAATAGGCACCATCAAAGAAGGCGAAACTGAAAACTTCGACTTGAAAGATTACGGTTTGGATAAACCACAAATTGCAGTCAACCTCTGGATGAAAAAGGGTGCCATTCTAAAGGGAACTGAGGAAATGACAGGAGTTGAATCCAAATATACAATAAATATAGGTGACAGGTTGGCCGCCGGGCAGAACACTGTTTACATAAATATTGAAGGGAGCAAAGACGTTATTGTTGTTCCTGCAAAGTTTCTGGAAAAAATCGACAAGAACATAAATGATCTAAGAAATAAATGGGCGTTTGAGTATGACATAGATGCTATAGAAAGGATTAGATTACAGAGCGGTTCGAAAGAGCCTATTGTGTGTTCCAGGGCTGATCAGCACTGGTGGGTGACACAGCCGATCTCAGACCGGGGTGATTCTGAAAGAATCAGAGACATTCTTAGCGAATTGAAAAACTTAAAGATTGCTGAAGCTGATTTTGTGTCAGATAAAAAAGAAGATATAGCCAAGCACGGCCTGGACAAACCAAGGCTTACTATCAGTATTGGTTCTTCTGCAGAAGGGGATGTACAGAGCCTCCTACTGGGACACAGCCTGGATAACAGGATCTATGCAAAGCGAGATGACGAAAGCTCTATATTTTTTGTACATGATGTAGTACTTGGTGATCTTGATTTGGAAGCAAATGACCTGCGAGACAAGCAGTTGTTGAGATTTGATTCAATAGGCACCTATGGGATTGAACAGGTTGAACTGAAATATCCTGATACAACCCTGTCTATGGTAAAGACAAAACAGTATGACTGGATGATTACATCACCAACCAGGATTTTAGCGGACAGAGATGCAGTCAGAGATTTCGTAGAAAAGATTAAGGATTTGCAGATACAGCTTTATGTTGATGACAGCGGTGAGAACCTTGATAACTATGGGTTAGGCGATTCAAGTGTAGAAGTTTCTGTATTTAGAAAGATTGGAGAGGGTGAAACCGTAAAGTTTATGATCGGAGATTCTGATCCTGATGGCGGTTTGTGTTATGTAAGGAAAGATGGTGAAGCTGCTGTTTATTCTGTGCCCACTGAGAAGTTCTATGACGTTGCTAAAAGCGGGTTTATCGCTTTCAGGGATAAATTGGTTCTGGAATTTCCTAAAGAAAATGCAAAGGAAATTATTGTAGATAGGGATGGAGAAACATTCATATGTAGGAAGAATGAGGATGGTCCTATAGTAAAATGGACTTTAACCAGCCCTGTTAATATGGAAGCTGATATAAATTCCGTAAATCAGGTAGTCTGGAACTTGTCATTTCTAACGGTTGGTAAGATTATTGACCTTGCCGCAGAAGACCTTGGCATCTATGGGCTTGACAGTCCCGGGATGAAAGTATCTGTAGTTTATGAAGATTCTGATAGTGTTACAGTTCATGGTGACGTTATTAGTGAAAAAGGTGACTTAACAAAGCCAAAGGAAATTGTAACGAAGACACTTCTGGTCGGGGGAAGATTAGAACCTGAGAATGAACAATCAAAGTACTATGCAAAGTTTGCTGATGAAGATATGGTTTTTCAAATTGGATGGTCTGACGTCAGAGATTACAGTGTCGAGCTTGTATCAAAGACGCTGTTTAAACTTGACTCTTCAAAAACAAAGTCACTACAGATAAAACATCCAGAAAGGGAGCTGTCTTTCCTGAAAAACAATGATAATAAATGGGAAATGGTACAACCTGAAAACAAGCTTTTAAAAGGAAATTTTGCAGACCGTATCATAACGGCAATGAACTCATTGAAGGCTGAGTCTATCGTCCAATACTCAAGTGAAGATTTGTCTAAATATGAGCTTGATCAACCACTGTTCAGTGTTACAGTAGGTTCTGGCGATAGCGAGAACTCATTGCTGGTGGGTAGAGAGTACGAGTCTAACTATTTTGTTATGAGCAAAGCCACAGGCTTTGTCTACATTGTACGCGGAAAAAAGATAGACGATATTATAGAGGAATGTGTCTCAACTGAAATTAAATAAGAGAAAAATATTTAGCTGTGAAATAATGCAGGTAAATATTCTTTTCTACAGCAAAAAGCTGTAGAATGACCGAAATACCGCTCTGCTCCTTAAGTAGTTCATACCATAATCTTTTGCCGAACGAGAGAAAAACTATAAGGCCTGTTTAGGGTTATTTTCCGGTGACAGCACTCTTCTTTTTTCTGTAGATACAATGGTAGCCAATACACGGAATGACGTAATTTAAAACATTTTTTATACTACACACAGAAATAGTTTTTTTGTACAATCACACTTATGGGATCAGCAGATATTAAAAATATTACAGATGTCATCAAAGAAGAGAGCAGTGTTCTTTCCAGCTTGATTGATGAAATGGGGAAGGTGATTGTAGGGCAGAAGCAACTGATTGAAAGGTTGTTAATAGGCATCCTGGCAAACGGTCATATTCTGTTGGAAGGCGTCCCCGGATTAGCAAAGACACTGTCTGTTATGACACTTGCAAAAGCAATGCAGGTAAAATACCAGAGGATTCAATTTACACCTGATCTCCTGCCTGCAGATTTGCTGGGAACGCTTATTTACAATCCTCGTAGTGGCGAATTTACCACAAAAAAGGGGCCTGTCTTCGCAAATATTATTCTTGCTGACGAAATAAACAGGGCACCTGCAAAGGTACAAAGCGCACTTTTAGAGTCTATGCAGGAAAGGCAGGTAACGATTGGTGACGAAACCTTCAAACTTGATGATCCATTTCTCGTATTGGCAACTCAGAATCCAATTGAACAGGAAGGTACATATCCTTTACCTGAAGCACAGGTAGATCGATTTATGCTGAAATTAAATGTAGATTATCCAAGTAAATCTGAAGAGCGTGAAATCCTGGAGAGAATGGCAGTAACAGACACAGATATTAAGGTAAATTCAGTAATAGCGCCGGGCGACATAAAGCGTTTGCGCTCGGTAGTTGACCAGATTTATATCGATGATAAAATAAAAGATTATATAGTAGACTTGGTAATCGCTACCAGGGAACCTGGAAAATACAACCTTGATCTGGACGAGTTCATTGAGTATGGTGCATCGCCAAGAGCAACCATTTATCTGGCTATTGCATCAAAGGCATATGCTTTCCTTAAAGGCAGGGGTTACGTCACTCCTCAGGATGTAAAGTCTATAGGAATGGATGTCTTGAGGCACCGTGTAATCATAACTTATGAAGCAGAGGCAGAAGAGATGACCTCTGAAAAAGTCATACAAAACATCTTTGATAATATAGAAGTACCATGATGCCGTGCAACAAAAGTCCTTGAATCCTTCAAGTTATACAAAACCAGGGTGAAAGTGACTATAGATCAGTAGAAAGAAGCTTACCGTACAAAATACTGTAGTGGCGTCCGCCTATCAGTCTGACGGACGCCACTATTTCTGTAAATCTTTTCTTTACGTCTTCTTGTCCTCGGCGCCTTCTGTCCGGGGAGCGGTGGACAGAACTGTTACTATCGATACAGGCAAATCACCATTTACTGCCGGAATACCATTCTGACCATGGCTCCCACTCTACATATTTTCCACCATCTGACAGCCAATATTGTTCACCCTCTCTCCATCGCGAACTTGATACATAGTCTGTGGATCTTTCCTGTGTCTGCTTTACCTTTGCATAAAAGTAACAGTCTGCCTGATGGAAATTGATCTTTTTCTTGTCTTTTACCACAGTAAGCTCGAGGTCTTCCATTGTGACAGAATTTGATGCCACTTTTTGCTCGTCAACAACGACTTCGTATGTCATTACCTCTTTTACCCTGACAGTAATACCTCTGGGTTTTGGGTCTGGAATAACTATTTTATTTGGATACGGCTCAAATGACTGATGATGAGTTTCCGATGGTTTCTTAATATAATCTGCCGCCTGTACCTTAGAAAGTCCATCGGTTGTAAAATTTAATACAACAAACACAAATAAGGCTGTCGTCGGGATTATACATTTCTTGTAACTATTTAACATAATTTCACCTTCCTTTTTCTAAAAAAATACATACTTTTCCGAACATTCTTTTAAGCCAGTTGCATATCAATTCTACATTAAAAATAATATTTGTCAATATACTGAAGAAAATCTAATATGTGTCAAATATTTCTTGGCCAATACATTATTACAAAGACACCAATAAGGCATATTATACCGCCAATCAGGTCATACCTGTCCGGAATTGTTTTGTCAATCTTCCACCCCCACAGGATTGACATGACTACAAATACTCCACCATAGGCAGCGTAAACTCTACCAAAATGGGCCGGCTGGAGGGTTGGTATTATTCCATAAAGCACCAGAACTACCCCTCCCAATATACCAACCCAGACACTATTCCCTTTTCGCAGCCATAGCCAGACAAGGTATCCACCGCCTATTTCGCAAAGCCCGGCAAGTATGAATAGTACGATAGACTTAGTAATTAACATAGTATGTTGTTGAATCTAATCTGTCTAATAGAATGGAATAGTAATTAAATGGGCACTGCACCTATTTGTTCTTCCCACCGTTCCCTACTCTATTTTCTATGTCATGAGAATGTTAATACTGAAAACAATAAATTTTCCTAAAGTATTCCTTGGTGCCTATTCATGCACACTTGGAAATTCTCTTTCAACACCTTGACTCATCTTAGCATTGACTAATAGATTGTATTTATCCCTAATTTCTTCTGCCTCCTTTTGATGATCCCGGGTCCAATTTCTAGCATCGATATAAATCAAATCATGCGATCTTCTTTGGCAACTTATAGGTTCTGTAGCTATCCCAATAATCTTTTCAGCCTTTGGAAATCTAACCTTTGTAGCCATGCAATAATTGTGCAATATGTTTTGCCTTATGCTCCTGTAATCCTCTATCGACTTATCCTCTTTTCGAACAAGAGCCAAAAAAACATAATAAGCTTCTCCTGGATGAACTCCAACATCAACTCTTACAGACCTCATCTCATGTTCTGCTCTTTCAGGAACTATCATTAAGTTTGCTGAAAGCACTCTTCGTCTAATTCTAGGTTCACTGGCTAAAACACGCAACCCTTTTTCGTGATACTCTACTTTATTGGTATGTGAATCATATAATGTTCCTTCAAGAATGTGGGCAGAGAATTCATCAATAAGTGCATCCCATAAATAACTGATTTTGTCAGCTTCAATCTGAGACGCTCTTTCTTGGCTTTCAATAAAATCTTCCCAAAAACCTTCTTCGTAGGCTACAAAATCAACATTTTCTTTTATTTCAAAATCATGCTCTCCTTTCTCGTTAAGATGTAGCAAATAAGCCGCTAAAAGATCTTCTTCACCTGCCGCTCTACCAAGCTGGCCAGACTCGAAAAAGTTCTGTTTCTTTTCTAAATAATTTGTAAAGTCTGTTATAGTGTCGACGGTTTGAAGAACGGCATCCAGACTAAAGTCATCAAGAACATGAACAAACCCTTTTTCTTCATCTATCTTTCCAATAGTGAATGGCAACACACTACAAGCCTGCGAATTATAATGATCCCGACCAACAATGTTTGGATTGATCATCAAACTACCTAAGCCTCCTAACGTTTGTTGACATCTCTTTGAGGATCCGTGAGCAACTACGATTCTGTGTATTTTTGCTGTTTCAATATTTGCAAGAGGATATGGGAACGGTATTTTACAGTCTTTATCTAAAAATAAATTGTCAGGATATTGACGTATCCACCTTTCGGCTCCCCAAATTTGTTTAGCGGATTGCAAGATTGCCCTCTTAAACCACCTACACCAATCGAGTATTAAGTCTCCAGTATCTGGGAATTTACAATACTTATCTGAGAAGATTATTATATTATCCCCAAATACAACCAAAAGATCACAAACCTCTTTCCCATCACCACCAGTCCAATGTGACTTACGGTAAATATGAGGCCAGCTCCAAAGGTTTAGAAAAGTATCTTTGCAAAGACAAGTTAAATATTTTTCTGAATGTGTAATCGCCATTTTTAATCATTTCTTCACATAACAATAATTGCAACTTTTATACTCAACTCTAATAAATAGGAACACCTGCCCCCTATTCTTCGGTATAGTTATAGTGATCTTTAAATCAAGCGTTTGTAAGCGCTCATAAGTTGCTGCGTAATCTTTCCCGGTGTTACCTTTCCAATCTTATTATCTTCAATCATTGAAACCGGGATTATCTCCATCAATGAATTGGTAATAAATACTTCATCTGCTTTGATTAATGTCTCTATCTTGAAATAAGTAGTACAGGATGCTTTTGACATTGGACATTCTTGTCAAGGGGGAACAGATAATCCTGGTTTATATCGGGGAACAACCGTTTCTGATTCTGGAAAGGTTTTATGTTGATTTGTTAGAGCCGGTTCATTCCATTAGTTTTTCTATGCTGTATTTAAGTTTTGATAAATCCTTCTTAATAATTCCCCATACAATCACATTATCTACCGTATCATATCCATGAGACAAAATATTTCTGAAGGATATTGCACCTCTACTTCCTTCAATCGAATTAAATATTTCTTCATCCATTTTCTTTATGTTATTCAACGCTTCTCCTAAAATTTCAAATTGTCTTTCAACGGCAGAACGAAGAAAATCATCTTTATTATATTCTTCGAATGTCTTTCCTTCCACAAAGCGTGTTATTTTGTCTATTGCTTGTAGTGCATCATATGAATACTTTAATATCTTTTCATCCATATATTTTAATCTTATCTCTTTCTATTGATCTCCTCAGGTATGGGTTTCTTATAGACCTGGGTGTAAGTAAATCTACTTTCTTGCCAAATTTGTCTTCAAGAAAGTGAAGAAATCCAAAATACCTTTCAGATACATTCTCTTCAACGGGATCTTCAAATTCTATAATTAAATCGATATCATAGTCATCTTTTTCTTCATTCCTGGCAATGGAACCAAATAACTCAACATATTTGATCCTATATGTATCGCATATATCAGGTAATATATTTTTTATGTCGTGAATAGTAATCATTTCCCCTTTTTTTCTATTACTCTAACAAGTTATTCTATAAGTTATTCTATAGTTTCTGTATAGTAACGAAGTTTATATACTATTTGATAAATTTCAAGGATATTCCAAGTGATGTAAGTGCAAATCCGTTAATGAGTCAATAAGCCCACTTGGTTTTTAAATTAAGCTTTTGTAAGCGTTTATGATCTGCTGCGTAATCTTTCCGGGAACGGCCTTTCCAATTTGACAATCGTCAATCCTTGATACAGGCATTATTTCCATCAGTGAATTAGTAATAAATACCTCTTCTGCTTTGATTAATGTCTCTATCTTGAAGGATTCTTCTCTGGCAGGAATACCACTGTTTTGACAAATATCAAGTACCGTCTTCCTTGTTATTCCTGGTAGGATGTTGGTATCAAGCGGAGGGGTAACTACATTTCCATTATTCACCATAAAAATGTTGCTTACAATGCATTCGGCCACATCTCCGTCTGTATTGAGAACTATTGAATCATGGACAGATATCTCCCTTGCCTCTTCCTTCAGTAGAATACTTGTCAGCAGGTTAGTTGTTTTGTGACGGCAGATCGGACTCGTCGTACTCCTTCTGTATTTCGAAACACCCAGTGACATGCCTTTTTCATACAGCCCTTTCTCATAAGGCGTAAAAGGTTTGACCTGTATCAGGCTCGTCGACTTGAGGCCACCACTCATCTGGAGCGCACTGCCGCCTTCACCTCTTGAAAGCGTAATCCTGACATAAGCATCCTGAACACTGTTTTTCTCAAGCAGTTTCGTAATACTCTCACTAATCTCTGCATTTGTGTATGCGAAAGATATCCTGAGTTTCTCTGCAGAACAACGCATACGCTCAAGATGCTCAGCAAGCTTGAAAGGTTTCCCATTGTACGTGCGGAGAGTTTCAAAGATGCCATCACCGTAGAGGAAACCTCTGTCTCCCGTAGAGATCGATCCCTCTGTAACGGGGATTATTTTACCATTAAAGAAAATATAATTCGTCATTGGTCATTAGTGTAAATTCGTGAAATTCGTGTCTGTCGGTCGACAATCGTCAATCATCAATCTTAACTTAGTGTCTCTACCAGTGCCCTGGCTTTATGCAATGTTTCTTCGTACTCGTCTTCCGGGTTTGAGTCAGCAACAATCCCACCTCCTACCTGAAAAAAGATATGATCATCTTTCACTAGAAATGTTCTTATGGCAATGTTAAAGTCGATATTTCCATTAAAACTTAAATATCCCATTGCGCCTGTGTATACACTGCGCTTGGTGGGTTCCAGTTCATCAATAATCTGCATAGCCCTTACTTTGGGAGCACCTGTTATTGAACCTCCAGGAAATGTGGCCTTTAACAAGTCGATAGAATCATACCGTGAGTGAAGCTCTCCTTCGATTGTTGCAACAAGGTGATAGACGGTAGGGTGTTCTTCCAGTTTTTTCTTTTCAGTAACCTTGACTGTATTATATTTACATACTCGTCCAAGGTCGTTCCTCTCGAGGTCTACAATCATTGCCAGTTCAGCATCGTCTTTCTCACTCGATAGTAAATCCTCCTTCATTTTTGTATTTATGGTTTCATCTTTATATCTGGGGCGAGTGCCCTTGATCGGCTTTGTTTGAATATTCCGCACTACACTGCCACTATGTTTGCCGGTACTGTCTAATGTGCTTCGCAGTGATAAGAACCTTTCCGGAGATGAACTGAGTACATATTTATTATCAAACCTCAAATAACTTGAAAATGGCGCCGGATTAATCTTTCTTAATCTCTTATATATCTCGTAAGGTGATGTCTCTATCTGAGTGTGAAATCTCTGTGAAAGATTTACCTGATAAATATCACCTGCATTGATATATTGTTTTGCGCATTCCACAGTCCTTAAATAGTCTTCTTTAGAAAAATTACTTATTATCTTTCGCTTTATCATGCTCCCGCTAAACCTTGATTCTTCTTCGTGAGGTATATTCCCGCTATTACCAATCGCCCTTAAAACCTGATCAATTCTTTTCTCTGTACTTTTGCTGGAATACGGATTAATGTCGACAGCCATTAAGTAACACTTATTCTTAAGATGGTCAAAACCGATAATTGTGTCATAAAAGCTGAAGCACATTTCCGGGAATTCAATGTCGTCGATTGTTGTATCAGGTAGCTTTTCTATGAAGTGGCATAGATCATAAGCAAAGTATCCAACTGCGCCACACGTAAATGGAATAGGCTCAAAGTTATCATCCAGATGGAATTCTCTTAACAAAGTTTTTAGTTCATCAAGAGGATTCCCGACCTTCCTGGTAATATTATGACGGCCTTGCATCAATATATTATTGCCTTTTGACATAACGGTAAGAAAGGGATCATATCCAATAAATGAGAATCTTCCTGTCTCTTCGTTTTTAGCAGCGCTATCAAGGAAAAAACTTTTCTGGTATGCCTGGGTATATTGAACGACCTTCAACAAGTCGATGTCAGGGTCTAGCTCCCTGGTTATGAATTTCATTTTTGTTCTGCTTATAAAGTTTGCCATAAGATAAATTTATTGCTTAAAAATATGGTATAATATGTAGCTATTTAATATAATATAGATGCTTTAAGTCAAGCATTTTTCAAATCTATCAGCAGTTTGTTTATATAAGATAAAAGAACATGTTTATCCGGCTTATTCTATTGTTCACAGTTCTTCCCTTAACAGAGTTGTATCTTTTGATACAGGTGGGAAGGTACCTTGGAGCCTCTCCAACTATAATGATCGTACTCATAACAGGTATAATAGGAGGTTTGCTTGCCAGAAGCCAGGGTCTAAGTATTTATAGTAAGATAAGGATGGATTTACAGAATGGAACTATTCCGACAGACAGTCTAATCGATGGCTTGTTTATTTTGATTGCCGGCGCTTTATTAATCACACCGGGAATGATAACAGATGTACTTGGTTTTCTCTTAATGGTTCCGGGATTCAGAGGTTGGTTGAGAAGGAAACTAAAGGATAGTTTCAGGCGTAAGCTTGAATCCGGACGATTTCAAGTTCACTCCAACTATCATTCCGCAGATTGGAGAAATGATGATGGTTTTTGACTGCAGACACCGCCTGACAGACTGACGGGCAGGCCGGCAATTTAAATCCTACTTTGAGTGCAGCTGAGGTTTTCCATCTGACGGGAATGTTTCTTGTTCAAGCTCAGCATCAACTGCGGAAAAAAACTTTTTCCTGACGGCGTCGGAAGTTGCTTTCAAAAGAGACGTCTTGTCATTTGCATCGCCAAGTATTTCAAGATTGATGGCTCCGGCTGCCATTGTAGCATGGCCGCCACTATTTAATTCACCAAATGCACTCTGCAGAATTAATCCCAGATTAACTCTTGTGTCTCTGCTTCTTGCAGATAGTTGTACCTTGTCTTCATTAATTCCGAAGACAAGTACAGTGTATACGCCCTCCAACTGTAACATCATTTCCGCAGCCTGTGGCAGGGCATCTCTATCACTGATAAATTCCACAAATGACGTAAGGTATGACCCCTTGATTTCTTTGTTTATGATTGCCCTTCCGATAATATCCATGGTTTCTAGCCTCATTGGAGGAAACTCCAACTGACTCATAATAGTTGTATCTGCCAGGGGAGAAAGATATGCTGCAGCATCCATGTCATCAGAAGTGGTATTTCTGGTAAACTCTTTTGTGTCCGTTCGAATACCATATAATAATGCCGTTGCAAGTGACACATCCGGTTTTATGTTTAACTGACGAATATATTTTGTCATGATTGTAGCGGTGGCGCCTATCTCAGGTTGAATATCAATAAAATCTCCTTTAACCGAACTGATATCTATCTGGTGATGATCAAATATCAAATTTGGAGTGACCTCTATAGGCAAGACATTGTTCTTTGATGGTATCGATGCCTCTATTAATGCAATCTTACCGGCAGACCTCACCACCTTCATAACTTCTTCACTTGTCTTTGTATTTATCAAATCTATATTCAACAACTTTATCAGCGCCATGTTTTTCTGATGAGTGATACTACCTCCATAATAGATACTGCTCTCTACATCACAGACTTTACATATATGTTTCAAAGTAAGTCCTGAAGCTATGGCATCCGGATCAGGATTGTCCTGTAGGAAAATCGCCAATTCTTTGTTCTTCGATTCTTTGATAATATTAACTAATATGAAAGCAGAATGCTCCATTTCTGCAGTTTCAAAAGCAGACAATATTTCCTGAGCCAGGACATTGCCTGTCTGTAATATCATGTCAGCTCCATTTGAGTCCGGGGCTTCAGCCTCTCCCTGTCCGGAAGACTTAACAAGGACGAAATTGTCTGGCATCTTTTCTTTTATTCTTTTAGCCAGTAACAAATTACCTTTCGAGTCTCCGGTAAGGATTGCAAACATATTTGCCTTCTCGCAGTACTGAGAGTCCAAATCAAAAGATTCCATATCAGAAACCATTACATTAAGCTGTTTTTCTCTCCATAAAGATAATGCGTTCTCGTCCTTATCTACTATTAATATATCCTTGCAGGCCTTGTTCAATGCATCAACAACTGCATTTCCAGTTGCACCACAACCGAAAACAATGTACATAAAATTTCTCCGACTTATGAATAATTTAATATATCAAAAATAAGTTGCAACGGTATATCATATCACATTAGAATAAGTGTTAGTCTGCAGGATAGAAAAACCTTTTCTATGCCTTCAAATGCCTGGGAATATGATAAAAACAAATTAGCGATTAAGAGACGCTAATTTATTATACTGGTGATTGGGAATAATGACTTGCAATATGTATGTAATATACTTTTACGTATATGTTATTTTGAGAATATGTACAGGCAAGACAGGAAATGATAAGAAGGAATTATACTTTTGATTAATATAACTGTCAATATTAAAAAATTGAATATCACAGGTGTTGTAATATGATTATAATGATGGTAAACCAGTACTTCACTTATAATAATATTTATACTTATTTTAATCGACTTCATTCATAAAAGATAAGCAACCATGGGCATTCTAGAAACTGTATCAAAGCTTAATATAACAGAAGACTCTTGGAATGAGGCGGTAGAAGAACATAGTATATTGCCTGATGTGTTTGATGGCGTCACCTTCTACAGGGTAGTTAAGAAAGTAGGGCATCTAAACAGGGGCACGGTCGTAACCAATGCAGAGGTCCTCTTTGACTTTCCACGTATAGCAAGAATTCTACAGTTAGAAAATGGTATCAAATTAACATTTGCCACTCCTTTCTACGTAGAGGAAAAGGTGGATGGTTATAACGTTAGAATTGCAAGGGTAGAGGGCCGGGTATTTGCCTTTACCAGAGGGAGTTATGTTTGCCCGTTCAGTACAGACAGGTTGATTGACTTCTTTAACATTGATAAATTCTTTGATGAAAATCCAGATCTGATTGTTTGTGGCGAAATAGCCGGCCCTGAGAATCCATACAACAAGGAAACACCTCCTTATGTAATTGAGGACGTCAGGCTCTTTGCATTTGATATAATGACTAAAGGTACAGACCGGCAAATGCCTATAGAAAAAAGATACAGGCTGTTTGAGAAATATAACATTCCAACGGTAACACGTTTTGGCAAGTATAAAGTTTCTGACATCAAAAAACTGAAGCAACAAATTCAAGACCTGAACGGGAACGGTTGTGAAGGGCTTGTATTCAAACCCACAAATCCGTCAGAAAGAACGGTGAAATACGTCACAGCAGGTTCGTGTTTCAGGGATATGAGAGCAACTTCTCATGTGATGATAGAGTATCAAGCAGAATTTTTCACACATAGAATGTTAAGGGCACTCTTTTATCTTTTGGAGCACAATGTACCACTGGACAAGGCATTCCTTAAGGAAGCAGGTGAATCACTGCTGAAACCACTCTATGAAAGCGTGAAGAAAGCAGCAAATGGAGAAATGATAACAGAAGAATTTAATGTAAGATTCAATAAAGAAGAGAGCATCAAGAAATTATTTGAACATTTTCACAATTGCAAAGTAGATGCAAACCTGGTAAGCCAGAAAAAGGTTGGTCGGTATTGGCATGTAAGATTTGCAAGGAGATGCTTTCCTTCGTATGAGGTGATTCAAAAGCACTGGTCAGGTCATTCACATTTTGATTAAGGGCTCAGGAAAAAATAAATTTAAAATTTATCGCGCTCAGGTTTGGTCGGTCTGAAAGTCCTCGGCGCTTTCTGTCCGGGGATTGAGCCGAACCGGAAGCCCAGCCTTAGCTGCGTTGAGGATTCGGCGAATGAAGATCGGACAAAGATGGCTTGAAAATGAGATGCGAGAATGTAAAGTTATTTTTTCTTGAGCCCTAAACTGTTTATAATCCCGCGGAGGTTACGTGATTCAACGAAACGGATTCCCAGTTTGTCTGCCCAGGTCAGTATTCCGGTATCAGCAGTAACCAGAATACCATCCAATTCCTTTGCCAATAATATCAAGTCTACATCCTCCTTGCTGTCAATGATCCCCTCCCTCAGTGCTGAACGGTATTTCTTTCTGAGGTTAGTTATAGCTACCGGCCCGGTATCCGATATTACGTCCCTTACCGCCTGTTCCGCCACCCTTAATCCCTTGTCAATGCGGTGGCGTACATCCTCTATCAGCTCATAAAGCAGAAAAGCCGGAACGTTCATCTCATACTTCTTTGGTGGTTTCTGGAAAATTCTAATCTGGAGATCCTTTGGTATCTTGTCACCATCTATAAAATCCATGAGTTCTTCATAAATTGATGGGGGCATATAGAAATTTGGGCCATCCAGTTTGCTTATCAACTTCAGGAAATTCCTGAGAGCCGTAGTCGGTGTCCTGCCAAATGAAATATAAACATCAGGATTAGTGAAAATGCTTGTGTCTATAACAAACTTTTCTTTTTTTAGAATTTTTATTTTCTTCGCTTTTTTCATTCTCATTCACAAAAAATATCAATTATCTTGAGTATGTGAGTATAGTTGTTAAACAGGTCTAATGCAAGCAAAACCCTTATGTCCCTCTTTTCAACCGTACCTTATCACTTTCTTGACAGTGTATTCTATAGTGATATAATAAATGTTAAATAGACCACCAGCTATATGAGTGTGGCTAAATAAGGTTAGGCCGAGGAAAGCGGGAAAACTTTTCCTTTTGCGAACGACAAATTCGGACGGTTGACTTTCTGGCCTACCAGTTTGAATCCCTGTCTGACGACAGACCTCTCTTTCGAGAGGACTCCAATTCTGGAATCCTCTCGAAAGAGAGGCTGGTCATGTGCTCGCAAAACTATCGGGAAATTTGAGAAATGAAATATGTAACATTTATATTAATTATGATCGTTCTCTCCTGTGTCTTCTACAGCTATCGCCCTTTTATGAACTTTAAAGGGGAGGATTCGATAGCTGACGGAAAGAATACAGAATTAACAGAAGAGAATTATGCCCGTGAAAGAAAGAGGATGGTTGAGCAACAGATAATGGAGCGAGGCGTAAAGGACAAAAAAGTCCTGGATGCAATGGAAAGTGTGCGTCGGCATCTGTTTGTTCCGATAGAGTACAGGAAATACAGCTACTACGACCAGCCATTACCGATTGGATTGGGGCAAACAATTTCTCAACCTTACATTGTTGCGTTGATGACTGAAATGCTGGATGTTGATAATGACGATATAGTACTCGAAATAGGAACAGGCTCTGGTTATCAGGCAGCAGTCTTGTCTACAATTGCCAGGGAAGTATATACAATTGAAATTATTGAGGAGTTAGGGCTACTGGCAGATGAAAGGTTGAAACGTCTTGGATATGATAATGTCAATTTCAAGATATCAGACGGTTCACTCGGCTGGCCTGACAAGGGACCATTCGATGCTATTATAGTAACGGCAGCAGCAGAGGAAATTCCTGGTCCTCTAGTGAAACAGCTGAAACCAGGCGGCAGGATGGTTATTCCGGTTAACAATTTACTCTATAGCCAGGACCTGCTGATAGTGGAGAAAGACGAAGCAGGAAACATTGACACAAAAAAAACCATCCCCGTACGATTCGTACCTCTTGTAGAAGAAGAGAAAGCCGCAAAATAGGTTTGAACTGTTTCAACAATAATCTCAGTTTTTCAATTCCTGTAATCACAAAGCTGATATTACACACCTGAAGCCAATAAAGTTTGAACCTTTACTCACACCAGTCTTTATATGCAAAATTTACTTTCATTTAAAATACTTTTTCATTAGAATCGACTTGTCAGCAGGTATGTAAGAAACAGGAAAAACCCTGATAGCTAAAGGAAACTGGTTTATATGGAGTACAGGATTCTCGGGAAGACCGATTTAAGTGTTTCAACTATAGGTTATGGTGCATGGGGTATTGGGGGGGAGCCATTCTGGAAAACGGAAGGAGAGGAAAATTCCACTCGTTCTATTGAGAAGGCAATTGACCTGGGCATAAACTTCTTTGATACCGCCCCTGTGTACGGCTTCGGATATTCCGAAGAGTTATTAGGCAAAGCCCTGGATTCAAAACGCAAAGATGTAATAATCGCAACAAAATGCGGACTGCGATGGGGCAGGGAAGAGTTAAAGGCTATTGAGAAAAGGGCTACCAGAGAATCAATATTAGAAGAAATTGACCTGAGTCTGAAGAGGTTGCGTACAGATTGCATTGACTTGTACCAGGTACACTGGCCGGACGAAAGCACACCAATTGAAGAGACAATGGATACTCTCCTTCAGATACAGGAGGCCGGGAAGATTCGATATATAGGCGTGAGTAATTATTCAGTTGATCAAATGAAGGAGAGCCTTAAATACGGTCAGATAGTTTCTCTTCAACCAATGTACAGTATGCTGGAGAGAGAGATAGAAAAAGAGATTCTTCCGTTTTGTGTAGAAAACGATATCGGTATAATCTGCTATAGCCCGCTTGCTTCAGGGGTACTGACAGGTAAGTACAATGAGAACACTAAATTTGAGGATTGGCGCGGAAAAGGAATTATTGGCAACTTTACCGGAGATGTGTTTGTTTCACATATTAAAAAGGTCAAAGAAATTGCAAAGATTGCACAGAAACATGGTAAGACGACGGCTCAACTGGCCATAAACTGGTTACTCCATCAAAGAGGAGTGACTACGGCAATTGTCGGGGTAAAAAACCCGAATCAGGTTGAACAAAATACAGGTGCAGTTGGCTGGGATATTCCGGGTGATGATTTGAAAACTATATCAGATATTCTAGAAAAAAGGAGTTGTTGATGGCAAAGAAAGTACAGAAAAAATATACCTTGAAGGATCTGGATAAGATGTCAACAGACGAGGCACAGAAACTTCCGTTTGCAGTGAGGGACAACCTTCTTGATATAGTACTTGCAGATGGCAGGAAGATTGGAGGCAAGCAGCCTGCAAGGCAGGTGGGCCTGATGTGTGATTGGTTCGAGGAAGATGTCGTCCGTCTCCAGAAGATTAAGGCAGTGAAAATATGTTGTGGAGGTTTCATACCGGTTGATTCAACCGGTGAAGTGACCACACTGGACCCAAAAGGACAGATCAGGCAGGTGTTTGAAAACGCAAAGGCTGCTGTTATAAAGGCAGGTAGCAACATGGACAGAGTTGTTAATTCCCTTATTTTCATGAAGAACATTGATTACTGGGGACAGATGAATGATATTTACAGGAAATATATCAAATGTTCTCCGACACGTGCGGCAATAGGCTGTCAGGATCTTAATAAGTTATACCAGATTGAGATAGTTAATCTTTTCGCATATAAGGTTGCAAAATAAAATAGTTAGTATATTTAATTTTTGGAAAAATTGTCAGAAAAAAGGAGTTGTAAAATGTCTAAATATTTAAAATTTAGTTTTATTTCTTTATTTGCAGTGATGGTTGTATTCGTATTTTCTTTTTCAGTTCTGCAGGCATGTGCGGTGATTCCAGGTAAAGCTTGCTGCAATGAGCCATGTAAAGATGAGGCATGCCCGATGAAAGAAGCGAAAGCAAAATTTCAAAAAATATCCACAGCAGAATCTGCCGATATTGAAGAATTAGTCTTAAGCGTAAGCGGGATGACATGCGCAGGCTGTGAAGGCAGGGTAAAGGGTGCACTGACTGCATGCGAGGGTGTTACGGATGCCCAGGTAAGCCATAAAGATGGTAAGGCCGTTATTCAGGTTGAGAAGGGAAAGGCAAATAAGGAGGTGCTTATCGAGGCAGTTAAACAGGTAGGATTTTCGGCCTCTGAAGGATAAGAAAGAATATCAGAATAACCATTCGCACTGCACTTTAACGGTGCAAATGGTGGGTGAGTTAAGTATCCAGCGTACACATCCCCGGCTAAACAGTGTCATTAAATTAATGCATAGGAGATTCAAACTGGTAGCCGCAGACTAAAACCGTGCGGCTACTCAAGTCGTTGCCTTTGGCAGCCTTATTTAATAGCTTACACAAAGACAATGCTGGAAATCAGGAAAAACAAATGAAGCAGAAATTTGAAACACGTGCAATCCACGCTGGATGTGAACCTGAGCCTGTTACAGGCGCCGTTATGACGCCAATATTCCAGACAAGCACATTCGTTCAGGAGTCTCCCGGCAAGAAGAAAGAAGGATACGCTTATGCCAGGACTCATAATCCCACCAGAACGGCATTAGAAAAAAACATAGCCTCTCTTGAAGAGGGAGAGTACGGACTCGCATTTTCTTCAGGAATGGCCGCTATCTCAGCGGTTATTCAAATGTTAAATGCAGGAGACCACGTTCTCAGTTGTGATGATGTCTACAGCGGAACTTTCAGGGTATTTGAAAAGGTATTCAAGAGGCATAATCTCGAATTTGATTTTATAGATTTTACCGACCCTCAGTCTATAGAAGAACATATTAAAGATAATACGAAGATAATTTGGCTTGAAAGCCCCTCAAACCCGCTCCTGAAAATAACAGATATTGAATCAATTACCAGGATTGCAAAGAGCAAAAACATATTAACCGTTATTGATAATACCTTTGCAACCCCATTCTTCCAGAAACCCCTGAACCTTGGGGTCGACATTGTCGTACACAGTACTACCAAGTATCTGAACGGACACAGTGATATTATTGGCGGTGCCGTTGTGACTAGTGATAGGGGATTATATGATAGAATCCAGTTTGTTCAAAATGCAACAGGCTCAGTACCGGGCCCTTTTGATTGTTTCCTTGTATTGCGTGGGATTAAAACCCTTGCGGTCAGGATGGAGAGGCATGCAGAAAACGCAATGAAGATAGCGCAATTTCTGGAAAAACACCCAAAGGTGAGGAAGGTCATATACCCCGGCCTTAAATCTCATCCTCAGTATGAACTCGCGAAGACGCAGATGTCAGGTTTTGGAGGTATAATCTCATTCTTTGTAAAGGGAGGATTGGAGGCTTCAAGGAGTTTTCTTGAGAAAGTTAAAATATTTTCACTGGCAGAAAGCCTGGGTGGTGTTGAGTCGCTGATAGAGCATCCGGCAATAATGACTCATACCTCTCTCCCGCAAGAGGTCAAAGAAAAGCTGGGTATATCAGACGAACTTATCCGAATCTCTGTCGGAATAGAAAATGTTGATGATTTAATTGATGACATTGAGAAGGCTTTGGGCGCTTAGTTATATGAAAAAGGAATTACAGTTAAGCTATAAACTGTCCCATTTCGTTAGCAATTAAACTGATAAGATGGATATTTAGAGGAGGTCTTGAAGTGATAGAGTACGATTTTGTAGAGATGAATAAACAAAAACTTTTAGAAGATAATAATTATACAATAGATGATAGAGATTTTTACATAAGCAAAACAGATAAGAGGGTATTTAGTTTTAGTCGAGTCAGCAACGAAAGTATTGCCTGGCTGGAACAGGAAATCAAACAACCCAATACATCCGGTGAATGGCAATTCTTCTGTAACGACTATCCTAGCGAAGGCCTTCAAGCTGATATTATATCTCCATATTTGTAGAGGGAAACGAGTCAGGCCTTTAATCTTGCTATTTTACACGCTAATAGTAGAATGGAGTGGTAAGCTTATCACCAATTACTTTCATGTACAATTCATTTTTTTACCAGCTACTCAAACATTCCTGTATCTTACGCATAGCTGATTTCTCGTTGGTATCTGAAATATGAACTACCTTTTTACCTAAAACACCCCATTTCTTTGAATCTGTAGTTTTGTAGAGAGCTATTGTTGGTGTCCCTACAAATCCTGAAAGATGGCTTACGCCTGAATCATTTCCGATATAGAGCGACGCACCTGATAATAAGTCGGCTAACGCTTCTACATTCTTTGGGCGTTCTATCCACTCTCCGGCAAAATCTTCTACATTTATTTTTTCATCTTCAACAGGCCCGAAAATAAAACCTGTCTCAGTGTAACCAAGTCGTCTCAGTTCATCAGCCAGAACTCGATAAAATTGTGGTGAATAGTTTTTTTTTGAACTACCGCTTCCCGGATGAATCAGCACATATTCCCCTTCTGTTACTCTGACAGGGAAACAATCAGAAAGGTCTTGAGGGACAGTTATTGGGAAATGAGATTGCACGGTCGAGCAATAATATTGTGCCAGATGAATCTGTTCATTCGGAAAGGGAGAGATAGAGACAACTGGTAGTGAAGCGGACTTTTTTAAGAGATCGACTACCTTTTGCCCCTCTGTCAGCCATAGGACAGCGCCATGTGGCAAACCTATTTTCTCCGGAATTGATTTTCCACAGAAGAAATCAAGCAAACCTGCCGATTCCTTGTCAATATAAGTATCCAATAAACCGAAGCTGATGGCCAGACGCATATATTCAGTACGTCCAATCCCCATGAATTGATAATCTGGCAAGGCTTTACGCAGGCAGATAAGTGCAGGCCACGTAAGTATAAAATCTCCAAGCGCTCCACGATGACAGATCAGGAATGTTTTCATGTAGTTACCAGACAAGTCTCATAAAAATATTTTGGCTTTGAATATTGTACTATTTTTTTATATAAAAGAAGTATATATTTCTTACAATTAAGGGAACCGGCGTTTACCCTTTATTGTTAGTCAATTATAGATACTATTCAATTTATTTTGTGATGAACTATTAGATCAGAAAGGTGTATTAAAATGATTAAACAAGTAACTGTTTTATCTTTTATTTTGATGCTTGCGGCGACCATCGCTGTTAATTGTACTTACGCATCACAATACTCACTATCAAATGAGGAGAAACAGGCCGGCTCTCAAGCTCTTGCCCAGGAACCGCATGTGGGCAAAGTGGCAGAGACCATGAACAGCGGCGGTTATACTTATATCCTCCTTCAAACCAAGGCAAAGATGTTCTGGGTTGCAATAGCTGAAACGAAGGTAGATCTCGGGCAGGAAGTCGTCCTGGCGCCGGGTATGGAAATGATTGATTTCAATAGCAAATCTCTTGACCGTACCTTTGATTCAATCATCTTTTCAGAAGGTCTGATTACTCAGGGAGGTTCTGCTGCCGGACAGGGTAGTGCGCACGGAAGTGCAGATGCTCAAGAAGAGACATTAGGCAGCAAGGGCGCCAAACCGGCAGCTAAAGAAAACATAAAGGCTGAAAAAGCTACAGGGGAAAATGCATACACTGTCGCCGAACTCTTTGAAAATAGAAAAGAACTTGATAATCAGGATATAGTTCTCAAGGGAGAAGTA
The DNA here is from genome assembly GCA_021776915.1 of Candidatus Scalindua sp. Taxonomy (GTDB): domain Bacteria; phylum Planctomycetota; class Brocadiia; order Brocadiales; family Scalinduaceae; genus Scalindua. The sequence goes on along the minus strand of JAIQZU010000039.1, from coordinate 129,304 downwards.
GTTAAGGTTACGGCCCAAATCATGAACAAAAACTGGCTTCATATCCAGGACGGGACCGGAAGCGCACAAGATGGTACTAATGATATGGTTGTAACAACCATGGACCTTCCATCGGTTGGAGACACCGTTACCGTAAAAGGGGTCTTATTCTCTGATAAAGATTTTGGAAGCGGTTACAGATATGATGCGATTGTTGAGTTTGGACAGGTTTCAAAGTAAGTCATTTGTACACGGATTAAAACTTTTTGAATAAAATGGACAGACGCTTTTACGATACGTGTCTGTCCATTTTTTATTTCCATTCAATCTCCAATTAATGTGCGTGCGTCCAGAACCTTAATCTTGATATCCGCCGGTATTGTAAATTTGTCCTCTGGAATAGATATATTTTCCTGAACATCTGTAGCCACTGTGAGTACCCCGGTAGATGATACATTCTTGTCCTTCTTCAGGGCAATTCCTTTCCATATCCAGGCCATGCTGTAGGGATAACCCTTTTTCCAGACTTCACACACCTTGCCGGCGACCTCTTCTGTGCCAATATTCACTGCACCAATTATTTCACCCATGTTTGTACTGGAATTGCCTGCAAGCGCCTTATACCTGGCGTTATTCATCTTTACAGCCGTCCTGGTGTTAAGGTCAACATTATATATCCATTTGCCATTATCTGTTATTAAGGTCATGTAGTTTCTCTCTATTTTTATACCCATCATCATTGTGGTTACTTCTCTGTATATTGCTTCACGTCTTCCCCAGTCATCAATATAAACTACCTCAGTGCCGGTGTCCATACCGGAAACATTGTACTTAATGATTGCGGATTCCAACTCAGGGTAGCGCCTGGATACTTCTGCAACTGTTTTTGTTGCTGTTTTTATATCAGTAACAGGTTCAATCGTTGTACACGAAATATTCATTGTAATAATCATTAGCAACGTAATAAGGTGAAAATACATTTTTCTCATTTCTGTCTCCTGTTTCAATTTAGTTTATTCATACTGTTTTCTTCAAAAGTGGATTAAGAATATAGCATCTGTGCTTCAATCTTGCCAGACACAAATTTGTGATTTCATGTCAATAATCTTTTTGCTATCATACTGATCAAATGAAAATTCCTGATTCATGGAGGATACTTGTAACAGGAGTCACATCAATACACGGATGGCCTATATTCACTCAGTTACGTGAACTGCTGCCAGAGACCTCTTTGTATGGCCTGAGGCCGCCTAAATCGGATGTTCCTGACTCAGACAATGTTTCGTCTTTCTGCATTACCGAACGGGCAGAATTAGAAAGAATAAGAGGTGGATTCAGACCCACACACGTAATACACTGTGCTGGCGTCTGTGATCTGGACGTCTGTGAAGAGCGGCCGGAATGGGCGCATGCCCTTAATGTACAGGGCACAAGGGCCGTTGCAGATGTATTCGGTAATGACATACCCATTCTGTACATGAGTACCGATCTCGTGTTTTCCGGTTATAATCAACCGGCAGGCGGTTATTCGGAGGATGATCAGCCTGACCCCATTAACGTTGTAGGCAGGACCTTTGCCGAAGCAGAAACATACATTCAAAGTTGCAAAGATTATTGTGTTGTCAGACTGGGGCTGCCGCTCGGTGATTCAATCCTGGGTAACAAAGGGGCGATTGACTGGATAGAGGGCAGATTCAGACGTAACCTGCCGGTAACTCTTTTCTACGATGAATACCGTAGCTGTATCGATTGCGAGGAGATTGGCATAATGGCTATCTCCGCCCTTACCCTTGAACTAAAAGGGCTATTTCATCTAGGTGGAGAAAAGACATGGAGCCTCTATGACATTGGCAAATATGTACTGGAGAAGGGAGGATACTCTCCCGGTTTACTAAACGGCAGAATGCGTCATCAGGAAGAAAACGGTCCGCCGCGGATTGGTAACGTCTCACTTAATTCAAACAGATTGAGAACCCTTATTCACGTCCCTCGCAAAGCCCCTCTGAGCATGGCAAAGGCACAAAGCCGCAGAGGAAGGAATTAAAGGGACTTGTTATGTCTTAGTCATATGCAGTTCCTCTTCGATTCTCTCTGACAAAAAGATTTTTAACAACGATTGATATGGTACATCTCTTTTGTTTGACAGAAGTTTAAGCTCTTCTAACATAGACGCTGGAAGACGAAGAGAAATTGTCCTAGTTGATGGCTTTAAATTGGGCAATACAACTTACTATTTCGACTTGATAATCTACCTGTAATTATGTAGCATTGCCAACATGTGTAAGAAAATAATAATTATCTTATTACCGGTATTTCTCTTTGCCTGTACTGCACTTAAACCTGTGGAAAAGCTGACGGATAATGAACTGGCAGATAGGTATGATAAAATTGATCTTCAAATTTATATGGTGAAACGTGCCGCTTCAAAAGATAATCCGGCAAAGTATCCCAGTGGATCTGGAAGTTCGGAGAGTGGTTATAGCAACGGTGACATTAAGAAGATAAAAAATCTTGAAGAAAAACTTGGGGTTGTAAGACAAGAGCTTCTTAAAAGGGGGTATATGCCTTAAATGCTACTGTGTGGGGGAAAAACTCCATTAAAAAATTATTAAGTTGGAAGCTGTTTGATCTGAATTGCCATAATTCTAAGATTAATCAACGAAAATATTAAGCTTCTCCTTGAATTCCAAAGCCACACCCAATTTGTTGCCATGATTGGTAACATTTTTTATATCATTCCTGACAACAGTACCATTTCCCTTAAGATTGATATCTCTTGGTTCAGAAGCCTGTGTAGTTGATGCTTTTATCTGAATAGGGATTGTTGTCCCAGGAGAAAATGCCTCCATATCATTTGTTATAACTTCGAAATAAACTCCAGTTGCACTAATATTTATTGTCTCGCCTTTCTGACCGGGGAACATTATCTGTAATGCAAGACCTAGTCGTCTGTTTGCCCTTTTGTCAGAATCTCTTTCATTGGTTGACATCATATCTCTCCTCTTCTGCATGTTAATAAGTCTTAGCTGAGTTATTTATGGAGAATAGTGTAAAGGTTTACTATGGCCATTCTTGCTGAAATATTCATTATATTTTTTGTCAGTTTCCTGAAAGTGATTAATTAACCATTGCTTTAAATATTCAAGCATCTCATTTGCGGTCTGGTAGTCACTATTGATTATCCTATTATGATAAGCAAGCGCTTTAATAGAAAAATCCATGTGGGATTCTTTATGGTATTGATACTCCGGATATTTAAACTCTATCATGTAAATCTCTTCAGTTGCAAAATGTTTAATAGCATGCCTGATTATATCATGTAATATTTCCTTCATTTCTTCCGGTCTCTTCTTGTGTTGTTTTGCAGCAATAGCTTTATCAATAGCACCAATGAGCTTCTTGTGATCTTCACTGATTAATGATACATAAAGATTATATTTGTCTTCCTGTGTAATCATTCTTAATCTCCCAGCCTGTGTAAAATGAAAAAGTAAAACAATCAGTACAAATAGATCATAAACACTATAACGACGTTTTGCCTTTCTGATAGAGGAGGTGCAAAGAATAATATCACTTGTAGGCACAGGTCCAACTTCCCATTCCCCGCCGAAACTATTTTGTCGAGCTGGCGAACGGCTAAGCCAGGCTGTGTCATTCACACGGATACGCACCTACTAATGCTTAAATTAACAAAACCTGTGCCAGAGCCGTGTAATTTATATTATAAATTTACAGCAGGCATCACGTTTCTCTAAGCCACTATGTAACATAAGTATACGAATAGTGTTAAGTGATTTGTGAGTTGTGCCGTGTAATAGGCGATACTAAATTGTATAGATTAAAAGTGTGCCATGTCACAGTAGTGCAATGGCACACTTGTGTAGCATGATATTTCCCAAAAGAAAGATATTAATAATGATTTTCAGGAATGATATTTGTAAAATGCTATGTTAAGGCGGTTAAGTTATGAGATACAGAAGAATTGCATTTAAAATATTTATTGGTATTTTTTTTCTTACGTTCACTTCCACTCCTCTGTGGTCAGGGGAACCGGGAGAAGTAGTTAAGGATGTCATCTTTAAGGATGCTTCTCTTAACACGAAGGAACGTAAACAAAAGCTGTGGAAAGAGATTTCACCTTCTTTCAGCTTTGAAGAAATGGCTAAAAGAGCTATGTGGAAGCATTGGAAAAAACTTTCACCTGATGAAAAGAATGAGTTTGTCGAATTGTTTACCAATAACATTAAATCTGCTTACATTAGAAAGTCAGGCTCTCATTTTGGGAAAAAAATCATTTCTCTAAGGGAAAAACAAGGTAATAAATACGCCAAAGTACAAGTCGAACTCCTTAAAAGAACAGAAGATGAAATGTCAGTAGATTTTCGCTTATTCAGAAAAAATGGGAAATGGAGAATTTTTGACGTGGTTTTTGAAGGGGTAAGTATAGTCAACAACTACCGCCGACAAATTTATAGTTTTTTGAGTAAATCTTCATATGAAGAATTGGTTCAAAAGTTGAAACAGAACCAGGGCAAAAAGTAAATCTATTCGATGGATTATTTTCCACCAGTCAGTCTTGATATTTGAAGCTACCAGAAACATGACTTGTTCACACGCAGTTTGACCGACTTGTAGTGTGGCGGGAGCATGGGAGCAAGTAAAATATAGTGTTAATGGGTGGATATTGAGAAGATAAGAGAAATTGAAGGAAAATAAGAGATTATGAGACAAGAGCTTATTAAAAGGGGGTATATACCTTAATGCGACAGAGGGATAATCAACTACATACTAATCCATGTAATAGACCTTACTTATGCAACTTTTCAAATTCTGCAAAAAGAAACGTCTCTTCCCGAAGTATCCTTCTTTCAAAAATTGTAATAAGCGTTTCTAACTTCATCGCAAGTTTGCTTCCTTTTATTGCAGTGTAATCGTTAAAGAACTTAAGGGTAAAGCTTGTTGTTTCACTCAAGTCTTTATCAAATTCACTCAAAAGCTCCTTCAATCTCTGGCTCGATTCTGCAGCCTTTCTGAGTATTGGATAGAGTTTCTCATCTTCCTTTTTCAAGTGGGCAAGTATAAAATCCTTTGCTGTCAAAATTTCAGCCTGACCCTCTCTTGAATCAACGCCAATTTTCCTGGATTTACTAAGAGCGTCTACAATCAAGGAATGTTCCTTTTTAAATTCTTCAACCAACTTACTCATTTTTAGCCTTTCTCCATATGTAAAATTGAGAATTATTAGAAATCTGTGCAAATAGAATTATTAATTTTATTCGTAGCAGTGGTTCTTAAACTTTCACACGCAACGGGCTCAATACCAGTTTAAATCTTTTTATAACCATCTTTACTAATAAACCTATGGAGGTGCAAGGCTGAGGCCGTTTCTCTACATTTGGCAATCGTAGTCTCTGACTGGAAGACATTAATTTAAAATAAAAGTTAGAAAATACATATTTTCAAATTCTGTGCCAGTGTCAGATAAATATTTGTTGTATACTTAAAAAGAAGTGTAAAGAATTCGTAATTCATGAGTATGTACCAGCTTATGAGAAAATTATATGGCTATGAGTTATGTTTGCTGATTTGATGACACTAAATTATTTAGATGAAAAGTGTGCCATGTCACAGTAGTGTAATAGCACACTTTTGTAACATGACACATTTCAGAAAAAGGTATTATTACCTGAATTGAGCGATTTTATTTTACATGCCGTTGTAGCCTCTAGCCATGCCAGAGGCAGGTCTGTCCTTCGGCACGACTTTAGCCTGCGTTTTATATCACCTGATGGATTTGTGCAAGTTATGCAACCTTAAGGTTGCGGCTACGAAATCACTCAATTTAGATATTAATAATTTTCCGGGATGATGTTGGTAAAATTTCGAGTTAAGGCGGTTAAGTTATGAGATACAGAGGTTCTCTTTCCTTAAGGATACTTCTCTGAAGGAAACATAACCATAGCAAAAAGTAAATCTATTCGATATATTATTTTCCACCAGTCAGTCTTGATATTTGAAGCTACCAGAAACATGACTTGTTTACACGCAGTTTGACCGACTTGTAGTGTGGTGGGAGCATGGGAGCAAGTAAAATATAGTGTTGGTGGGTGGCCTAAAGGTTTCTGCTGCAACAGTTAAGTAAAAGGCTAAGGGTTTAAATTTTGAAGGCTTAAGATGGAAGTTTCACATTTTTTACTACCTCGTATTCATCCCTGGTATTCAGGTTTTTAATTGAGTTTTTAAAACTATCTGGTGAAGTCAAGCTTTCCAGCTCTACTATTTTCACCTTTACGTGAGGAAAGAAACTGATTATTCTCAGGTTGTCTGCGTCAAGTTCTCTCTTGATTGGATCAATACAATTCTTTGAATAGAATGCATGTAAAGGTTCCAGACCTCTTTCGCTTTTTGGAACAACTACGTCATACTCTTTTGTAAAATCTTTAAGATGTTTTATCAGTCCTGATTCGACAAAAGGCATGTCACAGGCAAGCATAAATGTATAAAAACTACTTGAATTAATGAGGCTGGTATATATTCCGCACAGTGGTCCTTTTTCAGGATAGATGTCCTTAAAGACAGGCAGGTTCAGATACTCATACTCCGATGGTGTATTGGCTGAAATGAAAATTTCATCAAACATTTCCCGGAGCAAGCCTATTTGCCGTTCTATGAACGTCTTGCCCTTGAGTTTAAGAAATGCCTTGTTAGAGCCCATTCTGCTGCTCTTACCGCCGGCGAGTATTACTGCTGTCATAGTTGTTATCCAAAAAATACTTTTGCGAGGTCATACCAGTAGTCATCAACAGTTTTATATTTTCCCATTATGTCCTTCAGCTCTATTGGTATGATTTCATTTCCCCTTAAGACAACAATCTTTCCAAATTCACCTTTATGTATCAAGTCTATCGCCGCTATACCGAAGCGGGTACCCAATACCCGGTCGAAGACGGTAGGCGTGCCTCCCCTCTGGGTATGGCCGAGTACTGTACACCGTGCCTCAAAACCAGTGCCTTTTTCAATCATTTTTGCAAGGACTGAACCCACACCTCCCAGCATTACGTGTCCATAGGCGTCTTTTTCAGTACTTTGAAGAATGAATCCGCCTTCTTCTTTGTCTCCAACAGGCAGCTTTATGCCTTCTGACACAACCACAATACTGAAGTTTTTGCCACGCTTGTGCCGTCTTTTGATTGTTTCATAAACTTCTTCCATATCAACTGGTTTTTCCGGTATCAAGATAAGGTCGGCTCCTCCGGCAATGCCTGCAAACGTAGCAATCCATCCCGTGTGTCTTCCCATAACCTCTACTACCATAACTCTGTTATGTGACTCTGCCGTCGTGTGGAGCCTGTCAATAGCCTCCGTTGCTATATTTACGGCAGTATCAAATCCAAATGTATAATCCGTACCCGGTAAATCATTATCTATAGTCTTCGGGACTCCAACAACATTGACGCCCATTTCAGACAGCTTGAATGCAGCGCCCTGAGTGTCTTCTCCCCCTATAGTCGCAATAGCATAAAGATCTAACTTCTTTATATTTTCCAGGATTCTTTCAGGGTCGCCCTTATTGTCTTTTCCAAAAGGATTCGTTCTGCTGGTGCCAATTATAGTACCTCCCCTGGGAAGTATTCCTGATACACTATTCATGTCGAGTTCTTTAATGTTTCCATCTATTAAACCTTTCCATCCTTCCAATATACCATACATTTTGTAGTTGTAGTCTTTTATGCCTTTTCTAACAACTGCACGGATTGTCGCATTTAATCCAGGACAGTCTCCTCCACCTGTTAAAACACCAATCTTTTTCATAGATGTATCCTCCATTTTTTTAAGTTAAGAATGGGTTATGCTCCCTTTCGTTTCCTATGGTTGTTGAAGGGCCATGTCCTGGATATACTGCAGTGCTGTCACCCAGAGGGAAAAGCCTTTCTTTTATTGAATTTATCAGTGTTTCGTACGAACCCCCCGGCAAGTCTGTCCTCCCGATAGAGCCGGCAAACATGGTGTCTCCAACAAAGACATTGTTATCTACGTGATAGCAGGTACCGCCTGGTGAATGTCCGGGTGTATGAATGACATTGATAACTTTGTCACCCAAAGAAATCTTATCTCCGTTATTGACAAATTTGTTAACATCAGGTTTTGGAATGGGGCTAAGTCCAAAAGCAGTAGCCTGTTCACTGGCATTTTCAACAAGAAATAAATCTTCTTTATGCAGGAAAAAATCTATCTTGTAATGATCCTGTATAGCTTTCACGCCACCTATATGGTCAAAATGTGCATGAGTATTTATGATAAATCCGGGCTTGAGGCCTTCCTTGTCTATGACTTTAATAATCTCATCTGCATTGTCACCAGGGTCGATAATAGCCGCTACCTTTGTATCTTCACATCCCAATATATAACAATTTACATCTAAAGGGCCAACTACAACATTCTTGATTATCATTATACCGTTCTCGAAAAAAAATTCTAAAAAAGTAACAATGTTTATTTTATCTTTTTAATTGCATCTCTAATCATATCCTTAGAGGGGCAACCTGACTTCCTGCCATCGATAGTATATAAACGGCTTCTTAAGGCATAATCTTTAATATTTTTAATATTAGTTTCTATGTCTGCTCCATTAATTCTCACAGTGGGAGAACCGGTAAAATGTAGTTGACGTGCATCTCCTTCTGTTTCAATTAGAATTAAACTTATTTCTACATCGATATCCTCCTCAGTAATAACTTCATTAATATACTTTGCGGTAGGCAAGACTCCGGGGCAACCCTCAATAAACAAAATGCCTATTTTCGCCACCCTTCTTGGGATCTGTGTTATCGTAACCAGTATTTCACCATTATTGTCCTTGAATCCTTCTCCAAATATGCCCAGCAAATCATCATTAATGGTTAAATATAAATAATTTCCTCCCTCGTCAGGTCTGACACAATCTGAACCGGACAGCCCCATTGAAATAATCCGGTCTTCACCTGTCTTGGCAAGAAGCATCCCTATATTTTCGCCCGGCAATGCGTAGCTTTCTAAGGCAGGCACAGGTATTCCATCAACATCATGGCCTTCAGGAAACATTGCAGTATTAAAGCTCCAGTAATCATTCTCTTTTACCTGCCACTTAATAGTATGATTACTCTTTAAGATTATGTCTGTTCTTTGCCATGCTTCATTTGCGTGAACTACAACAACTTCCGCAAGAATATCTTTTTGGTTATTTATTATAAATACCTGGAGAGCCAGAATTGCAAAGGCTATAATATTTATTAATCTTTTCATGTTATTTTAATGGGTTTGCTTAAGATTTTGCGAATCTGCATTATACTATGGCTTGTTAATTGTTTCAAAGATTACTTGAAGAAATCTTTCAAACAGGCATTTAAATAGCCGTCATACTTTAATCTCGTTCTTCCATCAACAAACCCGGGCGTTATATGTTTATAAAATCCATCTTCTTTACGGCTGCCTTCGCACTTATCGTCGTTCCAATCTATGTTTAATGCTAATAAATCTAATGTAATATATCTCAGGAATCGAGATATTTCGGAGACCGGATCATCCATGAATTTGCTATTCAGCACCACCTTTGTTTTCATGGATGGAGCGTAGCCCAGTGCAGGGCCCGCAATCCCGTAAATCTTTTCTACCTTAATACCATCATCATTGAGAATCCTCGCTGCCGCAATATTTCTTTGAACGCCTCCGCTGTGTCCACTTAAGTGAATAGAATCACCCGGATTTACATCATGTTTAGAGATAATCTCTGACGCCATATCGTAGGCATAACCATGTGATATATTAAGCAAAGCCCATAAAACGTCAACGCCGCCTCCATATCTATAGGGTATTACTTTTACATAAGGATTGTTGTTCTCTTTTTTATCTACTCGGTTTGTTTCTTTCGGAGTGAGACTACCCGTTTGATTGGTGGACAGATCTGGCGAATATACCTCTGACGGGTTTGTTAGATAGTGAGCCCATAAGGCCGTATTCTGGGCAGAGTCATTACCGCCGTAAATGCCCCTTGTCAGAAACAGTCTATTTGCAGTGCCGCTATCATTCGTGTGCCATTGATCAAGAAGCGAACCCATAAGCGGGATTTCTCCCAACAAATTCTGAGTTGTCTCAACTATTCCCTGATTCCCATCAATCCTGTGTCTATATATAAGTGCAGTAAACCCATTCCGCCAGTCTTCGCCGGCGGCTTTAAAACCTTCAAACTTATAAAACGGTATCTTTCTCTCAACAAATATATTCTTGTATAATTCTGTTTCAATAAAAGAAATTGGAGACTTGATAATCTCACCTGCAAATTGCTTAAGTCCGATAACTGTGTCTACCAAGAATGTATATGGTATTCTCAAGTAATCTGTGGGCTTCTTAATCTTATAATTAATATAAGACTGTCTGCTTCTTTTGGAGTTGTTCTTGTTGCCATATTTCACATAATCCCATCCAAATACCTTAGGTTCATCTTGCGCTATGCCTTCAAAGCTTTCTATGTAAAACGTCAGGGAAGAGAGTTCCAGGGATCCCCTTCTGTCATAAACATAAGAGAGCAGTTTAATACTGCTTGATCTTTTTTTCTTGACGGCTGTCAGCATGTCATCATATAGGTCTGTGCGATTGGGTATTAATAAAACACCAGAGTCTTTTTTAAGATTATATAAAGAAGAAGAGTTGAGATTACGTTCATAAATGGGCTTTAATAATCCCGGTTTACCGAGCTTCTCCTTGATCTTCTCTTCAGTCAATTCTTCGCTGTCCTCTTCTAAATCATTTATTGATAGAAGTAGCTGCTCAAGCCTGCCTTCCCCATATCTGGCCAGACATCCGGAGAATGTGAAAAGTAACAAAATAATAATAATGGTTAGTTTGCATTTAATCATATAAAGATGTTTCTTCAGGTTTGAGCCAATTATTATTTTAAACTTGATTTCAATACTTAACATCACTATTATAATGACTAGAATTACACAATCTACTAGTTTTCATGCCACACACTATAACCCCTCAAATAGTGGTTTTGGTTTTTACAATTTAGAAGCAAACGAGTCTATTACTTCATTTTTTCGGTATTTCAATACTGCAATCCGCACAAAATGCTTATGTTCAGTATTAGCTTTCCTTAAAATCAAAACTTTTTTGTGAAGGAGGACTTATGAATTTCTTTTCTAGAAGTATTTTTTCTGTCCGTGTAATAGCAATTGTTCCTTTTCTGGTGATACTTTTTGTTTTTGCTTCGGTGAGCTATGGATCTCCAAATATGGGTCATGTAACTGGAGATATTACTGTTTTTCAAAAAAAGCTTTTTGGGGGAACTAAGAAGAAGAAAGACATGAGCGGAGTGGTCGTTTATATCATAGGTTTTAAAAATGAGGCGCCTGAAGAAGTCCCGGACATTGTGCAAAAAGACAAAAAATTTTCTCCTGATATCCTGCCAGTAGTAGCCGGGCAAGAGGTTCGGTTTCCAAATCGTGATAATATATACCACAACGTCTTCTCCATATCCCCTGTAAAGTCTTTTGATCTTGGACAATATAAAGGAGAAGAACCACCGAAATTGGTGACTTTCGAAAAACCCGGCCTTATACCAATTTTTTGTAATATCCATCCAGAAATGATTACTTATGTAGTCGTCTTAGAGAATAATGCCTATGCCATGACTGATAAAGATGGTACATTTCAAATAGGGAACGTACCTCCCGGTACTTACAATATCAATGCATGGTTACCTCAGGCGAAACGGGTCAGTCAGGAAATCGTCGTTCAGCCCGGGCAGAAAACGGAAATACATTTGGAAATAGAAGAGGTCCTTAAAATGAAGCCTCATAATCGGAAGGATGGTTCAGAATATCCCCCAGAGGTAGAGTATAAGGCAACTGACCTGTAAATAGTAGGCACAGTCTATTAACTGAGTGTTATGCAATTCTCCGTAAGTTGGCCGCATAGTTTTGTTGATTTCCAGGGGGTTGCTGCATATATGAAGATCAAGATTAATTTTCACACCAAATTATTCATAGTGCTGGGAGCAGTGGTTTGCCTCTCAACGATGAGCCTCTTATTCATCCTTCAGGAAACCACTAAAAAACGTATACAGGAGAATATCAAGGCTAGATTTGAAAGTACTCGTGTAGCCCTCAGGCACCTTCAAAAATTGAGGGCAAAATTTGCCATTGATGCCATAAATAATCTTACTGTCAGCAATGCACATTTTCGGTCGATCCTTTCGACCTCTTCAGTAAGTGGCGATGACATGGGCTTTGGTGAGGCTGGTAAAGAAGGTGTACTCCTGAAAGAAGCATATCTAAGGCTGTACTCGATTCTTCCCTTTCTTTCCATGTACACAGAAACAGACATCTTTATTGTGACCAATGCGGAAGGTAAATTGCTCTTCTCAAAGGCATCTCCGGAGAGATTTGGGGATGACTTGACCAGTCTTCGTTTATTTGAAGAACTGGCAGAAAATGGTATGGCAACCGATGTATGGTATGCACATATGCAAGAAAAGAATTATTTCCTTATTCCAACTGAAGAGAGAGATGCTGTTTATCAGGTGATTGCAAAACCAATAATATTTAGAGACGAAATCCATGGTGTAGTGATCTGTGGAAACCGCATTGACAAAGATACCCTTTCACGTATTAAGAGTATTTCCGGGGTAGATTTGGCGCTCTATTCAGTTGAAGGTGTTCATGTTTCTACCTTGCCAGCGGCACAGATGCAAGCACTCACTACTTTCATAAAATCTCTAGATTATGAGAATGATCGAGATATTCATGAAACCATTCTCGAAAATGAAAAATTCTTATCCATGCCTATTCCAATACTTGCGAAGGCACGTGTAGAAGAAGGTGGTTTCATTGTTCTTAAATCCCTCACGGAGGAACTCAAATTTGTATCAAAACTTCGCATAACCCTCCTTTCTGTGGGGGGCATCATTCTTCTTGTTGCCATTGGTTTCAGCTTCTTTCTATCGAGAGGTATCACAAGGCCTGTAAAGAAACTGGCTCTGGCGGCAAAAGAAATCGGTAAGGGCAGACTGGAAACGAAGGTCGATATACGTACAGGAGATGAATTAGAACACCTTGGGGATGCTTTTAATGGTATGGTAACAGGACTTAAGGAACGGGATTTTATTAAGAGTACCTTTGAGCGTTATGTTTCTCCTAATGTGGCGGCAGAAATTATCAAAAATCCTGATATGCTTCGCCTTGGGGGGGAGAGAAAATGCTTGACCATTTTTTTTACGGATATTGGAGATTTTACACATCTATGCGAATTGCATCAACCAGAAGATGTGGTTAGAGATCTCAACACATACTTCCGTGGAATGACTACTGCCATCCTGGAATATGATGGGACTATTAATAAATTTCAAGGTGACAGTATCCTTGCTTTTTGGGGGGCGCCCATTCCTCAGGAGAACCATGCTTTGCTTGCTTGTAAAGCAGCGCTCAGGTGTAAGGGGTTTTTAAATTATTTAGAGAAAATGTGGGTTGCGTTCGGATATCCTCCCAGAACTTACCGTTTTGGTCTCAACACGGGAGAGGTGGTTGTTGGAAATATAGGATCATCTTCCCGTTTCGAATATACTATTATTGGAGATGATGTCAATCTTGCAAGCCGGCTGGAAGGGGCGAATAAGCATTATGGTACTCAGATTATCATTTCAGAAAGAACCCATTTGCATATAAAGGATACACTGATTACAAGGGAATTAGACATCATTCGGGTGGTAGGCAAAAAAAAGCCTGTTAAAATATTCGAGCTTGTGGCAGAAAAAGGTAAAATTGACGGAGAGAAAACAACTCTTCTTGAATATTTTGAAGCAGGTCTTTATGCTTATCGTGATCGTCAATGGGAAGAAGCAAGTTCCTTATTTATGCAGGTCTTGCGTTTGGAACCGGAAGACAAACCGGCAAAGCTGTATATTCAGAGGTGTAAAGAGAATAAACAAATGGAGCCTGCACCGGGATGGGATTGGGTTTGTCAACTTGATGCGAAATAGTTGCCCCTGAAATAATTTTCAGGAATTTACTTTAATCCATGTTTCTTGAAACAGTCGATATATTTTTTATCAGTGCCTTGAATATGGTTAACTAACCACTGCTTTAAGTATTCCAGTAAATCATTTGCTATTTGGAAGTCACCTTCAATCATTTTGTCGACATAAGCAATTGTTTTAGTGAAAAAACCGTGGTGTTCATCTTTGTGGTCTTGATACTCTGGATAATTGAATTTTATCATGCTATTCTCTTCAGTTTGAAAATGCGTAAGAGCGTAGCCAATCATTTCTTTTAATATTTTCCTTATTTCTTCTTGATTGTCTTTGTGTTCCTTTGCGTAAATAACCTTGTTGAGAATATCAATAAGCTGCTTATGCTCGTCATCAATTATTGATATCCCCACGCTATATTTATCGTCCCATTCTACCATTGAGGAGGATTGTAAAGCAAAATAATATCCAATTCAAGAGAAAAAGAGTCAATAATATCTCGGACTTACTACCTATACATGAATTTGCCTTCAAGACCGTTCATTATTAATTGAGAGTATATTACATCCTTAATAAGCATATCGAGAGGCATTTTCATTATCCATTTATAGCTAAATGCTTTCTTATATGTCTTTTAAAAGCTTGTTTGCGGGGGATTTTTCAATTGTATCATTAAATATTTGCAGCGTTTCTGATAACGTCTTTAGTTCTTCAGTCTGTGCAACGGGTATGTTATCTGTCCCCCTTCGCTCCAAAGCATCAATGACATATTTTATGGTAAGCACATTAATGGTGCGGGCAGGTTGATATGCGAACTCTAGATTCTCTTCAGTCCTTGTTTCAACAGCAACTCTACACTCGACTAATTCGTAAAGTATCTGGTGTACCAGGCGAATTGGTATTTCCAGGGTGTGCGAAATCTGGTTTGCGGTTAGTGGTTTGTGTCCGTTGGAAAAATTCTTTATCAGTAAATTGGCTGTTTGTAAAGAGAGTAGTTTCTTGAAGGAAGCGCTTACACGTGCGCAATCAGGCTCGAGCTCATATGTATCAATATTCTGAAGGGCAAAAGAGATTTCTGCACCAAAAAGAACTATCAGCCAGCTAATCTGCAACCATATCAGGAACAATGGCAATGCAGCAAAACTTCCATAAATAGCATTATAGTGTGCCACCCCGACCTGAGAGTGAATATATCCCCATTGCAAAGCCTGATAAGCTGTTCCGGCAATCACGCCTGCTATCAAGCCGGACTTAAGATTGACCTTTGTGTTGGGCATAAAGATGTAAATAAATGTGAAAACCCCGCAGAGGATACAATAAGGTATTAATTTGAATGAGAAAAATATTATGGGACTGAAAAATCCTAACAATGCGAACTGCTCGGTTATGTGAGTTATCTGGGTAACTATGAAAACAGTAATACCACTTGACACAATTATAAGAACAGGACAAATAAGCATTATGGAAATATAATCAGTTATCTTCCTCGCGGTGCTTCGCGGTTCTTTTATTCCCCATATATCGTTGAATGAATGCTCGATGTTGCTTAGCAGTTTTATTACTATCCAGAAAAGAACCGCCACACCAATACCGGCTATCATTCCTCCTCTGGTTTCTTCAAGAAGTGAACGGGCAAAGCCTGTAACCTGTATGAGCACTTCTTCCTGTCCTGGAAATTTCTCCAGAAGCTGTTTTTCAAGAGATTTGTCAGCGCCAAAGCCCTTTGCAATACCAAACGCCAGAGCAGCTACGGGAACAATTGAAAGTAGAGAGTAGAAGGTAAGGGCCGATGCCCTCAGGCTGCATTTGTCCTCATAAAATCCGCGAAATGCCAGAAGAACAACCCTTAGCTGTTTAATAAAGAATATCTTCTTGCCGGGATGGTCTTTTAAGCGAATCCTCCATATATCGGTTTTTATGAAATTGATAAACCTTGATAGTATGATTTTCATAATTTTTAAAAACTTCATTAGATAACATGCGGCATAGCCGCAACCTAGTTTAAAGTGCCTACCCGCCTGCCAATCAGTTCGGGCAGGAAGTTTGAAGTGAGCTAAAGTTGTGGAATTTTTTTTAAACTTTAGACACTTTAGTTCACTTAAGGCACTTCAAACTTTTTATGGGTATCCTATAGTATGGTGTGATATCTTGTCAACCGTTATAATTGGTTGTTGAGGAAAGGGAAATGAGAATGTAAACTTACATCTAAATTGAGCGATTTCGTAGCCGCAACCTTGAGGTTGCGTAACTTACACGAATCCATCAGGTGATGCAGGACGCAGGCTAAAGCCAGCGGCTACAACGGCATGTAAAATAAAATCGAACAATTCAGGTTACAATATTTATTAATTGAAAGAGAGGAGTGTGAGAAAATGAAGAGCTATCGCAAAGAGCTATGGTTCAATGTGACAAAAAGGAGGGAGTTTATAAACATTACGCCTCAGGTCAATACCTGTCTCGGCGAAAGCGGTGTTAGGGAAGGCATAGTCCTCGTCAATGCCATGCATATCACCGCATCCGTCTTTATTAATGATGATGAGTCCGGCCTTCATCAGGATTATGAAGAGTGGCTGGAAAAGCTGGCGCCCCATGAACCAATCTCGCAGTACCATCATAACAATACTGGCGAGGATAATGGTGATGCGCACCTCAAGCGGCAGGTAATGGGTCGTGAAGTCGTTGTCGCAATAACCGGAGGCAAATTGGACTTTGGTCCCTGGGAACAGATATTCTACGGAGAATTTGACGGTAGGAGGAAGAAGAGGGTTCTGGTGAAGATTATTGGTGAATAGGGGAGATTTTAGATTGACTATTGAAGATTTAAAATTGATGATTGTTAATTCGGTGTTTATGGATTACATTCTCTTACATTAGGCGTAAAGGAAGTTATTTATAAGATTCAGAAAGATTTGGATAGAATAATGTGACACTCTACAATCGAAAGAGTAGAGAAACAGGAAAAACAAAATAAACCTAAATTTAGGAACCATATTATGCCTGCTCGACAGAAAAACAAGGATACGTTTGTAAAGGCTAAGGTCAATATCAGTATTACCCTTATCTTTTGTAACACAATAAACCTCTAAAACCTTGATAGTCTTAGGGCAGTGATGCTAATGTATTATTATTGACGTATGGATTTGTTAACTATATATTTACAATACAGATTTAATTGATAGCCGTAAAAAATAATAATGTATATAGCCACATAACCTAAGTTAGTCTTTACTTAAACTTAAAATCAAAGTTTTCTATATTTCAGCTATGAGTACTTTAAAAGATGACATTGCAGAGATGATTCATCACTTGCCGGAAAAGGCTACATTGGAAGACATCCAATACCATCTTTACGTTCTTGAAAAAATCCGCAAAGGTCAGGAATCCATAAAAAATGGTAATGGTATTTCTAATGAAGAAGCCAAAGCTCGACTAGCAAAATGGATTACAAAATAATTTGGTCTCCAGAAGCTTTGGAAGATATTGACGCAATTGGGGAATACATAGCAAGAGATTCTGCATTTTATGCTGAATCAACGGTCAACAAAATTTATGAAACTCCTCAATCCTTAATTCATTTCCCCAAATCCGGCCGTGTTGTTCCAGAAATTGGTGACGCAGCCATTCGGGAGTTATTTGTTTTTCAATATCGGTTAATTTATGAAATAAAAGGTAAGGAAATTTATATTTTAGCCGTTATACATGGAAAACGTTTATTAGACAAAGATCAAACCTAACTATTGCATTGAGTATGACGTGAAATAGCACTCTATAATTCAAATACTTAATCGCTGTCTTTATAATACTAACATAACAATATTTCTATAGAATAACGTTACTATAGTGATGTTATTCAGAACTTTATAATAACTTGTAATCTACTAGGCACGATATGACAGAAAAATCACAGATAGCAATTTACATATCCTTAGGTAGCCTTGTTGTTGCAGCGTTAAGTTTTCTGTTTTCAATCAGACAGTCGAAAATTGCAAGGAGAAATGAGCGAGCGCGAGTATATGACAAAGTCTACCATGATGCTTCGGATCTACTGCTTTATCATTATAAGAATGAACAAGAATCTACTTTTGAAAGCGAAGACAAAGATCTAGAAAGGGCGGTAAACGAATTCTCGAATGCGCATTGGATAGAGCAAACTTACGGTTTTAATTTCTACATACCAGAGCATATAAAATCCGAGGAAGGCAAAAGAGAGTTTTGCAACAAGGTGCGTGAAGCTTACCATGCACATGAAAGAGACAAACAGACTAGGAGGCTTGATGAATTCATAAATTATCAATCTCCTGTTTTTCATCTGGAAAATGAAGATTTCGCCAAGAGATTTATACGGCTTATAAAACATGTTACTGAAAATTTATCCTATTTCAGCCCTGCGATTGCTGAAAACTTGGAGAAGACGAGGTTATTGCCCCCTGATAAAGTTAAAAATGAGCACATTGCATTAAAAAGAGTTAATGAAAATGCTTGTGAGACAATTGATGAGCCTGTAGAGGATCCGTATCTTAAGCTTTTATTGTGTATTCGGCACGAATATCGTGATTTGAATAGGCCGTTTAAAGAGAGATGGGCTGAATTTTGGTTCAACATTGGCGCAATTAGGTACCGGATAAAACGTATATTTAACAAAAAAAGGCAGTGAGATGTGTAAACACGTCCCCGATTTTGGCGTAATTTACTTAGAAGAAATAAAAAATATTTTGTAAAAATGAAATATAATGAAAAATGATATAGAACAATATTGTAAGAATATAAAACAAAGATTTAGAACAGGCATTTCAACGGAGCATAGTTACCGTGGGGATTTACAAAATCTTTTACAAAACCTCATAAAAGGGATAAATGTAACCAATGAACCCAAAAGGCAGGAATGCGGCGCTCCTGATTATATAATTCAAAGGAAAGAAGCGCCTATCGGTTACATTGAGGCAAAGGATATTGGAGTTGATTTAGATAAGATTGAAAAAACCGACCAATTAAAACGGTATAAAAAGAGCCTTGATAATCTAATTTTAACAGACTACATGGAATTCAGATTTATTAAATATGGCGAAAAAGTTAAAACCATAAAAATTATTGACACAGAAAACAACAAGTTCAACATATTGTCAGAAAACTTTGAATCATTTATTCTGCATATAAATGATTTTTGTTCTTTTAAAGGACAAACCGTAAAGTCTGCTGAGAAGCTTGCTAAAATGATGGCTCATAAAGCCAGAATGATGGAAGAGGTTATCCATAAAGCGGTAGAGACAGAAGACGAAGACAATACTTTGAAAGAACAACTTGACGCTTTCCGTCAAATATTAATTCATGACTTGTCTGAAAAGCAATTTGCAGATATTTACGCACAGACCATTGCCTATGGCTTATTTGCAGCAAGATTGCATGATACAACATTAGAGGATTTTTCCAGGGAAGAAGCTCTGTTTCTGGTCCCAAAATCAAATCCATTTCTAAGACAACTCTTTACTTATGTTGCAGGCCCGGATTTGGACAACCGTGTCGTCTGGATTGTAAATGACCTTGCTGATATTTTCAGGGCGACAGACGTAAAATCACTGTTGGCGGATTTCGGAACAGCTACCCAACAACACGACCCTTTCATTCATTTCTACGAAACCTTCCTCGCTGAATATGACGCGAAACTACGGAAATCACGAGGTGTGTATTATACACCTGAACCGGTTGTTAATTTTATTGTAAGAGCAGTGGATGATATTTTGAAAACCGAATTTGATTTACAGCAGGGATTAGCCGATACAAGCAAGATTGAAATGAAAGTAGAGGTACAGGGTGTAGGCAAAAAAATAAAGAAGCAGGTACATAAAGTACAAATTCTTGATCCTGCAACCGGTACGGGTACCTTTCTGACTGAAGTCGTTAAGCAGATATATAAAAAATTTGAAAATCAGAAAGGCATCTGGTCAAACTATGTTGAAAATGAACTTATACCACGCATTAACGGTTTTGAAATATTAATGGCATCTTATACGATATGCCATTTAAAACTGGAAATGCTCTTGCGTGAAACAGGATATAAACCTGGAGATAATAACAAACAACAAAGATTAAGAGTATTCCTGACAAACAGCCTTGAAGAAGCCCATCCCGATACAGGGACATTGTTTGCGAGTTGGTTATCAAGGGAAGCAACAGAAGCCAATTTAGTAAAGAGGGACACGCCTGTTATGGTGATTTTGGGTAATCCTCCTTATAGTGGAGAAAGTGCTAATAAAGGGAATTGGATTATGAATCTAATGGAGGATTACAAAAAAGAACCTGGGGGGAAAGAAAAATTAAGAGAAAAAAATCCAAAATGGATTAATGACGACTATGTAAAATTTCTTAGATATGGGCAACATTTTATTGAAAAAAACGGGGAAGGTATTTTGGCGTTTATTAATCCACACGGTTTTTTAGATAATCCTACGTTTAGAGGAATGCGTTGGAACTTGTTAAGAACCTACGATAAAATTTATACCATAGATTTACATGGTAACATTAAGAAGAAAGAAGTTTGTTCTGATGGTTCACAAGACCAAAATATTTTTGACATTATGCAAGGCGTTTCAATTAATATTTTTGTAAAAACTCACGCTTCAACAAAGCCTGCCGATATTTTCCATTTTGATATTTATGGAAAAAGGCAAGAAAAATATAGCTGGCTTTTGAATAATGATATTAAGACCACAAAGTGGAAGAAGTTGACACCTAAAACTGAATTTTACTTTTTTATTCCAAGAGATGAAAAACTCTCAAAAAATTATGAGAAGTATCTGAAGGTAACAGACATTTTTCCTGTTAATAATGTTGGGATAGTTACCTCACGAGATAATTTTGTAATTGACTCTAATAAGGATTCCCTGAAAGCACGTATTATGGAGTTTCGTAATAAAGCAGCATCAGATGAAATCATTCGAAAAAGCTTTAATTTAAAGGATAAATCCAACTGGAAGTTAAAAGAAAAAAGAGAGAGAATAATAGACTGTAAAGATTGGGAAAAATCTGTTACAAAAATTCTCTACAGGCCATTCGATATTCAATGGATTTTTTATCATGATGATCTTATTGAGCGTTCACGAAGGGAAGTTATGGGTCATATGATGCAGGAGAATTTGGGGTTGATTACTAATCGTCAAGTAAATAGAAAATTCAGACATATACTTTGTTCAAGTGCACTTATTAATGATTGCACTGTATCGCTAGAAACAAAAGAAAGATCATATCTTTTCCCCCTCTACCTCTATCCAGAAACCAATGGACAATCAATACTATTTAATGAACAAGAACGCACACCAAACTTGAACCAAGTAATTGTAAAACAAATTGCAGCAAATCTCGGTTTAACCTTTACCAACGAAAAGGACGGTACCGTAAATACCTTTGCGCCAATTGATATACTGGATTATATCTATGCCGTTTTATACTCACCCACTTACCGTGAGAAATACAAGGAGTTTCTGAAAATAGATTTTCCACGAGTTCCTTATCCCAAAGATAAGGATATATTCTGGCAATTGGTAAAACCTGGAGGAGAATTGCGGCAAATACATTTATTGGAAAGTCCTATAGTTGAACAAGGGAATACTTCTTATCCAAATGATGGTAACAATATAGTAACTCGTAAAATCGGTAAAAATGATTTTGAAATAATTGATAAAGAAAAAGGCTCAGGCCGTGTCTGGATAAATGACCGGCAATATTTTGATAAAGTACCTGTTATTGCGTGGGAATTTTACATCGGTGGTTATCAACCCGCACAGAAATGGCTAAAGGACAGGAAAGGTAGAGAATTAACCTTTGAGGATATTTTGCATTACCAGAAAATAATTGTAGCGTTGACAGAAACAGACAGGCTTATGAAAGAAATAGATAAAATTCAATTTATGGATTTAGCATAAACTACCCAAATTTCTGTCTGTTGAAATGTAACCAAGTTTAATTTGCATTTCAATTTCGGGTAAGTTATGCAAAGCGTTATACTCTAAAAAATATAATTCATACTTATGGCAAATTATCGAAAAATGACAGGCTTTATGGATTTGAATCTTAGTCAGTCCCCGAAAATTCCTTTACACACAAATCGTCCCCTTAATGACGAAATATTTTCATCTCTTCACTATCTCTCCAAAATTGAGGAAGTTGGATATGACTTTATACGCTCAAATGGCATTAAAAATAAACGTGAAATCAAAACTACATATTCATTATTTCAGGCTTTTATCAGGCAAGGGAAAACCTTTTTTGAATCAGCGGATGATTAGATACAACGAGATATAGATGGTATAATCTATTTCAGTGGCCATCAACATTTTTCAGGTTATAGAAGATGATTAATACAAAAAGGTCAGAAGATCTAGGATCTATGGGAGAAAGCTTCTTTAAATTGCTAGCAAAAGATGCAGGGCTAGTTGTAAATGCTTCTGATGATGATAAAGCTGGTTGGGACTTTGAGGTTGAGCATCCAAACTCACCAACAATTGATTACACATCCCAGGTTCGCCAAGTTTACAGGGTTCAAGTAAAAGCTACGAGAAGCGGAAAGCCTGAATGTTCTCTAACGTATAGTAATCTACTAAATCTGATTCAATTTGGTGGACCAACCTTTATTTTTCTAGCGCTTTACGATTCTGGAATTAACCCTGAAAGAGCTTACTTGCTGCATATAGACGAAGACTTAGCGCTTAATGTATTACAAACTCTCAGAAATAAGGAAGTTGCTAACAAAGATTTAAAGCTAAACAAAAGCAAAAAACTTATAAAATTTGATGAGGCTTGTAGCCTTACTGAGCTTAGTGGATATTGTTTAAGTGGGTTATTCTCAAGGTCAGCAAAACCCGATTATTTAACCTACATTGAGAGGAAAGTTAAATGGCTTAAACGTATTGAGCTTGAAAGCGGTCTTTTACATTTTAATATTACATTGAATGACGAAAAATCACTAAGATCAATGGCAAACTGTTTCTTGGGCTATGACGAAGAGTTTACGGTAGATACCACTACGTATCAAGCACCTTTAGGCATTCCAGATACGATTCCTCTTCATGTGGACAAGAATCATACAACTACTATAAAGCCTATAGAAAATGAACTTACTAAAGCCAAAGTGAAGTTGAGTCAGTCAGAATTTTCAAAGAAATACGTGTTTGACGGTTTAATATATACGGTGCCAAAGCATTTGCCTAAAAAATTTGCAGCAATGAGAATAAAGACGTCATTGTTTGAAATAGTTTATCGGCTAGAGAGTAATGAATTAAATTTTAATGTTGAAAATTTGTTAGATAAAAAATTGAAGGTTCCTATCAAAGAACTTTATGGTTTTCTTAGCTTCATGAAAGAAGCGGATAGTGAAGGTAAGACCTATATCGAAGTTGAACCAAAGGATGGTAGCACTCCCCTTAAAGTTTCTTTATCACAGGGTTCAACATCAGTACCCGAGAATTTTGAAATGGAATTTAATGCATTTAATGCGACGTATAGTAAATTATTCGAGCTAAATTTGATTGATGAACTTATTTATCCTTATAAAGTTTTTGAGAAAATAGGACATTTCTACTTGCTGTACATTGTTGGTCAAGAGTACAATCCTAAATTTTCATTAGAATTTTCTTCTGAATCTGAACCTGCAAAAGATGTAAATGTGGTTTTATTTAATTCGTCGGTGGAGTTGGAAAACACAACTGTTATATTCTTTAGTGCTTTTTATGGCAGTGTTACCAAACTTAATGAAAGTACAGTGTTAGGCATTTTCTCAAAATCGGAGTTGATAGATGAGCTTATAGTTCCTAATACCGAGGAAATAGAAGCACTCACAAAGAATGAGTCTGAAAGGTTAGAGGAAACACTGAAGGTTCGCGGTTTTAATGTGTTGTAAATAGAGGCAGGAGTTCAAATCTTTTAAAATGACAAATTTGTTCTTGTTCCTTTCTTTTACCATGAATATCTCACCATCCAACACATGATGTTTTACTAAATTTTTATAAAAAAGAAAATTGATTATTAAATGTCAAATGAGAATGCAAAGATTGGCGCATATGTTTATCCGGGCTGGCATGCCTGTGTTGAACGGGACAGTAACTTTCAGCCGGGTTGGAGTGAGTGGGACCTTGTTTTGAATGCTCCGTCCCGTTTTCCAGGTCATAATCAACCACGCCTCCCTGTTGGTGGGACGTACGATGATTCAGTTCCTTCTACCGCACAGAAACAGGTAGGGCTTGCCAGAGAATACGGTGTGGATTTCTTTGTGTACGGGTTTTTCTGGTCACGGGGAAAACGTGTTTTCGATGCGGCCCTTGATAATGGATTTCTAGGCAAAGATGGCGGCGATGATTTTCCTTTCTCTCTCATGTGGGCAAACCGTATGCCCCGTGGAGTCCTTCCGGTAAAACACCGACCCGCCCCTGATATTGGTCCAGGCAGGCTTGTATACACCGACCCTGATGATTTTGTGGAGTTGATAAGATTTCTTGAGGAAAGGTACTTTTCAAGATCAAATTACCTGCGCATAGATGGCATGCCCCTGTTCTCTATCTTTGACAGCACCTTCTTCCTTCGGCAGTTGGGGCCGAGTCTGGCGTCACTGGCAATCTACAAAGCTAAGGACTATCTTATTAAGAGAGGATATCCCGGCCTTCATCTTATGGCCATCAATCCGGCGCCTTCTATGATTGCTGAGTTCAAGAGGTCTGGATTTGACAGCATAAGCCACTACGTCTGGCTTCCTGACTGGAAGGGTGAATACCAGCAGGACTATGGTAAACTGGTCAAAAAGCGAAGCAGAGAGTGGGAAGGTTTTGCTGATAAGTCCGGGCTTGCTTACTTTCCATCGGTGTCACCAGGATGGGACGCCACACCGCGGGCTGCCGTAAACGGATACCACAAACAGGAGCGTTATCCCTGGTGGCCTGTTGTTGTAAATGAAGACCCCGCACTCTTTTCAGATTTTCTTGGCCGTGCAATCAGCTACACAAGAAAATTCAACAAACCTCAACTCTCCTTCATTGCGTCATGGAACGAGTGGAGTGAAGGCCATTATCTGGAACCGGATAAACGCTTTGGCACTGCATGGCTGGAGGCAGTCAGGAAGGAGAAGCAGGATGCCGTCTGACTGGGCGTTTGTATCCATAGACATGGAGCTCACCAACCGGTGCAGTACCGGTTGCCTCATGTGTCCACGCGAAGCTATAACAAGGCCTGAGGGTTTTATGTCTGAAAACGTATTCAAGGCAGTCACGGATAAACTTGTCAGTGAAGGAAGCCTTATTACATTCTCTGGCATGGGTGATCCTCTATCACACCAGAAGGTTTTTGAATGGATTTACGACATCCGCAGGAAAGATGGTGATGTGGGGATCGTGATAAACCCTGCATCATTAAATAGAAATATTTCTCAAAGGCTTGTCGAGTCCAGTCCCAATTCCATTACACTTTCTTTTCCAAGCCTGCGAAAAAGTGTCTTTGAGAAGTTATGCCCAAATGTGTCTTATGAGGACGCATTAAAGAGGACTCTTGAATTAATAGATATTGCCAGGGGAAATGTGGGCTTGAGGGTTACTGGTATAATTACTGATATCAATAGTGGAGAACAGGAAGAATATGTCAGTTTCTGGAAGGAGCGAGGTGTAGGCTCCAGTATGACAGTATGTCACGGACGGGGTGGAAATCTAAGATTGCAGGAAATATATGCACCTCGATCCATTGGACTTGAATCCGGAATATGCAGCCTTTTTCAGTTCCATACCTTTGTAACATGGGAAGGGGAGGCGCTGGCATGCTGCCATGACCTGACCGGCGCTACACGAATCGGGAATCTGGCAAATGATGATGTTTCTGTTATAGCCGAAATGAAAAGGAGGGCCTTGAAAAACTCTATGCCTTTTCCGGTGTGCGGTCAATGTGACGAAGCCTTAAGACAGTGTCCGGTTCCTCAAGGTCTGCCGCCGAAAGGCAGGAAAGAAAGGAGCAGATTTTTTCGTTCGGTCAGTCAGGAAGAGTTTGTTGCCAGGAGCTAAGTATAATTAGCGTTCCCAGGCTGGAGCTTGGGAACGAGGAAATGGTTGAGCTTGGGAACAAAAAAAGGGTGGAGCTTGTGTACTACAAGAGCAAGGAGAGACTGGCGGATTCCTGGAGATTCAGTTCTCTGAATCTTCTTTTTCTCCTTCGATGAAGGTTCCGTACGGGCCGCGAATGTTGATTGAATCATCCTCTTCTATTACTTTTTTATCGGGTGTAATGATTTTTACACTTCCGTTTATAGTCTTAAAAGGAGATTGTGAAATCTCAACCCCGAAGGAATTACCAAGTAATCTGGTTTTTTTAAAATGCTCTTGAGTATATGTGTAAACAAGATGAACAGGGCTCTCGGCTTTTTTGCTTACAAGGGGCTTTCCATCCTGATCATATATTGTTATGGTTAGTTCTCTTTCACCGGGTTCCCACGAAGCGTCAACCTCAATATCACCCGGATATTTTGCGATGAATAAAATTTCCCTGGGCTGTACGTCAGTACCTTCCTTGAGAATGCTGGGCAGATAAAATGAATGCACATTTTTCCCAGCCAGAACATTTTTTTGCACAAATGTTGCAAAAGCAATCACTATTGCAATGTTTAACAAAGCCAATAATAATGTTCTTTTGAATAATAAGCGACTCATTTTAAATCCTCCGTAATTGAGTTAAGTATAATTAGATTGTGATGTTATGTTGTTATTGTAAGAGAATAAGTGTAGTCTTAATACATATAAGTATCTTTATAAGATAATAAATTCAGGTTAAATAGCAGAATATGATTCTATGATAGAGCAAAATTTATACCCTGAAGCAGGGAAACTTTAAGCCTTTTATTTCATATTGCCATTTTCCGTTGACATAATAAATTGAATCTTTTATGATTCCTCCAATTGTAATGGGGCAGGTGATATTTGTGGTGAAACCTTCATTAAAGTAAATACTGCTCAATACAACATTTTTGTTATATTTCATTATCTGATAAATGGGGAAAAGCTGATGTCAATCGAAGGGTATATTGATTATAAACGCAGGGAATATTGCAAGGATATTAAGTGTCCGGTGCAGCTTGATCTTGATGCTCAGGAGGATGGTTCAGAAGAATACGAAAGAATAAGGGCAATATGTAAAAATGAATGCATTCATACAACTTATGAATTTCATCACTGGTTAATAAATAAAGGTTATTTAATAATCATGCCTGACGAACCTGCTTGAAATGTGATAGGATTTTGGACTGTTCTGAAGAATTAAACGATATAACAGTTAAACAGAGGAGGTGTAAGAAATGGATTGGGGAATGAAAAACAGGTTGTCATCGCTGATGGGGACTGATGGCAAATGCATGTTTATGCCGATAGACCATGGATATTTCCTGGGACCTACAAGCAAACTTGAGAAACCGGGCGAGACCATTAAGCCGATTATTGAGTATTGTGATGCACTTTTTTGTACAAGGGGGGTTTTGCGTGCCGCCATAGACCCGGTTGGCAGCAAACCCATCATTCTCAGGGTATCAGGTGGCACCAGTATAGTTGGAGGAGACCTTGCAAATGAAGGGCTTACTACTGCTATAAAAGATGCTGTTCGTCTCAATGTTGCAGGGGTGGGCATATCTGTCTTTATTGGCAGCGATTATGAGAGACAGACATTGTTGAATCTTGGAAAACTAGTGGATGAATGTGAAGAATACGGAATTCCCGTAATGGCGGTTACAGCCGTTGGTAAGGAGCTGGAGAAACGGGACGCCAAGTATCTGGGATTGTGCTGCCGTATCGCTGCAGAAATAGGCGCCAAGGTGGTAAAAACATACTGGTGTGAAGATTTTGATAAGGTTACTGAGGGTTGCCCTGTGCCCGTAGTTATAGCAGGTGGGCCGAAGTTTGATACAGAATTGCCTGTATTTGAATTTGTTCATGATGGTATGCAGAAGGGGGCTATAGGGTTAAATCTTGGTAGGAATATCTGGCAGCATGAGCATCCGGTTGCCATGGCCAAGGCACTGCATGCCATTATCCATAAGAATGCAACTGCCAATGAGGCCAACGATATATTCAATGGCACAAAGAACGGGTAACTTAGAAAATGCGCGTAGCAATGTATTACAACAATCATGACATAAGGGTGGAGGAAATGCCGACTCCACAGGTTGGCGCTGGTGAGGTATTATTGAAATCGCTGGCCTGCGGCATCTGCGGCAGTGATGTAATGGAGTGGTATCGTATTCACAAGGCGCCGCTTGTACTTGGTCATGAGGCTACCGGTGAAATCGTAGAAATTGGAGAAGGTGTCAATCGATTCAAAAAAGGTGACAGGGTATTCGTTTCTCATCATGTGCCATGCAACACCTGTCATTATTGCTTAAATGGCAACCATACTGTTTGTGATACATTGCGTAGCACGAATTTTGATCCCGGTGGCTTTGCTGAATATGTACGGGTACCGGAGATCAATGTAGACAGGGGAGTATTTATACTTCCTGATAATATGTCGCTGGAAGACGGGACATTAATCGAACCACTGGCCTGTGTGGTTCGCGGGCAGAGATTAGCACGCATAGAGCCCGGCCAGACTGTAGTAGTTATTGGCAGTGGAATTTCCGGCCTTCTCCACATATTACTTGCTCGAGCATCAGGAGCGGGAAAGATAATTGCGACGGACATAAGTGAATATCGCATGGACATGGCAGGAAAGCTTGGCGCCGACTCTGTTATATCTGCTCATGATGATCTTCCTTCGCATCTGCTCAAGTTAAATGGTAACAGGCTTGCTGATCGTGTGATTGCTACTACGGGAGCCGTTCCTGCCTTAAAAACAGCGCTTAAATCTGTTGGCCGTGGAGGTACTGTCCTGTTCTTTGCTCCCGGAGGCCCTGATGTTGAACTCCCTGTTCCGTTCAATGATTTCTGGCGTGATTGTATAACCTTAATGCCCACATACGGCGCCAGCCCTATTGATATAGATGTGGCGATAAGACTGATTAGTTCTAATCGTGTGCCGGTACAAGATATGATTACTCATCGTTTAGGATTGGCAGAGACTGAACGTGGTTTTAAACTCGTTACTGACGCCAAAGAATCAGTAAAAGTGATTATTGAGCCTCATAAATGAGTGTTGTTTAATAGATAGACACCCCGAAACTCCTCAGTAGGGTTCATCCCAGGAAATCCAGGAAACCAGATTGTCTGTTTAGTGACTAAACAAAAAAAAGAATTTGTGTACAAAAAGAATATACAGGAAAGCTCTTTGGTGGTTTTTCTTATAGTGGGGAGTAAATATTGAATATGGGAAACTCTACTATAGAGAGTCATGGTGCGCAATAAACATATCTGCAACTGATTGTTTAAGAATTACCATACATCATTTGTCTCTTCATAGTTTATAAAGCCGGAGTCAACCTGTTTTTCTATACTTGCCAGTTTTGTGTTCAGATTGTCAATTTGTTTTGTCAGGTCTCTATAGACTATGAAACCAAGAATCAACAATAATATAGTGTAAACAATCACAAAGGCAGTTGCGGGACTCTCTTTTTGTGTTGTTTCGTGCGGCTTCTTAACATGAAAACCATATGCCTTCTCTCCCAGAATAGACCTTCGATACGCCTCTGTTACGTCACTGGGTTCATAGGTTCTATCTTCCAGTGTTTCATTCTTTAAGTTTAATTCATCGTCTTGATACGACTTTGTTATGCTGTCTGGTTCATAAGCAATTTCTTCCTGTATTTCACTTTCGATATTTGATTCATTATCATTATTTAGCTCTGATGGATTTTCTATCTGACTTTCCTGTTTATTCTTTCCTTTCAGCCAGCTAAGGGGATCCGTCCCAAGTACATTTTTCTTTCGCATAAAACCTCCCTTTAAAGAGTGAGCGTTACCGAGATTTTATAATCTAAAAAGTGACAAATAAGGTTAGGCTCAGTTTAATTAAGAATCTTGAGTTGTATTACAGAAAAGCATGCTCTCTAATCTCTGTTTTCTGCTTTTTTGCTTTTACCCCTTTAAGCATATTCTTCTCTTGAGCAATTACTTCCTTAGTTAAAGCCATATAATCTTGTGCTCCATTAGAATCCGGAGCATATGTTATAATTGGCATGCCATGACTTGGTGCTTCAGAAAGCTTAATATTCTTTCTGATTATGCTGGTAAATACCTTGTCCTCAAAGTATTCCTTGATCTTGTCAAGCACTGCAATTCCTAATTTTGTTCTGCTATCGTACATACAGGGTATTATTCCTGTAATTTCTAAAGAACTATTCAGCCTCTTCTTTATAACATCGAATGTTTGTAATAATTTGCTTACACCCTGTAAGGCGAAAAACTCAGTTTGTAAAGGAACGAATATTTCGTTGGCTACAGTGAGTGCATTCAGTGTGAGAAGTCCTAAAGAGGGTGGGCAATCAATTAAAACATAATCATATTTATTTAACAATTTGTCGAGATAAAATTTGACGATAGTTTCACGCCCTACTGTGTTAACAAGTTCTATCTCTGCACTCGCAAGATCGATATCAGAAGGGATTATGTCCAGACCGCTTATTGCTGTTTTTGTTAATATTTCAGTAGCTTCCTTCTTGCCGGTTATTAGTTGGTAAATAGAGGAATCTTTTCCATGGACGTCGACACCAAGGTGCATACTCATGTTGCCTTGAGGATCGAGATCAATCATCAGCACCTTTTTGCCAAGCGTAGCCAGGCATGCCCCAACGTTTGCAGTCGAGGTTGTTTTTCCTACTCCGCCCTTTTGATTTATGAACGCAATACTGCGCATTCTGTCCTCTTAATGGTATGGATTAGATGTGACAGATATATAACAGCTAGAATAGTAACATACAAAATGTAGATGTCAAGCATATTTATGTAAATATTCTTGTTATTTAGATTAAATGGGCGTCTTGAATCTAAATAACAAGATTTTGTAATATTTACAGGCTTTTACTTTGTGGATACTTTTACATGATTGTATTACTTTCAGGATAAAAATTTTGGTGGAGATGGAAGAATTTGATAAACATAATACGAAAAACCATAATCTTAGCTGGAATTACTAAAGCTGGTCGCTGATCTGGTTAGTACCTTTTTCGTTCGTCCGTACACGAAAGGAAAAAGAATCATTTGACATTAGCGCTAAAACAGTTTGAATTGCCCTGTATTTAGAAGCTATGTTTTTTAATAATTACTGAGAAGCCTTTAATATATACAGATTATGTACCAGAAATAAACTTCCTTAAAATTGTGATCATACACCTTGAATATTGTTATTGACATATTAATATAAGTTTGATATTTTTACATATGTTTAGATTTCTATATGCTTTCTTAAGGAGGTAAGATATTGTCTATAGAGAACTTAGAAAAAGATATTACTGCAATTGTAGCAGAGGTAACGGAGCTGGATGAGGATGAAATATGGGAGAAAAGAGATGCTGATTTTTTTAAGGATTTGGAGATAGATTCCTTGTTGGCACTGGAAATTCTTGCTCTTATAGAAAAGAAATTTAAGGTTCAAATTCCGGAAGAGAAACTTGTAGACATTACGTCACTGAATGCCACAATTGAAATGACAAGGTCTACCCTTGAAGAAAATGAGAAAAAATAGTGTATAATACTTCTTCATAGATGCCTGTCCCATAAATCGTGGAAGCGGTCAGGCTATAACAATTAAGACGAAAGGTTGTTATAAATGTTAAGCTTTGAGGAAGTAAGAGAGTTGGTTCCGCAAAAATATCCGTTCTTATTTATTGACAAAGTTATTGAGTTTCAAAAAGAAAACAGAATTGTTTGTTTAAAGAACATTTCTGGCAATGAGCCTTTCTTCGCCGGTCACTTCCCTGATTTTGCCATAATGCCGGGCGTTTTAATTATAGAAGCCCTGGCACAAGCCGCGATCATACTTTTTAAAAAGAGCTTTGATACTGAGAAGGATAAGGACAAAGTTTTTTTGCTGGCATCAGCGAACGTCCGTTTCTCAAAGCCGGTTTTCCCCGGCGACCAACTTATTTTAGAAATTAATACTGAGAAGATTATTTCGAGCGCGGCAATAGTTAAGGGTGTAGCTAAAGTGGGAGAGAAGGTTGTCGCAAAAGCTACATTGAGCTTTGGTGTTGCCGATAAAGAGTCATTGACAGGCTGAACACAATAATAGTTTTCACAAAGCAACCATGGACAAAAGAATTGTAATTACCGGTGTGGGTGTAATTTCTCCTATAGGGAATAAGAATGATGTGTTCTGGGATGCATTAATTTCCGGCACATCCGGTGTATCTGAGATCACGGCATTTGACACATCCGTCTTCAAGGTACATAGAGGCTGTTTCGTTAAAGATTTCAATTACAGTGATTATATAAGTAGTGGATCAGATCGGGAAATCGGTAAAGGTTCTCAGTTTGCCATAGCGGCCGCAAAACTTGCCATCGATGACTCTAAGGTTGGTTTAGATAATATTGATCCTGAAAGAACCGGAGTTTCGATTGGAACAACCGCAGGTGAGATTCAAATCCTCGAAAAGGTAAATTATATAAGATTTGAAAAGGGAGAAGAGAGCGTAGACCCTGTCCTGTTTCAAAGGCATCCGTGTGTTAATATGCCGTCTAATATATCTATTGAATTTGGCCTTAAGGGACCAAGTACAATAATCCCTACTGCATGTGCTGCAGGAAACTACGCTATTGGCTATGCATGTGACCTGATAAAGCTGGGAAGGGCTGATGTAATGCTGGCCGGAGGCTCTGATCCGTTTTCTAAGGTAGCTTTTGTTGGTTTCAGCAGGCTTAACGCTATTGCTCCTGAGATTTGCCAGCCTTTTGACAAAGATAGAAAGGGGTTGTTAGTTGGTGAAGGCGCCGGAATGCTGTTACTGGAATCCCTGGAAGGTGCACTGGCGAGGAACGCAAATATATATGCTGAAATCCTGGGATACGGCCTGAGCTGCGATGGTTACCATATAACAATTCCGCATCCGGAGGGAAATGGTGTTACATCGGCAATGAAAAAAGCCTTGAAAAGTGCCAGGATTAAACCGGAAGATGTGCAATATGTGAGTGCGCATGGTACGGGCACAGTTGCTAACGATAAGGCTGAGACGATATCTATAAAGAGGGTTTTTGGTGAACATGCGAAAAAGCTGGCAATAAGCTCCATAAAATCAATGATTGGACACACAATGGGAGCCGCAAGCGCTATAGAAGCGATTGCATGTGCGTTGGCCATAAAGGAAAGCGTAGTTCCACCAACTATAAACTATGAAACTAAAGACCCTGAGTGTGACTTGGATTTTGTTCCAAATGTAAAACGTGAAATGCAGGTCGATATTGCCATGAATAACGCGTACGCCTTTGGCGGTAATAACAGCAGTCTTATATTAAAAAAGTTTACGGGTTAGAAATATTATGAATAGCCGTCTGGTTATAACTGGAATAAGTATATTGTCACCAATCGGTGTAAATAAGGATGCGTTCTGGAATAATCTGACAAACGGTGTTTCCGGAATAAAAGATATTACGCTGTTTGATGTCTCTAAATATAAAAGTAAGAAAGCAGGTGAAATATCAGATTTTGATGCAAAGGAGTATTTAGGTAAAAAAGGTATACGCCACATAGACAGGACATCTTTATTGGTATCTTCGGCTGCAAAGCTGGTAATGGATGACGCTAAAGTTACCCACGAAATTTACAGTGAGGAAGAACTGGGAATTGTAATAGGTTCAACCTATGGCAGTATAGGCAGTATCAGTTCATTTGACCTGGAAGGATTACAGGAGGGACCTACCTTTGTTAATCCCATGGATTTTCCAAATACCGTCCTGAATGCACCTGCAAGCAGAGCCTCTATTTTCTGTAAAGCGACCGGTTTGAATTCCACTATATCTACAGGAGTGGCCAGTGGGCTGGATGCTATTATTTACGCTTCTGACTTTTTAAGATTGGGCAGAGGAAAGGCAGTATTGGCCGGCGGGGCTCATGGGTTGACTGCTGATATATTCTGGGGTGCTTACAGGTCAGGAGTATTATCAGGGAGCAGGAATGGTGGTATTGAGATCTCTGCGCCATTTGATAAAAGACGCAATGGGTTTATAATTGGTGAGGCGTCTGCATTGCTGATGATAGAGAGGCTTGAAGACGCACTGGAAAGAAATGCGAATATCTATGCTGAAATAAAAGGGTACGGGAGTACGTTTAATCCAGATAAGATTTCACATGAAAATATTGATACGTCACAGGGTGTAAGATGTATTTCTCTGGCAATGAAAGATGCCGGTCTTAGCGGTGAGGACATTTCTTATATATCTGCATGTGCGAATTCCAGTGTGACCGGTGATAAAATGGAGGCAGGAATTATTAAAGATTATTTTGGTGATCATGCTGAGAAGGTTCCTGTGAGCGCCATAAAGTCAATGACAGGAGAATGCCTTGATGCATCGGGGGTCATACAATGTGTTGCCGGTGTATTAGCAATTAATAATGGTATCATTCCCCCGACAATAAACTATCAGGAAAAAGATGAAGAGTGCAATCTGGATTGTGTACCTGACAATAGCAGGGAATCAGAAGTCAAAAACGTACTTGTAAACTCCTTTTCTGATACTGGCAACATTTCATCCATAATCATCTCAAAATATTCATAACTTCATAGTGTTTGTTTCCATGCATAACTTTTCCATTGATAAATCCGAAATAAAATCTAAGTACGATATAATCATACTGGGAGCCGGAATTGCCGGTTTAATCTGCGGAACCTTCCTGGCAAAGAGTGGGAAGAAAGTGCTGATTATAGAGCAGCATAGCATACCCGGAGGTTATTGTACTTCTTTCAAGAGAAAAGGTTTTATTTTTGATGCGGCTGTCCACCACATTGGTGGGTGTGGTAAATGGAGTGTAGTTGGCAGGTGCCTTAAGGAACTTGATATAAAAATTAATTTTTTGCGGCTTGATCCTATGGACAGCATAAATTTCCCTTCATTTTCCATAGATATACCTGCAGAAATTGACGATTATATTGATCTGCTGAAGGAACGTTTTCCATCTGAAAACGAAAACATATCGTTATTCTTTAAAGAGTTCATAGGATTGTACAGAGTCACTTTCAGCGCTGAAAGACATAAGATGGTTATCAAGTATCAAAACCTTACATATAAGGAAATGCTGGATAATTTCTTTACCGATGAGCAGCTTAAGATGGTACTGTCTGCACAGTGGGGGTATATTGGTTCACCACCTCACGAAGTTTCGGCCATTGGTATGTGTCAGATGCTGGTAAATTATCTGAAGGACGGGGCTTATTTCCCTGTTGGTGGAACCCAGAATTTTACCGATGCAATCACTCAGAAATTTATTGACTATGGCGGCCACATTATGCTATCTTCAAAAGTAAAGAGCCTGCTCACAGAGGATGGCATTGCAAAAGGAGTTGCAACGGAAAAGGGGAAAAAAATTGATGCAGATTTTTTTGTGTCAAACATTGACCCCCGACAAACATTTTTCTGTTTGATGGAAGGAGACGTTGCTGACGATTCCTACCTTCGCAAGATCGAGAGCATGAAAGAGAGTGTATCATTCTTCTTGTTATACCTTGGTCTTGATAGTAAGGTCGACTTAAAAGGCCTGAAAAGGGGTTTCTATCACACATCTAATGACATAAGCTTTTCCAATAATGGTTGGTTTTATATATCCGTTCCAACTGATATAGATTCAAGTCTGGCGCCTGATAAAAAACAAATAATTTCTATTGTTGTCTCATTAAGAGAAAGTTATGACGATGTAGAAGATTGGGCATCCTTTAAGAATAAAATGAAAGAACACACAATAAGCTACCTTGAGAATTTTACACCTGACATTCAGGACCATATAGAAGTGATTGATGCCGCTACGCCAAAGACTCTATATCGTTATACGCATAATTCAAAAGGCGCTGCTTATGGCTGGGCTGTTACCGTTGACCAGACATGGTCAAACAGACTTCAGCATACGACGCCCTTCAAAAATCTTTTTCTTGCAGGACACTGGACTAATCCGGGGCCTGGGATATGTGCTGTTGTCTCATCCGGCTGGAAGGCAGCAAATATGATTTTAAATAATCAGGAGGAGGAAAAATGAGAAAAATGATGCTTATCAATCCACATCCACCGGGGCGACATGGTGAGGAGAGTATATCTGTCATAGTTCAAATGCCTTTAAACCTGGCATACATAGCAGCCCTTACGCCGGGTGACTGGGAGTTTGACGTAATCGATGAAAATATAGAACTGGCCCTTGATGATAACGGAGAAATTACATTTGAGCCTGTGGATATGGTTTGTATTACTTCTGTTACATACCAAGTGTCAAGAGCTTACAAGATAGCCGAAGCCTGCAGGAAAAAAGGTATGACCGTAGTCATGGGTGGTATACATGCATCAGTAGTGCCTGAAGAAGCTTCAAAATATGTAGATGCAATTTTTATCGGAGAGGCCGAAACATTGTGGCCGCAAGTCATTAAAGATTTTGAAAATGGCGAACTCAAAAAGAAGTACGAAGGCGGGCTTCCAGGCCTGTCAGAGATGAAGCATGTCTTTCCCAATAGGGAACTCCTGAAAAAGAAATATGATTACAAGTTTTCCTCTATTGTCACAACGAAAGGTTGTCCAAATTACTGCGATTTCTGCAGCGTACCAACCTTTCAGGGAAAGAAATACAGAGAGAGGCCATACGAAGACGTCCTGGACGAGATGGAAGCAACAGACTACAAGGGCCTGATGTTTGCGGAAGATAATTTCTATGGACATAGTAAAAACTCTGCCAACAGGGCAAAAGCCCTCTTTCGTGGTATGATAGAAAGGGGCATTAAAAAAGACTGGCTTGGATTTACCGCGCTCAATATATCAAAGGATGCAGAGGTACTTGACCTGATGGCAAAGAGTGGAAATTTTGGATTTCTTTGCGGAATAGAATCGACAAATGAGGCTGTTCTGGAGAAGATGAATAAAACGACAAATTTAAGGCTTGGAGCTGACAACTATTATGACTGCGTTCAAAAAATCCATGATCATGGCCTTGTTGTCTGGGGATCAATAGTCCTGGGAGCAGACGGTGATGACAAAGATTCGTTCAAAAGAATGACAGAGTTTGT
This sequence comes from Candidatus Scalindua sp., assembly GCA_021776915.1. Lineage (GTDB taxonomy): Bacteria > Planctomycetota > Brocadiia > Brocadiales > Scalinduaceae > Scalindua. The sequence continues at coordinate 92,198 of JAIQZU010000039.1, read as the reverse complement.
ACTGGAAAATAATATTGACGTTCTTACCTTTGGCATCAATTGCCCGTTTCCTAAGACTGCTCTTTACCACAGGCTGGATTCTGAAAAGAGGATATTCCGTAAGAATTATCCTGAAGACTGGAAGTATTATGATACTGCGCATGTGGTTCACAGACTTGTTGATATGTCCCTGGAGAATTTCATTGACGGTATGCAATATATGTACGACCATCTTTATGCCGGTGACAACCTTAGAATGAGATTCAGGAAATCACTTCAAACTATTGGCAGTACAACCCACGGCAAGCGCAACGCCATGTTCGGCTTCAGGGTTGGTTCTGACTGGATACAGGTATTTGAGCAGGTACTGGAAAATCTGCATAAATTATACGATTCAGGAGATTATTACCAGGACTGGTACAAGAGCAGTGCCGTAACCGTACCGTCAGAAAAAGGTGTTGCAGTAAGTTAAGCAGAGTGTACACGCCCGTTCTATACCAACTCTATGTCAACGCAAGGAAGAATGGATAATGCTTGTCCGGTCATCCGAACAAACATATTCGTGAGGCGATCAAATATGCGTAAAAGCATGGATGGCGAATTGTCAAATTCAGTGGACACTTTCATGTCAGGGGAAAACTACTGTGTCCACTTTATACCCGCGAAGGATGCTGCTTCAATGTCCACTCTATACCGCAAAAACCGGAAGCTCATTCAAAGCGGATTCACAGGGTAGTTGACAGATAAGTTTTAATAAGCTGACAAGTTTTCCACTTATTGTGCTGTTATAAATACCGTAATAATATTAATTGTTAAAATAGTTAAGCATAGTAACCGCCATATAAACCATTGATGAAAAACTTATTGTTAGCATACATTAAAAAGTTTTTTTCCGATTCTCATAATGCAATAATTGCAATAATACTTGCTTCGTTAATTGTTGGTAGTGGCAGCGTTTATCTTTTTTTCCAAAGCTTATGGATTGGACTAATAAATACACTCCAATCACCAACCCCACTATGGGTAGCCATCGTCTTGGTTCTGGTACTGTATGTATGGTTTTGTGCCAAAACAAAAAATAATCTTGCATATAGCATTTCCAATCTAAAAGATTATGTTTTTATTGAAGAAGAAGGTTTACTATGGAAAATTGATAAAATGACACGTGAAATAAATCCAACTCCTTTATGCCTTAAACATCAACACGAAATGCTAGAATTAAAAGATTCATATTTGTGCTTTAGTTGCAAAAGCACCTCTAGAAAAATAATATCAAAAGAAAAAGTTTGTCTTGTACGCAAAATTGTTCTTAGTCAAATTGACGCAGCACTTGATGGTCATTTAAAGAAATAAAATTAATTTATAACAAAAGTATCGAGCTGACCGGTGAATACTCTTCCGGTTTTCAAACTCCTCAGCCAGCGTTAGAGAAATAAAATAAGGAAAAGAATAAGGCTTGGAAACAATTGTGGCAGATTAAAAAATCTTGACAGGGTAGAGTTATATGCGAAGGTTGTCCTTATTGACATATTGAGTTATTAGAGGGATAGTTATATGAAAATCATAGTGGTTATTATTTTATTTATTTGTTTTACTAATACTCTCTCCGCTCAAGAGCGAAGAAACCCAAAAGAATTGAGTAATATTGATTTAGAAAGGGCTGTACATCATTTCAACTCAGCAGTTATAAATCAGGCAACTACCCAAACAGCCTTTCCATCTATTCTTCATGATAGTACAAGGGCCCAAATATTTTCTATGGAGATTAGACGCCGCCAAGACATACTCCAACAAAAGCTTTTTTATGTTAGCGTTTTCGTGTCTTGTGCAGCATTTATTATTGCTATTCTAGGCTTTTTTTGGTCTCTTAAAACTTCTCATCATGATACCAAGCTAATGATTCAACAAATTGATCATCTTAAATCAATAGTAACCACATTGGACAAAAATAATGGGCAAGAAAGAAGGGAGACATAAAGGGCAAGCCTAGGGCCGCTTCTTAAATATTCATTATTCAAAAACTAGAGGATAGATTAAAATATTTTCTAACCAGAAAATGCAGCCGACCGCAAAAAGCGCGGCGGCTGATATTGTCGTTAGACACAAACAACAAAATATAATAAGGAGAAATAATATGAGTAAATTGATAAGGTTTAAAGATACTGATGCTCAGCGTTGGTCAAGAGTCGATTTACTGAGTGGTGACCCTATATACATAAGTATAGCTCAGTCTGGTGTTTTAATAAAAAAATCAAATTTGGGTATTATGGGGACAGTATTATATAAAGAGAGCGTGTTTGACAATATTACAAAGTTAGGAATCCATTTGCAGTCTTCAATAAATGAATTTAATACACCTAAGGACATGAGAAATTTGCCATTAAAAGTTTTTACTCAGATAGCATTAGAAAGTAACACTATTGAAGAATTTTGTGGTAGAATTAAACGTGCAGAAAAAGAGGCTGAAATATAAGAAATCTAACTAACCAATGAACTAGGTTACAGCTAGAAGCCAGTAATTAGTAATCTAATGCTTTAGCCGTTTAGCAGAATTTATTAGATAAAACAAATAGATGATATCAGATATTCTAAGTATTATATAAAAGGAGTTGAAGTATGAATTTCATAATCTTCAATGCCATACTTTTATTCGCTGGTTTTCTAGCTGTTTTGATTTTTTCTGTTGGTCTTATGGCAGTCCTTGCCCCTATGGCATTGTTAAAAAAGTCAGGAAACCCACCAAAGACAATTACTATTCCACTTTTAGGTATCATAGGGATTTATCAGATTTATTTCTGGGGTTTCTGGTCAGCCTTTTGTGTTGTAATGACGTTCAAATTTGCTCAGAGACAAGAAGTAACCTTGCCTTGGTTATATTGGATTGCAGGATTCATGTGGTGCATCTCATTGATTGGCTGGCTGGCTCACAAGGAACAACAAAGCAGTCAGTCCTTAGAAGAAGCGCAAGGTATTCAAAAGGGAACAACGTTCTATTCACTTATTGCTATTGCAGCATTTTTAGTGTTCGCTTTTATTCCATCACTTATGCAACAGCCTTATGGCTGGGCATTGAAGCTCCTTAATGAAAAACCAAAAACCTCTAATGTTGACAAAATAAACGGACAAACACAGCGAAGTATTGAGGGGTTTTTCAATGGATATGAACATGTTGCAAGAGTGAGTAACCTGTCAAGGTCTATGTTAAATTCAAATGACATAATCGGAGATTTTGAAAAAGCAAAGACATTATTGGTAAAGTCGAAAGAAGAATTATCTAAATGTGACAACACAACATTAAATGAAATATATAATGGTTGGGGTGATGTTGTAACAAAAACATTAATACCTTCAATTGACTTTTATTTAGAAGGTTCTCGACCCAATAGCGATAGAAATAACATAGCAAAAGGAGATTCTCTTCTAATTGAATTTGACAACTGGCTTCAAGAGAATTGGAACGGAATCCTTTTACGCTTAAGTGAACATGGGTACGAAATAAAGAAATAATATCAAAACAAAACCATTAATAAAAGTCTAACAAGTAATAGGGAAAGGGGTCAAACCTAACCTATTGACAAACAACACAATACTACACATTCAAACAACAAGGTTTGAATTGACTATTATAAAATTAAAAGTGATAATACTCATTATTATCTGTTTATAAAAAAAGGACATAATCATGGTTTTTTAAGTAAGGAATTAAATGGGCTAACAAGAGACATACAAGTAATTATGCAATATGACGAGCAGAAAAAGATATAAAAAACAAATAAGTAGCCTTAAAGAAGTGATTAAAGATCATATAAGAAAAATTGAGCAAGAGAACTTGAAAGATTCTCCCAATATTGACAGGATTAGGCATTTGGAAAAGGAGATAGATATCTATGAAGATTCAGTCAACAAGGCAAAAAAAAGGTTAGAAAGGGGGTAGTGCCAATGTCTACGGTTAAAAATAAGAAAGATAAGGTTTTGTTTGATGATTTAAAAGATGAATGTGTTAAATTTATCAAACTTATGAATCAGCTTGATGTAGAAAATCTTACCGAAGACCAGGAAGAAGAAATACTTGGCGAAATGTTTGCTTCTTTAACACATTTAAATGTACATTCCGGTTTGCTAAAGAAACAAATTGAATCATGATTATCACATCTTGCGAAAAAATAAACGGGGTCTGCTTATGGCTTTACTGTTAGCTAAATTGAGCGATTTCGTAGCCGCAACCTTGAGGTTGCGTAACTTACGTAAACCCATCAAGTGATAAAAACCGCAGGCTAAAGCCAGCGGCTACAACGGCATGTAATATAAAATCGCTAAATTCAGGTGTTATTATTTTTATCATCAATTGTTTCGCAGATATGCTTATCGGTAGACTTGATGCCTCTTGATCTAAGACTGAAAAACAAGATAATTGTTTAGGGATATGGTAGGTGCAATATTTGATAGTTGTTATGGGCTTTAAATCACTCCCACTCAATAGTGCTTGGCGGTTTTGAACTGATATCATAAACAACGCGGTTAACGCCTCTGACCTCATTAATTATGCGGCTTGAAATGCCGGCCAGCACTTCGTATGGTAATTTTACCCAATCTGCTGTCATAAAGTCGGTTGTTTCGACAGCCCTTAAAGCGATAACGTTTTCATAGCTTCTCTCATCTCCCATAACGCCAACGGTGCTTACCGGTAAAAAGACGGCAAATGCCTGAGCGATTTTTCCATAAAGACCTGCTGATTGTATCTCCTGGATCATGATTTCATCTGCATATCTGAGGATTTCCAATCGCTCTTGTGTGATCTCTCCTATTATCCTTATTGCAAGACCCGGGCCTGGAAAGGGGTGCCTCCATACAATCTCATCCGGCAGTCCAAGCTCCGAACCCATTTTTCTCACTTCATCTTTAAAAAGCTCTTTCAGGGGTTCGACAAGTTCAAACCCCAATTCTGCAGGCAATGCTCCCACGTTGTGATGACTTTTTATAGTAGCAGTTGGGCCGCCGTGTGCAGAAACGCTTTCTATGATGTCCGGATACAGGGTGCCCTGTGCCAGGAATTTAACGCCGGCCAACTTATTTGCTTCATCTTTAAACACATCAATAAACTCGTGACCGATAATCTTTCGTTTCTGCTCCGGATCAGTAACTCCGGATAATTTTTCTAAGAATCTATCCTTTGCATTTACAAAATGCAAATCCACCTTGAAGTTTTTCTCGAAGGTTTCAATTACGCATTCCGATTCGTTCATTCTCAACAATCCGTTGTCTACGAAAATGCAGGAAAGCCTGCCGCCTATTGCATTATAAATAAGAGCAGCGGCAACAGCAGAATCTACACCACCTGATAGACCACAAATAACTCTTTCATTGCCCACCTGTTCTTGTATATTTTTTATGGCGCTCTTTATATATGAACTCATCTCCCAGTCACCGGAACATTTGCAGATTTTGAAGAGGAAATTTTTCAGAATTTGTTTGCCGTCTGGAGTATGCGTAACTTCAGGGTGGAATTGAACGCCGTAGAAATTCTTCTCTTTATGTTTTACTGCTGCATATGGACAATTCTTTGTGTGTGCAAGTGACTGGAACTCATCAGGGAGATCCATTGCCTGATCACCGTGACTCATCCAGACATCTATGGAATCAGCCAGTGTATCAAAAAGAGGTGTATCCTCTTTGATGGTGCATTCGGTTTTTCCGTATTCTCTATTTTCTGATGATTTTATTTCAGCGCCTAATATTTGGCTGCCCAATTGAAATCCATAACATATCCCTAAAATGGGAATATCCATAAAAAGAATCTTCTCGTCACATCGTGGTGCATTGGAAGCATATACACTGGAAGGCCCGCCACTCAGAATTATACCATTTGGATTCAGTTGTTTGATTTCTTCAGGTGTTATTTTGTATGATACGATTTTACTATAGATATTTTGTTCCCTGATTCTCCTTGCAATCAGATGGGAGTACTGAGAACCAAAGTCTACGACAATTATAATTTCATGTGTTGTTTTCTGCATATTCTTCGAAAATTAATAAAATGTTTTTCTAAATCAGTGCAACAAAATGACATAAAAGATACGTTGCGACTGTTGAAAAAATAGACAAATTCTGGCCTGATTTTCCATTCAAAAGTTTTTTTACACGTAATACTATATATCGTAGAAATAATCAAGTTAGTTTTTTTTGATGGCCTGTACAAGTTTAAATTCAGGCCGTTTAAGGGAATCAGAAAACCCTTGACTTTAATCAAATTTTAGTTATATTCATTCGACGATTTAGAAAAATACCCTTTTTAATGAAAAAAAGTATGGTATAATTATGCGTTTTAAAGGTTATTGAACAGGTAGAAGGGAGAGTTAGATTGAAGGCATCTGAATTAACACAATACAAGAAATCACTTCTGGCGCTTCGACAAAAGCTGGTTGAAAACGTAAACTTTATGGAAGATGAAGCTCTGGGGAAATCCGGGCAGGATGCTTCAGGAGATCTATCAAATGTGCCTATCCACATGGCTGATGTTGGTACTGACAATTATGATCGCGATTTAACCATCGGGCTTATTCAAAATGGAGAGGAAGAATTAAGGGCGATTGATGAAGCTTTGGAAAGGATAGGCAATAAAACGTTTGGTTCATGCGAGGAGTGTGGGAAAAAGGTTTCCAAAGCACGGCTCACGGCGTTGCCTTATGTAAAGAACTGTATTGAATGTCAAAGACTGGAGGAAGAAGAAGCTGGCAAGGCTTAAGGCATCGAAAAATACCATATTGTTTCTGGCTGTTACTTTTTGTGGTATTCTTCTTGATCTTCTGACAAAGTGGATAGTATTCGCAAACTTTAAAGATACCGGAAGATTTGTAATTATAAAAGGTTTTCTGGGAATTGTTTGCAGTGAGAATGAGGGTATTGTTTTTGGTTTTGCTCAAGGCAGAAACAATATCCTCATTTTTTTTTGTTTAGCTGCTATAGGTGTTATTCTATGGTTTTACAAAAATTTCGACAAGTCCGGATTACTTCCCAGTATTGCTTTTGGTATGATACTTTCAGGCGCTATTGGGAACTTATGGGACAGAATCTTCCATCAGCATGTTAGAGATTTTATAGATGTCCATTTGGGCATGGGGTACCATTGGCCAACCTTTAATATTGCGGATTCTCTTATATGTGTAGGAGTTGGCTTGATCTTTTATGAAACGCTGTTTACAACAAAGCGTGGAGATATGCTCAAGCAGAAGACTGGGTTGTAAGTTCCTGGTATTTCTTTAACAGCCTGAGAGTCACTTTGCCGGGTTCCCCTGATGCGATTTTTCTTCCGTCCAGGTTGACTACAGGAATTATTTCTGCAGCAGTTCCTGTCAAAAAGCATTCATCAGCGTTATATAAATCATCTCGCGTCAGTTGTTCTTCTTTCACCGTCATGCCTGCCTCGTTAGCAAGTTCAATGACTACGTTTCTCGTTATCCCTATCAGGATTCCTGCAGTAGTGGGTGGTGTTAATATTTCATTATCCTTCACTATAAAAATATTGTCACCGGTGCCTTCTGCCACATAACCATCTTTGTTTAACATAATTCCCTCGGTAGCTCCTGCATTAATACACTCAATTTTTGCCAGGATATTATTAAGGTAATTCAAGGATTTTACATTAGGATTGAGTGCGTCAGGATGATTACGAATTGTAGGGACGATAGTTGCACTAAGGCCCTTTTCGTATAACTCTTCGGAATATAGTTGAATGAAATCTGTTATAATTATAATTTGTGACTCCGAGCAGTTAAAAGGATTAAGACCGAGTTTTCCTACTCCCCTGGTTACTATTAATCTAATATAAGAATCTTTCAAATTGTTAGCATTAAGAGTATTTATAACGGCATCTTTAAGCTCATCCCTGGTCAACTGTATTTCCATGGAGATCGCCCTGGCGGAATCGTAAAGTCTGTCGATATGTTCTGAAAACCTGAATACATTGCCATTGTAACATCTAATACCTTCAAAGACTCCATCTCCATATAACAAACCATGATCGAAGACGGATATCTTCGCCTCATTTTTTGGATATAACTTTCCGTTTATATATACCTTCGGCTCCATTTGCTATGCTCCTCTCAATTTCTAGTATAATTTACAATCTTACCATCAGCCATCCTGACTACATGCCCTGCCGATTCTGCAAACCTTTCATCGTGGGTAACTATTACCACTGTTTGTTTTGTGTTTTCATTTAATTCCCAGATTAATTCCTGAATCTCTCTTCCAGACTTTGTGTCGAGATTACCGGTCGGCTCATCACACAACAATATCTCCGGATCATTCATCAATGCCCTGACGATTGCCACCCTCTGCTTCTCTCCACCTGAGAGTTCGTTTGGTCTATGGTTTATCCTGTTGCCCAGGCCTACTCGCTCTAAAAGCTGTACTGCTTTTTCTGTCTGTTCTTTTTTAGATATTGCCTTAAAGAACCTTTTACCAATCAGGCGCGGCATCAAAACATTTTCTAATGCATCAAAATCCGGCAAAAGGTGATAAAATTGAAATACAAATCCAAAAATTCTGTTTCGCTTTTCAGCTAATTCATTCTGACTGAAAATGTTTAAATTTTCACCCTTAAAGCTCACATGTCCTGAAGTAGGTTTGTCTAATATTCCCATGATATGAAGGAGTGTGCTTTTGCCTGCACCTGAAGCCCCCAGAATAATTAATATTTCACCCTCTTCTACATCCAGATTTACTCCTCTGAGCACACGGACTGATGATTTGCCAATTTTATACTCCTTGCAAATTTCACTGGCACGCAGGTAGCCGTTATCACTGTTTTCTGTCATGTATTAATTTTTTCAGAATAGGTTATATTGAAAACTAATTTGATGCATAGGAATTTCAATGTTGATAACACTTCGACTCCGCTCAGTGTGACGTCATCCTGAGCGGTGTCGAAGGATAGTCTTTTGTCGCGATAGCAACCTAACTTGTTAAGATTGTTGTCGCAATAATGGGAATAAGATTACGTCTCGGATAGAAGTGCTGTTTGTCAGAATCATGACCAGTCTGTCAATCCCTATCCCTAAACCACCTGCAGGCGGCATTCCGTATTTGAGTGACTTCAGGAAGTCTTCGTCTATCTTTCCCTCGGCGTCATCATCAGTTATTTGTTCATGAAATCGCTTGCTTTGCTCGAGTGGTTCATTTAGCTCTGAATAGGAATTGGCAAGCTCCATTGTCGCAATATATAATTCAAATCTCTGGGCCAGGTTGGGGTCGTTATCACAGGATTTTGTCAACGGGCAAATGGTAACGGGGTAGTCAACCACAAACGTTGGATTCCACAACTCCTTCTCAACAAGTTCTCCAAAAATATGTTCAGCAATAACATCCTTGTGGACGCCTTCAACCTCAATCCCTAATTCCCTGCCCTTCTTTTTCAACCCATCTTCATCTCCTAAATCAACTTTAGCATACTTTGACAAGAGATCGGAAAACGTACTCCTCTGCCAGGGAGGGGACAAGTCTAATTGCCGTTCACCGAAAGGAATTTCAAAAGTGTCGTATAGTTGATGTGCCAGGCCGGTAATCAAACTTTCAGTAAGCTCCATCATTCCGTTATAATCGCTGTATGCCTGGTAGAGTTCCATCATTGTGAACTCCGGATTATGCCGCGTGGAGAGACCTTCATTACGGAAGTTTCGGTTAATTTCATAGACCCGTTCCATACCTCCAACAAGTAGTCTCTTTAAATACAATTCCGGCGCTATACGTAAATATAGGTCCATGTCCAGCACGTTATGATGAGTAGTAAAAGGCTTTGCTACCGCTCCACCAGGAATGGATTGCATCATAGGGGTTTCAACCTCAACAAAGTTTCTGTTATCAAGGAAGGCTCTGATTGATTTGATAATGTTTGATCTCTTTAAAAAAAGCTTCATTACATCATCGTTTGACGAGAGATCTAGGTACCTCTGCCTGTATCTGATTTCTACGTCTTTCAGGCCGTGCCATTTTTCAGGTTGTGGAAGCAGTGCCTTGGAAAGCACTGTAAGATCATCAACGAAAACAGTTATTTCACCTGTCCTGGTCTTAAATACTCCACCCTCTATACCAATTATATCTCCGAGGTCCAGCAGACGAAAAATATCATATTTTTCTTCACCTACATTATTGAGCTTTATATAAACCTGAAGCTTGCCTGTCCAATCCTTTATGTGAAAAAACGCAGCCTTACCATGGGGCCTCATAGTCATGATACGTCCGGCACAACGCACCTTCTTTCCTTCCTCTTCCTCTGAATAGTTGTCTAAAACTTCTTTCAGTGGTGTGGCGTTATTGTAGCTGGCGCCATATGGTTCGACCCCCTTATCCTTAAGTTTGTTTAATTTTTCAATTCTGGTTTTTTCAAGAGTTTCCAATAGATTCCTCTAACACTAAATATAGCGATACCATACATTCAGTAATATTTTCTTTTCGTGTGATGATCTTTCACTCTTTCTCCCTTTAGAAAAGCCTGCCTGTCGGCAGACAGGGGGGATCAAGGGGGATTTGATGAATAAATTAGAGATTTAGATTATTCGGATTATTCTATCAGCAAAGAACATACTGTCAAGTTAAAATGCAAAATGACATTTTTGGTAAAGGGGTGTTTTGTTTCTCCTTGAATATATGATTTAAAAACATTAATATTAGAAAAATGGATCAACGTTTTACCAAGAAAGAACGCCTGCTGAAGAGAAAAGAATTCCAGAGGGTCTTTGATAAAGGAAAGGCTTACGGCAACGATCAGGTAAAGATATATGCGTTATTAAATGATGATTCTGTTTCCCGTCTGGGCCTTGTTGTGGGGAGAAAATATGGCAATGCGCCTAAACGTAACAGATTTAAGCGAATCTTTCGAGAGGCATACAGATTAAACAAAAGTCTGTTGAGCAAAGGAGTAGATATAATAATAATTCCAAGGCCGGGGTTGAAGGATCTTTCATTAAGGACAATCGAAGATAAATTTAAGAATATTCTGTCACAGATTAATGAAGAATCAGCAAAATGAAATATTTATTAATTAAATTTGTACAGGTTTACCAGATAATTCTTTCTCCCCTATTCCATCCCTCATGCCGCTTTTACCCAACATGCTCACAATACGTAGTTGAAGCAATTGAGAAAAGAGGTATTGTAGTAGGAATATTGAAAGGTGTCTGGAGAATCCTGAGATGCCATCCTTTTGGCGGATCGGGATATGATCCCGTTAAGTAAAATCGTAGGGGCGTAAAATCCTCGGCGCAGTTTGTCCGGGGATGATTATACGCCCTTACTTTGAATAAAATGATTAATACAGATAGAAAAATCATAGAATGCGTGCCAAACTTCAGTGAAGGTCGAAATTCAGGTATTATAGATAAAATTGCATCAGCAGTAAAATCAACCCAAAATGTCAAACTCTTGAATGTAGAACCTGACAAGGACTACAACAGGACAGTAATAACCTTTGCCGGGGAGCCTTCCGGTGTAAAAGAGGCTGCCTTTAATGCAATATCCACTGCCTCGGAACTTATAGATATGTCACGGCAAAAGGGAGAACATCCGAGGATAGGCGCAACGGACGTTTGCCCTATAATACCTGTTGCCAATGTGACAAGAGAAGAATGTATTGAATTAGCAAACCAACTGGGAAGAGACGTAGGTGAGAAACTGGGCATTCCTGTTTATCTATATGAAGATGCTGCAAGGTCAGAGGAAAGAAGAAACCTTGAAAATATCAGAAAGGGAGAATATGAAGGCCTGAAGCAGAAGCTGAGAGATTGGGTACCGGATTACGGGCCTGTAGAATACAATGATAAGGTCAGAAAATCCGGTGCAACAGTGATCGGGGCCAGATTCTTTCTGATTGCCTATAACGTGAACCTTAATACCAGAGATGTGAGTATAGCTAACGAGATAGCAAAGAAGGTGAGAGAGTCGGGTTCTTTGATTAAGGATGAGACCGGTCAAAAGAAAAGAGTCCCCGGGATTCTAAAATATGTAAAAGCAATTGGCGTAGAACTAAACGAATACAATATAACACAGGTTTCTCTGAACCTGACTAACTATAAGGAGACATCTATGCATAGGGTGTTTGAAACGGTAAAGACTCAAGCCCGTGAGCATGGCGTAAAGGCAACGGGGAGCGAGCTGATTGGCCTGGTTCCAAAAGAAGCCCTGATAGAGGCCGGAATCTTTTATGCAGGTAATAATTCTGAAGAAGAACTTATAGAAGCGGCAATAGAAAACCTCGGATTGAGTCAATTAAATAAATTTGAACCCGGTAAGAAGATAATAGAAAAATTAATTTATGGCTAATTGCTGGAAATGTGGACGTTTTTTGGGTGTTAAAGATGAATGGAAAAAGATGAAGACTGAAAAGGGTGATATCTGCTACGTATGTTACCACGAAGCAAAAGAATCAGCAGAAGAACAAATCCAGAAAGATATGGATAAAATAATGAAGAAGAAAATGGAGTAGTTGGTATTCAGCTGTTAACGGTTATCCTGCTGTTGATAGATCAGACAGGTATTTATCCTTCGATCAATTTCTTAGAAATAATGAAACAATTAATGTAGCTTATTCCTTTAACTCCACTATTTCTGTATCTATTGAAACTCAATTTACATACAAAAACGCTATGGAAACCGGGTACTTAAACCGTCTGGGCCCGGCGCTTCCGGGGTTTAGAAACAGCACGCCGTTTTGCTCCTCGATCTTTGGTACGTGTGAATGGCCTCTGATCACAGCGTTAAATCCCGCTGTAGCAGGGTCCAGGTCAAGTGAATTCAAACGTGAAGGACATATAAATATGCCTGACACGCCTTTACTAGCTTTGTGTGAGGATTAGTAGTTTAAATGGTTTTCTAGCCGGTATTATTCTATTATGTTCTGCACAGACTGAACCACAGATTCTGCTACTTTTATTCCCCTCTGACAAATTTCTTCATTGGGTTCATAGAATGGTAAAACATTGGCCATTGGATATTTGGAAGGGAGGTAAATTGAATCAAGAAAATCGCAATCATCTTCACTCAATCTTGTGTCTAATTTATTTTCATCTAAAATGTTTTTAGCTCATTAATGCTATGTGTTTTCTTCAATACAATAGATTTCTCGATTAAAATTGCTTTTATTGCCTTTTCTACACTTTGTTGAATGTTTTGAAGGCAGGGATTATATAATTTGCTTTCTAATAGTACCTTGGAGGATTTTAAATTCTCTTTAGCATATTCCAGCCAAATCATTGTTTCATTTTTCATAGATCACTTTTCCAGCTTCAATTTCATTCAGGAAGGAGGTACTTTTGACATCAGATCTGATTGGAATAATATCTAACGGTATTTTCTTTGAAATCTTACGGGTTAACTTTCTGTATTTTAATGCCAACTCTAAATATTTATCATTACTCGTTTGAAATATAGCGATATCAATATCATGCGGTTGGTCAGAATGAATGAAAGATCCGAATAAAATAATTTTAGCAATTTCTTTCTCAGGGCTTAAACTCTTAATCAACTCTTTCTTAATATTTTCTTTAAATCCTTTAGTCATATTTGTAACCTCATCCAATTAAATATTTTTTCCAGCTTCTTTTTGTCTTTATACTCCTATTTCATAAGCGAATGGATACGTTTGACATCAGTCAAAGCCTTGTCTGTGGGAACGAGTGGGGTTATTTCTATATCGGTAAAGAATGGAAAGAGTGGCAGGCTTGTTACGATCTGGTCAAGTTCCTCATTTGAATCAGCTTCAATAATAGCGGCTGCGCCTCTACTGCCGGCCAGCTTACCACCGGCAAGAATCCTTCCCCTTTTTTTCATCCTGATAAAATATTCCCACTCCTTGACAACAAATCCCAGGAAATCTTTCACCGGTATATCAGGTAATTTTTTTATTTCTACTTTTAACAAGAAGAGCATTTTATATAAACTCCTTTCCGTCTTATTTAACCGCAGCGGAATCTTAATATTGATAACACTTCGACTCCGCTCAGTGTGAAGTCATCCTGAGCGGAGTCGAAGGATAGTTTTTGTCGCTATAACGACCTAACTTGATTATAACGCTAATCCTCCATCAACGGACAGTACCTGGCCGGTAATATATTTTGCATCGTCTGAAAGTAGAAACGTTGCTATCTTTGCCACGTCTTCAGTCGTACCAAATCGCTTTAGTGAAGTCATATCTATCATCTTTTGCTTGTATTCTTCGGGAAGCGAGGCGGTCATGTCCGTTTCAATAAATCCACACGCAATAGCATTAACATTAATATTTGCCTTGCCAACCTCCTTTGCAAGGGCCTTTGTGAAGCCTATCATTCCTGCTTTAGACGCTGAGTAATTGGCCTGTCCCGCCACACCCGCAATGCCACTGACCGAAGTTATGTTGAGTATGTTTCCCCTTTTCTGTTTGACCATGGTCATTATGACTGCCTTGGAGAAATTATACACACTCTTCAAGTTTATATTAATCACATCATCCCAGTCGTCTTCTTTCATTAAGGCGAGGAGTTTATCCCTCGTAATTCCTGCGTTGTTAACCAGGATATCTATTTGTCCAAATTCATCCTTAACCTCTTTTGCCATCTCTTTGGCACTCTCAAAATTCGATACATCTGCCTTTTTTGCCATGGCCTTGACCCCGAGTGCTTCTATCTCCTTTACGAGTTCATTTGCCAGGTCATCACTCTTGCTATAGTTGAAGGCAACATTACATCCGTTTTTTGCCAGCTCAAGTACTATTGCTTTACCAATACCTCTGGTACCACCTGTCACTATTGCCGTTTTGTTACTCATAGTCTTACCTCCGGGTAATTTTTTATTATATTATTTTTAAGATTTTACTTTATGAGCTTCGCGGTGAACTTCTTTTTCAACCAGCTTCAATCGCATCATTTCAGCAAAGAGCTCTACCTCGTATTCGATACCTTTCCTTATATCATGGTCAACTGCGTAGTTTATACATTTTTTCATTGTTTGTATAGCTGTATCATTATTTTCTGCCAGCTTGCGTGCAAATGCTATAGATTCGTTAAGCACCTCTCTGGCAGGCGCCAGCGAGTTAACCAGTCCCCATTCCAGGGCGGTACCTGCACGGATCATCTTTGCCGAAAACAGCATCTCCTTGGCTCTGCTTGCACCTATTACCTTGGGCAGCCTTATTGTTCCGCCAAGACCGGGGATTATACTCAGCTCAGGTTTTGCCTCCGGTAAACTGAAGAATGCTATTTCAGATGCTATGCGAATATCACACAATAATGCAAGCTCAAGTCCTGCACCAATTGTAACACCATTAAGGGCGGCGATAAGAGGCTTTCTGCAATTCTCAATCTCTATATACATCTCATGGGCCCTTACGAACCTGTCGTAATTATTTTCTGCTACCAGCCCTGATATCCAGGAACCAAATAATTCGTCCTGGTCTGCACCATCGCAGAAAACGCCCCTGATACTACTTGTTATTATTATGGACGTTATACTATCATCTTTTTCGTAGGAATCAATCTTATCATATATTGCATCCATCAACCAGGAACCAATAGAATTCCTCGGACGTTTCTTCATCTTGATAATACCTGCGTATCTGTTTTCCTGAAGTTTTACCTTCTCACATTCCAAGTGCCGGTAACCAGAATCGTCACCCCTGTTCATCCGTATGTCTTTCATAATCTTAAATCCTTATTATTCACAGCCTTTAATGTCAGGCTGGAATCCTGACCTATATTTATTAAAAAATAATTTTTACCCTAAATTTTCAAACTGACTTCAAATCCTTCATGTATTGCTTCGAGTGCAGTCCTGACCTCCACACAATCGCCTATTTTATAAAATTCATTAATTCTGCCGTTTAATTTTCTGGTAAGGCTCTGGTTGGATTTGTATCCTGCCGCAATTATAACCGTATCAGCAAGAAGTTTGATATCTTTATTATCCTTCTTAAATGTTATACAGGTTTTACCTGATTTGTTAATGTATCTGATATTTTTAACATTTACACCGGTTATACTGTTGATACCGGCATCTTTTACCTGCTTCAGGATGACCCACCTGGTTGAGATGCCGAATTTTCCGGCAATTTTATTTTTCATTTCCAGGATTGTAATATTTCGTTTTCCCTTTGACGTAAGCTCTACAGCTTCATCCCCATTTATGACTTTATTCTTTAAAAGGAAACAGGCAACGTCAGGTTCCATTGCTCCCATCTTTGCAGTGTGGAGAGCAATCTCGCAGCCTATGGTTCCTCCGCCTATGATTACGACGTCTTTGCCGACTTCTACCTTATTATCAAATACGTCCTCTGCCACAACAACATTCTTTTCCTTAACACCCGGAATCTCAGGAATAATTGGACTCCCTCCTGCGGCAACAATTACAACATCCGGCTTTAATTCATTTATTATTTTTATGTCTACTTCTTTACGTAGCTGAATTTTTACCTTCAGTTTCTTTATTTGATGTTCCAGAAAATTAATAACATTTTCTATTTCTTCCCTACCCGGAGGAATGTAAGCATATCTCAATTGTCCGCCAAGTACATCGGTTTTTTCAAATAAATGCACGTCATGCCCTCTTAAAGCGGCAACTCTTGCTGCCTCCATACCTCCCGGCCCGCCGCCAATAACCATTACCTTCTTCTTCTTTTTAGCCTTTCTGATCTTTAATTCACGTTCTCTGCCGGCCCTGACATTATATAAACAACTTACAGATTTGAAGTTTAACAGAGAATCGAAGCATCCCTGATTACAGGCAATACATCTTCTGATATCATCGAATTGTTTCTTCTTGTACTTTTTTGGTAATTCAGGGTCTGCTATTAATGGCCTTCCTATTGAAACTATGTCTGACTTATTATTGTCTATAACTTCTTCTGCTAAAGCCAGGTCATTTATCCGCACCGATCCGATTACCGGTACTTTTACGTTATCCTTAATCTTTTCGGACAAAAAGATATAAGACATCCTCGGGATTGCCATGAGCATTATGGGTGTGCGGCTCTCATGCCAGCCGGGAGAAACATTAAACGCATCCACACCTGCCTTTTCCAGTTCCTTTGCTATCTCAACACTTTCATCAATCTTGAGGCCTTCATCTACAAAATCGTCACCTGACATACGGAAGATTATTGGATATCCCTTTCCCACCTTTTTCTTTATAGCTATGACCATTTCTCTTGCAAAATTTATCCTGTTTTTAAGACTGCCTCCATATCTGTCCTTTCTCTTATTTGTTGCCTTCGAAAGAAACTGATTGATAAGATAGCCCATGCCGCCATGTATCTCTACCGCATCAAACCCTGCCTTTTTTACCCTTGCTGTGGCAGAGACATAGCTATCTATCACCTTCTTAATTTCAGGTATGGTTAGTGCGTGCGGTTTTTGCTTTATGTTAGCATGGGCCAGGCTTGATGGCGATACAGGATGCGTTTTCGAGAAAAACGAAGAAGCGCTTCTGCCTCCATGAAGAATTTGAGCGGCCACCTTGACGTCATATTTATGGATTGTATCTGTCAATTTTCTTAATCCCGGTATAAACTCATCTTTGTCCAGACCAATTATGCTCTTCCATACCTTGCCTGTCATTTCCGGATAGCATCCACCTACTACAATTAACCCAACACCGCCACGGGCCCTTTCTACGTAGAAATCAATAAAACGTTTATTTATAGAACCGTCCGAAGTAAACCCAAGATCCATTGCGGACATGGCCAGTCTGTTTTTTATTTCTAATCTACCTATTTTTATTGGTTCAAATAATTTACTCATATTTCTTGACAATCAGGCAAGAGTTGTTTCCGGATAAATCAAACGAATTTATGAGGACTGTGTTTACCTCTTTTTCAAGCTTTTTTCCAACAATATTCAGATTACATTCAGGATCTTTCTCCTCGTAGTTAATGGTTGGTGGCACTAAACCATTTTTAATGGAAAGTAACGCTGACGCTGTCTGCGCCGCCCCAGATGCTCCATAACTTTCCCCTAATGTAGACTTAACGCTGTGAATAGGAATTTCTTTGCTTCTCTCTCCAAACAGTTCTTTGATGGCTTTTGCCTCTATGAGGTCTGACAGTTTACCTGAATTTCCATTAGCGTTGATCAGTCCTATATCTCCCACCGACAAACCGGCATCATCGATACATTTCTTCATTGCGTTTCCGGCTTTTTCAACTCTTTTTCCCATATCACTGTTCCTGTTACCTGCAAAGACACTTCCATAGCCGGAAACTTCACCATAAATCCTTGCCCCGCGGCTTACGGCGTAATCGTGGCTTTCCAATACAAATACATAACTGCCTTCACTCATAATAAAGCCGCTCCTTCTTTTGTCGAATGGCATACTTATCTCACTTCCTGTACCATTCGCTCCTGCCAGCATTTTTCTCATATAAAATATCATGTATAAATCCAGTGAGATCTGCTCGACTCCACCCGCTATGATTACGTTTGTCTTTCCATTCTGTATAAGCTTAAGGGCATTTCCGATAGCGTCGGTACTTGACGTAAAGCCGGAAGATATTGTTCTGGCAAAATTCTTCAACTTGAAGACAACAGAGGCATAATTTATGGATGAATTCAGGGCAACATCATAGCTCTGCATTGGCGAAAGCTCAGAGGGGTTCTCCCTGACAATATCGTGAAAGTAATCTGTGGTCTGGGAAAAATTACCGAGGGAAGAACCTATGAGGATTCCAGTCTGGTTTGACAGATCTTCATCTATCTCCAGGTTCGCATCATCAAGCGCCATCTTTACACTGGAACCCAGAAACTTCGTTCCCTTATTAAGATATTTTAGACCTTTACGTCCTAAAAATTCTTCCGTGTTTAAGCCTCTTACCTCTGCACCGTTTTTACATTCATATTTTGATAAGTCAAGGCATTCCATTGGCGCTATACCGGAATTACCGGAAACAAGATTCTGCCAGAAATCCTGATGTCCAATACCCAGTGGCGATACAACTCCAATACCAGTGACTACGGCTTTCTTATTCATCTAAAATTTTCTGAAAATATTCGTGACATTATTTCCGCCAAAGGCGAAGGAATTATTTAACACGCAGTTGACTTTTAGCTCTCGTCCCTCATTTGGCACGTAATCCAGATCACACTGAGGATCCGGGGTTTTATAGTGTATGGTAGGTGGAATAGCGCCGTTTTTAATTGCCAGGCAGCTTACGACTGACTCTATTGCACTTGCCGCACCCATTGTGTGTCCAATCATGGATTTTATAGAGCTGACTGGTATTTCCTTTGCCCGTTCCTTAAAGACTGATTTAATGGCTAACGTCTCCATTATGTCATTTAATGGTGTTCCTGTCCCATGGGCGTTGATGTAGTCTACATCTTCATGTGACACCCTGGCCATGGATAGCGCATTTGTAATAGCTTTTATTGCGCCTGCTCCTTCAGGGTGAGGAGCCGTCATATGATGCCCGTCACAGCTCATTCCATAACCCTTCAATTCAGCATAAATATTGGCATTTCTTTTTGATGCGAAGTCCAGTGTCTCCATCACCATTATTCCAGCGCCTTCTCCGATTACGAGACCCTTTCTGTCCTTGTCAAATGGCTGACACTTTTCAGGCGCTAAAGCCTTTAGATTATGAAAATGTGTAAACTCAGTTTGTGGTATAAGCTCGCCACCGCCTACCAGCATTACGTCAACCTTTCCTTCACATAAAAGGTCTAATGCCCAGGCAATAGCGTGATTACCTGAAGAACAGGCATTCAGTGATACCATGTTCGGCCCTTCAAAACCGAAATCTTCAGAGAGCAGTGTGGTTATGGAAGATGGCGGGTATGTGAGAGCAACGCCCATATCAAATCCATTAGCCTTGTCCTCTGGCGCTTTGCGCAGCAGGTATTCAAAAGGAGGCAGTTCGCCTGCGAGGGTTCCAATTGCAATACCAAATCTTTCTCTGTCGTACCCGGAAACATCACTCAAGCCACTATCTTTCAGGGCCTCCCTTGCAGCAGTGTATGTATATTTATGTATTGTGTTTGCGGTAGTTTCGTTTTCAAAGACAGTATCAAGCTTGAAGTCTTTGACCTCGCATGCGCGATGTACCTTATACTGTGAAGTATCGAAAGACTTTAACTCTGCCGTACCGTCTTTGCCGTTCATGAGGGCATCCCAGGCGTTTTTGACGCCAATACCATTGGAGATTACTAATCCTAAACCCGTAACAACAACTCTTGGCATGTTTAGTCCTTTGGAAAATTGAGATCCCCATTCCCCGGACAAAGAGCGCCGGGGACTTTCCCCGGACAAAAGACGCCGAGAACCTTAGTTCCCCCCCCCTTTAAAAAGGGGGGGGTAGGGGGATTTGTTATATGTGCTTATTTTCTTTCCGCGAAATGATAATCAAATACAGGCTTAAACCTTGATGTTTGCAATGTTCAGGTCTTTTTTATTTCCCACTGATTCGTAACGCTCTAATGCCTCCTCATAAATCCCTGAAGCCTGCAAGTCTTTTAAGTTCTTTAATAAATGTTCGTACACGTACTGCCAATCAAGGCTGACTCTGAAGGCAAACATTGCGGCATTGAGATTATTCAGTTCAGTTTTTGCCTCTCGGAATTTTTTTCTTATCACTTCAGTTGAATATATATTTTTATAAATATACTCCATTCCATCTATAAATTCCTGAAGTGAGAGTCTGGATAAGACATAAGTTAAATGATGCGAAGTATAATAAATCCAGTCTTCCGGAAAGTTAGTTCTGAACAGTCTGCCTTCGCCGCCAAGTCTCTTTTGTAAAGGCGTATTAATGAAAGGGCACAATATTCCACAGGTCATGATGTCTATCTTTGCGTCAATTATAAAATCAACCACCTCTTTAAATGTATCCGGCGTATCAGTATCATTCCCGAACACCATAGTACCCCAGACGGCGAGTCCATGTTTTCTTATATTCTTTATTGCCTCTTTATACTTATCTATTGTTATGCGGAGATTGACACCCTTATTCATTGATTTTAACGCTTCTTCGTTGATGGATTCAATACCGATAAGCACTCCAACGCATCCGCTCTTTACCATGTAATCCAGCGTTTCATCGTCCTCATAAATATTGAGTGAAGTAAATCCAAACCAGTTCTGGTAAATACCTCTTTCGACCATCTTCTTAAAAAGAGTCCTGACCCTTTCGTAAGATTTTTTGCTGTGGCCGTAGAAATTCTCATCAGTCAGAATAAGTCCTCTATACTCTCCTTTTATTGATTCCAGTTCGTTTAAAACATCATCTACAGGTCTTTCTCTATATTTTCTACCCTGAAACTGTGGCACTGAACAGAACTCACAACTGAATGGACACCCTGCCGTGGTAATTATGCCGGAGTACCTGTATTTATACTTATCTTTTAAGAACTTTCTGTCAGAACGAATGCTTTTATACATTTCCATAGGTGTCAGACCACCGTCATACGTCTTCTTAAGTTCGCTGTTTTCAAAATCAGAAATTACCTGTTTCCAGATCGTAACCGCTTCCCTTATTATTACTGAGTCTACGTATTCAGCCGCTTCTTCCGGATAACTTGTTGCATGTACGCCTCCCATTATTACTGGAATTCCATTCTTTCTGCATGCGGTGGCAATCTGGTACGCCCTGTTAGCCTGATAACTTACGGAAGTTATCCCTACCAGGGCAACATCACTCTTATCGAAACACAGGTTTTCACCATTCTCATCCACTGCCAGTTCCTGAGTCTCATCTATTATGTCTACTTCCCAGTTACCTGGTGTCAAGACCTTTAAATATCCCAGATTAACGGGCATCTGATTCAATACTGAAACATTCTCCTCGCCAACGTTGTCGATTGGGTGAGGGTTTATAAGAATTAGTTTTTTCATTTTCTTGTTTTTGTTCCTATGGTCTTTTAGATACTAACAGTACATGTGCAACGGCATAATCTTTACAATGCGATAGTGAAACTGATACCTCATCAATTTTCTTCTCCACTGCCAGTTCTTTTGCTCTACCATAAAGATTCACATAAGGCTTGCCCAATTCGTCATTCAGGGTCTCTATATCCGTCCACTTTATCTTCCCTCTCAAGCCTGTTCCAAACGCCTTGAGCACTGCCTCTTTAGAGGCAAAACGCACAGCAAAATGTTGATAGCAGTTCCTTTTGGACTGACAATATTCCACCTCGCTGGAAGTGTATACTCTCCTTAAAAAATTCTTATGTGAGTGAAAGACCTTTTCTATCCTTTTAATTTCAATAATATCTATGCCTGTATACATTTACAATCTTCCAATTTTAAGAAACTTACATTAAATACAACTTAATTAATCAAGTACAATGTTGTGTTGAAGTGATGATATATGCAGAAAAAATGAGCAAGGCAAGAGCGTTTGTAAAATTGCTTTGCATAAGGGTTTAGTTTCTCTTATTATCAGTCGGTCTAAGTATAAATCTAAAAAATCTTAATGGTTACATTGGCTGATGTCAACCATAATCTCGATTGTAATAGCCTGATGGAATTAACAGAAAAGAATCTGAACAAAAACATATTCAGGTTAGCCCTTCCTGTTGCGTTAGAAAATGTCCTGCACATGGCCGTTTTCATAGTAGACATAATTATGATAGGCAGATTAGGGACTGCGCCCGTTGCCGCAGTTGGGCTGGCAGGTGCATTAAGTTTCGTTATTGCAATGATATTTACTGCCCTTAATATTGGAACCACGGCACTCGTGGCAAGAAATTTTGGCGCCAGGCAAAAGGCTGAAGCCCGGGAAGTGGCTGGGCAATCGATATTAATATCACTTGTTTTTGGTCTTACAGTAAGCCCTTTAATATTTTACTTTGCAGATAATATTTTTGTATTGATGAGTGCGGAAGAAGATGTTGTTGCATTGGGTTCCTGCTATCTCAAGATAGTGCTGAGTTTTCTTATTTTTCGTCTGATCGTTCTGACCGGTTCCTCAATTTTCCGTGGTGCGGGTGATACCCTGACGCCCATGATCGTTACTCTGGTCATGAATTGTGTAAATATACTATTTAACTGGCTTCTTATATTCGGGATATGGATATTTCCGCGTATGGGGGTGGCTGGTGCAGCATGGGCAACCTCAATCGCCTATACAATCGGCGCATCCCTGATCATATACAAGCTTTTTAACCGGAAAAGTATTTTAACGATATATTTTAGAAATATTATTGATGTAAATATATCCATGATTAAGCGGATTCTAAGGATATCCCTGCCTGCCACATTAGATGCTTCGTTAACACAAATGGGCTACCTCTTTTTTATCAAGATAGTTGCCATGCTTGGTACTGTTTCTCTTGCCGCACACCAGATCGCTATCAGGATAGAAGCTATATCATTTATGCCTGGTTTTGCATTGGCAGTGGCTACGGCCACGATTGTAGGACAAAGCCTTGGCGCTGATAAACCGGACCTGGCAAGATTAAGTATGAGAAAGAATTGTCAAATAGCTCTGGTAATGATGGGATTCTTTGCGTTTATATTCCTGGCATTTGCAAAACCCATGGCGATGGTCTTCCGTCCGGAGCAGGATGTATTAGCCCTTGCCACATATTGTGTAATGATTGCGGCATTGGAACAACCTGCACTGGCAATATACATGGTATATTCCGGCGGATTAAGAGGGGCAGGGGATACTTTAAGCCCTATGATTATTACGATAGTGGGAACATTATGCTTTCACTTACCGGTTGCTTATGTCTTCGGAATTGTGCTAGAATGGGGTTTGCCAGGAATCTGGTTCGGTGCAGCGCTTGATTGGATACTTCGTTCTATTGCGGTATATATACTCTTCAGAAGAGGAAGGTGGAGGAGAATAAAGGTATGAGGGTTACTTTTCTTGGTACGGGAACATCATATGGAGTCCCAATGATTGGGTGTGAATGCAGGGTCTGTACATCCGAAAATCCAAGGAATTCCAGAACCCGTTCATCAATCATTGTATCCGATGGCAAGAGTAATATACTTATAGATGCGGCTACAGAACTGCGTATCCAATGCTTGAGAAATAAAGTTAAAAGATTAGATGCTGTACTATTAACTCACTCTCATGCAGACCATATTCTGGGATTAGATGATTTGAGGCACTTTAATAGAAGCCAGAAAACCAATATCCCGGTCTATGGATCTCAAGACACAGTTAATAGTATATACCGGATATTTTCGTATGCATTCAGTAAAGTACCTTCTAATGGAAGCAAGCCAAAGTTTACTCTTACGCCCATTGATGGAGAACTCAGCCTTTCAGGTATGGAAGTAGTACCGGTTGACGTAATGCACGGACAGGAAATGGTCACAGCTTATAGGTTTAACAAACTTGCTTATGTAACGGATGTAAGCCAGATACCTCAAGATTCTATGGACAAGCTGATGGGACTTGACTTACTGATTATTGATGCCCTCAGAAATATTCCCCATGAAAAGCACTTTAGTATTGAACAAGCCATAAGTGTTGTATCCATACTCAAACCAAAACAGACATTTTTTACGCATATAGCACATGATATAGAGCACGAAGAGACAAATAACGTATTACCAACGGGTATCAAATTAGCATACGATGGTTTATCTGTTGAAGTGTAAATTTGTCAAGGCGTAGAATGCTAACTCTTTTTTATAAAAGCAGTTGTGAAATATATTGACAAAATTACAGCCTTTTGATAATATCGGTTTGGAACAAGAAAGCATGGAAATTTGTATATAATGTCACCCCTTTACTATCCGCAAAATACTTAATCAGGAGGGAAGCAAATGAGTAAGAAAACAATTTTAGCAGTTATATGTGTTGCTGCAATTTCAATCTTAGCCAGCGGCTGTATGACAACAACACAGAAAGGTGCAGCAGCCGGGACCGGAGTAGGAGCCGCCCTCGGAGCAGGCTTTGGCGCATTATCAGGTAGCCCCGCAATGGGTGCAGCCATCGGTGCAGGCGTAGGCGCCGTGGGAGGAGCGCTGATCGGCGACAATATGGATAAAAAAAGAGAGGCGGCTGAGAAAGCGGATATGCAAAGGCAACTTGAAATGGAAAGGCAATCCGGTAGCGGCCAGGGGAAAAATAAAATAGAAGGCCATTTTGAGTATGTAAAGAAGAGGAAATGGGTTGATACATCCAAGAAAGAGAGAGTTTTTGTTGAAGAGCGTATGGAGGGAGATAGGAGAATTGAGGGCCACTATGAAGATAGAAACGTGCCTTCAGGATATTGGCAGGAATACGAAGAAAAGGTTTGGATACCCGAACACTACGAATGAACAAAATACAGCCATTTCAAAATCATTGTCTCTATCTTAATATAAAGTCTAAGGTAATTTTGCTGAAGCAAGATTACCTTAGACATCTCAAAGAGACATCCCCATTCTAGAATCAGCAACGCAGAGATAAAATTACATCCCAAAGGAATCAAGTGGTAGTTCCCTGGCTCTATTACTTTTTTAACTGGCA
Source organism: Candidatus Scalindua sp. (assembly GCA_021776915.1). Taxonomy (GTDB): domain Bacteria; phylum Planctomycetota; class Brocadiia; order Brocadiales; family Scalinduaceae; genus Scalindua. Next base: position 66,796 of record JAIQZU010000039.1, on the reverse strand, counting down.
ATCTTACAGATTTTGTGAAAAAATCTACTTAAGCCATAAAGCTTTATCTTTAGCACGGGCTAAGTGTAATAGTGTTAGTAATTTCTGAGGAAAGACATAATGCCAGCCGATGAAAAAGAAGACAATATAGCGAAGAATTCTTACAAGCACCAGATTGAGGAAAAACTGGAAAAGGTACGTTCCAGGTACAATTTCTTCAGATGTGAGAGGATGCTTTTCACTGTATTGACAACCGGGTTAACAATAGCCCTTATTACACTTATCGCCCGAAAATTTGTAGACATACCTCCCAATCTTTATGTTGCCATAATCTCTTTGTTCTCAATCTACTTCTTAGTGAGCCTGGCAACGGTTTTTTACAAATGGATGGGTAAATCTGATGCGGCGAGCATACTGGATAAAAAGATGGGCTTTAAGGAACGTCTTGTTACCGGTTTAGAGTATGCCGAACAGAATGAAGACAACAAGCTTTTTGGTCTGCTTGTAGATGACATAAAAAACAAACTTGACGATGACAGTATCAAACATGCGCTTCCACACAAATTTCCAGGATCAGCAAAGTTTCTTATAGCAGTTTCCGTATTATTCCTGCTACTTTTGTTTCTGCCTTACATGTATCCTGAAGAATCTGATCTAATTGTAACAAATTTAAAAGAAACCGTTACTAAAACTCCGGATGTAATAAAAGACACTACGGAAAAATCTCCCAGGAAAGATGAAGTTGAGAAAAAGAACGCCGTTGTTGAGAAAGAAGATAAATTAAAACAAGAGGAAGAAATTGCCAAAGAACCTGATAGCGAACAGGAAGACAAAAAACTTGCAGAGGTGAAGCCTGAAGAACCTGATAATAAACAAGAAGAACAAGAAAAAAAGAAGGAACCTGAATTACTGGCAAAGAAGCCAGAAGACGAAGCTAAAGAAAAGCAAGTGTCAAAATCTGCTGAAAATGAACAGCAGAAGAAAGAGACAACTAATCCACTGCAGGATCAAATATCAAATTTGTTAAGTAGTATTACATCTAAACTGGATCAACTCGAAGGAAAGCCAGACCCGGAAGATAAGGGTGAGGGTGAAAAGGCTGAACTTGCTGATATAGAAAAACAGGAAAGTCAGGAGAAGGAAGGTAAATCTGGACAGTTAGCCGGTGGAGAGAAGGAGCAACCAGGCGATAAGAAAGAAGAGCCTGATGAGACGACAGAAGCATCAGATTCTGACCAAGAACCCAAACTCGCCGATAAGGCGGAACCGGAAAACCAGGAAAAAGAGGCCGAATCAAAGCAATTAGCCAGCGCAGATAAAGAACAATTAGAGGATAAAAAAGAGGAGCCCGCAGAACCAAAGGATACATCAGATTCTGAGGAAAAACCTCCTGAAGAAAAGCAGGCGGAGAATCAAAAGAAGGAGCAAAAGAAGGAAGAAAAGATAAAGATTCCGGAGTCAAAACTACTGCAAAAGCTCGCAAAGCTTTTCTTCCCCCCAAAAAACAACGACAGTTCTCCTATGCCTATGCCAAGTATCCCCATGGGTGGATCAGAGAAAGAGCAGACTGAATCATCAAAGGACAAATCCAGTCAGAGCAAACAATCAGCGTCTTCTTCTTCAAATGATTCTTCAGTCTCATCTCAGCAAGAACAACAGCAGGAAGAGTCAGGTAAGGGAACTTCACAAGCTGACAAATCTGAGACTACACCTTCCGGTGCAGATCAAAAGAATACGGCAGAAAACCAAAAACAAGATTCCAGCCAGGATATTAATGACAAAACAGCACAAGGACAACAACAGGCGGGAGATACTCCTGATACGGGCAAAGCAGATAGTCAGCCATCTGACGGTGCCGGGCAAGAAACTCGGCAAGAGGGTCAGGGTGGTCAGGGAGATTCTCAAAAAACAGATAGTACTGAGGTTGCCTCCGGAAAAGATAAAGAGACTGGGGCTGGAATGGATGATTCGGGAGATTCGAAAACCAGCCAGAATCAAAGCGAACAAAAGCCTGGCTCGTCAGCCGCCGGACAAGGTAAACAACCGGAAAAATCAGATACACAAGGAGCAAGTGGAGGGAAAGAAACGGGTGGGCAAACAGCCTCTTCTGGCTCGGACAAAGAGGGAGCTCAGGAAACCAGACAACAGGAATCAGGCCAGAGTACTAATGACCAATTAGCACAAGGGCAACAACAGAATGCAGATACTTCTGGTACGGGGAAGGCAGATAGCAAGCCAACTGATGGAACAGAACAAACAACGCAGGAGGGACAGGGCAGTCAAGGGGAATCGCAAGGTACGGGAGGCGCCGGTCTTGCATCTGGACAGGACAAAGAGTCAGGGCCTGGATCTGGTGGCGAACAAACGGCACAGGAGAGCCATGGGAGCCAGGGAGGTTCACAAAAGGCAGGGAGCTCTGAGATTGCATCCGGAGAAGATAAGGAGACTGGGACTGGAATGGATGGTTCAAGAACAAGCCAAAATCAAAATGAACAAAAGCCAGGTTCGTCAGGTACCGGACAAGGCCAGCAACCTGAAAAGTCAGATACACAAACAGCAAGTGGAGGAAAAGAAACTGGAGGACAAACCACACCTTCCGGTTCTGGTGAAGAGAGCGTTTCCGGAGCCGGACAACAGCAGAATATGAATGCGGATGAGAAAGTTACGAAAAAGGATGGAGGGTCAAAGGGAAGTAAAAATGCCGCTTCTCAAACACCTGAAGGAGCGACAGAAAAAGGGCAAGAAAATGGAACAGGTCAAGACCTTGAAGATAAACTGGCACAAGGAGAGGCGGGAGAAGCTTCTGATAAAGGAGAGGCTGGCAGCAAGCCAATGGATGGCGCAGAGCAAACAACCCGGGAGGGGCTGGCGAGTCAGGGAGATTCGCAAAAGGCAGGGGGCGAAGAGGTTGCATCCGGTAAGGATGAGAAGGCCGGGGCAGGATTAGGCAGTGTACAAGCCAGCCTAAATCAAAATGAACAGAAGTCAGGTGCCTCAGATAGTGGACAAGGCAAACAACCGGAAAAATCAGATACACAAACTGCAAGTGGCGGAAAAGAGACCGGGGGGCAAGCGGCATCTTCTGGTTCAGGTAAAGAGGGAATGCCGGAAACCCAACAACAGGAATCCGGTCAGGATATCAAGGATAAATTAGCTCAAGGACAACAACAGACTGGCGATATCTCTAATCAGGGAAAAGCAGATAGTAATCAAATGAATGGCACAGAACAAACATCTCAAGAGGGTCAGGGTGATCAGGAAAGTTCACAAAAGGCAGACGGTATTGAGGTTGCTTCCGGGAAAGATAAGGAATCCGGGGATCAATCCACCCCTTCTGACTCTGGTAAAGATGATGTGTCAGGCGCAGGACTACAAAAGGAAATTAATGCTGGTGATAAAGTTACGAAAGAGCAGATAGCGCAAAAAAGTGGCCAAGATACTTCTTCTCAACCTGCAGCAGAAGCAGGCACGCCAGAGCAAGGGCAGGAACAGGAATCCAGCCAGGGTATTAAAGATAAATTAGCACAGGCAGGCAAGGAGGTGGGCGAAGCAGGATCGCAGGCACCTCAACCATCTACTGAGAAAGAAGATATAAAGTTGTCAAAAGGGGAAAAGTCACAGGTGGAAAGTACTCCTGATGATATGGGAACAAGTGAAAGCAAATTAAGTGACGGTACGGAGCAATCAGACCAGGATACCCAGGGTAGTCAGGGAGATTCAGAAAAGGCAGGGGAAGGTATCGTTGCAAAGGGTGAGGGAACAGAAGAAGGTACAGAATCCGGAGGGTCAGAGACCTCCCAAAAACAAGAAGGTTCAAGCGGAGAAGAAGGTGATAATGGTAAAGGGTCTGGGGAAGGAATATCTTCACAAATAGCAGACAAAAGCAGCGGTGAGGGTGAGGGTAAGTCTGCAGAGAGAACCGGAAGTTCTATGCAAGAAATATCGGGACAAAGCCAGGATAAGAATGGCGGCAGTAAGAGTGAAACACTAAGCAGCGCTGATCTGAAAAATAAGATTGCAAGTCAAATGGCGAGTCTGTCCGGCCAGATCTCTTCATTGGAAAAGAAAATGGGACTGGATATTAGCGGTAATATGGATGAGATGAAGAGTAAGGAGAATACAAACAAATTGAAAAATGAAGATGATGAGGCGAGTATTCAGGAGCAGGCAAAAAAGAAATTAGGAGACATAGGTGAAATTGCTGTACCGGGTGGAGATAAACCTGGAGAACAGTTATATTCTTCTAAACCTGAAACGATTGATACTCCTGAGAGCGCTAAAGAAATGAAATTGAAAATAGAGGGAATTAAAGATGAACTTGGGACAGTAAGAGAGACTATATCCACCGGCAAGGGAACGCCTGCTGATACAAAAAGGGCAAAACTTCCCACGGTAGGTTATGATGATACTGTGAAATTAAGTAAAGAACAGGCGGAAGATGATGCAATAAGAAAGACTTCAATACCATTAGAGTATGAAGATATTATCAAGAGGATTCATTCTGATAAGGAGTAGAAAGTGCCAAATAGAGATAGAAGCGATGATGTGACTGACATAAAAAAAGAAATAGATAGATTCAAAAAAGATTTTGACTGCATCAGTGAAGAGATTGGTAAGGTAATAGTAGGAAATAAAGACATTGTAAAGAAAATCTTAACTGCTTTCTTTGCAAATGGGCATGTACTTCTTGAAGGCGTTCCGGGCCTGGGGAAGACACTGCTTGTCAAGTCTTTAAGTAAAGCGCTTGGCTTTGACTTTAAGAGAATACAATTTACACCGGATTTAATGCCGGCAGACATAACAGGTACGCAGATAGTTGTAGACAGGGGTGACGGCAGAAAGGAATTTGAGTTTTCGCCAGGCCCTCTTTTCACTAATATTCTTCTAGCAGATGAGATTAACCGTGCTACACCAAAGACACAATCGGCTATGCTGGAAGCGATGGAGGAAAGGCAGGTAACTGTTTCAGGAAAAACGCATAGATTGAGAGAACCATTCTTTGTCATGGCAACTCAGAATCCTATAGAGATGGAAGGAACATATACTTTGCCTGAAGCACAGATGGACAGATTCTTCTTCAGATTAAACATTTCATTTCCAAATTTTAACGAACTGAAAGATATTCTGAGACAAACAACCGCTAATGAAAGTTACATTATCAAGCCGGTTTTTGATTCCAGCTCGGCAGTAAAAAGGGTTACTGAAATGAGAACGCTGGTAAGAGATGTTCTTGTTTCTTCAAAAGTGGAGGACTATATAACCAACATTATAATGTCAACTCATCCAAACAGCAGAGAGACACATAATCAGATATCTGATGGAGACAATGTCACAGATTACGTAGGACGCTATATTATCTATGGAGCAGGCCCTCGCGGCGCTCAGGCAATCGTTTTGGCGGCGAAGGTAAATGCCCTTTTAGATGACAGGGCTAATATAAGTTATGATGATGTAGATAGGGTTGCTATATCAGCGTTGAACCATAGATTGCATCTGAATTTTGAAGCTGATGCAGACAATATAAAGCCGGAATATATTATAGAAAAAATATTAGAAAAAGTTGAAAAATAGATATGGGTGAAACCGGTTCCGCACTTGGAGATATTTTTGACGCTAAATTCCTGAAAAAGCTGGAATCTCTGTGTATTGTATGTAAGAAAACTTATAGCGGAGTCAGGAAGGGTAATTATGAGGCGGTTAATAAGAAGGGAACCAGTATAGAATTTGCCGATTATCAGGAATATATTCCCGGAGATGACTTCAGGTACATAGACTGGAATATTTATGGACGCCTTGACAAACTATTAGTAAAAACATTCAAGGAAGAAGAGGAGTTGTCTGTTCACATCTTATTCGATATAAGCGGGTCTATGATGTTTCCGGAAGAAGACAAGAAGTTTGATTATGCAAAAGATCTTGTAATTGCTTTGAGTTATATTGCATTATCTAGCAAGAATAGTGTCAGGGTTGCAACTATGCAGGATATAAGTAAGAAATTCAAAGATAAAACACCTTTTTTCCAGCAAAAAGAGAATATCTTCACAATAGCAGATTTCCTTCAGAAAGTAACACCGGAAGGTGAGATAAACCTTGTTGATTACATTTCAAAATACATATACGAGGTAAAGGGGAGAAGAGGTACTGTTGTTATTATATCTGATTTTATGATGAAACCGGAAGTTTATACGAAGGGGCTTAATCTTTTAAGGTTTAAGAATTTTGATATCAAGATTATACAAATCCTGGGAGAGAATGAACTGGACCCATTCGGTAAGACCAGGAGAGGCCAGATACTGGACGTAGAGACAAATGAAAAGATGACCATAGACTTCTCAGAAGCAAATCGTAAACGATACAAAGCGGCACTGGAAGAACACAACCAGCGGTTGAGGCGTTTCTGCAGTGTTAACAGGATTGTTTACTCGTTGGCTAAAACGAATGTAAAATTCGAAGACTTCATACTGCGCGAACTTCCGAAAATTGGCTTCGTAAGATAAAGGGGTAAATGGGTGATCCCTTTAATATGGCCACTGACCTTAAAATAAAAATATTATTTCCTCTTGCTTTAATTACTAATGTGTGATATCATCCGTCTTAAGTTGGTAGTTGTGATGTTCAGTATATATATATGCATATATAAAGGCCGCAAGATTTCCAATCTTGTGGCCTTTTTTATTTTTTTACTATTTACTATTTAAAGGGGGTGATTTTTAATATGCAAACTGGAACAGTAAAGTGGTTCAGCGACTCAAAAGGCTTTGGCTTCATTACTCCGGAAAACGGAGAAGATGTCTTTGTTCACCATACCGCAATTCAGTCTGATGGTTTTAAAAGCCTTTCAGAAGGAGACCAGGTAGAGTTTGAAGTAGAACAGGGCGAAAAGGGTAGCAAGGCCTCAAATGTTGTCAAAGTATAAATATATTATAAAGCTTACTCATATATTTATACTGTATAATCTATCGAAATAGAGTTGTATATATAATTTATAGAGTAGTTGTAAAATATATTATAATGATAACGTAAAAGCCCCCAATATCCATGAAACGGTATCGGGGGCTTTATTTGTATATGCAGAGAATAAAGAAAACTGGTAGAACACACTAAAAGTAATGTCAGTTTAAGTACAATTCTATTATTAGAAAGGAAGACAGAATGAAGATCTATGTAGGAAATATGTCATACGAGACTACCGAAGAGGATTTACAGCTCGCTTGCGAAGCATTCGGTAAGGTTGAATCTGCCACAATCATAAAAGACAAGTTTAGTGGTCAGCCAAAGGGATTTGGATTCGTGGAGATGTCCTCTAAAGCTGAAGGACAGGCTGCAATTGATGGACTGAATGGTAAAGAGTTAAAGGGAAGAACACTTAACGTGAATGAAGCACGTCCTCGCACCGAGAAATTTGGAGGAGGCAGCACAGGTGGATACGGCGGCGGTGGTGGATATGGTGGTGGCGGAGGCGGCAGAGGAGGATATAGTGGCGGTGGCAAGGGTGGATATGGCGGAGGCGGCAAGGGTGGATATGGTGGTGGTAGCGGCGGTAAGGGCGGATATGGCGGTGGCAAGGGAGGATATAGTGGCGGCAGGGGAGGAGGACGGGGAAGGTAGCAGATTATGATAAATAGCTGAGTCAACAGCAGACTTGAAGTGCTTATTATCCGACAAATATACTGTTAATCCAATTACCGGTGAAATGCGTTATAACCACTACCAGTAATGCAATAAAAACATGCTCTGCAATAACAGGTTTTATTTTAATACCCTGATCTTTAGCAACAAAGGCACTGATAAGCGCAACAAGAAATAGTCCCCAAACAACACTTACAACAATTGCTGTGTTTAGCTGGAAAAGCAATAGAGGGATAATAAACGAGAGCGAAAACACAAACTTTGAGATGAAGGTTGCCAGTGTAACAACCCAGATTTCCTTGTGCGAATGAGTATTCTCAGCCTCTTCATGGATATGTACGCCTAAAGCATCTGAGAATGCATCTGCAACTGCTATTGTAACAACACCGCCCATAACCGCTAATTTTGCATGAGTCCCGGAATGGAGTCCCACCATAAGACCCATGGTGGTAATCGCACCAGAAGTTAAACCAAAACTAACACCTGCTTTCCATTGTTCTTTCATATCCGTTAGAGACCTGGCGCACCTAATCAGGTGCGTCGCTTTTTGGGTTACCTGAATTAAATTATTCTGCAGCCTTAATAATAAGTTCCTTTACATCCATTTCCAGCCAACCTCCCACTTGATCTTTAATCCGCATATTTTCACAAATAAAACTTAAAAAGAGCAACGTGAATCTTCGATTCTAAATTATACCGATCAAACAGAAAATTTCCTTAAATATTTCAAAGTTTTATATAAATTTTATGTACTCAAACCTTAAAGAGTAACAACGATTTAGTACAATAAATTCGTGATATGGCGTTTCATGGGTAATAATAACCGGTATCTAAGATACCAATTGCAACCGGTTATTATGTGTGATAAAATTAATAATGTAAAGCATAGCTTATCATTATCAAGAACATCGGCTTAACTACAGGGTCGCCACAAATGAATGATATCCTTATTTGTAAAAAAGACATAGGCACATTTTGTAGTAATTTAAAAGAGCAATTCACTGTTTATGGAGTAAAGCAAAAGGAAGAAGGCTTCTATGTCTTTGACGAAATAGATGAGTTCTCTGACCCCCTGAAAGACTACATACCAACCATTCTACCACCCAAAAAATATCTATTCCCTCAACAGGAAACTCTGTTACGTTTTGATACGCAACCACTTCCTGATGTCAAACCGGTAATTGAGTCCAGAAAACAGGTGTTATTCGGCGTCAGGCCCTGTGACATTCATGGAATCAGTCTGCTGGATAAAATATTTACAGCTGACCACGATGACAAGAACTATACTCGAAAACGGGAAGAAACCGTCATCATTGGCATGGACTGCCTTGAACCGTGCTATGAACACGCTCTCTGTGCAAGTGTTGGTTGTCTGAACGTAGATGACGGCTACGACATTATGATGACGGACATAGGTGATTATTTTTACACCTCAATTAAAACATCGCAGGGCGAGGAAATAGTAAGGAAATACTCTAAATATACAGGCGCAGGTGAAGAAGACAGAAAGAGATTCTTGAGATTGAGGAATGATCGAGAGGGCAAGTTTGAAAATAAGATAAAAACAGATATTTCTAATCTGCCTCTTATATTTAAAAATGCAGACAACGACCCTGTATGGGATGAATTAAATGACAGATGTCTTGGATGTGGGCGCTGTAATATCGTCTGTCCCACCTGCTATTGCTTCGACGTCTACGACTGCATGGATTTAAATATGACATCAGGGGAAAGATGTCGTGAGTGGGATGCATGTACATTAAAAGATTTCGCAGTTGTATCTACCGGAGAAAACTTCCGGTCAACAAGGGGTCAAAGATTAAGACATAGGTTTAATAGAAAGTTCAACTACTTAATGACCAGGTATAATACATCTTTTTGTGTCGGATGCGGACGGTGCACGAGGTCGTGTCCGGTTAATATTGATGTAGTAGAAACAGTTAATGCCGTAATCAAAAATAACAAGACTGATGATAAATAATGATTCCATATTTTTACCTGAAATTGCTGAGGTCGTAAGTACACGACAGCTAACGGAGATGGAAAAGTATATAGAATTAAAGTTAAAGGAAACAAAGGAATTTAATTTTAATCCAGGACAGTTTATTCAGCTTTCTATTTTTGGCATAGGCGAAGCCCCTATATCAATATCATCCTCCCCTTTTAACAAAGATACTATTGGTTTATGTGTCAGAAAAGCCGGAGATGTTACATCAGCTATTCATAAATTAGAAGCAGGTTCATACATAGGTATTAGAGGACCGCTGGGCAATGGTTTCCCGATAGAAGAAATGAAGGGAAAAGATCTGTTATTTGTAGCCGGCGGTCTGGGCCTGGCCCCGCTGCGCTCACTGATCAATTATGTACTTGAAAGAAGGGACGACTTTGCAAAGATAACTATTCTGTACGGTGCAAAGAATCCCGGAGAGATTCTGTTTGCAGATGAACTTGAACTCTGGAAAAAGAGAAAAGATATAGCAATAGATATTACGGTCGATAAACCGGATGATAACTGGTCCAGCAAATCCGGAGTTGTCACAAGGCTTATTCCTCCTTTAGATATGGAACCAACTAATACCTATGCACTAGTAGTCGGACCTCCGGTAATGTATAAATACGTTCTGCTTGAACTCCAGGCAAAACAGATATCTGAAGATCATATTATAATGTCATTAGAGAGGCGTATGAAATGCGGTATTGGAAAATGCGGTCACTGTCAGATTAACGGAGTATATGTATGCCTGGACGGACCTGAATTCAGCTATCATACCCTGAAATTTCTTTCGGAGGCTATATGACTAAACCAAGAGTAGCTTTCTTCTCTTTTACAAGCTGTGAAGGATGCCAGTTAGTAGTTCTCACGATTGAGGAACAGCTTCTTGAACTCGTCAATTTAATAGACATTGTTTCCTTCAGAGAAGCGATGAGTGAAAAAAGCGAGGAATACGACATTGCATTTGTCGAAGGCAGTATAACAAGGACTTCTGAAATAGAACGGATTAAGAAAATACGAGAAACTGCTAAGGTCATAATAGCATTAGGTGCCTGTGCTACAATCGGAGGTGTTAATTGTCTGAAAAACCAATTTGAAATGGATAAGGTTAAAGACATCGTATATGGTAAAATGGCAGGTAATTATGAGACTATCCCTGCAAGGCCGATTGAGGCCGTAATAAAGGTAGATTACTGGATACAAGGCTGCCCGATAGACAAAGATGAATTTATTGAGGTAACCAAGGCAATATTGCTAGGGAAAAAGCCCCGTATACCTGATTATCCGGTGTGTGTTGAATGCCAGATGAGAGAGAATGTCTGTCTATTCGAAAAAGGAATGGTCTGCATGGGACCGGTTACAAGGGCCGGATGTAAGGCTATCTGCCCTACCTATAATGATGGATGTGTCGGCTGCCGCGGTCTGATAGATGACCCGAACCTGTCTTCTCACAAGAACCTGCTAAGCGAACATGGATTGACTGTTGATGAAGCCATTTCACAATACATGCTGTTTGGGGGAAATAGTAAAGAGAAGTATGAATAGGTATCTAAGTTGGAAGTGACTAAAGTTATATTTAGCAAAAAGCAAAGTCGCTATCGCGGCAAAATAGGATCCTTCGACTCCGCTCAGGATGTCGTTACCATATGCGTCAGGGAAGATGTCACACTGAGCGGAGTCGAAGTGTCAATATTGAATTTACTATCCATGAATTTTTCAGGAAAAATTGAATGCATGATTTTCACGTAGGTATTGAACATATAACACGAGTTGAAGGACACGGAAACATAATAATTGACGTCAAGGAAGGGAAGATTCGAGAACTGCGTATGGATATAGTGGAATCTCCACGGTTTTTCGAGGCTATGGCACTTGGCAGGTCGTATAAAGAGGTTGCACATATTACTTCACGTATATGCGGTATCTGCGCCGTTACCCATACTACAACATCAATAAAAGCCATTGAAGCCGCACTCGGATTTGAACCATCGGCACAGACAATAAAATTAAGAAAGCTCTTACTTAACGCCGAATTTATTCAGAGCCACATTCTCCATGTTTATTTTCTGACAGCACCTGACTTCTTCAGAGTGGGCAGTGTGTTTGGTATGGTAAAAGACAATAAAGAGGTTGTCTTAAGAGGCATGCGGCTTAAAACCCTCGCTAACGAATTATGTGCATTGGTTGGTGGCAGGCACGTTCACCCAATTACATTGAAGATAGGCTGTTTTTCAAAAAATCCTGAATCAAAAGATCTGGCCGAATTCAAGAAGAAAATTGAGGATGCATGGCCGGATATAGAAGAAACGGTAAAATTTTTCAAGAGCCTGAAAACTCCTGAATTTGAGAGAGATACGGAATATATATCCCTGACTAACCCTGAAGAATACGCCCTTTATGATGGCAATATCAAATCGAGTGACAATGGTGAAGTAGTACCGACAGACTATCTTGATAAAGTAAAAGAGTATATGGTTGCTAGTTCTACATCAAAACACGCAAAGGCAAATAGAGATTCCTACATGGTCGGAGCACTGGCAAGGTTTAATAATAATTACGATCAATTGCACCCGAAAGCAAAAGAGGTCGCTGGGGAACTGGGATTAAGGCACCCCTGTTACAATTCATACATGAATAATATTGCTCAGGTAGTAGAAACAGTACACTGTTTTGAAGACAGTATCAGGTTGATTGATGATCTGATTTCAGGTGATTTGAAGGACGAAAAAATAGAACTGCTTCCTAAGGCTGGACATGGTATAGGTGCCACAGAAGCACCAAGGGGAACATTATATCATGAACACAAATTAGATGATAATGGCAAGATTACCTATGCTAATTATATTATTCCAACCGGCCAGAACCTTGCAAACATTGAAAATGATTTAAGAACCCTGGTACCGGATATTTTACATAAAGAAAAGGATGACATAATCCTTGACATAGAAATGCTTGTAAGGGCTTATGATCCATGCATATCATGTGCGACACATTTAATGAAGGTAAAATTTGTAAATGAATGACAATAACAGGATAGTGGTTATTGGGATTGGTAATTTATTACTCATGGATGAAGGTATTGGCGTCCACACAATCAATGAATTGGAGAAATATGATCTTCCCCGGAATATAGAAATATATGATGGCGGTACAGGCGGGTTTAAACTAATCGATCTCATGCATGGGGCGGTAAGAGTGATTTTTATTGACGCAGTTGGAGCCGGCAAGGCGCCAGGCACTATTACAACATTTAGATCAGAAGACGTCCGTTCACTCTACCACAAGAAGAAGTATTCATTACATGATACCGATCTTATGGAAGTAATTAAAATGACAGAACTGCTTGAAGTTTCTCCAAAAATAGAGATTGTGGGCATCCAGCCAAAGACTATTAATTACGGCACTACTCTTTCTAAAGAGTTAACAGATTCAATGCCAGACATAATAAATACCGTACTAAGGAGAATTGAAGAAGTTTGCAGTACTCTGTCTGTCTGAAATATGGAGTGCATCATCCCTGCCCGACGAATGGCAGGCGGGCGTGATGATGCGTACTAAAGCAGTGACATGGTCACTGCACTCCAAAAAACCTTGTGCAGCAATTTGGAAATGCTCTCACTGTTACCCTCTCTTTCGAGAGGATTCCAGAATATGGATTCCTCTCGAAAGAGAGGAAGGGGCTAATTTAATACATAGGAATTTCAATGTTTATCACACTTCGACTCCGCTCAGTGTGACGTCATCCTGAGCGAAGTCGAAGGATGTTTTTGTAGAGATAGCTAATTTATATGACAGATCAAAAAATATTAATCATAGATGATGATCCGGATATTGTTGAAGCAATGAGGATGCCTCTTGAAGCAAATGGCTATAAAGTAATCACTGCAAATTGCGGAAAGGAAGGACTGCAAAAAGCAAGAGAGGAAATTCCGGATTTGATTATCCTTGATGTTATGATGGAAACAGATACTGAAGGGTTTCATGTTGCTTATGAACTACGGAGTGAAATGCAGGATTCTGAATACAAGAATTGCAGAAAAATTCCTATCCTGATGATTACGGCAATATCACAGAAAAAGGGCATGAGCTTTTCACCCGAAAAGGATGATGCCTTTTTGCCGGTTGACAATTTTATCGAGAAGCCCATCCAGCCGAAAGAGCTGTTGAAAAAGGTTGCAGAACTTGTGGTAAACAAAGAATAATTTAATCATGAACAAGGTTATTACCGAAGACTATCTAATACAAATTTCTGCATTTAAAATAAATCATGTTACCAGGCACCCCGGTATCTGAAAGATCCTCAGTAGAAGAGGAGCTCATAGAGAGGGTTTTATGGTTTTTAACCCTTCGCTGGATCACTGTCGCTGGAATATGTGCCACTTCTTTAATAGCCTGCTTTATCCTGAATATTGGCCTGCCTTTTATACCAATATTAATTATAGCCGCCTGCATCTTGTTATTTAACTTCGTTTGTATAACCTATCACCATTACATAAAATGTATATCTTACAACCAGTATATAAAATCACATCACCGATTTGCCAACCTGCAGATTTTCACAGACTGGATTGCCCTTGTCTTTCTTGTACATTACACGGGTGGCATTGAAAGTCCCGTAATATTTTATTTTATATTTCATGTGATTATTGCCGCAATCCTTTTATCAAGAAAAGCCTGTTATCTCCAGACGTCTTTCGCAGTGCTGCTAATTATCAGCCTGTCAATCCTGGAATATGTAAATATAATCCCCCATGTTCAGATTAAAGAACTATTTCCAAATGCAATTTATGATAACAGTCTTTATCTATTGTCTGTTCTTTTCTTCTGCATCACCTCTTTATACGTCTCTGCATATTTAGCTACCAGTATTGCCAATCAAATCAGGAAGAGAGAAAAAGAAATAATAGTTCTCAAGGATAAAATCACTGACGCATATCAAGCGCTGGAAGGAAAGGACAGGGAAAAGAGTGAGTTTACATACAAGGTTACGCATGAACTCAGGTCACCCTTAAGCGCAATACAAAGTCTCTTAAAATCAATCGAAGAAGGCTATGCGGGAGAAGTCTCAGAGAAGGCAAAAGAATTAATCATAAGATCTGAGAGAAGGACCGGTTTTCTTTTGACACTCGTTAAAGACCTGCTTGATCTGGTTACAGGCAAAACAGGAAAGCCGAGAGAGGGCGATAGTAAACCGGTAGATATAAATGAAGCCGTTAAATGTACACTTGATCTGATGCAGGAAAAAGTGAAGGAAAAGAATATCAAACTTACAGTTCATACCACTGGAAAACCTGCTTATCTGAATATAATTCCTGATGATCTGGATATTATCATGACAAACCTGATTGGTAATGCCATAAAGTATACCAGAGAAGGTGGTACAATAAACATAAGCAACATAATTACTGACAATGAAATTAGAATAGATATCTCTGATACAGGAATCGGAATTCATAAAGATGACATTAATAAGATCTTTGACGAATTTTACAGATCTCAAAATGCAAAAGCTACCGAATCAGATGGTACAGGGTTAGGATTGACTATAGTCAAGAATCTGATTAAAAGATACGATGGACACATTGATGTGCAAAGTAAATTCGGAAAAGGCACAACGGTTACTGTTTCATTTCCTGTATAATGTTTACAGGGTTGTCGGCATATACATGATTTCTTTATATATTTTGCAGAAAATCAAAAAAGGTCATCCTGGTCGTCAGGATTAGAAAAAGATATGTGTTACGCTATCCCCGGAAATGTAAAGAGTATTACTGGTGACCTGATCACTGTAGATTATTTTGGTGAAGAGAGGAAGGCACGGAACGACTTCTACGACCTTCAGATTAACAGACAGGATATTTCCCATCCCCAAGTTCAAGGCAGAAGGTATTGATTTTTTTTAATCTGCTATCAATTATCCCTTCCGCTTTCTCTGCTACTTCCTTTATCTCTCTTCCCTCCTCAAATAATATCTGTGCAGTTGCCATCTGTGGTTTATCGATTGGTGTGCCTATCCTGCTCAAAAGCAGAACATAGACCTCTTTTATTCCCTCTGTGGATTCATAGATCTCCTGCGCTATCTTATGGGCAAGAACATTGTATATCTTGCCGACATGACTTACGGGATTCTTACCTGCCGATGCCTCCGTGCCAATGGGTCTGTTCACGGAGATGAGACCGTTCACTCTGTTGCCACGACCTACCTGTCCTGAATCCGCATCTTCTGCGGAAGTGCCCAAAAGAGTGAGATAAATGCCGCCAAGTCCCCTGCCCTTTTCATCAAGGGTATTCAAATGAACCTCTATGTTTTGGAATCCTCTATATTTTTCCAGAAACTCGACTATCTCTTTATAGACAGTGTTTTTCCTCTCAAAATACTCTTTTTCTGATTGAACGTAATTGGCAAGTAACGGCATAGCGACCGTTATATCAAGGCATTCTTCATTCCTGAGACCCATAATCTTTATGTCTTCACCCGTTTCCGGATATTCATCTTTAAAACTTTTTGAATTGAGATACCTTTCAAGTTCAAAGACTGCCTTTTCGGTAAGACTGAAGGGGTAATAACCAACGGCAGCAGAGGTGTCATTAGCTCCTCTAACCTTACCTGGCCTTAAAAAGATATCCGTAAGTTCCTCGGAACCGGATGCAAGGGCAATGTTATATTTCAGGTGCTTTTCAGGGTCAACGAATCTCATATTTTCTTTTAACCACTTTTTCACTGTATCTATGGCGATATCAGAAACAGGTATTGTTATGCCGGAAGCGCTGAATGTAGCCCTGTCTCCTATAGTCAGTTCCATAGGCTTTGTGACACTGCCACCACCAAACCTCTTGTCAACCATTCCAGCCGCCAGAAGGCTCTTGTCTATGTTATGGTGAAGGATGGTTCCAAACTCTTTGATATATTCCCTGGATAGCGTTACAGAAATGGCATCCATCATGGCGTCGCACATATAGTCAGGATGGCCTGTGCCTTTTCGTTCTACTATCTCGACACTGTGTTCTGTAACGGATTTTCCTTTAAATGTCTCTATGACAATCATTTTGCCTTCTTTCTGTTCTTGTAAGAATATACTGATTTATAATAAATTATAGAAGTTATGTGGTAGGATAGATACATAAATAAATAAATAAATAAAAGTAGAATTATACCCATTATTATATAAAGAATCCAAAACATCAAAATAAATAAAACCGTCTTAATTTGAAATTTACCTACTCCGTTAAATAGTTTCTACAGGTAAATAACCAATATAATATTTTATATATCTATAGCTTTATATTATAATGCAGGAAATTTATTTTTAATTAAATAAAAATTATGTGTTACGCTATCCCCGGAAATGTTAAGAGTATTACTGGTGACCTGATCACTGTAGATTATTTTGGTGAAGAGAGGAAGGCACGGAACGACTTCTACGACCTTCAGGTTGGTGATTACGTCTACGCACAGGGCGGATTCGTAGTGCAGAAAATAGATGAAAGGGATGCCGAAGAAATCCTGGATACATGGAAGGAACTGTTCTTTGAACTAAAGGAAACTGACGTTAAACTCTCCAGGCTCTATAATGACAAGCCCAATCTGGACAAGAATTTTCTGAAAATTATTGATAGAGCGACTTATGGCAAGTCAATATCACATCAGGAGGCGTTAAGATTACTCTTAAGCGAAGATCCAGACGAAATTGATGTGTTACATAAAACAGCCAATTTTATACGCCAGAAGTTTCTGGGCAATGCCTGCTGTGTCCATGGAATTATCGAGTTTTCAAATATCTGTAAGAGCCAATGTGCATACTGCGGTATAAGTTCATCAAACACCACTCTCAAGCGTTTCAGTCTTGGCACCGATGAGATTCTCGGCGTAGTTGCAGATGCAGTAAAACGTTTTGGGTTTAAGGGAATAGTCCTGCAATCCGGTGAAGACCCATCTTACAAGTCAGAAGATATTATAGGTTTAATCAAAAAGATAAGGAATAATTCTCCTGTCTTTATCTTCCTGAGTGTGGGAGAAAGGGAAGAGGCATTTTATCAGAAGGCATTTGATGCAGGCGCCAGGGCTGTCCTGTTCAGGTTTGAAACATCTGACAGCAATCTGTATTCAAAGTTGCACCCTCATTCATCTTTGGAAAAAAGGATCAGGTACCTTGAGTTGTTTAAGGATATCGGATACATTATTGCCAGTGGAAGTCTCATTGGTCTTCCCGGACAGAAGGCTGAGAGTGTTATTGACGATTTTATGTTTGCTAAAGATCTGGGTTGCGATATGTATTCATTTGGTCCATTTATTCCGCATCCTGATACCCCTCTTTCCGGCCATGACGCACCCAGCGCTGAATATGTACTCAAGGCTCTTTCCGTTTTAAGACTCATAGACCCCTATGGGAAAATCCTGGTTACTACAGCGCTTGAGTCTCTAAACCCACAGGCAAGACGAATGGCCCTTATGGGTGGGGCAAATTCAATTATGCTAAACCTTACACCCAAAGATTACGTCAACCTTTACGATATCTATCCAAACAGGGCAACGGTAGATGTCTCTATTGAAAATCAGATTGCAGACGCGCTGCAATTGCTTAAAAGCATTGGAAGGGCTCCTACGGATTTAGGTATATGAAAAACTTTATTAACGAAGACAAAATATTTGATATTCTGGGAGAAACACAAAGTCCTTCCCGTCAACGTGTCAAAACCATAATTAATAAATCCCTGGAATTAAATGGCCTCAGCCCTGAAGATGCTGCCGTCCTCCTCAATTGTGAAGATGATGTCGTATTGAACAGCGTCTTCACTGCAGCTAAGCAGATCAAGGAGTCAATCTACGGAAACCGCTTAGTTTTGTTTGCACCTCTCTATCTATCAAACAGATGTGTTAACAACTGTCTTTATTGTGGCTTCAGCAAGGACAACTTAAATACAGGAACACGACTTTTAGATACAAATGAAATACGTGAAGAAACCAAAGCCCTTATTTCACAGGGACACAAGCGACTACTCCTCGTCTCTGCAGAGGACCCTGCAGTCAATATAGATTATTTAGAAGAAGCTATAAAGACTGTCTATGATACGAGGGAAGGTAACGGTAACATAAGACGGCTAAACGTCAATGTTGCCCCAATGGGAGTGAAGGATTTTAAAAGGCTCAAGGGTACAGATATAGGAACTTATCAGTTGTTTCAGGAAACATACCATAACAATACTTATACTACATTGCATTCTTCGGGGCCAAAGTCAGACTATTTGAAGCGGCTTTATGCCTGTGATCTTGCGCAAAATGCCGGTATTGATGATGTGGGTATAGGTGCACTGTTTGGCCTGTACAATTACAAATTTGAGGTACTGGCACTGCTGTTTCATGCTATGCACCTTGAGGATACTTTTGGAGTCGGGCCGCACACTATTTCAGTCCCCAGGCTTGAACCGGCACAAGGTTCTGATATTGCTTCTCGTCCACCCAGCCCTGTATCAGATAATGAGCTTAAGAAGATAATTGCAGTTCTCCGTCTTGCCGTCCCATATACTGGTATAATACTTTCTACAAGAGAGAATGCAGCGTTGAGAGATGAACTATTTTATCTCGGCGTATCTCAGATTTCTGCCGGTTCCAGGACAGTGCCCGGTAGTTACAGCAGCGACAAAGAAGCACAGGGACAATTCACTGTTTCAGATGAACGCTCCCTTTCAGAAGTTATAGAGGAACTGGCCACAAGCGGATTCATTCCAAGTTTCTGCACCTCCTGTTATCGTTCAGGCAGAACGGGTGAGGATTTTATGGAACTCGCTAAACCCGGTGAAATCAAAAATTTTTGTCAGCCAAACGCTCTTCTTACATTCGAAGAATATCTTCTGGATTATAATCCCAAACTGGCGCAAAAGATAAAGGCCCTTATAACCTCAGAAATTAGCAAGATTCCAGATCCTAATGTCAGAAAGTTGACATCCAGTAAAATGGAATCTCTCATCCAGGGTGAAAGAGACTTATACTTTTGACATTGTAATTGTGAAAAGGTTGTTCCTCGCAAAAATTCGTATCCTAATAGCATACCATGAATACTTATCAGCATGGGATTGTTTTAAATAGTAGCCTGCATTCCATTGTTCTTTCATATCAGTTAGGTACCCAACGCTCAGGCTAAGCTGCGGGCGCTCACGCCTTATCTACAGGCGAGCCGTCAGCTTCAGCCGGTTGTTATGTTAGAAATCAAAACGTTCCCAGTTTCCATCTTCTTTCTCTCTTATATATTCAATTTTTCCCATAATAGGAGTACGGCCCATTTTTACAGGAAATAATTTATGCGCTTCTTCAATAAGGTCTGAAATTTTAGTCAATGATGCTTCAAGCAATGGCAATATACTATCAACTTCCTTCCCTTCAATTTGTATTATCGGTACGCCAGTCTCTGCCTCAGTTTTTCCACTCATATAGAAACGGACGATTGTGGTATGTCTATATTCATCTAAGATAACGCCTTCTTTTTCTGCAATATTACGTAAGTCAACAATCAAGCGTAGCTCAGAGTCGTTTCTCATTTCCTCTTGTTTCTTTGCATACCATTTATCAAAATCTTTGTTATTACCATACATTTTTTGTAATGCAAATGTAGCTGAACGTATGGCCGTTACATAAGCTTCAAGGAACATAAGTGTAAAAGCTTCATTTTGAATGCAACGTTTCATTTCTGCCAAAAACCACCTTGCAGACCCTATCTTCCTTTGCGGTGGAGTAACACTACGTCGTAGGACTGCAATATCTTCCATCATATCGTTGGACTCATATTGCTCAAGTCCCGCCAATGCCATTGGCATAGATACAGAAACGTTTGTCCTACCGTCTGGAAGTTTTTCAAGTTTATGCTCTAATCGCTTTTTCATTATAATTACCTGCCTAACATAGATTAGACTGTCTAAACGCAGTTTTATAATACATATGTCTAGTAAATAATTATTGTAAACATATATTCCTTAAGTTATTATGTCAAGAGGATTTTCAATATTGATAACACTTCGACTCCGCTCAGTGTGACGTTGTTCTGGGCGATTTAGTGTGATGTTATTTTGAGCGGCTTAGTGTGATGTCATCCTGAGCGGAGTCGAAGGATGGTTTCTGTCACGATGGCGACCTAACTTATATGGGTTTTATAAACTTACTGGCGTTTGGATATTTAGCGTTAATAGGGCTGGTAGGATTTATTGAAGAACTATGCAAATTATTGAAATATGAATAAAGTAAATATTAAAGAAGTATCAAGGAATTGGGCAGAAAGGCAAGGAGCATTTGGCAGCAGCAATCTTGAGATATTGATCTGCAATCGCACCAGAAGTTAAACCAAAACTAACGTCTGCTTTCACTTTTCTTTTACTTAGTGCAATCTTTTTTAATTTTTTATGAGTCATTCTTGATTACCTCTTTCATGCGCTTGTCAGGGATTTCTAAGCTTTCGATTGTGTAAATGTTTCTTCAAGGTTTTTGGGTTTCTCGCACAATGAAACAAACCATATACAATAATTTTATCTTTATCTATCCTGTAATAAATAGCATATGGAAATCGCCTGAGTAAACATCGCCTGAAATCTTTGTATACTGCCTGATAGAGTAACGGGTTTCGTTGGATTTTGTAGGAGTGAGCGTAAAAAATACGAAGAAATTCTTCACCAAGCCCGATGGTTTTTTCCTCATACCATCTATAACCGTTTATGGTATCTTCTTCTAATTCAGGAAGAAACGATAAAGAATAAATCATTTTCGTTTTTCGATGCGTGCTTGCAATTCTTTAATAGACAAGAGTTCACCAGGAGAATAATGTTTTTCCAATCGATGGTCTAGCTCGTTCTTGTGACTATCCGGCACAGGAATATCTGAATCAATAGAGGAGATATTATCCCAGAGATCTTCCACAAAAAGTATCTTTTCCGGTACGCTTAACTTTAATATTTCTGGAACATCAGTTATCTTCATTATTATTCCCTCATTTTCTATCTAAATTTATGCACAGGAATTTCAATAATATTGATCACACTTCGACTCCGCTCAGTGTGACGTCATTCCGAGCGGAGTCGAGGAATTTTGTCGCGATAGCGACCTAACTTGATAAGATTGATATTGCTCTTCCCTGACGATGCGATCAGGTGCGGCATGCCGTCTCGCTAAAGATTTACGTAATAAGTGAAACTTACCAGATGTTTAGAAGAAAAACAATTTAAAACCGTGCGATAATAGTCATCTCCTGGGTTGGCTTTGCAAAAACACATCTTGAATATACTCAAAATTGTATATACTGCTTTCAATGTCTGAAGGTTTGTGATCATGAGTTCAGGAATGGAGTCTCGCCATAAGACCCATGGTGGTAATCACACCAGAAGTTAAACCAAAACTAACGCCTGCCTTCCATTGTTCTTTCATATCAGTTAGAGACCTAAATACTTTTCAGCAGCAAAAGAGGAAATTTGCACTTTTTATTGTTGTCCAACATGCCTATTGGAGAGCAACAAGCTATCCAGGAAGATCATGCCCCTTTGGTCGGCTGCAAATGCGTTGTTAGATATCTAATTCTTTACTCGAAGATAAAACGGTACTTGTACCTTTTTTGTAAGCATCGAGAATATCTTTTGTTATTTCATGAGACATAGAAATATATTCTTTGGGCTTATCGTTTCTGGATTCCTTAATAAATATTTGAAATGTGTATTTGTCTGGGTTCCAGATGTTAAATGGATATTTTTTAGAGTTTTCCTCCTGGGCAAATAAAATGTGTTTTTTTATTGAAGACTTTCCAGATATTGGAAAGGGATCGAAAGCCCCAATTATGTTATCTGCATGCAAAGCTCGTTTCCCAGCAATGAAATTGCCAAAATTTACTTCTGCTACTGGAGTATATATTTTTACAGACTTTTGTGTTTCAATTTTGATTGAAATAGCTTCAATGATGCCTGAACCATTACCATGATTGATAAAAGTTAATGGGACTACCAAGGGAAGGCTATTATGACTGGGTGCAGTAGGTCTTGCTATTATGACCTGATCGGTAATAACTTCGAGATTAAATGGGAATATGGTATCCTTGAAAGCTGATACGAGCGATATAATGACTGCGATAACTGCTATAGCTACGGGAACTCTTTCCCTAAATTCTTTGGATTTAGATAGAAGTAGACAGACGATGAAGACAATAAGTATCAGCAAGAAAATTATGATAACAAGTTCCATAAATACCTCTATCCCACATAGATTAGACTGCCTGAACGCAGTTTTACAATACATATGTCTGGTAAATAATTATTGTAAACATATATTCCTTAAGTTATTATGTCAATAGGAATTTCAATATTTATGTGAAAGTGCCTAAAGTGAACTAAAGTTTGAAGTGCCTAAAGGTTCGGAGGCGCTTTCAGCGCGAATTATATTTGTAATAGATTGTGCCGTAGGCACCCCTTCACTTTAGCTCACTTTATACTTTAGGCACTTTTTACAAAGTTGCCGAAGGCTTATCTTATATGGGGTTCATAAACTTACTGGCGTTTGGATATTTAGCGTTAATTGCACTTGTAGTACTGATATATTTCCTCAGTAAAAAGAAGTATGTAGTTAAAGTGCCGAGTATCATTCCCTGGAGTGCAATAAGAGAGGATGCTGTAAGGAGCAGAATATTCAGGATAGATCTGCTTTTCTTACTGCAAATACTCCTGATACTGCTTCTGGTCTTTTTTCTCGCACACCCATACCTCAAGTCTAATGTAATAAATATATCAGGCAAGAATGTCATCCTCGTCCTTGACTCTTCCGCAAGTATGCAAACTTCTGAAGATAACGGTTCACGTTTTGATCAGGCCAGGACTCAAGCACTCGAAATGGTTGGCAGGTTGAATCAATGGGATAAGATGATGGTTATTTCTGCAGACTATTCTTCCAGGATTGCCTCTGATTTTACTGATGACAAGCACAAGTTAAACAAGGCAATTAACGATTTAAAGCCGAAGGATACAGGGACAAATCTGGACGAAGGTGTGGGCCTCGGCATCTCCTTCCTGAAAAATGTTGAAAGGGGCGAGATGTATGTGCTGACTGACCGGTCACCATCTTCGGTGAATCTTACCAGGCAAAAGCCGGGAAATATAAAATTTATCAGATTCGGGGAGAAATCTGCAAATGTTGCCATTTCGTCACTGGATGTATATCAGGATATGTTTAAAGATTATACAGAGCGTGAGGCTTATGTGACAATCAAGAATTATTCAGGTGAGAACAAAAATATCAAATTGACTGTTTTTCTAAATGATGAAATTATAAAGGAGGAAGAACTGGAATTAGCCGGTGAAGAGCAGAAGACACTAAGTGTGAAAAATCTCAGTACTGCCGGAATCTTAAAAGCCGGTATTGAGACTGATGATTTTCTTGCTGTTGATAATACTGCCTATGCAATAATTAATGAAATAAAACCTATTAATATATTATTAGTTTCAGACAATTTCACATTGCAGGATGAACTGGAGAAGATAGAGCATGGTACCAAACGGATTAAACTGACCAGGATAAATGTATCTGAGTATAAACCGGAAGCTGTAAAGGATTATGATGTTGCTATTTTTCACGAATTTATCCCTGAAGTCAGTCCTGACATAAATGCACTATATACTATTCAGAATATGTACGCATTGAGTATTCAGGAAGAAGACGCAAAAGCAAGTAAAGATTTCAGCAACTTACTGGTCCCCGAACACAGTCTTTTATTGAATGTAAAGATACTCGACTGGGACAACACACATCCTGTTATGATGCATCTGTCTAATCTGGATGATTTAAATATCGCGGGCGCTCTCACAATGGAACCTCCGGATTGGTCAACGCCATTAATAAAGGTATCCGGCAATCTGGGAGATTCTCCTATTGCATTTGCCGGGCAGTATGCAGGAAAGAAGGTGGTAACACTGGGTTTCGACCTGGGAGAATTTGATTTTTCAAAATCGGCTGATTTACGGATACTTATTTTGACACTTAATATAATTCAATGGTTAAATCCGTATGAAGCGGAGGATCATAATAAGGTATTAACCGGCGGGCAGTACAGGCCGCACTATACCTTAAAAGATAATATCGAAATATTAAATCCTCAGGGAGAAACGCTGAAATACGATTTCAAAGACGACTCTGAGGATCATTTTGTGTTTAACAAAATAGATTACATAGGGGAATATAAAATTACCGGCGCCGGTTTCAGTAATAGATTTGTTACAAATCTTTTTGATGAAGAGGAATCCAGGATTATGCTGGAGTTAACCGATGATACAGAACTGGTATTTGAGGAAAAAGAAGCGGTAACACTCGTAAAAGACAAGAAAACAGAATTCGGTAAATATCTTCTCTTGCTTGTGCCGTTTATTCTTCTGGTTGAATGGCTGCTATTTTACAAAAGATTAAGAGCCGGTACTGCCTGAGCGTGATACAGCGGCTCCCCGGACTGGAAAACGCCGAGGACAAGAAGCCGCAACCAAACCAAGTGCCTAAAGTGAACTAAAGTTTGAAGTGATCTAAAGTTAGGAAATAGACGCGGTTTGAACCGTTATTTTCCTCCAACTTTAGGCACTTTAGCTCACTTTAGACACTTTACACTTTTCCAACAAATATAATATGGAATATATATTTACAAATCCTGAATATTTAAAGCTTTTGTATGCATTGCCGGTTTTCTGGCTAGTGGCAATCTTTGGTTATAACCGTTTATCGGTTTCAAGGATTCTTCTTTCTACCTTTTTGCGATCTCTTGTGTTTCTTCTCATCATTCTGGTGCTGGCGGGATTCAGCATGAAGGAAAAGTCGAAACGTGAAATCAGTGCAGTATTTTTAGTGGACGTGTCTGACAGCATTACTCCGGAAGGCAGGAAATGGATGTGGGACTATGTGAAAGACGTAAGGAATGGGTTGGATAAGAAGATCAAGAAGGGGTTGGTGGTCTTTGGTGGAGAATCCAGAGTGATTACGCCAACACTCGCTGACGATTTAGAGTTGAAAGATATACACAGAAAGATTACAGAATCAAACATTACTTCTGACAGGACGGACATTGCAAGCGGAATAATGGCTACACTGGGCATTATGCCCGAAGATTCTTCAAAAATGGTTGTCCTTCTTTCGGATGGAAACCAGAACCTGGGTGATGCCTTAAAGGCTGCTACAATGGCAGCTAATAATGATGTCAAATTCTTTGTCGCAGCTCCCCCTCCAGCTCAAAAAGAGAGCGAAATATTAATAAAGAAGGTTATCTGTCCTAAAAAAATAAACGAAGGTGAAATGTTTGAAGTAAAAGTAGTAATTGAAAACAGAAATGAGAGATCAATCAAAGGTAAGCTGAGACTGGATGAAAAAAACGGCATTTTGAAAGAGTGGGATACTGAATTTAAAAGCGGTATAAGTATATTTGAGGCGCAATACAAGAGCGATGAAAGGGGATTTGTGAAATTTAATGCAAATTTAAACATTGAAGACGCCATGCTAGACAAAGATAAGGAGAATAATAGCAGGAATGCATTTGTAAATGTTTCAGGTAAGACGAGGTTGTTGTTTATAAATGGAGACGAAAGCCAGCAAATGTACTTACCTGAAGCTCTGGAAGACAAAACAATAGTTGTAGACATAAAGAAACCCGGACAGATACCTGATACACTGGAGGAATATCTTAAATATGATAGCGTAATCCTCTCTAATGTTTCCAGGGATTATATAAGCGATGAACAGATGGTGTTGATAGAAAAATACGTAAAGGACCACGGTGGCGGATTTGTAATGACGTGTGGCACTAATATTACGGCTGAAGGCGGATACACGGATACTAAAATAGAAGAAATCCTGCCGGTTAAAATAGTAGGTGGTGAACCGCCAAAGACAGAGAAGAAAACAAGGCTTTCCCTGATCTTAATAATAGATAAATCAGGAAGCATGCTTGGAAAGAAGATGCTCTTTGCCAAAAAGGCATCGATTGAATTAATCAAACAATTGAAGGAGAATGATAATTTTGGTATTATTGCATTTGACACTATGCCATACACTATCGTCGAACTCAAACCTAATGAAGAAGTAAAGAAGGAAATTATCAAAAAACTCAGTATGTTAAAAGCAGATGGAGGGACGGATATATTTCCTGCCATGGATTCTGCCTATCAACAGATCAAGAAAATGAATTCAAAGGTAAACCATGTAATCCTGCTTTCCGATGGAAACACAAGGTCTGTTTTTTATTACTATAATAAATTAATCAGCCGGTTTCAGCAGGCAAATGTGACGGTTTCGACCATTGCCCTTGGATCCTGGCTCGTTAATACAAAGCTGCTGCAAGATATAGCAACGAAGACAAAAGGACAATTTTATCAGGTAACTGATATAATAAAATTACCGAGATTAATAGTAAAGGATACGGAATTCTTTGTATCACAATCAGACTTTCATGAAGAGCATTTTTATCCGGAAATCAACCAGGAAAGCCAGATACTGAAAGGTATTTATGATAAGCAATTTCCCCCGCTCAAAGGGCACACAATAACCGAGGCAAAAGAAAAGGTTGAAGTTCCACTGATAACAAACATAACAGGGAAAACTGATCCTATCCTGGCGAACTGGAGGTACGGTCTCGGCAAGGTGGTAGTTTACGCATCGGACGCCAATGCGCGATGGTCGTCAAAGTGGATTAACTGGTCAATGTTTAACAAGTTCTGGTCCCAGGTAGTGCGATGGTCTATGAGGGATATATCGAAAGCAAATTATGATGTAAAGATTAAGACTGATGATAACGCAATTTCCCTGTTATTAGAATCATCCTCTCTAGTCGAAGACGGTACAAAGCTGGAAGTCGGCCTGTTGACACCGGATTCTGCGGATAATGAACAGAAACTAACTTTAAAGCAGATTGCGCCAAAAAGGTTTTCAACAGTACTGAAAGGTATTAATCCCGGCATTTATAATCTAAAGATATCCAGAATAAAGGATGGAAAGATTATAGATTTAAAGACAAAAGGGTTGCTGGTTCCAGAGAAGATAACTTCAACGCCACTTGAATATGCGGTTCAAGGCAATAATGTTCCGTACCTTAAAAATATTGCAGAGATTACAGGCGGTAAGTATAATCCTGAAAAGGAAGAGATCGCAGTTGAAGAAGAGGAGATAATTATTGCCAAAGATTTTGCAGGCTATTTAATCCCCCTGGCGCTGATTCTGTTTATTTTAGATATTGCAGTAAGGAAATTTAATAGACAGATGGTATAATATTACCCGTATTGTAAATGATTTATAATCTTTGAGGCTTAGCGTGAAATTAAGAGGAATATTAAATATTATAAGACTATACACTATTTTCTTTATAACTGTTATATCATTATGTGTCTTTACCTCTCCATGTCTTTCACAGGGAATTTTCTCCGGATTGATTATTTCTGAAAAGAAAGATGGTATAAAGATTGTAGATGTGAAATCAGGGAGTCCCGGTTTTGGTGCAGGATTAAGGGCTGGTGACATAGTCCTTGAAATAGAAGGTAAGAAAACAAAAAAATTGGAGGACTATGTAGAAATATCAAGAGAGGTGAAGGGTAAAAAAGTCGAAATACCCCTGGTGATTCTCAGGGAAGGAGTTAGTTATGATGTAACCATAAAGATTTATAGTATTCCGATCTTTCAGCATTGGAAGGAAAAGATAACGAAACCAATTGAACTTCCACCGGGTTTGACAAATTCACCATATGAGTACTGGGTTGGTAAAGGTAACAGGTCATTAATACGTCCGGAAAGAGAAGACTCTGAAGCAGAGGTAGCAAAT
Organism: Candidatus Scalindua sp.; assembly: GCA_021776915.1. GTDB lineage: Bacteria > Planctomycetota > Brocadiia > Brocadiales > Scalinduaceae > Scalindua. The sequence continues at coordinate 38,398 of JAIQZU010000039.1, read as the reverse complement.
TACAATAAAGCCATAAAGTATTTTCTAAATGGACTGCATTATCAACCTGAATCCATAGATACCGCTCTCCAGATTGCCAATTCCTACCATGAATTGGGTAATCTTCATGTGGTGAATGGCGACATAAAAGAAGGCATAATAAATTATAGAAAGTCTATCAGTTTTTATGCCGGATGCCATGAAAAGACACAAAAAGAAGACTATCTAAGCATAATCCTGACGAATCTTCAGGAAATTGAAAAGAGTCTGAGTGGTATTGAATCTGACAGTTTAGAAACGGTTACAGAATCAAAAAGAAAGAGTGTTAGAATTCTTCAATGAAAAGGAAGCGTTATGTCTGTTTTGTATTATCTTTAATAATTTTTGCTGGTTGTGAAACTACAGAAATTACTCAGGTACCATACAAAAAGGAATATTCCAAGTATGTAAATGACATGGTGATATTGCATTATGCAGATAACCCTGAGATGGACGTAAATATCAGAAATGATGAGCAGATGCTTTCTACTTTATTATTAGGCCCTGCTATTATACCGCAGTTACTTATGCGATTAGCTTATAATTCTGCTAAGAAAGAAGACATCAGGGCCTTTAACGATATGGTATTTGACCTGAATATTGGTGAATTATTATGTGAGAAGCTCAATACAAAGCTTCAATTGTGTTCATATTTTCATATTGTACCACAGGAAAGCATTACGAAAAGTAGTGCCGTATGGGAACTGATGGAGAAAAGAGATAAAGATCCCAGGGACTATGAAAAGATAGGGACAGAACTGGGCGTTGATACAATACTTGAAATCGGCATAATATCATATGGCATCAAAGACCCCGGAGTTTTTCTCGATCCGTATGCCTCTCTAAAGATCGATGTAAAGATGACTACGGCATTAGAGGGAGCGGTCATCTGGAGAGATATTGTTGAGGCCAGGACGGCGATAGGGATGAGTACGGAAGACTTTCTTGGCATTGTTTATGGCGACGCACAGCCTCTTAAAGAAAAATTGGATGATGCTGCAGACACTGTCTCTGAACATTGTATAGAGAAATTGGGTTTTGATACAAACTATACATATCTGCTGGATGAAGAATATATAAGAAAAACCAGGCACAATATAAATATTGCTGAGAAACTTAGTGAACTTAACGTTCTACGGCACGAAGACCTCATCACTAATTCAGACTACGATGATACAAAACTTGATTTGATTGAAAAGGCAAGAGGTAGAAATAGTGCGGGTCCTGAACAAGAGACAAAACTGAGCGTTACTGAAGAAACAAATCCCGGCAGCATAGAGTGATCAAACTGAGATCAATGACCAAAACCAAGAAACCTCACAGTGCCTCCTGGTATTCAAATTCTCTTTTGACTGAATTATAACACCTTTCACAATTCAAGCGTAATCAGGTGGTGAATCTGAGATGTCACATTCCTCTCTTTGCTCCCCACCAATTAATGCCACTTTAATTTTGATAATATGATATTTTACAATTTTGACTAAGATTTTAGTAAGGTTAGCCGATTATTATAGATATAGCTTTGGCAACTATTTTTCTTTATTTAGAATAAACAGAAAGCAATTGGCCGTATCCAAATGGAAATAGGTAAATACAGAACATCGAAAGCAGCACTTCTGGTTTTATTGGTCTGCATGGCCATTGCATCCAATGTTTATGCAGCACCCAAGATAAATTACCGTGGCATGCTTTACGGCAAGGTATTGATTAGGGTCAACGGACGCTTGGAAAAACTCACACCGGGGCAGACGAGTAAGGATGGTGTGAAGCTCATCTCTGCAAATGTAGAGTCGATCGTCGTCCTGGTTGAAGGTAAACGTTACCGATATGAAAAAAGTAACATTAGAGGCTCCATTCTGACTGAGGCTGAAGAAATCACATTAAAACGTGATCCTGGAAGCGGTGGCTATCTGGTAAAGGGCAGGATCAACGGCAAAGATGTGACTTTCCTGGTCGACACAGGGGCGTCCTATGTTACCATGAGTAAAGTTCAGGCCAGTGCATTGAAAATAAAACCGGGTAATAAAGAAATACAAATTAGTACGGCCACAAAAATAGAAACTGCCTATCAGGTAACGCTTGATACCGTAAGTGTCGGTGGCATTGAGCTTCAAAACATTCCTGCTATAATCACGAAGCACAAATACCCGGAAGACCCATTACTTGGGATGTCTTTTCTGCAACATGTCGAGATTAATCAGGGGAACGAGCAGATGACACTAAAATATTCAGTCCGGTAAACAAAAAACGGATTTGAGCGGGAATTACTTCCCATAATTAATCCGATAAATCACACCCTGGTAATTATCAGAGACTAACCCCGTTATATTCCTATGTATCCTGATGTCTAACTTTCACATCTCATGCGTAATCAGGTGGTAAATCTGAAGGATCATAGCCTATTATTTTCAAAGTATATTTCTGTTTTGTCCTTACTGTTAAATGAAGCCGGGAAAATAATGATTAATGCTTTGTATAATAATAGTATAATTTAACCCTGAGTGTCTTATCTTTTCTTTTATTATTCCTCCTATGGCATACCGGAATTATTTCTCGTATCATCGTAATATAACAGCACTTAAGTATAGTTTTAAAAATAACGTTCATTGTAGTATGTATTTGGCATGTGCGATGCGTATCAATTAAGCATATTATATTAATATTGATAGAACTTGTTGCGAAACTAACTATTAAGAAACGACAAGGAAGGATTAATTGATACGCTCTAATCACTTGAACCTTATATGGAAATTGCTGAGCGTAAGTGGAAGGGAAATATAAATAAAATGAGAATAAGAGCTGTAGTTATTGACGACGAGGATGTAATAAGGGATTTAATCTACGACATATTTAAAAATCGGGGATATGAAGCCCACGCCTCTTCTGAACCTCTTTCTTGTTCTGTATATTTGGACAGCGAATGTCCCTGTCCAGTTGGACATTTTTGTACGACTATTGTCATTACTGATATTGATATGCCGAATATGACAGGGTTGGAATTCATAGAGCACCAAAAAAGCATGGGGTGTAAAGTTCAAAACGTGGCTGTAATGTCGGGGAGATGGACAGATGAAGAGATTGAACATGCTAAGAGCCTTGACTGTCACATGTTCAAGAAACCATTTAAGATTGATGAGATTGAAAAGTGGTTAAATGAATGCGAAAAAAAATTAGACCATAATAGTAAACTGACAGATAAGCAAACACTTGTTAATTAATTAAAAATACAGGTCACTATCCTGCCCAAACCATATCTTACCCATAATATCCCTGTGCATTCTAATGTTTAAGTTGCTATTAATAATATATGAAGATAGCTCCTCTAAATTCTTTATTGCAAATTCAAGAAACTCAGGATCGTCTATTTCATCAGTGAGTATTTGCTACTGCATTGTAAATGCAGTAGCACAATCTATATCACCTTTATTAAACGGTTTCAAGCAATCAACTAACTTTTCCATACAATTCAGTGAGATTTGATGAAAGTATGGTTTGATTTCAGGTTTGTGCCAGTTGGGGCTTGATATTTTTTATGTGCTGCAAATGAAAAATGGGGTGAGTGAGGGGATTCGAACCCCCGGCCCCCAGAACCACAATCTGGTGCTCTAACCAACTGAGCTACACCCACCATATTAAGAATTGACAACATACGCCAGGGAGGATTCGAACCTCCGACCCTCAGATTAGAAATCTGATGCTCTATCCAGCTGAGCTACTGGCGCAGATAGAACTTGTGGTTTTATTAAAGTGGTCGGGGCGACTGGATTCGAACCAGCGACCTCCTGCTCCCAAGGCAGGCACTCTAGCCAAGCTGAGCCACGCCCCGACATTATTCAAATCCGCAGAATATGTTGATTACGTATTTATTATATCTAAACTGAAATATAAAACTGGAAAAGGTTCTACAAAAAAAGAATCGTGAATTATAAATACTTCATCACTATTTGGGCATGGTGTTAAAAGTATTATATTTGATCAGGGATGATTGAGAATAGTTACGTAATTTTAAAACGTTAAATCTAATCATTTTATTGATGAAAACATTCAACATTTGTGTCCTCGATGCTTTCGTCTTCTATTGAGTCCTTCTCTATCTCAGATTCTATCTCTTTTCTAGGTTCTAATATAAGTTTTTTATACCGCTCTTTCAGGAAAGCTAATCTTTCCGTTTTCTTATAATTCTTGTTTATGTGTACCCTGAAATTGGAAACCATCTTTTACTCTTTTTTAAACTGCAGAAATCAAAACTTTAATTATGAAGCTCAAAAAATTTTCTGATGTGAAATACTTGCTCTCGTATTTCAATTCCATTTGTAATCAAATTATATATTTCATGGAATCAGAGTCAAGACGATTTTTATTTTTTTCTAAAATATTTTAAAGCTGAATTATTTAAGTATATCGAAAGTTATTAGACCCATAATCTTTCCAAAATTTATCAACTCTTGTATCTCTATAGATTCATTTGCAATATGAGACTGGTCTTCATCGCCGGGGCCAAATCCCACCGCTATAATACCTTTTTCTATTAGTTGTTTGGTTACCGTTACACCTGAAAAACCCCTGGGTATTGGTTTTGTTCCGAGAACAGACTCAGAATGTATTGAAATTATTTTAACCAGTGGATTATCTTCCGGTACTTGAGTAGGGGGCAGATGTGCATCAACAGTGATATCAAACTTTGAGGTTGGATTATTTTTTTCTATTGAAGTGATTATCTCATTAATATTACCCAATATTTCTTTTTCTGTCTCACCCGGTAAATAACGGATATCAAGTTTTACTTCGCATTTGGCAGGAACGACATTATGCGCTGCTCCACCAGAGATAGTGCCAAGATTTAAGGTTGGATGGGAAAATAATTCATGAGACAAGCGATGGAATTTTATATTTTTTAATTGGTTCAGCAACTCAACCATATTCCATATAGCATTAGTACCTTTTTCCGGTGTTGAGCCGTGAGCCTGTTTACCGTATGACGTTATATTCAGGAATAAAGCTCCTTTCTCTCCAACGTCTATTATTTTCATATTGTGTGCAACATCTGGTACAATTGCAAAATCTGCAGATACACCACATTCATCAAGTAAATATTTTAACCCTAAGTCCGAACCTTTTTCTTCATCAGCCGCGCCAATTAGTAAGAAACTACCATTAAGTTTTGATTCGTTATCTTTTAAGAATTTTGCCAGTACCAACATGGAAGCCATTTGTCCCTTATTATCGTTTGCTCCACGTCCGTAAATTCTACCATTTTTTACAACTGACTTAAAAGGGTCTGTGTCCCACCCATCACCGGGTGGAACAACATCCAGGTGACAGGCAACGAGTAATGTCGGGCTTCCATTTCCGATATATCCAATTATATTTGATCTTCCCTCAATTTTTCAAAGATATCATACCGAATGTCATGTGTCTTAAAATACGTTTCTACAATATTTACAGCCAGTCGCTCATTACCGGGTGGATTTACGGTGTTAGCGCCAATTAGATCATCTGCCAGGCGCACAATCTCATTTTCCTGGTATTGCATATAACTAAAGATCTGTTCCTTCATTTATCTTCCAGATGGGAATTAAGGGTGGTTATAGTCTGTCTTATTTAATGTGGATTGAATGTGTTATAGCGTGGAGTTGTCGCAGTAGTTTTTAACTTATTAGAAATTGTCAAATATTATTATGTTACTAACCTTGTGTTAGTAGGAACAAAAGATTCTGTAACGGGCTTTTCAGTGGTATGATTTTTAATTTTAAGACGGATCTGCGGTATTTGCACTATTGTTTGCGCTGTTGTTTACTCTTTCTTTCATTAATTTTCCCACCTTGAAAACAACGACATTTTTCGCAGGTACAAAGGCTTCTTCTCCGGTACGTGGATTCCTTGCTTTCCTTGCCGCTCTTTGCTTAACCTCAAACACACCGAAGTCTCTCAGTTCTATCCGGTTGCCTTGTGACAATTCCTGAACTATCCTGTCTAAAAACATTTGAATCGTTTCTTTGACCAGTAATTGTGAATTGTTAGTTTTTCGTACTATTTTCTCACATAAATCTCTCTTTGTAGTAGTTTGCACTTATTCATACCCCTTTCTTTTGTGAAAGTCATTTACAATTTTATACAAAGCTTTTGAAGCATGCTATCAAGTCTAAGTACTTATGTCAATACGATTTTATGACTTTTATTAAAGTATATTTTTAAAAAAAAACATCTTTTGTTTGACAAATTTATATCATTCTATAAAATCTATACTTTTATGCAATTCTTAAATATATAGGGAAACGGATAGCGAACGTTTGAATTGAGTAATCAAGCGGGTGTATTATGCCGTGTATCCGTTAAAACCCTTCTAAGGTAAACCAGTAAAAAGGATTATTACTCTACAAAGGACGATATTATGAAAATTAGAATCAGGAAAAGTTCAATTAAGCGAGTCAGAATGTGTGGTTTTCGCAAGAGAATGAGGACAAAAGGCGGAAGGGCAATAATTAAAAGACGAAGAGCAAAGGGACAAAAACTGAATACATAGGATTGCAGAGCAAATTAACGCGTTTTCAGCATCTTGCTGCTTTTCCTAATAAATGTAATCTCAATGTGTTCAGTACTGCATTTGCAGCACGTTTTTTTATATCTATTCTTGATCCGAAAAAACTATATTCCTCACATTCCAGATCTTCATTTATTGCGGTTGCGACATAAACCAGCCCCACAGGTTTCCCCTGGTCAATTCCTTCCTCAATACCGGCAGGTCCGGCTATTCCGGTAACAGCCAATCCTATATCGGCCTGTATTCGTTCTCTTACGCCGGAAGCCATTGCTTTTGCAACCTCTGCACTTATTACCCCATATTTTTCAATGAGTTTTCCATCAACGTTGAGTATATCTTGTTTTGACTTATTACTATAAGAAACGATTCCTCCTGAAAAGAAATCTGAACTACCCTGGACATTTGTCAACAGATTTGAAACCAGCCCCCCAGTACAGGACTCAGCGACTGCCAATGTTGTGGCATGTTTCTTTAAAAGTTTTGAAATAGTGACTTCAAGAGTATCTTCGCCTTTACTAAAAACAGATATCCCCAGCTCTCTGCAAATATTTTCGTCAATATCATTAAGTATAGAGATCGCTTTTTCCTCTTCTACATCGCTTACTGTAATGCGTATAGAAACTATGCCATCATTTACAAGCGTGCTGTAAGAGAAATGCTCATCAGGTTGAATTATTTCCCTGGTTTTCTCATCAAGTATAGATTCTGACATCCCAAATGTATTAATTACCCTGGTACATCTTTCTTTTCTATCATCTGATTCTCGAAGAATATACGGGATAACCCAATCTTCAAACATTAACGCCATCTCGGCAGGTACACCCGGCAGGCAAATAATACTGGATTGAGAGGTGCTTACGAGAAAACCTTGAGCTGTTCCTGTTGCGTTATGGATGACAATACCACTCTCCGGTATCATTGCCTGCTTTAAGTTATTAATATACTTGTGGCTATGTGCGCTTTTAATTAAGCTCTCGATATGATTTACGGAATCATCATCTGTTGCTAATTTAACATTACAGAAATTGGCAACAGTTTCCCTTGTAATATCATCCATAGTAGGCCCCAATCCTCCTGTTATTATAACTAGGGTTGCTCTCTCTGAAGCAGTTTGAAGCGCAAGTCTTAAATCCTGGGAATTGTCGCCTACAATTGATTGATATATAACATTGAAACCCAGTTCTGTTAGTTTTGATGCTGCAAATGGTGCATTCAAATCTCTGATCCGGCCACACACAAGTTCAGAGCCAACAGATATTATTTCTACTTTCATCATAAGTTGCGAACATAAAAGTACTTAATTCGCTTTGATATAATGTTTATACAGGAAGTGGAAATGTGGTCACTCACAAATAAAGAGTAAGGCGGAATAGTATTGAAAAATGAGTTAATATAAGCAAAGAGTGTTTTAAAAGGTAATATTGCTTTATTCTTCAAGTAGTTTTCTGCTCTCCACATACGCAAAAAGTGTTTTTGCCCATACTTTTTGCTTTATAAAGTGCTTCGTCTGCTCTCTTAATTAATGTTTCATGTGAACTGGCATCGTCAGGAAAGCCAGCAAGCCCTGCACTTATAGTTAACATTTTATTTGGGGGAATACCTTTAAATTTTGAGGTAGCAACACCATTAACTATCCTGTCTGCAAATAGGCGGCCTTGTTCCTTCGCCGTTTGCGACAAGATTATAACAAATTCTTCACCACCATAACGTACAACAGGGTCTATCTTTCTTACGAGAGATTTAAAAATCAATGCCAATTCTTTTAGTATGGCATCTCCAGACTGATGTCCGTAATTATCATTAATTTCTTTAAAGTCGTCAATATCAATCATTAATAACGAAAAATTATATTTATATCTGTCAGATCTTGAAATCTCAGCATCTAATAAGTCATGAAAAGATTTGTGATTATACAATCCGGTAAGGCCGTCCACACGCGAGATTTGCTCAAAATGCTCCCGTTCTGCAGCACGTTTCTCAAGATCCCTTTTATATATAGACCTTTCAACTATAATATTAATGTATTCCAGGTCAAGTGGCTTTACTATGTAATCAGTGGCGCCAAGTTTCATACATTTCACAGCAGTTTCTACAGATGGATATCCTGTCATAACAACCAGGTCGGTATTTGGAGAGATTTTTTTTGCCTTTTTAACAAATTCAATCCCTGAAAGATTAGGCATCATCAAGTCAGTAATAACTAAATCATAAGCTTCCTTCTTTATTTCTTCAATCGCATTTTCTGCATTTGAATATACGGTTACTTTATACCCCATATCCAGTAGTGCATGCTTCATAAAATTCAAGATATTCTCTTCGTCATCAACAATCATAATTTGAGTCTTTTCAGAATCAATTTTCCCTGTTGTTTGTGTTTCATCTTGATTTGCCATTTATTGTCCTTTTATTTATGAAGATGTGGCACAGAGACTCCAGCTTCAGTAAATGTTGCCATCTGTGTCAAGATACTTACACCAGCCTCAATCAAACTCATTGCCAATACAGCACCGGTACCTTCTCCGAGTCTTAAATCCAGATTCAAGATTGCTTTTTTCCCCAATTTTTCCAGTGCGATATTATGGCCATTTTCTGCAGATGAATGAGATGATATAAGATAGTTATTTACCTTGGGTTCTACAGTGCACGCTATTAGTGCGGCGGCGGTTGAGATAAATCCGTCAATCAATACCGGTATCCTGTGACTTGCCGCGGCGAGACAAAGGCCTGCAATACCACCAATTTCAAATCCTCCTACCTTTGAAAGAACGTCTATCGGGTCTGAGGGGTCAGGTTTATTAACATCTAATGCTCTCTTGATAACACTTATCTTCTTTTTCATACCTTCATCATCTAAACCGGTACCTCTTCCGGTTACTTTACTTACATCTACTCCTGTTAAACTTGCAATTATTGCGCTACTTGGTGTCGTATTGGCTATTCCCATATCTCCGGTGGCAATAATGTCTATGCCGTTGCACAGTTCTTCATTAAGAACTTCTATGCCTGCTTCCAGAGACTTTATTGCATCTTCTCTGGACATTGCGGGTCCACATGCAATATTACCGGTTCCATAACCAACCTTTTTTATCTTTAAACCCTTAACTGGCTCAAAATCAGCCTTTACACCACAATCAACTACAACTACCCTTGCCCCTGCATGTCGTGCTAAAACACTTATAGTGGCTCCTCCATCAAGAAAGTTATTTACCATCTGCCTGGTTACCTCTTGAGGAAAAGCGCTTACACCTTCACAGGAGACTCCATGATCCCCAGCCATTGTAAAAACAACTTTGTGTTTTATTGCCGCATCTGTCGATCCTTTTATGGAGGCGTAAATGGTCGCAAACTCTTCCAGCCTTCCAAGGCTTCCGGCAGGAATGGCCAGATTATTTAATCTATTCCTTATGTTTCCATCTGGGTCTATCAAGACCTCCTCGATATTTTCTATAGTTTGATTTAAAAGTTTCATAACAATTCTGAGATTCGTAGAATTTGCTGGAGTCAGGGTTTTCACTACAGTGATTGTGTGTAGTTTGATACTGAAATCATGGAGCCCTTTACCAATTAATACAGCCATACTCTCAACATTGAGAACAGTCTTTCAATTTCAAATGGCTTTGCCAGGTAGTCATTGGCGCCTGCTTCAATGCATTTAGAACGGTCTCCCTTCATTGCCTTTGCTGTCAATGCAATAATAGGGAGTTCCTTAAATCTGTCTTGTTTTCTGATTTCTCCGATGGCCGTGTATCCGTCCATTTCAGGCATCATGATATCCATTAGTACCAGTTGGATATCTGGATTATCGTTAAGGCATGCTAAACCTTCTTTACCATTTTTTCCAACTAATGTCTTTATACTTTTCTCTTCGAGAACCTTTTTGATTGAGAAAACATTTCGCATGTCATCGTCTACTACCAGTATTTTTTTACCTGCCAGAATCTCCTCCTTGTTGTGAATCATTCTAAGTATCTTTTGTTGTGTTTCAGGAAGGTGTGCTTCGACACGGTGCAGAAACAGTGTCGTCTCGTCAAGAAGTTTTCGATGGGAACCTTCTCCCTTGATAATGGTTGATTCTGCGGATTCATCTATTATTTTCTTTTCTTTGTTAGTAAGTTCTCTACCGGTATAAACGATAACAGGGATCTGTGGGATATCTTCATTGCTTCTGATTTTGCTGAGCAATTCAATGCCTGACATATCCGGAAGGGAAATGTCCAGGACTATACAGTCATACTTTCCTGATAATACCTGATTATAGGCTTCTTTGGCTGTTGTGGCAATAGTGGTCACGACATCTTTGGCGCCTATTATTTCGGATATTAACTTTGCATGTTCCAGATTGTCTTCCACTACAAGAAGGTCTTTTACAGGTTTTGATATTACTTTATTTAGTTTTTCAAACACCTGGTCAATTACCTCAGGGCTTACTGGTTTTGTCACATAGTCCACAGCCCCCATTTTAATGGCATCTAATCTTTTGTCAGATGCGGATATGAAATGGACAGGAATATGACGGGTTTCAGGGTTGTCTTTAAGCCTTGCCATAACAGTCAATCCACTGATACCGGGGAGTTCTACGTCCAATATAATACCACTCGGCTTGTAATAATCGGCAAATTGAAGGCCTGTTTCTCCATTTCCTGCCACCAGAGATTTAAAACCATGTTCACGTGTTAAATCTCTGAGAATTTTCAGGAATTTAGGATCATCTTCTATTATGAGAACGGATTGGTCTTTAGAAGAGATTGCTTTTCTGTCATCATCAATTGCCTCAAATGCATCTTCCATTTGGCTGATCCTTGTTGATGGTGTTGGAATATGAGTATTTCGTGTTAAGTTCTCAGCCTCAGTTATTTCTGTTTTAGTCTTTGACTCGAAGGTCTCCGGAAGATAAAGTGTAAACGTGCTTCCTTCACCATGGTTGCTTTCGATATGGATTTCCCCACCAAGCAAAAGGGCAAGTTCTCTGGAAATTGAAAGTCCAAGTCCCGTTCCACCATATTGCCTGCTTGTAGTACCGTCTGCCTGCTGAAAAGCTTCAAATATCAGGTCCTTCTTTTCTTCAGGAATACCTATTCCTGTATCTGAGACTGAGAATGCAACAACCTTTGCACAGTCAACGCCTTTCCTGAGTAGTTGGGTCTTGTTGTATGACTGACCATCAGGGCGGCTTATAAGCAGAGTGACTCCGCCCTTACTCGTAAACTTGAATGCGTTTGAAAGGAAATTTTTTACAATCTGTTCTACTCTTTGTTTGTCTGTGTGGATATGTTTGGGTAAGTCGTCAGCAATGTTAACTTTCATATATAACTTCTTTTCTGTCGTGACCGGTTGGAAGTTTCGTTTCATGGCAGTGGAAAAATCCTGAATATCCATGTCGTCTATATTGATATCCATTTTCCCTGCTTCCACCTTGGAAATGTCCAGTACCTCATTAATAAGCTGCAGGAGTTCTGAGCCGGAGGAATGAATGGATTGTGCAGACTCCACATGGTCTTCTGTCAGTTGGCCGTTTTTATTGTCTGCAAGAAGTTTTGATAAAAGGAGGATGCTGTTTAGAGGTGTTCTCAGTTCATGAGACATATTGGCCAGAAATTCTGATTTATATTTACTGCTTAATTCTAAGTCCCGTGCTCTTTCTTCAATGATTTTTCTGGCTCCTTTCAGATCCCTGTTTTTTCTTTCTACATCTTCTTTTTGCTCCTCAAGCATTTCATTGATCTGGCGAAGTTCTTCCTGTTGTGCTTGTAGTCTTGATTCAGATTCTTTTAAGGCACTGGCATTTTCTTCAAGCTCTTCATTGCTTTGCCGGAGCGCCTTTTCACTTGCCTGCAACTCTTCCGCCTGTTGTTGCGTCTGCTCAAGAAGATCTTTTGTCCGTTTTCTGGAGACAACAGAGTTCATGGCAATCGCAATGCCCTCTGCAACCTGATTCAAAAAATTCAGGTGAGAATCATAAAATTCACGCAAAGACCCCAGTTCGACAACACCTTGTACTGTGTTTTCCAGTATTAACGGGAATATCAGGATATTTTTCGGGACGGTTTCACCCAGACCGGAATGAATGTTGATATAATTATCAGGGCAGTTGGTAACAAGAATGTGTTTTTTTTCTATTGCAGCTTGGCCTACCAGACCCTCACCGAACATGAATTCATTCGATGTATTTTTTTGTCGGCTGTATGCATAACCGCCGATTAATTTAAGGCGGTTGTTTCTATGGGCCATATACAATCTTCCAATCTGTGCATTTAGATATTCTGCAAGGTAACCAATAATATTCCTGCCCAATGTTTCAAGCTCCTGTTCACCTCGCATTCTTACACTCAGTTCCATTTGTCCTGTTTTGAGCCAGTTATGTGCGTTATTCTTTTCCGTTGTGAGTTGTAAGTTGGAGAGCATGTCATTAAAGCTATCAGCTAATTCACCAATTTCACCTCTGGATTTTATTTCAATTTTGTGATCAAGTTGTCCTTCTGCAACATGTTTGGCTGCTTTAGACAGCATGGATATCGGACCGGTTATGCTTCTCGTAATAAGGAAGCACAATATAAACATTGCCAATGTAGACCCACCAGTCAAACCTGAGTATACGATGACAGACACCATCTTTTCAGAGGATAATTTTGTTGCATACTTAAGAATCTCCTGAAGTTGTGCATCTTCAACCTTCTTCAAATCGTCTATTCGTCTCGTTGTTGTTGTAAGGACATCTTCCGGTTTCAGTCCAAACTTTCCTTTACTGAGATTATCACTGAGTTGCTTACGTATATCCCTTACGGCCTTAATGTTGGTCTCGCTGAGTTTTGTGCGATACTCTTTCAGTATTTCTCCTGTTATCTGGTACTTAAACGCTTCAAGCAGTGCCTCCTGACCTTTAGATACCTGCATCCATTTGTGCATATCTGATTGATTAACAGGTTTGTCCTCGGCGACAAAGCCCATCATAATTGTTCCTTCAATAGCGGCCATTTCCTTGGCCATGATGAAATTGACACAGGCCGTAAAGGGGAACGAAAGCGCAGAATCCTTAATAATTACACTTGCTTCCTGAAATGTTCTAATGATGTCTTCTATTATTTCTATGTAGAATTCATTAGATTCATTCTTGCCAATTGACAGTGATGAAATCTTTTCCCTGATAGAAGGTAGTTTCCAAAGATTTCTTGAGGAAGTATTGGCTCGTCTGGCAAATTTATAACCTAAGTTTTTTATATCTAATGATTTTATATCTTTGTCCAGGACAGAATAATACTTATCTGTAAGGCGTCTTTGTTTCTTCATCCTGTTTGCCATTCGATTTCCATCACTGGCTATATATCCGACCGAAGAGCTACGCTCTCTTTGTAATTGATGAATAACCTGGTTGGCTGCCACCATATAATCAGCAATACCCCTAATCTGATCAGCATGTTTCTTGGCTTCAAGTTCATGAAACAGAAGAATTGACATGAATCCACCTACTATCAATGCCGGGATTAGTGCCAATATTATCAACTGTTTCATCAGCCCTAATCCTGAAGATCGCTTGCGGCCTTTCTGTTTTGTATGTAAACCTTCGTTCTTCATTTCAAATATTCATATAGGTTAGGCGGGAATGGGATTTTAATACTGTATATTATGGATAAATGTGAAATGTTGATGGGATTTTTCATAATTCCATCTTTCAACGTCAAATTCCCAAAATCTATTTTCTGTGTCTTTGGGTTATCCTAATTTTCGGATATTTAGACTTTTTCTTGATTTGAAAATATGATTTGTAGTTTTTTAATTAAATGCGGGCCATTTGAAGAGATAGTTTTGTTGGTAACCTGTCCATAAGTACATAAATCTCGGGAAATCATTATCTGTTGCTGCGGCATTTATGCCAATCTTGATTGTGCGATTACCAAATAAATTATCCATTGAGCCTGCAAAGATTTCCGCCAGACTAAACATTTTCTTATACTTTATGATTTTTGCTTCTTTTAAACCGGATATTTCTTTAGCTAAAGTTATTGCATCATCCATATAACCCAGTTGATCTACCAAGCCATTTTCCAGTGCCTGTTTACCTGTATATATTCTGCCATCCGACAACTTTCTAACAACTTCAATTTTCATATTTCTGCCGTCAGCAATAATATTCAGAAACCTTGTATACATTTCGTCTACGATATCGTGTAAAACCTTTCTTTCATCATCAGACATCTTCTTAAGTGGCGAGCCTATATTCTTCATATCTCCGGATTTTACAGAAGTGTCTTCAATACCGTATTTTTCTACCAGATCAGATATGTTAAGAAGAGGCATGATTACACCTATGCTTCCGGTAACTGTCGTTGGATGAGAGATGATCTTGTCAGCGGCTGCCGAAATATAATAAGCGCCTGATGCTGCAACATCCTGCATGCTGACTATTACTTTTTTGTTTGTCTTTTCCTTGAATTCCAGAATTTCTTTATAAATGATATCACTTGCTGTGATTCCACCGCCGGGACTGTTAATGTCCAATATCACCGCTTTAACGTTATTATCAGCACGTGCCTGCTCAAGTTGTTGTGTTACGCTGTCAACCATACTTTGTGTTTCCTGGAAAAGTTTCCTGGATGATTGTGCTGTAATAACTCCTTTCACAGGGATTATGAGTATTTTATCAGTACCTGATCCTTCTATTACGGTTTCAACCAGTTTTTCGATTCTACCTTCTTCCTCATGTGGTGAGAGCGCACCCTTTATCATGAGAAGCCCCATCAACGAAAAAAATAATGCTACGCTGCAAAGAAAGAAGAATATTGCCAGTGAAGTTGCAATCCAGAAACTTAATTTGTTTTTTTTCTTATTGTCATTCATTGTGAGTTTAAATTCTATGGTAATTTAATGCATAGGAAATTCAATGTTGATAACACTTCGACTTCGCTCAGTGTGACGTCATCCTGAGCGGAGTCGAAGGATAGTCTTTTGTCGCGATAGCGACCTAACTATATCTTGTCTGCTTATTTAATCATCAATTCTGAACTCAGGTAATCCCATTCTCCATAACCTTTTTTCGTGTATGGCAGATAGTCTATGCCAATGTGGTCGAGAATCTTTCCTACTACGAAGTCTATCTGGTCATCTATAGTTGTCGGATTGAGGTAGTATCCGGGCATAGCTGGCAGAATACAAGCTTGTGCCCTTGACAATTTCAACATGCCCTCCAGGTGAATAGGTGTTAGTGGGGTCTCACGTGGTACAACAATCAATTTTCTTCCCTCTTTCAGGGTTACACTGGCAGCACGTTGAATAAGATTTGATGCAATTCCATTTGCTATTGAACAGAGAGTGTTCATACTGCATGGCGCTATAATCATTGCCCTGGTCTTCAATTTACCGCTTGAGATAGATGCTGCAATATCTGATATATGGTGATAGGTTACACAGTGGGCTTTTCTGTCTATAAATTTACTTATATCGAAGTCGTTCAGGTTTAAGGAGAGGTTTAATTCACTTTCTATCACTTTTACAGCAGCCTCTGATACAATTAAGTGAATAGAGTACGGTTTATCGCTTAATGCCTGCAAAAGACGCTGCCCATAAACTACACCGCTTGCTCCCGTAATACCTACTATTATGCTTTCCATTTAAACGGTACCCCATTGTGTCTTTGTCTGTAAAAATTTGTTTCTGTAGGGGCGTCTTGCAATACGCCCCTACATTTCTGAATATTATTACAAATTTTAACATAAATTACTAATCAATTACTCTCATAAAAAAGTTAAAAGTGCCTAAAGTTTAAAGTGAGCTAAAGTTGCGGAGCTAAGTTTTGTAGTTAAAAAGCATTATTTTTGACTTTAGGCACTTCAAACTTGGCTTCGGCTATACCGTGTTATATATAAACCTTATTGATTATTAAGATATTGTAAATAGCATGTGTGTAAACAGCAATCCCTAAGCCACGAAAAACAAAAATTGCTGATAAAATAAACCCTGCAGCCGCACGGAACAAGAAGCTATTCATTGAGAAACTATCACCTGCCATTCCTATATAATGCATAATAGAGAAAATGCAGGCACATATCAGTATACTAAAAAGAGAACCTATTATTGCGTTGAATTTTAATATTTTAACTATAACCAGATAAAGGATGCTTAATAGCAGAAGCCGGAAAAGTATTTCTTCATAAATTCCTGCACCTAAGGAAATGATTATTCCCTTAATGAAACTTTGTACATGTAAATTAGTAATATTAAATGGTAAATATCCATGTACAAAAAACAGGGTTACGTACCCGAGTGAAAAGGCATAAGCTGCGCTTTCTAAAAACATGGGAATAAAGATTCCACAGCTTAATCGGTTTTTTTTCTCAATATAAAATATTGAACAGAAAGAGACAATGATGATTAAGGAATTAAATACCAGGGTCGCGTGATTTCCGAAGATTTCAAGTGGTTTTTTTATGATAACATCAGCAGTATTTTTTGTTTCTGAACCGTATAAGATTATTCCAATCTCATAAAAGACTAAAAGGGGCAGAATGAAAAGAAAACTTTTCGGTAGATTTCTTGAACGAGTCAGATAATCATTCATAGGAAAGAAAGGATTACAAACAGCCCGACAGGCCAGCAGTAATAAGAGAAAAGATGTAGCTTTCCGATAGTAACGATTTTTATCAATATGCGCAGGGAGATGTAGCCGGTTATTGCGGCAACAATACTTCCGATTATAAGAAAAGAAATTTCTCCGTTTTTGAGAGTAATAGCGTCCTTTGCCATCATTGCCATTGCCCCCATGATCACGGGTATCGCCAGTAGGAAGGAAAACCTGGCAGCTGTTTCTCTGTCAACTCCCCTGAAAGTGGCGGCAGAGATTGTTGTACCTGAACGTGATATACCTGGGGTAATTGCAAGTCCCTGTACGGTGCCGACTATCAAGGCGTCAATAATACCTAAATTCTTTTTAGTACCATCGGCCTTTAAACTATATTTGGTAAACCAGAGTACTGTACCGGTTACTAGCAGCATATATCCTGCTACTGCCGGCTTATTGAAAAGACTCTCGAAAGCGCTTCTAAAGGAAAATGCTATTATTACTGTAGGTATTGTACCTATTATTATAAGAAGAAAGGTATGGGTATGAATGTCGTTTTTAAAGATGCTGGTAATACTTTCACCAGAGATTAACTCTTTAAAGGAGAGACAGACACTTTTTAAAATCATAAATATATCTTTATAGAAGACTCCAAAGATGGCCAGAAGCGTACTGAAGTGTAATGATATTTCCCAGATAACTCCCTGGGTTTCTATGTCTAAAAAACTTTTGAAGATTACAAGATGACCTGAACTGCTGATTGGTAGAAATTCTGTCAGGCCCTGTATTGCGCCTAGTATTATTGATTTTATTAACATTTACTTGGGATACTATCTAATACTGGCCAATTTTGGCAGGTGAAAGGATGGCAAGTATATCAATCGCTATATTTAGTGTCAATAATTTTCGCCTTGATAGAAAGAAAAACTACACTATATGTGAGGTAAAGAATACACGGCTAATAGAGGTATAATACATTCCCAAGTTTTAGCGTGGTTTGGTTTTGCGTATTTCAAAATAATGTTGACAATGATACCTTGTATGTTAGAATTTTTGTAGTATTTGGATAAATTATGAGGGAAATATCGTGATGGTTCACATGGAATTGTCAAGGATAATGATATCTGAAACGAGCGACCATCAGATAATTGTTCTTAAAGAAAAAGAAGGCCAAAGAAGTTTTCCTATTGTTATAGGCTTGCATGAAGCATGGGCTATTGATAGGGCGGTTAAGGAAATTCCAACACCAAGGCCGCTTACACATGACTTGCTCTCAAATGTGATAACAAAGCTGAGTGGAGGCATAGAGAGAGTCGAAATAAGTGATCTGAAAAATAATACTTTTTATGCCAAAATAATCATAAGTCAAAACGGTAGTACTTTAGAGATAGACTCGAGACCAAGTGATGCTATCGCTTTGGCCATGCAAGGCAACACACCAATATATGTGGCTAAGACGGTTCTGGAAGAAGTCTGCAAGTGGGAAAACATATAATAGCATAGAGCGGCATAGCCGCAACCAAGTTTGGAGTGTCTAAAGTGTGAAGTGAGCTAAAGTGCCTAAAGGGGGAGGAGGAATATGTATTATTTAAAAATTAATGATTCCCCCCTTTTCCTTAACTTTAGACACTTTAAACTTTAATTCACTTTAGTCACTTCTTCTCAGCTTTACATGGTAATATTACAGGAGGGATGGCCGAGTGGACGAAGGCGGCAGTCTTGAAAACTGCAGTCCTGGCAACGGGACCGTGGGTTCGAATCCTACTCCCTCCGCCAATCAAAAAAGAAAGAATGTGTTTTAATTCATATCATTTGGAGAGGTGGCTGAGCGGCTTAAAGCGGTGGGTTGCTAACCCATTGTCCTGCTGATAGTGGGACCCCGGGTTCGAATCCCGGCCTCTCCGCCAGTTAACAAACCATTATCCCGATTTCATTCACCAGTCTGTCTGATAAATGTTGGGCAGGTATTACTTCTCTAATTTCAAGAGCCATTTCTTCAGTGCAATTCCGGAAGAAAATCCTCCAAGCTTTCCATCAGAACGTATTACACGGTGGCAGGGTATTATCGGAGATACCGGATTCTTTCCTACGGCATTACCAACGGCCCTGACGGCGTGTGGATTGCCAATCCCATCGGCAATCCATTTATAACTCCTCAACTCTCCGTAAGGTATTTCACTGATTTTTTTCCAAACCTTTCGTTGGAATTCTGTTCCGATACTTAAATCCAAAAGAGATTTAAAATTTACATTACGGCCATTAAAGTAACCGGATAGTTCATGAATTACATTCTTCAGTCTTTTGTCGTCTCGGATTACCTCTTTTTGGAACCTTTTTCTTAGAAGTGATTGAAATTCTGCCTCGGAAATCTTTGGAAGGCTGACAAGGCATACGCCCTTAATGGATTTTGCAACAAAGACAGGGCCTAAGGGGGAGTCAAGGCAGGAGTAACTGATATTATCTCTCATTCGCTTTTATGTCCAAAAGTCAGCCTTACTCCCTTTATGAAACCAATTATTATGGAAGATATAAAGAGGATGGTCAGCAATATTGAAATGACGTAAGTGAGTATTCTCCACGAGTCGTCTAATGCCTTATCCCACCATTTATAATCCAGCAGAGATACTCCGAACCGCTCCAGGGCGAATAAAGCAGCGCCCAGGATGATAAAGCCCAACACAATAAACTTTATATCGCTTTTGTGTGGAGCCATGGATACAGTGAAAATGATTGATGCTATTATGAATAGTACAGAACTTATACTACGCAAACCGCTTTTCCAGAATGCATTGAGCGTCAGCCATATCATATCCAGGAAGTTTTTTGCGTAATCAAAGACTATCTTGAGGGAAAATGTCATTTCATTAGGTAAGGTTTCATCTACACGAATGGGATTTCCGAGGATTATGGAGATTAGTATCAGGATGAAAGCGCATCCGAAGATAGGAGATGTTGCTATAAAGAAATCAAAGAGGAATGGGACTTTCGGCCTGTCGTATTGTATACTGCCGTTCTCAAGTTTAAATATATTCAGCTCTTTTATGGTAGTACCGGTAATCAGGCATATAAAGGCATGGCTGAGTTCGTGTATTACAGCGCCGGGGAAAAGAAAGAACCTGACTGCCTTTACGTTTATATACTTCGCCCATAGCTTTTCAATACCAAAGCTTGTGAAAACAATCACAATAAAACCGAAAGCGAAAGCCAAGTATACCGTTTCAGGACTCCCTGTGTTTCTTGGGTAAAGTTTATATAGTATGAAAAAAAAATGTAATCATTTTTTTTGATTAAATGTAATTTTGATTGATGGGATTGCAGGTTAACAAACCTTTTAAAAGTTGTCAATTATATTATATGCATTAATATTATCTTAACCAAGGGGAGCGTATTTGTTGCCATTTTATTAAGATCTAAATTGAGCGATTTTATTTTACATGCCATTGTAGCCGCTGGCTTTAGCCTGCGTTTTACATCACCTGATGGATTTGCGTAAGTTACGCAACCTCAAGGTTGCGGCTACGAAATCGCTCAATTTAGATAAGAATCAATTTATTTGGGCACCAAATCAAGGAAGGTATAATCAAGCTTCATGTCCCCGTCCGAACGGATTCATCCGGGCTGACGGCAGGCTTTCTGGCGGGTATCATTTGCTTAAACGTACCGGACGAATATAGAATATGTCAAGGCTGTTGCTGCCCCAGGATACGGCTCCATCGCTGAATGAAACGCGCCATGCACCATTCAAGACAAGGCTGTCATCCGAAATATGACTGTCGCATGTCCAGATACTCCATTGCTTTCTATCAAATACAGGGTCTATATGTAGATTACCATTTTTTTCCTCAGATTCTAATAGTGACGCTGCTTCCTCCACAGTGGGCAATCTCCAGTTTTGAAAACCTGCATAACCTTCATTGTTCAACCCGGCTATCCACTTCTTTGCTCCTTTCCAACTCACATATTTATCAGAACCGGACTGGTGCCACATCAGGCCTGTTGCAGAGTCTACCACAATCTTGTCATCATTGATTGTTTTCAGATGGAAATCGCTATTAATTGTGCTATGTCCATGAAATCCCCATTTCTCCTTTTTACGTATCTCGACATTCGGTATTTCCTGTACCTGAGCAACAGACAATTCTTTGTAATATGGACGCAGGTTTATGCGTGGTTCTTCTCCTGCTTGTATAATTGGAGTTGAAAAGAATATAAACAATATGATTAAGATGTGTATTGTTAAGTGTTTTTTCATAATAAGTTCAATTATAAGCTCACTATGGAAATAGGCAAGTATTTTCTAAATCAGGCTTGATCGAACGATTTACCACCTGATTACGCCTGACATGTGAAACTTTTATATGTATTTGGATTGAAGCAACTACGGGGAGAAATCAAATTGTATCAATAAAAACGGTATTTTAGGGGTTTTTTAAGGTTAAGGTTTATGTGAATGTGTCGATAATAATGTTAGGTGCTTATTAAGGGTTTTAACACATGGGGCAATATAACAATGTATAAACAGGATATTGCTTTTAAGCAAAGTGCAAAATACACAATAGAAGAGCTTTTGTCTATGTTCAAAACAGAAGCACAATCTATTTGCAAAGAACCTGAAGATGTACGAACAATTGCCGAGAGTGTATTGAAAGATTTTATCAAGTGTTATGGAAGTTATGTAAGAATTGTTTAACAAAAACAAGCTGAAGAATCCTGCTGGGGTTGTACCGGAAATAACTTACTTTCTTTAAAAGAGTCCACCTTTAAATAAGGGCGAACACTGCTATGGACAAAGAAGTTTATTTAGCGCTTATTAATACTATTATGGAACGTATTGAGTACCTGGAAAATAACGATCCGGATAATAAG
Source organism: Candidatus Scalindua sp. (assembly GCA_021776915.1). Taxonomy (GTDB): domain Bacteria; phylum Planctomycetota; class Brocadiia; order Brocadiales; family Scalinduaceae; genus Scalindua. The sequence goes on along the minus strand of JAIQZU010000039.1, from coordinate 16,424 downwards.
AACCTTAATGAACTTAGGCTGTTACTGTCAGACAATGTATCTAAAGAAGGTAAGATTAATATCCGGTCTTCTTTGCTGAATAAAAAGGCTTATCATTATTTCTCAAACTATACGAATTATCTGCATAAGTATAATAAAGAACACTTATGTAATTAATGCCTCAAGATTATAATTCCGACTCGTTTGGGTTGGGTATGTAGTTCTGCAAATAACCGCTTCCGTTCCCTCTCCCTTTCATTTGCAATAATCTATGCGCTTGCCATTCTCAAGGATTTTTCATATTTAGATTAGGTGCATTACGTATTTAATGCTCTTTTCATGGTTGACAAACAAATAGGTAGTAAATAGAATACTAAAGGGTCTGAGGGTTTACGTTGGTTCAGGTATGTGTGTTGCGGTGGTCAGATTATTCGTTTGGTAAGCTCCATGTTAACTGTTTTTAAAAGTAAAGACGTTGAGATTTTATTATAGCGGGGTGTTGGTGTCGGGGAAAAGCCTTGATTGTAAATTACTCAGTTTTGGGCTTATCTGGGTAGCTTCGCCGCCTAACACCCCTTTTTTAATCCTCGTTAATTTCGCAATTCATTAGTCATTCTTTAAACAGTTCTGCTTTTGATATCGCAATGGTACTATAGACGGCGCTGTCACCACTTGTGGGAATTCCTCGTGAATAATATAAAACTTGTTATAGAGTATGATGGTACTAATTATGCCGGTTGGCAGCAGCAGAAGAATGGTAAAACAATTCATCAGACGCTTAACAAAGCTATTGTAAAAGTGGTTAATGAGGAGATAACACTTCATGGTTCAGGCAGGACAGATGCCGGCACTCACGCAATTGGCCAAGTTGCCAATTTTAAAACGCAATCAAATATTCCTCTCTTTAATTTAGCACAGGCAATAAATTATTATCTTCCGAAAGATATCGTAGTTAAATCTGCGAAAAAAGTGCCGGAGAAGTTTCATTCCAGATATAGCGCCAAATCTAAGGTTTACCGCTATACTATTTTTAACAGCAAAACCAGAAACGCAATCGGCAGGAATTATTGTCACTATTACAGTACGGATTTAGATATTGAGAAAATGCAAAAGGCATCAAAAGTCTTAATTGGTAAACACGACTTCAGTACATTCAAATCAAAATCTGAGGTTATCAGCAGTGTTAGAACTATAAAGAAACTGGAAATTAAGAAGAAGGGGGAATATCTGTTTTTCACTATAGAAGCAGACGGATTTCTTTATAAAATGGTCAGGGCAATAGTTGGAACTCTGCTTGAGGTCGGCAGGGGGAGGATGACAATAAAAGAATTCAGGGAAGCAGTAAAATCGGGAATCAGGTCAAAGGCCGGAAATACTGTTCCCGCAAATGGTTTATGCCTGTTAAGGGTTAAGTATTAACGAGTCAGGAGTTTTAACTTGCTAATCAAGAATGACATTTGTTAGAATTTCAAAATCAATAAAAATGTGGAATTTTAACGGCTATGCAGAGGGAGTATAATGACGATAAGTATTCAAGACTTTTCTGAGATAGATTTAAGGGTTGCAGAGATAAAGGCGGTCGAAGAACACCCGAATGCGGACAAACTGCTGGTATTAAAGATTGATGCCGGTGATGGTGAGAGACAACTGGTGGCAGGCATAAAGAATCATTACAGTGCAGAGGAGCTTATTGGCAGGAAAATCATTGTCGTTAATAATCTTGCACCGGCGGTTTTAAGGGGTGTGGAAAGTCAGGGAATGCTCCTTGCTGCAAGGGATGATGATAAAGTTGTCCTGCTTACTACAGAGAAAGATGTTAAATCCGGTTCGAAGGTTCAATAATAATTAACAAATTATGGAAAGACTCCACAAAATTATGGCACAGGCAGGGATTGGTTCCAGGCGTAAATGTGAAAGCCTGATAACTGCCGGACGTGTATCAATTAATGGTAAGCGTATTACGAAGATGGGCCAAGTGGCTGACCCAACCAAAGACAGTATTTATTGTGACGGTGAGCCAATAAAAAGGCAGAAAAAGATTTATTATCTTCTCAATAAACCCAGAGGGGTTGTATGCACTAATGTTAAAGGTTCCAGGGATCCCAGGGCCATAGATTTATTGAGTAATATTGAGCAGAGAATATATACTGTAGGCAGGTTGGATAAAGAGAGTGAGGGACTTATCATAATAACTAATGATGGCGAATTGGCAAACCGCCTTTCTCATCCAAGGTATGGGATAGAGAAAACATACATGGTAGAGGTTAAAGGAAGAGTGACTGATGAGTCGATACGTGTTCTTAAAAAGGGAATCTGGGTTTCTGAGGGTAAGGCGTTGCCGGCCAGGGTCAAGGTTGTATATAGAAAATTTAAATACAGTGTATTAGAGTTAGTACTCAGAGAAGGTAAAAACAGAGAAATAAGACGTATACTTGCAAAGATAGATCACCCGGTAGTCTCATTGCGAAGAATTAAAATCGGGCCTTTGAAAATGAGTCACAGCCTGAAGATTGGAAAATACAGGTCTCTAAGTAAGGCAGAGGTTGAGAGCTTGTACTCACTGGCTGTTCCTGTTAATACATTAAAGAAAAGAGAGATGGAGAAAGTATAAATGACTCAGTTAAAGCAGGCCAGGTTAAACAGAATTACACCTGAAATGAAGCAGGTTGCACAGATTGAAGACTGCGATGTTGAAACATTAAGGTCAAACATGGCTGAAGGAAAGGTTGTAATTCCACGCAATAAGAAGCATTCGTTAAAAAAAATCTGTGGTATAGGCAAAGACCTCAGGACTAAAGTCAACGCAAACATTGGTACGTCAGCTGACTATCATGGAGTGGAAGAAGAGCTGAAAAAACTTCGTGCTGCTGAAGATGCGCAGGCAGATACCGTGATGGACCTCAGTACTGGTGGAGATCTTCGTGAAATCAGGCTGGAGATTATGGAAAACTGTTCGATTACCATAGGCAGTGTGCCGATATATGAAGCTGCCGTTGATGCAGTTAAACAAAAACATTCCGTCAGAGATATGACAGCAACGAGTATGATTGATGCGATAAAACGTCATTGCGAGGATGGGATCGATTATATTACGGTTCATTGCGGCGCGACGCAGGGAGTATTGAAACATCTGGTAGATGACAAAAGGATCTGTGGTGTTGTTAGCAGGGGAGGTTCTTTTCTTGTAGATTGGATGTCTTTCCATAAAAAAGAGAACCCGCTTTACGAACAGTTTGATGAGATATTATCAATTGCACATGAGTATGACGTGACTCTGAGCCTGGGAGATGCATTGAGGCCTGGAGCTTTGGCGGATGCATTTGACAGGGCCCAGGTATATGAATTGAACGTATTGGCTGAGCTTACTCAAAGGGCGTGGGATGCTGATGTGCAGGTAATAGTAGAAGGTCCCGGGCATGTTCCACTTAATCAGATCCAGTCACAAGTCCAGATGCAGAAAGAACTTTGTAAAGGAGCTCCTTTCTATGTTCTTGGGCCAATTGTGACAGATATTGCACCGGGATACGATCATATAACGTCCGCAATAGGTGGTGCTATAGCAGCGTCTGCTGGAGCTGATTTCCTGTGTTACGTTACACCAACAGAACATCTGAGCCTGCCGCAACCAGATGATGTGCATGATGGTGTCATTGCGGTACGTATCGCGGCACATGCTGCCGATATAGCCAAGGGTATAAAATCAGCGTGGGACTGGGACAGGACTATGTCTCAGCTCAGGCGAAAGCGAGATTGGGAAGGGCAGTTCTCAACATGTATTGATCCGGCACATGCAAGAAAAATCAGAGAGAAAGGCACACCTCAGAATGTAGACGTATGCTCAATGTGTGCTGAGTTTTGTGTGTTTAAAGTGGCAGATGAAAGTAATAATAATTAAACATATTGACATAGAGGGGCCGGGCACAATCGGTGATTTTTTAGATTGTAACGATATCCCTTACCAGATAATCAACGTCTTTGATGGCCAACCATTACCAGCTTCCCTTTCTGGCATTTCTGCTGTTATTGTACTTGGGGGGCCGATGAATGTATATGAAGAGGATAAATACCCTTTTCTCAAACAGGAAGATGCATTTCTGAAAAAGGTTATAATAGAAGAGGTACCGACAGTAGGTTTTTGCCTTGGCGCTCAATTAATTGCAAAGGCAAAAGGGGCAATTGTAAAGAAAGCTCCTCAAAAAGAGATAGGTTGGTTTAAGATAACGTTGAGCGAGAATAGCCCTAGCGATCTATTATTTCGGGGTTTTTGGGAAGAGATTGACGTCTTTCAGTGGCATGGTGATACGTTCGAGATTCCAAATGAAGCTGTTAAACTTGCATCATCAGAACTTTGCTCAAATCAAGCCTTCAGGATCGGCAGCAATATTTATGGCCTGCAGTTTCATGTTGAAGTAACTGAGCAAATGATTTATCAATGGATAGATGCCTATAGAGACGAGCTAGATTCTTTAAAGGGTATAGTGGATCCTGACCAGATTATTTTTGATACAAAGGCAAAATCTGAGGATTACAAGGCACAGGCAAAGCAATTCTGCACAAACTTCTTTAAGCTGGTTTAGGAATTGAAGAATTAATTCCCTAATCCCTGAATCCCTGAATCCCTATCCGCATGAAGAGCACAGAAAGAATGCACAGGATGCTACTCAACTTGCATGCCGGAAGATGGAATCAGGCCAGTTTGACATACTTACTGGATGAGATAACCAACCCCTCAAGCTCCGTTTAGTAGATTTGGAACAGGTCTTGGAGATCATTCCACGTAAATCACCCCTCATGTATCTGGTACTGACAGGGCGTGATGCTCATCCTGAAATAATTGAATCAACGGATACGGTGAGTGAAATTAAAGAAATTAAACATGCCTACAGAAAGGAAATTGAACCCCAACCGGGGATTGATTACTAAAATAGGATGAAACTATGCCCAAAAGTTTTTGGGTAATAAACCATTTTTCCACTTGATTTTAATTTTTACATATCTACTATAAGCCATTGTGTTTCTGCCGTTTGCTGAATTATCCTATTTAATAATAGATTTCGTCGTTAGATAATAAGGCAAGCTTCCTTTTTGTTGTTATTTAAACCTAAATTGAGCGATTTCGTAGCCGCAACCTTGAGGTTGCGTAACTTACGCAAACCCATCAAGTGAGGAAAAACGCAGGCTAAAGCCAGCGGCTACAACGGCATGTAATATAAAATCGCTCAATTTGGGTTAAACAGAAAACATTTACAGAATTACATAATGCTTGATCAATATTCTTGTTATAAATCCAGACCAAGATTTTTTTGTTAATTTCCCTAACGATAGCATACAGGAGGTTTATTAGTGGATTCAATCCGAGAGTCAGTATTAAAATGTCTGGATGAATTTTCTTTAGATGATGATAAACTTATCTCGGAGCTTAATTGCATTATCGAGAAAGGAGGCGGTGAAGCGTATCAAATCATTTTCAGTGTATTAACACATCTCGATTTAACATCTGATAAAGCCGAAGACTACTGGAATCAAATTCTCTCTCATCGCAACAGTATTAGTAAAGCTTTAGGCAGGAACGTTAATTTGAGGACAGCGATATGTGATTACTTTTGTTCAGTCAGTAAAGACATGACGAATCCCATAGTGATTGAGATTCGCGTACTTGAGGAAGCGCTCGATTCTTTAAAATACGACAGTCTTACGGGTCTTTATACACGGCGTACTTTTGATGATATGTTTTTGCTGGAAATAGATCGCGCTACTCGCTATGGGCTGGAACTGTCTGTTTTATTTCTTGACCTTGATGATTTTAAGAAGATAAATGACACCTTTGGCCATTTGGCGGGTGATGAGACATTGAAGCATGTAGCCAGGATGATTAAGAGCGAATTAAGGACTATAGATATTGCTGTTAGATATGGAGGGGAAGAGATTGTGGTTGTGTTGCCGGAAACAGGAAAAATTGATGCTTTTGTGGTAGGGGAAAGAATACGTGAGAGAGTGGAAAGGACAAGGCTTGACTATAAGGGCCAAAACATCAGTTTGACTATTAGTGGAGGAATAGCATCCTTCCCTATAGATGCGACTGATACAGAAAACCTGATTAAAAATTCTGATATTGCTGTTTATAAGGCCAAAGAAACAGGTAAAAACAATATTGTAATCTTCTCTGAACACAAACGACGTTACATTCGAGTAGACTTTATTGCTGATATTCAGGTTCAGATAGTTGATCCCAATAATAAGATAGGTACTTTGGAAACAACCAGCAAAAACCTGAGCACTGGGGGAATTCTTTTCGAAAGTAAATATCCGATTGATATAGATACTAAAGTACAACTCCGGATACCAACAGGTACTGCTGATGAGCCATTAGTGATTGCAGGGGATGTTGTTCGTATTGAAAAATTCAGTTCCAGCAAATATGATGTAGGAATATCGTTTCTTGGAATAGATCATGCAGCAAGGAATGGACTTTCAAAATGCATTAGACACTGTATTGAAGATAAAGAATAGCAACTCAGTATCTGGTAAATGCCTGGCCTTATAAAGTGTACAAAACACGTTAATTACCTTTGTAAATAAAAGGATACTGCTGTTTATATATCTCTTCAATTTCTAGAATTTACTGTTCCATTTCACATAACACTTCAAGTCAACCTTAATTATTACACAATATTTGAATTGCCATAAGTTATTGAGCCTGGCGACTTTTGCCCTAAGAAGGGTTTGGTATAATAAGAAAAGATGAATAATTCTTCTGTTGCTGATATATGTAAGGAAGAAGGGCTGTTTTGCAGTGATTTACCCTCAAAGCCTCTTCCTCATGTCGGTACAATTTTAGTTACCGGCGCTTCAGGGCATGTGGGCGGCAGATTAGTTCCCGAGTTATTGGCAAGAGGATATAAGGTGAGAGTGATGCTGAGGGGAACAAATTCTGCATATAAGAGTAGATGGGCAGGGGCTGAAATAGTTGTTGCGGATGCCTTGAATGAGAAACATCTGAATACTGCTCTTGACGGGATCGATACCGCTTATTATCTAATTCATTCCATGCGTTTAGGGTCTAAAAGCTTTGAGGCCGCAGATATCAGGGCATCTGTTAACTTTAGAAAGGTTGCAGGTGAAAAACACGTTAAAAGGCTAATTTACCTGGGAGGACTTGGGGATACCAGGAGTTCGCTCTCGTCTCATCTGTGCAATCGCATGGAGGTGGCCAGAGAATTAAGAAAAGGGAAGACGCCGGTAACTGTTCTTCGTGCGGCTATTATTGTAGGTAAGGGGAGCGCTTCTTATGAGATTATGCGGTATCTTGTGAAAAGACTTCCAGTTATTCCATTTCCGCTTCAGGCAAGAAATAAATGCCAACCTGTGGCGATAGGTGATGTAATCAAATATCTTGTCGGTGTCCTGGAAGTTCCAGAAACCGTGGGGAAAGATTTTGATATAGGGGGGAGAGACGTTTTGACATATAAGGAGCTGCTGAAGGTTCTTGCCAAACTTCTTGATAAAAGAACAATTTTCATTCCGTTTCCTTTTCTTAATATCGGGCTTTATACATATCTGGCAAGTTTACTTACGCCGATACCAAACTCAATAACAAGATGTCTGGTAGAAGGGCTGAAGAGTGAGGCTATCTGCCATGATGAATCCATCAAGGAATATTTCCCGTTTGAAACAATGTCATTTAAAGAGGCAGTATTGAGGACAATGCCTCCTGAAAAAAAAGTATAACGACTCTGTCTAAAAAGATATTAAGCAATTATAATCATTGACATTATGACATTCTGTATTTAATATATTCATGCGAATCTCACACATCCGGTGATTGAAATAAATGTATTGGGTATCCTAAAGATTAATGAAGCTGCTTATAGCAGATAATTTATATTTGAATAAGGATGAAGCTTAATCTTGTATACATTTAAAAGGTAATGTTTTAACTTAATAGCAGGAGGTTAAATATGCCGTATGACAAAGAATTGGATGAATGTGTGTTCGCAAAGTCCTGGGAAAATGATAATGAACGTTTAACAGCAAGTATTTATTCCTACAATAAGGGGACCAAGAAACTGCAAATATCCAGGGAGAACAAAAATAGTCAAGGTGAATTAAGGTTTGCCAAGTTGGGAAGATTGACTAAGGAAGAGATAACGAATCTTCTGCCGTTAATCCAGGAAGCATGCACCCATATGGATTAGGGCAATTTTGAAGACAGGATTTCTGAGTAGCACCGGTTAAAAGATAGGCGTTCCCGTCATAGGAGTATAATATGACGTTTGTGTTTGTTGTAAACAGGGGAAAAGCATACTGTGTAACCTTATATTTTTTCTTCTGTCAGAGGCAATATTGTTCGTGAGATAATGTATCTGTTGTTAGCTATCAAACGGTAGACGGCATACGAAAACAAGCGGATTACAGGTATTCTGAATAAAACAGCCAGTCGCCTGAAATACCTCAGCCGTATAAGGATTTCCGGTAGTGACCTGTCGCCTGTAAGGATTTGCCCATCAGGAAGAACCATGTGTAACTCCTCCAGACATTTCTTCTCGTTTAAACTGGGAAATAGACTCATACGTTTCTTAGACTGGCATGGGATAAACTCGAATGCGTCGCTCCCAATTGCATGCAACTTAAGCCACCTCATACAACCACAGCATAAGCTACATCTATCATCATATATTAATACAGCCGTGTCTGCCATAACTGCATTTTGAAAAATAGAGAAAGCAGAATAATAAAGAAATTGGTTAGGTAAGAAAAGATATTTTATTTTTCAGTTTAACTATTCAAGATATTATAATATCCATACAGTATATAGTATAGATAAAATGAGAAAATAAAGAATGTCAAAGATGAAATCTATGAATACAAATCAAACTAAAGTTTTTATCAAGACTTATGGCTGCCAGATGAATAAGCTGGATTCGGAGTTGTCAATAGGCTCACTTGCGAAGAGAGGTTACGCTTTTGCCGAAGATGAGAAAGATGCGGACGTTATCCTTCTGAATACTTGCAGTGTGCGTGACAAGGCTGAGCACAAGGTATATTCACAACTCGGCAGTTTGAGAGATCAAAAGGAAAAGAACCCGAAACTGATTCTTGGCGTACTGGGATGTATGGCACAAAATGAGGGAGACAGAATATTCAAACGGATGCCTCATGTTAATCTTGTCTGCGGTACGAGGATGTTTTCTAAACTTCCTGAGTTACTCGAAGAAATTAATGGAACCAATAACCGCATTCTGGCTATTGATGAAGATGGTGAAGTAAGCTTTGACCGATTGGTTACACAGAGGCAAAACCGGTACAATGCTTTTGTGTCTATCATGAGGGGATGCGATAATTTCTGCTCTTATTGCATTGTACCGTATGTCAGGGGGCGTGAATTCAGCAGGCCTGTTACAGATATCATAGATGAGGTTAAGCGCCTTGCGGATGATGGTTGTAAAGAGGTTACTCTATTGGGTCAAAATGTAAACTCTTACGGAAAGGGTTTGAATGGGAGTGTTACTTTAGCCACACTGCTCAGAAAACTGGACCCAATTGAAGGTATAGAAAGAATCCGTTTTGTTACCTCTCATCCGAGGGATATGACTAAGGAGATATTAGAGGCTGTTGGAGAATTGCCCGGGGTTTGTGAATATCTGCACATGCCGGCACAGTCAGGTTCAGACAGAATATTGAAGAAAATGAGACGGCAATATACGTCTGCACACTATAGAGAACTTGTTGAGATGGCTAAGTCTTTAGTGCCAGACATTAAAATTGCCAGTGACTTTATTGTGGGCTTTTCCGGTGAGACAGAGGAGGACTTTGAAGACACAGTGAGATTGTTAAACGATGTACGCTGCCAGAATAGTTTTATATTTAAATACTCGTCAAGATCGGGAACTGCAGCTACAGAATTTCTTGATGACGTGCAGGAAGAAACAAAGAAAAGAAGAAATCATATATTGCTGGATCTGCAGAAGAAGATAAGTACTGAAGAAAACAGGAAGATGGTTGGGAAGTCTGTTGAGGTTCTGGTGGAAGGGACGAGTAAATCTGATGCAGGCAGATTAAGCGGGAGGACAAGGCAAAATCAGATTGTTGCCTTTGACCTGCCGGAAGAAAGTAATCAAGCTGATGCATCCTCTTTAATGTCTGGTAAGCTTGTCAATATTGATATTGTAGATTCAACAGATTTAACACTTTTCGGTGATTTAAGCGATATCGCCATTGATAAATTTATTCATTAATTCATATCCTTTTTTCACCCTCAGGCCGGTTTGTTTTGCATTTGATTCTGAGAAAGCAAGTTTGCTTTTTTCAATTGAATCTGTGCTGTAAATGGTAAAAGGTACAGGTTCTGAGGTATGAGTTCTTTTGCTTATTGGTGTATAATGGTCTGGTAGTATAAGCATGCGGAATTCCTTATATTTTTGTAGCGCATCGAAAACCGGACCGATGATTTTCCTGTCGATATTTTCAATAGCCCGAATCTTTTCATGGATATTTCCCTCATGGCCTGCTTCATCCGGAGCCTCAATATGTATTAAAACCAGATCATGTGTTTCCATCGCTTTAATTGCATATCGTGCCTTGGCATCATAATCGGTGTCAAAATACGCAGTGGCGCCAGGAACGTCTATGATGTTCCAGTCAAGATAAGTCGCAAGGCCTTTTAATAAATCGACACCTGTTATGACTGCGCCTGAGATTCCGTATAACTCTTTAAAAGGAACAATAGAAGGACGTTGCCCCTGTCCCCACAGCCAGATCATATTGGCGGGATTATTACCAAGGTCTATCCTTACTTTGTTTATGTTATGATTCATAAGTAAAGGGTGTGAACTATTCATTAAATTTATTAATATTTCACTGCCATTTCCTTTTGGTAAATATTGTTTTATTGATTTGCCGATGATGTCATGAGGGGGAGTGCAATCAGCCTCTATCATGCTATCTCCATTGTAAATCATTATGTTTCGATAGCTCTTGCCTGCATGGAAGCTGATGTTGTCGTTTCCCAGACTTTCATTCAAAAATGAGATGATTAGCTTTGCCTCATTATCGGATATATGGCCAGCAGTAAAGTCTTCCAGTATGCCATCATTCATTGTGATTAAATTGCAGCGAACGGCCCAGTCCTGCTTTCCCAGCTTGATGCCTAAACTTGCAGATTCAAGCGGTGCACGTCCTGTATAGTAAACTTCCGGATCGTAACCTAACACTGAAAGGCATGCAATATCACTTCCCGGTTTGAATCCTTTTGGTATGGTGTTGACGAGTCCAAGTGCTCCCCCAGAGGCTATATTATCCAGGTTAGGTGTTCTTGCCGCTTCCAGTGGTGTTCTGTTGCTGAGTTTTTCCAGTTTATAATCGGCCATTCCATCAGGAATGATGATGCAATATTTCATATTATAAGAATTGTATTCCTCCTGAAAGGCCCGTCTGCCATTTGTCGGGCAGGGAGGTAACCCTGCTTTCGCAAGAAATCCGGAGCTTGTTTGAAAAGAAGCCAGAAAGTTCAATATAACAGACCCCCATAATTATATCAATATAATTTGAATGTAAATGTTGTTAAGGGCGCTACTTGTCATACCTTTCCAGGTGTTTTTCTCTTGTTATGTTAAACCCTCTTTGATAATATCATAAAGCAATTACCAGCAAGCAAGTTAACGTAGACCAATGATAAGCTTAAAAAACAAAGATATAATTTCCATCCTGGACTTTACAAAAGAGGAAATATTATACATTCTTGACATATCAAAGAGGATGGAGAAAGAAGGTAGTTCTGAAATTCTAAAGGGGAAGGTGCTTGCAAATCTTTTTTTTGAACCTTCAACGCGAACGAGATTGAGTTTTGAAACGGCAATGAAACGACTTGGAGGAGAGGTTGTCGGGTTTGATGAACTTGGAACAACGTCTAGCGTAAAGGGCGAATCACTAAGGGACTCAGTTAAAATTATTGAAGGTTATTGTGATATTATTGTTTTAAGGCATTTCCTTGAAGGCGCTTCCAGGCTTACGGCTGATTCCGTAAGCATTCCGGTTATTAATGGCGGTGACGGGGCAAGCCAGCATCCAACCCAGACCTTTGTAGACCTTTATACTATAAAAAAGGTGAAAGGTGAACTTGAGAACTTGTCGATTGGGTTTCTGGGAGATTTAAAATATGGCAGGACTGCACACTCACTGGCATATGCCATGGCCAACTTTAATGCAGAGATGTACTTTATTTCACCACCAAGTCTCAAGACTCCTAAAGATTATCTGGAGGAGTTAGGATCAAGAAATGTTTCATATCATGAGGTGGAGTCTCTAAGCGAAGTAAGCAGCAAGCTTGATATTCTTTATTGCACAAGGATACAGAAGGAGCGGTTTTCAGACCCTGTAGAGTATGAAAAAGTAAGAGGTATTTATAAGCTCAGTAAAGCCGTTATGGATGAGTTAAATGTTAAGGAAGATCTTAAGATACTCCATCCCCTGCCAAGGGTAGACGAGATGGATGAAAGCCTGGACGCTACAAGCTTTGCGGTGTACTTTCAGCAGGCTCATAGTGGTATTCCGGTAAGAGAAACATTATTGGCCTTGGTATTGGGTGCCATACAATGAAAAAAGTTGAGGTTTCAGCAATTGAAGAAGGTACGGTTATTGACCAGATTGCGAGTAGAAACACATTCAAAGTTGTCAATATATTGAACATCCAGGATATAGATCAGGTAGTTTTGATCGGGTACAATTTATCTAGTAAGAAGTTGGGCACTAAAGGTATTATAAAGATTGGAGGGAAGCTCCTTACACAGGAGGAAGTAAACAAAATATCATTAATTGCTCCGGATGCAACTGTTAATATTATCAAGGGTTCTGAAGTTGTAGAAAAATTTAAAGTTGCTATACCGGAGTCTATAGAAGAATTCCTGAAATGTTTTAATCCAAATTGTGTCAGCAACCATCAGAAAGTAAAAAGCAGATTTCATGTAATAAATAAGAATCCGATAAGGATAAGATGTCACTATTGCGAACGTCATATGGGTGAGGATGATATTGAGCTAGTATAAATATTAAATCCTGATTATCCGAAGAAAAATTAAAAATTAAACCTGGTTTGAGAATGGAGGGGAATATGGTAGCTACAATCATTGAGAAAAAACTAAAGCAGGATATTCATGAGAAGAATTTGATACGAAGCGAGATTGAGTTCCTTTTGGAATCTGTCTCTCGGTGGAAAGATAAGCTTATTAATCTGAAAAGTTTTAAAGGGCAGAGCAAATGTGCTGATTCAATTAAACGCTATATCTCTGAGATTGAAAGCCTTCGTACAAGACTTAACAAGATGAACGAAGATGTGGATAAAAATATACGTGAGGTGGGAAAGTTTTCAGATTCTCAAGTAAAGGAGTTTAGCTCGCAATTAGAGCAGAAGATTTGTGATATTGAAGCCGGCAATGAATCAGAGGGAAAGGACGTGTCTAAAAACAAAGATATTGAGGAGATTAGAAATGCACGTGCAAAGCTTGCTGAACTGAAAGGAAAGGGTAACGTGCAGGAGAAGGTAGAAAAGGCAAGGGAGAAGAAGAGTGTGGATATTGAAGCTGCAGAGCGGGCTACAGGAAAACTGGTTAAACTGAATAAACATTTAGAAAATGTTGGCGGAGGTACTGAATCCGGATCCGGAGATCAGGACGAACTCTTTTATACTCAGGAACTTAAACGTATCGCACGCGAAAAAGCTATTTATGGATAGCAGTAGTTGGTCTTTATATTCCTCACACGAAGTTACAAAGCAAACAAAGGGTAAAAACCATTATCTTTTGTTTTTTTAAATTCGTTTTCTTAGTGCTTGTCCTCGGCGTTTTTTGTCCGGGGAATCTCCGTGCCTGCACCGTGTAACAGTACTTGATTTCACTGGGGACTTTGTGTGATTATTGTTTATGATTTGAGAAATGGGCGGAGAGGGAGTCGAACCCTCACCCCCTTGCGAGGAAGGGATTTTAAGTCCCTCGTGTCTGCCATTCCACCACCCGCCCATTAAATCACAAAAAAATGGAGGCGGCACAGGGATTCGAACCCTGGATAACGGATTTGCAATCCGCTGCCTTAGTCCACTTGGCCATGCCGCCTCAAACCACTCATATTCTGGAGTATCTATAAATGCTATCGGTATGATTACCCGCATGGTTGACCTGAAGGGCAAATTCATTCGAAATGTTATAGAGATTCAGATACGTTATAAACAAGGCTGAGATTATATAAAAAACGTTTTTAAGGTGTCAAGGATATTCCAAATAACCGGCCTGACCTTCGCTTATAGACAATAAATAACAGGAAAAGCGATGAGCTTATTACGTTTGATCATCCCAGATCCACAGGGCCACTACAGGCATGCCCGACGGTTTGTTTGGTGGGTGATATGTAGTTTGGCGCAGGATGTTTTCCACCCTGAGTTATTTTTTAATTAATATAAACAGTTTGTCTGCCAGATCGGAGTCAAGGCTTTCCAGCATTTCATACTGCTTCAGGGCAGAGTCTTTGTCGTTTGATAGATTATAAATAAGGCCGAGATTATAATAAGACATTGCATGGTCAGGGGATCTCCTTATCGCAACCATTAACGCCTCAATCGCCTCTTTGTACATGCCCAGTTCACCATAGGCATTACCGAGATTATTATAAGCATTTATATAATCAGGGTGAATAAATATTGCACGCTTGTACACCTCAATCGCCTCTTTATACATGCCTGCTTTGCCATAGACAAAACCAAGATTGTAATGAGCGGTTGCATCAGGGTTAATCCTTATTACGTGATTTAACGCTTCAATCGCCTCTTTATACATGTGTAAATTTAAATAGACGTAACCGAGAGTTTTATGAGACTTGCCATTATCAGGGTCAATCTTTATTGCCTGCTGGAATGCCTCAATCGCCTCATTGTACATACCTGATTTGAGATAGGCAACACCGAGATTAAAATGAGCTGTTGCATCATCAGGATTTTCAATTGCTGCCTGCTTGCATGCCTCTATCGACTCTGCGTCAGAGTCCTCTGCCGGAGACATACTACCTGTTAATGCCAGACACAGAATTACCGTAATTATTAATAGATATGGTTTCTTCATATTTGAATAGTACCTAAATTGAGCGATTTTATATTACATGCCGTTGTAGCCGCTGGCTTTAGCCTGCGTTTTTCACCACTTGATGGGTTTACGTAAGTTACGCAACCTCAAGGTTGCGGCTACGAAATCGCTCAATATAGGTAGTAATTATTTCTAAAACCTTTTTTATTGTGTTTGGCTCAACTGGCTTCCAATTAATCTAATCATTTTTTTAGACCGGGATGATTCGCTGAATCTTCCCGAGATTGATAAAGAGTTATTGAATTCGTTTAAGGCGTTGTTGAGATTCCTGTTTCTATAATGTGCCATTCCTAGATGGTATCTTATTGTTGGCGAGTTTGGTCCAAATTCGACTGCAGATCTCAGGTTTTCGAGAGCTTTTTCAAGATTGCCTTTTTTAAAATATACCCATCCTAACGTATCCAGGATCGATGCATCTTTTGGCGCTAACCTGGCCGCTTTTAGAGCATATTCCAGGCCTTCATCAAGGTTAGTTTCAAGTTCCGCATAATGATAAGCCAGTTCGTTGTATCCAATCGGAGAATCAGGCGCCATGGCAAGGAACTGTTTATATTCGGCAATGGCTTCATCATTTTTCCCCTGTCTGGAATATATATTTCCTATAGAGAGGTGGACTGATGCATCCTTTGGGTCTAACTCTGCTGTCCTCTTGTATTCTTCAATAGCTTTATCATTGTCGCCCATTACAAAGTAAATCCTTGCTAAATCATAATGAGGAGATAAGAAATCAGGTTGTGTTTCAACGATCTTTTTAAATTGCAAAAGAGCCTGATTAAAATCTTTTTTATCTATAAGTGATTTGCCCTTTACATACAAAGTAATAGGATTATCCGGATGGATTGCTAATGCGGCATCGCACGTCTTAATTGCCTTGTCATACCATTTGTTAAGGTAGAAAAAGATCGCAAGGTTTGTGTGGGCGAAAGATTGGCTGGTTTTGCTATCAGATTTTAAATCAAGGTTGTCAGGCCTGAATCCATCTATAAAACCGCCGGATATATTTAAACTCTCTTTTGATAGTGGAAGTTTTTCCTGCGACAGGTAAAGGTTTGCTAAGAACATGTTGATTATCTGGTTATTGATTTCCCCGGTTAAGCTTAGCGCCTTCTTAAGAGAAGCTTCCGCCGTGTTATAATTACCTTCAATATGATTAATTAGAGCGTTTGCGACTATTATGTTGCCTTGTTCAGCATCTATACTCCCGGCCTTTTCTAATGTATCCTTCGCAGATTTATTATCTCCGCTTGCAATCAGGAAAACTCCCAGGAGGTAATGCCCCTCGTAGGAAGATTTCTGTAAATCTATAAACTTTCTAATGTTTTT